>NZ_AUDG01000137.1 GCF_000425345.1 Rheinheimera baltica DSM 14885 | reverse complement strand
AGTACCTTGCGCCACTGCAAACACTTGCTAGATACAACGAGTTACAACATTGAATGCGGGGGCTAAATTCGTGGGGATCCCTCAGGATCTGACCCTAATATTATTACCCGACAGGGACTTACACCCTGCAAGATGCATCAAGCTTTGCTTGACGCACTAACGCTTTGCTAATTGGCTGCCGCAGCGTAGCGTAGGCAGTCCAGTGGAGGCCACGCTGTTTGTGGCCGGAACGAAATTAAGCAACTTGTTAACTTCTTTCAGCGAGAGCAAGCTTAATACCAAACGAAATAAAAACTCCACCGATAAGCCTATTTAACCATAAAGCTACAGTTTCACTAGCCTGTACGCGTTTACTGGCAAATGCTGAAGATATGGCCAAAAAATGGCACCACAACATGCCATTAAAGTTGAAGATACATCCGAGCATGATGAAAGCAAGGGCCTTATTGCTAGAATCGGGTGAAATGAACTGCGGCACGAATGCAAGAAAAAATACTGCAACTTTTGGATTAAGGACGTTTGTTAAAAACCCTTGCATGAAAATACGCTTATAAGACAACGATAGCGGAGCGACAAGTTTGTTTTCAGTGTCACTTGTTCGCTTTTTTTTACTCCGAATCAGACTAATGCCTACGTAAAGCAGATAAGCCGCGCCCATGAATTTAACAACCGTAAATGCTGTACTGGACGTAGCAAGAACAGCAGATAAGCCCACTGCAGCAGCGAAAATATGTACAAAGGTTCCAGCACCAATGCCGAGCGCTGCTGCTGAGCCTGCTCGCAAGCCTTGAGTTGCACTGCGAGTCATTATAAGCACTGAATCAGGGCCTGGGATCATATTGAGCAAGAGCCCCGAAATAATAAAAAGCAAAATATCGTGAGTTCCAAACATTGTAGATTTGCTCCAAGAAGTTAACGAGCCTGTAGAAAAACCTGCTCAGAACACAGCATTTCCGCTCCGGCTATTCTGTTTATTATTTGTTACGAACTTTGCATGCTTTTGGTAGG
>NZ_AUDG01000136.1 GCF_000425345.1 Rheinheimera baltica DSM 14885 | reverse complement strand
TACCAGGTAGTAATAGAGGGCCGCTCCTTGGGCTGTGTCGATTACTGGCAGGTAGGGGCAGCAGCACTGCAAGGCGCGTTTACTGGGGGAGTTGGTAGCAGAAGCGACTTACATCGCCCATATGTACGTAAACATGTGAGAGAAACCGTTGAGTCAAGAGCAAAAAGGATGGCTGATGGGAGGTTTAGGGATGCAAATACTGGTTTGCCCATAAATGGTAAATATGATTTGGGGCATAAGCGTGGACATGAATTTAGACGAGAGAAAGTAAAAGCAGAAGCAGAGGGTCTTACCCAAAAGCAATTTAATGATAGGATGAATAATCCAAATTTATATCAGATTGAACACCCGAGTTTGAATAGGAGTCATAAATTTGAAAAGCCAGGCAAATAGAACTCTATTCGATGCTGTTTTTCGCAGTGATATAAATGCGGTACAGTTTATCTTAGACTCTGGATTTAGTGTTAACTCCCTCGATCAAGAGTTAAGGACACCATTAGTTCATGCAGTGATTGATCAGCAATTAGAATTAGCTTGCTTTCTTATTGGGAAAGGTGCAGAGGTGAATGTCAAAGACTTTCAGGGTATGACCCCACTGCATTTTGCTGCTCAAAACTACGATATAGAAATGTGTAAGTTATTAGTAGATCAGGGAGCTCTAATTGATGCAGTTGATGATATTGGAAATACACCGCTGTGGAGAGCTGAGTTTGAATCAGCAGGAGCTATTGAGCTTCAAGAGTTCCTAATTAAGAATGGTGCAAATGAGCAACTTCAGAACAATCATGGGATATCTCCTCAGAATTTACGAGAAGGGTAAGAAGATAAACTGAATTTCTGCTGTTGGTGTCAAAACAATGCCGCTTAATTGCGGCTTTGTTTTGACACCAACACCAAACCGGCCGCTGGACCAGTAAAGACCCAATCCGCTTTGGCGGAGGCGACAGTAACTTATACGGTTATGTACTGGGCGACCCGGTAAACTTTATTGACCCAACCGGCCAATTTGCTCAGTTTATTGTTGGTGCGGTATTTGGTGCCGGTGCCGATATCCTGTATCAAATGCTGGTAGAGGGTAAATCCTTTAGCTGTGTTGATTTTGGAT
>NZ_AUDG01000135.1 GCF_000425345.1 Rheinheimera baltica DSM 14885 | reverse complement strand
ACTGTACTGCTTTATCAAGAACAATTGATCATATAAATCTATTGCTTAGACCAAAAGGTGATCAGCAGTTTTCACACAGCCTGCGCTCAAAGCAGTCTTTGATATTAATGAATGATGCTGCAATCAATGGTCCTTGATTGTGAAAGTTATGGCCTATAGAAATTGCAACCAGTGGTCCTTTTAAAGTGAAACAGGTGGTAATTTAGGGTGATCTTTTACACCAACCAATTTCCACTTAAATTAATTAACAATAATTCATCTTGAATCTAGCAAACCGCCCAACCAGCTATTCGAAAAGTTATAGCCGTCACTTTTCAATCCTAGAACATCCTGAAAAACGATTTTACTAAGCTTAGACTGAGGGATGCTTTTTAACCGCCAGTAATGTGTAAGCTTCCATCCTTCTTCTTTTGCCGTAAGTAAAAGACGTTCGAAATTTGGTATCACTGACAATGCTGCATTCTCCCGAGTCAGCTGACGTCCTTGAATCTTTGCTAATGCTGTTTTGAATGCTGACCAAAGTAAGCTGATTACTTCAGCTACAGAATAATCCTGCAGTGCTAATTTAAAAAGTAAAGCTGATTTGTTACCGATATCAAAGTGCAAATTATATTTTTTCTGCGATGCTTCCAGAAATCCTATACATTCGTTTACAGATAACTCATTTGCGAATACTGAAAATTCTCGCTTTGTAATGTGTTTTTTTAGAATATGTAGATTATCAGATAGGTGGGCTATGTAAGCTTCAATGTTTTTGAATTCTGCTGGTAGCTGAAATTCAGCGCCACGCTTTTTATTTAAAAATGACAGACCAAGCTCATCACTCGCATAAATCTTTGAGTTTATTACCAGAAATTTTTCTTGATAGGCTTCAATTACAATTTCTTTATCATATTTATGAGAAGGGCTAAGAGTAAAAGGAGATAGGTGTTGGAAGCCTTGGTAGTATTTTAAGTCTTCGTCAGTCAGCGTGTGCAGCAACGCAAGCTTTTTTATATCAGACAAGAGCAGGGTAATACACCCTAAAAATAACTGACGTCAAAAGTAGAATTTTCTCGTAACATAAACGCAGGAGATTCTGCATGAAAACATCTAAATTTAGCGAC
>NZ_AUDG01000134.1 GCF_000425345.1 Rheinheimera baltica DSM 14885 | reverse complement strand
TGGAAACCGGCGATGAATCAGTTCATTATCATGTATGGTGACCGTGTATCGCTATGAGAAACAGCCACTTACACAGAAAATTTTACATACTCAATATTTTATTATTTTTCTGGCTTATTTTTTTGAAATGCTAGTTACTTTATTTTTAGTAGATTCTGAAAGATGTTTTTCTAGTTCGTAGATCCGTCTAATTAGCATGATTTCTCTTGCCAAAGCTTCTTCATATAGCTGTCTGTAATTCCCTATTTTTGCTTTTGCTATTGTGAGCTTTTCACGCTGAGAAATTTCAGGGAGCTTTTGCTCTATTGCAGCTTCATCGATTGCTGCAATTAACTCCTTAAAAATAGCTCTAGATTTTTTAATCGACCCTTTTTGGCGTCCAGCCTCAAGTGATACAGAATCTTTTGATATTTTCGTATCTTTTTGAACGATTAAGGGCTCTCTTTTTTTAAGTCGTTCTAAAGCTTTAAAATATTCAACAATGGATGACATTATTCTGCTTTCCTGATGCGAGTTTGTAGGCGAATCAAATCGTTCAGTTGCTCTTGCTCCATACGGTACTCCATAGATGTGTTTTCAAGCTCATTGATTAATAGTTGCTGAGAAAAAATTACTTTTTCTAATTTGGACTCAACAATTACTGCTTTATCGCAACTTATACAGGCTGAAACAGCCCTCATGGCCTTTTTATTACAGCCCACAGTACTCGTGCATGCTCCAAGCGGAGTCTCGCTATAGGCTAGCTCACCACGTTTGAATCGCTTAATTGTTTCTTCGCGTTTTGCCAAAATGTGAGCTTTATCGCCTTTACGGTTTTGGGCTTCTAACCAGTTACCATATGGCCCATGCAGTGTTCGTTCACTTAGTAACAAGTTATAGATGTATCCCAGGCCTTCACCATATCTTTTTGATTCATTGTACTCATGACTAAAGTGCTTTTTATCGTTCCCGAAGATCGATTGCGAATAAGATGAACCCGCGGCATAGTAGAGTGCCATTTCTTTACTGAGATGCTGTAATTGCGTATTTCGGGATGATCCGGCCAGCGATTTCGGCATGAGTCGGCCACCCATTTCGGTATCATCCGGCCACTGATTTCGGCCTCATCCGGCC
>NZ_AUDG01000133.1 GCF_000425345.1 Rheinheimera baltica DSM 14885 | reverse complement strand
GCTATATTCTACAACCCTCTGATCACTGAGTATCTTAGCCATTTTTTGCCTACCTCATCGTTTTGATAGGCGTCTACTTTATTGGGGGAGGTTTCTCGCAGGGGCCGCAGGCCCCGAATGACGCGGTTTGTTAGGCTAAACTACTGCGGCTGCGCTTTGATAACTCGAAAAACTAATGGCTTTATACATACGTGAGAAAACCACGAAATGCCTGCTATCACCAATATACCTATAAGCGGAATTATTGCTCCAGAAAAAACTATTGAGCCAAATACATATCCAAAAATACACTCCGCTTTGTATATAGGCAGAAACAAACCGACTACTAACAGACCTAAAGACAAGTACATTGCAACGTTCCCGTAGCCAAAAATAACACTGAGTGACTGGACAAGGCTCAAGACCAGCATGCAAAAAAAACCAATAAGTACGAATCGTAAAATCTTTGCCCTCACTGGCGCGTCACTAGGTTGAAGAGCTAGACGCTTCTCTATCCGCACTGTTGAAAGCCAAGCTAAGAATGGGAGGATTAATAATCCCCACCAGTTTGATATTGAAGGATAATCAGAATGGTGCATCAAGTGATGGCTCACTATTCCACCATTCAAATGCTCCCACAACAGAAATCCAACTACGAATAATATGGTAATTGCAATCACGTAGTATTTTAATTTTTTGAACTGCTTGTCAGTCATGTTTATTCTCGGAGTACGATGGTCGAAATATTTAGCCTAACGCTCAAATTTAGCGCGGAAAGCCGCGCAGCGGGTTGACGTCGCAGCCAGCGCTTTTTGCTGGCGATAATATTTTTTTGTTATGTTCACTTGCTATTTGAAATGCACCCATGCAAAAAGCTTTAAAAAAATACAATTAGTTAATCCAGCAAAAGCCTATCCTGAAAAGGTTTGGCTGACTAACTTTGAAAAATTTTCTTTCTGGTAATCTTCCATTGATGCGTAAAATGCAACACACCCAAGTACTAAAACCAAAGCAGTGTATGCAGCTGTTTTTCTTAAATTTTTACTCATATGTAACTCCTTGATTATGATTTGAGGTGAACAATCGTGGTAGAACGACCCATTACTGAGCCGCCCCCACACAGATCCGGACGTGCGGAATTACCGCATCCGGCTCTTCAGTTATATATTCAC
>NZ_AUDG01000132.1 GCF_000425345.1 Rheinheimera baltica DSM 14885 | reverse complement strand
AAAAAAGGCCCCAACGGAGCCTTTTTTCATCAATCACTTAATTAAGCGATGATTTTTGATACTACACCAGCACCAACTGTACGGCCGCCTTCACGGATTGCGAAGCGTAAACCTTCGTCCATCGCGATTGGGCAAATCAGTTCAACAACAAACTTCAGGTTGTCGCCTGGCATTACCATCTCTACGCCTTCTGGCAATTCAACTGCGCCAGTTACGTCTGTGGTACGGAAGTAGAACTGTGGACGGTAGCCTTTGAAGAATGGTGTATGACGACCACCTTCTTCTTTTGACAATACGTACACTTCGCCTTCGAACTTAGTGTGTGGCTTGATTGAACCTGGCTTAGCAAGTACCTGACCACGTTCTACGTCTTCACGCTTAGTACCACGTAACAACGCACCAATGTTCTCGCCTGCACGACCTTCGTCTAACAGCTTACGGAACATCTCAACACCTGTACACGTCGTCGCTACAGTGTCTTTGATACCTACGATTTCTACTGTCTCACCAACTTTTACAATACCCTGCTCTACACGGCCTGTTACTACAGTACCACGACCAGCAATTGAGAATACGTCTTCAATTGGCATGATGAACGGCTTATCAATAGCACGTACCGGCTCTGGGATGTACGTATCTAACGCTTCACCCAACTCGATGATTTTCTTTTCCCACTCTGCATCGCCTTCCAGGCCTTTCAGCGCTGAACCACGAATTACTGGTAAGTCATCACCCGGGAAGTCGTAGTCTGAAAGAAGCTCACGCACTTCCATTTCTACCAGCTCTAACAGCTCTTCGTCATCTACCATGTCACACTTGTTCATGAACACGATGATGTAAGGTACGCCTACCTGACGTGACAACAGGATGTGCTCACGTGTTTGTGGCATCGGGCCGTCTGTCGCCGCTACTACCAGAATCGCGCCGTCCATCTGAGCAGCACCAGTGATCATGTTTTTAACATAGTCAGCGTGGCCTGGGCAGTCTACGTGTGCGTAGTGACGTGTTGGCGTGTCATATTCAACGTGTGACGTGTTGATTGTGATACCACGTGCTTTTTCTTCTGGCGCTTTGTCAATCTGGTCGAATGCAAATGCCTGACCGCCGTATGTCTTAGCCAGTACGTTGGTGATTGCTGCAGTTAAGGTAGTTTTACCGTGGTCAACGTGACCAATGGTGCCTACGTTTACGTGCGGTTTTACTCGTTCAAATTTAGCCTTAGCCATGAATAGACCCTT
>NZ_AUDG01000131.1 GCF_000425345.1 Rheinheimera baltica DSM 14885 | reverse complement strand
ACGAGTGAATATATAACTGAAGAGCCGGATGCGGTAATTCCGCACGTCCGGATCTGTGTGGGGGCGGCTCAGTAATGGGTCGTTCTACCACGATGGCGAAAAAGGATCAGTTAAATGGAAGATTTTTATGCTCAGATTCTTGGGGGCGCCATAGCTTCAATAGTTGGTGGTTTAGTTGGTTTTTGGTCTGCGGTTCACATTCAAAAGATAAATAGAAATGATCAAATTAATGATGCAAGACGGCTGCGTTTATTAGATGGTATGTCCAAGCTGCACGAAATATATAGCAAGCTATATCCTAATGATTTCTGCGAACGTAGCTTGAGCGATAGTGACCATAGAAACGCCGACTTTGTAATGACATTATTAATCATTGAGCACAATGATTTATGGAAGGGACTTGGGTATCAATTCAGCCTGGTGTTATCAGAGGCCATGCAAGAAATTGATGATTCGGAAAAGAGAGATATAATTTTTCGAAAATTTGACAGTGCACTAGTTGATTTATTAAACGAAATACAAAAACGACTCAAACTACAGAAAAAGTGAACTATTGTGCCTAACAATCGCCACCAAAAACGCGCCCGTTGGGCGCTCGACTCGCAACAAGTTGCTCGCGTTTGTGGCGGGCGTTAGCATTATCGAGAATTGAGATGAAATATTCGAGTTTAGTTTTCCTATTAGGTTTTGTTAGTTCCAATTCCTTTGCATGTTCATTCGCTGGTTTAGATCTTTTTCAACCTAGCCTAGAGAGATGGGAACAACATGCAGGTCCAGCTCAAAGCGATCCAAATTCAGACGGAGAGTATTGGGAAAGTGTTCCAAAGCCAATTGTTACCGTTTCTAAAATATCCCGAGCGAGTTACAAGGCTGGTAGCTCTTGCAATGATGCTGGTTTAATTGAACTTGAGGTAGAGCTTCCTTCGACATCAACATATAAAATAACTGAATTTGGTGTTTATTTCAGAGTATTAAGTGGCAAAGAGCCTGATCTAATTTTCCCTGATATACCTGTCACAGGCAGAATTGTGGGCAATAAAATGGTTTTACTTTTCCCTTGGATGGATATGGTGCCCTCAAAACAATACCCTCTGGATTTAACATTGGATGCAGCTTTAATCACAAACGGCTTAAATATCGGTAAATCTGTAACATTCAAAGTTCAGCAAAAATAATGCTAATAAACAAGGATAGGTCGCGCGCAGCCGCGACTTAATCCTGTTGTTGGACAAGCCCGGTGTTTGAGTTTTCTGCTTATATAGTAGATATA
>NZ_AUDG01000130.1 GCF_000425345.1 Rheinheimera baltica DSM 14885 | reverse complement strand
GAGTGAATATATAACTGAAGAGCCGGATGCGGTAATTCCGCACGTCCGGATCTGTGTGGGGGCGGCTCAGTAATGGGTCGTTCTACCACGATTGGGGCACGATGAGCCAGCTTAAAACATCGACAATAGCTTTTCTTTCTGGGGCACTGTCTGTCGTGATCGGTTTGGTCGCTTTCGCGTTAAGCTGGAATTTATGGGATTTGTGGGGTGGCCCTATGCCGGGTATTCGGGTGTTACTTTATCCTGGTAATTTGTCGCTTGTTTATGTGTGGCATCCCCTTTTTACTGAAGAAGTTAATTTTTGGCCTAAACTCGCACTTCAAATGTTGGGGCAGTTTTCATTAGTTGCATGTTCAACTGCACTTTTTGTAACGGTGGTAAGGAGATGGCGCAGTGTATAAGCCCCATAACAAGGCGCTGTTGTCGCCACTATCGCGGCTGGGACGGCTTACGCTGCGCTCCAGCCGCCCCAAAGCTTTGCGTTAGGCAATTCTGCTCAGCGAACATATTGATATGGATATTCCGATAATGTTTAAGAATTTATTCACCAAGAGTACAAAATTTGACGGCATCAGGCCGATCAACATTTATTTAATGCGTCTGATTTATGTCTTAATGTTCTTTGTTCTAGGTAAGGACGTCTGGGGCTACATACTTTCTTATTCAGGCGTCTGGGAAGAAAACGAGGCCGTGGCATGGAGTGTGTGGGCTGCATTTTCGGCCTTGGCGTTGTTGGGGATATTCAGAACAGTTGAAATGATACCCATTCTTTTGCTCGAAATTTTCTACAAAGTGCTATGGCTAATTTTAGTAGTGTATCCGCTCTGGCAATCTAATGAACTTGTAGGTTCAGGCATGGAAGAGACCGCTTTTGCATTTGCACTGGTTGTTTTGCCAATTTTAGCAATGCCTTGGGGCTATGTTTTTAAACGATATATCCTCGGTAAGAAAAATGCCTAACAAGTTACTAAATTTCGTTCCGGCCACAAACAGCGTGGCCTCCACGGGACTGCCTACGCTGCGCTGCGGCAGCCCATTAGTAATGCGTTGAGGCTGTAGAAAAACCTCTTTTCAGCTGATCGAGTTTGTGATCAAATAGCGTTGTCTGATTAAAAAGTGGACAACGCCTAATGCCTAAATACATCCCTTACGATTACAAACAAAGTGCCATGGTAGTAATTAATTATCTCGACCAACTGCAGCCAGGCACCTTTGAACACGCCATTCATTACCTGATTGATAACAAGCTGGACCTGTCGATATTTAACAGCAAATACCAGAATGAAGATAATGGCCGTCCGGCGTATGACCCCGCTGTGCTGTTAAA
>NZ_AUDG01000129.1 GCF_000425345.1 Rheinheimera baltica DSM 14885 | reverse complement strand
GTGCCGGCAGGCAGCTTGAATAAACGCCGCAATCTCTGGCGTGAAAAAAGCAGCAACTACCTGTTTAAAGCCGATAACTTGGCAGAGGTGTTTCGGGCTAAGTTTATACAGGCCCTGACACAGGCCGGGTATCGCTTGCCGTATCAAAGCCCTAAAAAGTGGAATGCTGATTGTGAGTGCGTCGGTAGCGGTAACAGCGCCTTAACTTACCTGGCCCGTTACTTATACCGTGGGGTAATTAGCGAAGATAACATCTTGTCTTATCAACAAGGCAGGGTCACATTCCGCTATAAAAACAGCACCACTAAGCAATACCAGCGCATTACCGAGCCTGCCACCGCTTTTTTATGGCGCGTGCTGCAGCATGTGTTACCCAAAGGCTTTCGGCGCACAAGAGACTATGGTTTTTTACACGGCAACGCCAAGTGCATCTTACGGCGTATTCAATTACTGCTTAAAGTACGGCTCTCGCCGCTACCAGGCCGGCAACAGAGTAAAAAGTGCTGCCCGCATTGCCAGGGCCAGTTACACATAATCTGGGTCAAACATCGATGGGAGGCCACAACGGCAAAACAGTCAGCGCATGTAAAACGAACTGACTAAGCAAAGGAATGCGCCAAGGCACAGGATGCGCCCCACCCGTGGTGAAAACACTGAACCAGGAGGTGAATAACGGCTAAACGAAAAAGAACCAGAAAAAACAGATTGCTGTTGGCAAAACAGGCGGTCATGGCTAAACTCGCCCCTAATTAATGCCGCTAACCAGCGCAACCCAAGCCACTCAGGCTGTCATCGATATATCTACTATATAAGCAGAAAAACCAACCACCGGGCTTGTCCAACAACAGGATTAAGTCGCGGCTGCGCGCGACCTATCCTTGTTTATTATGTTCATGGCACTCACTGCCCGGTTGCCAGCTTCTCTGCTGTGCTTGTACTTGCACCAATTACTTTCTCAAGTAATACAGGAAGGCTGGCACCGAGATACAGAGCAGCCAGCCAGTCATTGATGCTATTGAAGGCCACAGCGAAGATAGTAACGACCAAAGCTAAAAAAGGTGTTAGGAGTGATTTCACAAGGAAAAACTCAAGATCTAGCTCTATCTTTAGTTGTGGCGGCATTTTTTGTCGAGTAATGAGATCATAGAAGAACGGAAAAAAGCCGCCGAATGCACCAGCTAGGACATAAAGTATCTTTACCAAAGAAATTCCGAGAATCATGGTTTCAGTAGACACGATTTATCACAGCCCCCATGAATTTTTCGAGTCTGTAAAAAAAACTGTGTAAGTGGCATTCTATCTAACTCCTTAGAAGGGATAAAGAATGCCAATTACAGACCAATTACTGGATCAGCTGT
>NZ_AUDG01000128.1 GCF_000425345.1 Rheinheimera baltica DSM 14885 | reverse complement strand
GATATATCTACTATATAAGCAGAAAACTCAAACACCGGGCTTGTCCAACAACAGGATTAAGTCGCGGCTGCGCGCGACCTATCCTTGTTTATTAGAGGTTGCACTTTCAATAAAGGCATTTTTCATGGCCTCAGACACGATTTTTTGCAAAAGGTTTTTGGACCTATGCTGCATACTGGCTCCCACATCCTTTTGTTTAGCTTTAAATTTTTCGATATAGGGAGACGATTTTTTATTAGTATGAATAGAATTCAATTCTTCTGCACTGAAGTATTCCAAATATGAAGCAGCCAGATTTTTATTCCATTCATCTTGATAATTTCCTGTGGCAATTTTTATATGCTTTTTAACCAAATTTGCAGCTGCAGGCATGCCTAAGTCGGTATTTAACATGCGATAGGTTTGAGTATTCATAGCAACTCGTATTGCCATTCGCTCTAGGTTGTTTCCCATTCCAGTATTTTTAACGAACACTACAGCGTCATTTTCAGGATTGGACCACGAGGGTGGCGACAGCAAAAGTACTGCTACAGTAAAAATTATATTAGCGATGCTTAGTCTCATATTACCTCTAACGACAAGCTCAGCGGTTCGGTTTTGCGGAGCGTAGCGGAGCAAAACCGAATCCGCTGGAGCGCCGGGTTAGGCTTTTTAAAACATGGTGTTTGAATTTTTGGACTTTTCCGGTACCGGTTGAATCACATCCCAATGTTCAACAATTTTTCCATTCTCCACACGGAAAATATCTACGGACGCTTCACCACGATCTTTTGAATCACCCGGATCGTTAAAGCCGTGGCTATGCACGACAACCATGTCACCCTCTGCTATAACCCGCTTTATGACTGCCTGATACTTCGATTTCTCAACATATGCAGCAAATCCTTTTATGAACGTATCCCGTCCGTCTTTTCCATCAGGATTGTGCTGGATATATTTGTCAGGGGAAATATACTTCATGGCAGCTTCTGCGGGATGACGTTGGACAAACGCCAAATCGAAAAACTCGGTCACAATCTGCTTAGGTGTTTTCTCTGCACCTTCAGCGGTATTCAACGGCAAGGTTTTCACATTGTCGGCATTTGCCAAACTTAACCAACCGCCAAATAATGCAAGAAGCACAACGGTCATTACCAATTTTCCAAATACAGGTTTCATTTTCGTTTCCTTTCCATTTATGTGTGGACAGATTAGCTATTTGTTAAACCATGTCTTCATCCGTTTAACAGAAAAGCCTAACTACCGCCACACAGGCGAGCAACTTGTTGCGAGTCGAAACTTCCCCCTAAAAAGTAGACGCTTTTAGATTTAAATTTCATGCTGCCTTACTTTCATATTCAATTGGCGTATTAAACCCCAATGACGAATG
>NZ_AUDG01000127.1 GCF_000425345.1 Rheinheimera baltica DSM 14885 | reverse complement strand
CGCAAAACATCTTGGGCGTTGTATGGTTAAGCCTCTCGGGCAATTAGTATGAGTTAGCTTAACACATCACTGCGCTTCCACACCTCACCTATCAACGTTGTGGTCTCCAACGACCCTTTAGCAGACTTAAAGTCTGAGGGATGACTCATCTTGTGGCCGGCTTCCCGCTTAGATGCTTTCAGCGGTTATCCGTTCCGAACGTAGCTACCGGGCAATGCCATTGGCATGACAACCCGAACACCAGCGGTTCGTTCACTCCGGTCCTCTCGTACTAGGAGCAACTCCACTCAATCATCCAACGCCCACGGCAGATAGGGACCGAACTGTCTCACGACGTTCTAAACCCAGCTCGCGTACCACTTTAAATGGCGAACAGCCATACCCTTGGGACCGACTTCAGCCCCAGGATGTGATGAGCCGACATCGAGGTGCCAAACACCGCCGTCGATATGAACTCTTGGGCGGTATCAGCCTGTTATCCCCGGAGTACCTTTTATCCGTTGAGCGATGGCCCTTCCATACAGAACCACCGGATCACTATGACCTACTTTCGTACCTGCTCGACGTGTCTGTCTCGCAGTTAAGCTGGCTTCTACCATTACACTAACCGTACGATGTCCGACCGTACTTAGCCAACCTTCGTGCTCCTCCGTTACTCTTTAGGAGGAGACCGCCCCAGTCAAACTACCCACCAGACACTGTCCGCAATCCCGATTCAGGGACCTACGTTAGAACATCAAACATACAAGGGTGGTATTTCAAGGACGGCTCCATCTGGACTAGCGTCCAAACTTCAAAGCCTCCCACCTATCCTACACATGTAGGGTCAATGTTCAGTGCCAAGCTATAGTAAAGGTTCACGGGGTCTTTCCGTCTAGCCGCGGGTATACGGCATCTTCACCGCAATTTCAATTTCACTGAGTCTCGGCTGGAGACAGCCTGGCCATCATTACACCATTCGTGCAGGTCGGAACTTACCCGACAAGGAATTTCGCTACCTTAGGACCGTTATAGTTACGGCCGCCGTTTACCGGGGCTTCGATCAAGAGCTTCGCTTGCGCTAACCCCATCAATTAACCTTCCGGCACCGGGCAGGTGTCACACCCTATACGTCCTCTTACGAGTTTGCAGAGTGCTGTGTTTTTAATAAACAGTTGCAGCCAGCTGGTCACTGCGACTCTTCGCTGCTTACGGAGCAAGTCCTTCACAGCAAAGAGCGTACCTTCTCCCGAAGTTACGGTACTATTTTGCCTAGTTCCTTCAGCCGAGTTCTCTCAAGCGCCTTGGTATGCTCTACCTGACCACCTGTGTCGGTTTAGGGTACGATCTCCAATACCTGAAGCTTAGAGGCTTTTCCTGGAAGCATAGCGTTAGCAACTTCGT
>NZ_AUDG01000126.1 GCF_000425345.1 Rheinheimera baltica DSM 14885 | reverse complement strand
GCCTGAGCAAACATTTTTTCTTGTCGGTACAGTGGCAGGCCGTAGTGCATTTTACTGCTGATGATTTGGGCCAGCAGGCTGGGCGTTGCCATGCTTTTGGGAATAATGGCTGACGGCACATCGGCAATTTGTATGGCCACTGTCGTACCTTTATTTTCGCACACCCGGCAGCTGTATTTGGGCCTGACGTTTTTAATCACCCGGATTTGCGCAGGGATAAACTCAATCTGCTCGCTGACTTCCTCACCCATCCGGTGCAGTGCATGGCCGCAGCAAGCACAGGTTTTATCGGTAATGTCGTGCACCACCTCCACCCGTGGCAACTCGGCAGCAATACGTGGACGGCGCGGTTTGGCGGGTTCTTCCGCTTCGGTCTGAGTCGCTTCTGGCTGGGCTGGCTCTTCGTCAGCAAGCTGCTCTGCTTCGTTCAGCACCTCGCCATCGCCCTGATAGCTTTCGCTGCTGGGGCTGTATTTTTTGTATTGGGCAAGGTTGTACTGCTCCAGCAGTTGCTGCAGCTTATCTTCGAGTTTCTGGTTTACCCGCTCTAATTTGGCGATGCGCTTGTCACGCTCAAGCAGCATTTTCTTGAGCGTTTCAATGTCATCCGGTAGTGTTGAAGGTGTCTTTTTCATGGCCGTTATTGTAACGGCCAATGCGGCTAAGTGCCTGTACTTATTTAGATTGTTTAAGCTGCGATCAAATGGATTTATAGCCGATCGGCATATCACCCCACACTTTGGTAGTGCAGCGGCTGATGCGGTGTCAGTTTTTGGATATCGATACCCTGCAACAGCCAGTGCCATTGCTGCTCGCTGATGGTTAATACCTTGCCTGGCATAAGGCGTGGCCAGCGGAATGTGTCTTTTTCCAGCCGTTTGTACCACAGGCAAAAGCCGGTGCTGTCCCAGTACAGCACTTTTAAGCGGGTGCGCTGGCGGTTACAGAATACAAACAGCGCACCGCTAAACGGTGATTGCTGCATGTCCTGCTCAACCAACAGCGACAGGCCATTAATGGATTTTCTAAAATCCACCGGCTGTTTATGCAGGTAGATTTTGGGCGGGTCGATAAACATCTTCATGGTTAAAGTGCCCGGAGTAACGCCGCTAACCATAAGGCATCGGTGCCGGAAGGTAAAAGCAGTTCAACATCGCGCTTTTTCAGCAGCATTGGCTGGCTAAGCAACATGCCTTGCGGCGTCAGTTCAACAAAGCCGGTATTATCATCCTGCTGCCAGGCGAGAAGTTGCCGCTTACGATAGCTGAAATAAGTCGGGTCAATGCCTTGTTGTTTTGCAAATTCGGTTTGCGTTAGCCCACTGGCTTTATACTGGTCAAACAGCGCCAGCCACTGCTCGGTTGTTCTGCGGATCATGTGAAACCCCTGTCTGGTAGTAGATCCAAACAGGGTATGAAAACTTAGCTAAGCTTGGAATGTGTGGTTGGGGTTACGCTTAC
>NZ_AUDG01000125.1 GCF_000425345.1 Rheinheimera baltica DSM 14885 | reverse complement strand
TGATGGGTTGTCATGGTTAGTTTTTGGCGAAAGTAATTGTACCAGCCCATCATGCTGTCTAATAATCCATCTCGAAAGATCAACAAGCCCTAATGCATCTTTATCATCTTTGGTGTAGCGTAAACCGGCCGTTACTGACCATTTTTCGTCAATATCATAGGTACCCTGAGCATAAAGCGCGGTGCTGTCACCATTGCTACAGCCGCCCACTTCACGCGTCAGGCCAGGTGTGCCAAATGCCCCTCGACCCAACACACCCAGTATGGCGTCGAATACACCACAAGAGTCGGCAGTGTAGTAGTAAGCGCCAGACACCATTTTAAAGCCGTCGGTCTGGTAGTTAAGCTGGAACTCCTGGGTAAACTGCTCGTCATCATAAATGGCGGGGACATCAAAGATATCCAATGAGGTATTGTCAAAATCAATGTTGGTTTTAGAGTAACTTTCACGCTGAGAGGTAATCGACTTAAACGTCCAGTTGTCGTTGATGTCCCAATTAATGGTCAGACCTACCCCTTCAGTGTCTACCGTATTCCAGGTAGGCATACTGGTGTACGAATCATATACACTATCCGGAACAGGTGCATCGGTTAACAAGCTGGGTAATAAGCGGTAACCGCCTTTGGCGTTAGAATCGTCTTCGGTCTTATCGTAATTCAGCCGTATAAAAACAGCGTCGCTCGGCCGGTATTCCAAGGTAAAGCGGTAAGCCTGCAAGTCTTTGTTATAGTTCTCGCCATCTTGCCCCGCCAAGGCTGACGTTAAAAAGTTACCATAACCATCGCGTTGTAAGTTGGCATAACCAAAACCTAAATAAAGCTGATTATCGATTAGCGGTATTTGACCGGTCAGTTTTACGTCACCTTGTTTATAGGAACCGGCAGTAACGTTGACGGCAAACTCGGTATCTCCGCTCATTTCCTTGGTAACGTACTTAACAGCACCACCAATAGTGTTTTTACCATACAGCGTGCCTTGTGGGCCGCGTAGCACTTCAATACGCTCAACGTTTAATATATCCAGCACCGCACCTTGCGGCCGCGCCACATAAATATCGTCAACATAAATACCTACACCCGGCTCGTAACCCCATAGAGGGTCTTCCTGACCTACACCGCGAATAAAGGCGGTTAACGTAGAATTTGTGCCGCGACTTTGCTGCAAGGTGGTGTTTGGTGAGAATTGTTGAAGTTCAACCACGGTAGCAATACCGCGCTCGGCTAAGTCGGCTGCGCCAATTGAGGTTACGGCCACCGGAACTTCCTGCAGGTTTTCAATGGTACGACGGGCAGTAACTTCAATACGCTCCAGCTTGGCTTCTTCATCTGCACCTGGTGTACCGTCTTGCGCCAGAGCCATGCCAGCGAAGCTACTGCTGATCGCCAGCGCCAATAAACTGGGTTTGAGTCTGAGGGATCCCCACGAATTTAGCCCCCGCATTCAATGTTGTAACTCGTTGTATCTAGCAAGTGTTTGCAGTGGCGCAAGGTACTGCGCCA
>NZ_AUDG01000124.1 GCF_000425345.1 Rheinheimera baltica DSM 14885 | reverse complement strand
GCAACACTCGATACGGGTGGTCAGTTACACCTTACCCGACAGGGACTTACACCCTGCAAGATGCATCAAGCTTTGCTTGACGCACTAACGCTCGCAGCACTCGCGAGCAACTTGTTGCGAGTCGGCGTCGCAGCCAGCGCTTTTTGCTGGCGTTTGTTATGCCTGACTCGGACCATCTCGATATTTAGATTTTTCAATGATTAAAGGGACTTGTGATGCGAACCACTCTCTTTCTTTGGCTCCAAATGTCGTTTTACGCCCATTTAACCTGTAGTGATAAACAATCGAACCTTGATGTTCTTTTATCGTGAGTTGATGTTTTCCGATATTATCTGTAACAACTAACTCGATCTGAGCACTTTCGGGTAAAAATAATAGTTCGGTTTCTTCAGCGTTAAAACGAATTTCTTCGTTTATAGCACGTGAAGAGGCCGTGATATGTAAATAGAAGTTTTCTTGATCTATTGTATGACGATATCCGGGCCACGTAATACATGCAGAAAGACCAAGGCTTAGGCAAGCTAAAATCACTAGCCGAAATTTAAGAAATATTGACATTTGCTTTCCCTGTTTCACTGTTGTTGTTCCTGAGACTAACGGTAATCGTTCAACCGGCATAACGCAAAGCACACGGGCGACGAGCCGCGCAGAGGGTTGGCGTCCCAGCGGCCGCAGGCCGCGAGTGATGCGTATTGTTAGCATTTTTATATGACAACACTGTAAACACCCACCCCGATAATTAAATACAGTGAAAGCAAAAACAATAAGGCGATACTACGCCCCGGAACAGCATGAATAAGCAAAGCAGGGTAAGAGGTAATATCATCTAACCTCGGGACAAAAAATTGCACACCTTCAAATTCTTTAAACTTCTTAACCGCTGGCTCTATGTATGCCAAAAACGCATACCAGTGCATTAATAGAAATGTTGACGCTCCCATTACTTCCATTAATGCGCTCAACTCCAAAGCCAGTACTATTTCCGGACCTGCCAAAAGCACAACTAAAAGACATGCGAGAATATGTATTGAGCCACCTTTTAGTTTGCTCAAGAAATTTTGAAAATAGCTCAATACTTCCCCCATGCTAACGCCCCGCGCATGCGCGCGTACTTGTGAACGTCGCAGGGGCCGCAGGCCCCGAATGACGCGGATTGTTAGCTTTGATTGCGTTTAAATGCATAATATTGTTTGAAAAAATATAGATATACACCAAGAACCACAGCTAATAGCAAGAAATACATATTGCCAAAGATAATACTATTTACGGCTAAAATGGATGAAATAAAAACTGCCCAGAAAAGTTTACGTGGCTTTGAGTATTCTACCTTTACAAAATATCCTTTTTTGAGCGCAAACATTTGTATGACAAGCAGTGCAACAATTACAACGAACACAAGAAATTGTGCATTTAGAAACGAAAAACTATCCATTACTTCTGTACTCCCTAAAAAGCTAACGAGCCTGTAGAAAAACCTGCTCAGAACACAGCATTTCCGCTCCGGCTATTCTGTTTATTATTTGTTACGAACTTTGCATGCTTTTGGTAG
>NZ_AUDG01000122.1 GCF_000425345.1 Rheinheimera baltica DSM 14885 | reverse complement strand
AACACGGCAATTGGTGGCATACCACCGAAATACAAACAGGCTTTAATAACGCAACCTTCTACTTTTAGCGTCAATTAAAAATGGGTGTATTACCGAGGGAGATTATGCCTTTGTATTTGTTGTCGCATAGTCAGCAGTTAACAAGCAAAGGCAGCCGACGCGTACCGCGCAGCTGCTTTGAGCGTTAGCATCTCATAGAAAGTTCAATTATCTGGTATATATTCAAGGATATCGCCAGGCTGGCATTCCAAAACTTGGCAAATTTGCTCAAGTGTTGAGAAGCGGACACCTTTAACTTTTCCAGTGCGCAGCAGAGACAAGTTCTGTTCGGTAATTCCGATTTCAACAGCAAGTTCTTTGCCGCGAATTTTGCGCTTGGCGAGCATGACGTCAAGGTTAACGACAATAGGCATTTAGCCCCCCTATATGAACTGCTTGTTTTCGTTTTCCAGCTTGCTAGCATTGACGAGGAGATCACTCATTACCCAAAGAATCATGGCCAGTGCAATTACTTTAATTTCACCACTACCCAAAGAAATAGAGAGCACCTTCTGGCCGGCAGGATGATTCATTGATAGCAGCATGCTGGCAAGTGAGAAGTGCAACGGCTTGGCAAGCGCCTGTGCAAACACAAAAACTGAAAACAGCCGCAGGTCACGGCTATTGCTGCGATTAAAAAGTTCTCTTTTGGCGAAGTTGGAGAACGCGCGGCGCAAAAAGTAGAGGCCGGTCACGCCAGTGGCTACATAGAAGAGGGTCAAAAGCCACAAGCTATACCACTGCATGTCTGAGACGGTCTGCCATTGTATTGGTAGGTGTAGGCTACTTCTGGCCATGGCGGCAAATACCTCAATATTGATCAGGAGATACAGGGCGGCCACAGGTGTTGCGATAAGCATTGCTATACATCCGAAGGCAATTAGCTGTGAAAATTGGCGGTTCATACTATAAATCTCTCTTGACATGATTGTTTTGTGGATATAAATTATCGTTTTACATTAATTTAGTCAAGAGGTTGATTCCATGAATATTCGATTGATCGTAGCCGCTGCCATCCTTTTACTACCTCTGTATGCGCCCAGTGCCAGCGCGCTGACGATGAAGCAGTTTTCTGACATTTGTCATTCATCTCCCGAAGAATGCAGTGATCATCCGATCCTTCAAGCCTATGTTGGCGGTGCGCTTGACCTACTGGCCACGTTAGATGAACGGACGGATTATCTAGAAAAGGTGTATTGCAAGGACCCAAAGGAATTATTTGATGTGCCAACTATCATTCGCTTTATGGTGCAGCGCAGCGAGCAGTATACTAAGGATAATGCCATGCTGGTGTTGGTGCGTTACTTTGAAGAACGTGGCGGCTGTAATCATGAGTAAAGCATTATTGATAATAATGGTAATGCTCAGCACAACAGGTTGCAGCAACAAAGCGATATACGACAACATTCATATAAATCAGCGAAACGAGTGCCTTAAAGAGCCGCCTCCCACCTATTCTGAGTGCATTGAGGGCACCAACAAATCCTATGAGGAGTATGAGCGTGAGCGTAAAGAGTTGTTGGAGAAAGCAAGTACAATCTGTGGAGAATGCTAACAATGCAATGCACGCGACGAGCGCGTGATTGCGGCGTTAGTGCGTCAAGCAAAGCTTGATGCATCTTGCAGGGTGTAAGTCCCTGTCGGGTAAGGTGTAACTGACCACCCGTATCGAGTGTTGCG
>NZ_AUDG01000121.1 GCF_000425345.1 Rheinheimera baltica DSM 14885 | reverse complement strand
CGAGTGAATATATAACTGAAGAGCCGGATGCGGTAATTCCGCACGTCCGGATCTGTGTGGGGGCGGCTCAGTAATGGGTCGTTCTACCACGATTGAATCATGGAGAGATCAGTGGTAGAAGTCGTTTTAGTATCACTCTTATCAAATGCCGTTGTTTTGGGTGTTATCGGGTATCTTTCAAAATCAATGTTTACTCATTTCTTGAATAAAGATATTGAGCGTTTCAAGTCTGAGATCCTTGCTGACGCAAGTAAACAAATTGAAAGTTACAAGTCAAAGTTAGAAATTGAACGTAATCGTTTGCAAATTTCTTATGGCGGTATTTTCCAAAGGCAAGCTGAAGTTCTAATCAAACTATATGACCTCCTATTACATCTGGAAGGCGTAGTTAATAATGGTATTAGAGGTGCGGAAGCCTGGAACGATTATCAGGCAGAGCTAGACCAACTCAAAGCCTATTACCATGAAAATAGGGCATTGATTCCTGAGAAATTAGATCTTCTAACAAATAGTGCGATCATGGTCGGAAGAGCTATTTTAAGTGATGCTCTTCGTGATGAGCGTTCACAAGATCTGGTGTCAAATTTCCGCGATGCTAAAGAAAAGTGTTTGGCCGAGATTCGAAAACTATTGGCGGTAGCTGTGCAAAATGATTCATAACAAGCGCAGTCACAAACGGCCACTGCGTGGCCTGGACCTCCCCGCTGCACGGATTTCGGCCTGTGCTGCGAGCGTTATGCATAAGGGTGCCAAATGAGTAATTCATTATTTTCAGGCGATAAAGATTGGAAAGCCAATGCATGCTTGAATTGGTCACTCGATGCTATGGGACTTTATATCGAGGGTTATAGAGAAGCTGCCGATAAACTCGTAAGTGATGTGGTTGAATCGGGTACTAACCAAGATATTTTGGTTTTCCCCATATCATTTCTCTACCGTCAGTATATTGAGCTGCAACTTAAGCACATTATTCGAGAGTCAAGAATATTTCTTGAGGAAGAGGCAAGCTTCCCGGAGCACCACAGAATTGGCGACTTGTGGAACACTGCAAATTCTTTGATGGCTAGACTTATCAAAGATCATGATCAATCTATAAAAGACTATATCACCAAGGAAGATATTCAGACCATCAAAACAATCATTACAGAATTCGTCAAAGTTGATCCAGAGTCGTTTGCATTCAGGTACCCAAAGGACAAAAAAGGAAACAAGAATCTTGACGGCATTCAATATATCAATCTGAGGAAACTCCATGACCAAATGGAGATTTTGAAAGAGAAGCTGGATAAATACTACCTGTGTGTCAGTCTTCTCAGAGATTTTCAAGATGAAATGAGAGCTGAGTATGGGCCATAGAATGCATAACACATATGAGCCTTCTCGGAGTCAATAGGTAAAACCGCTCTTCTGGCCGCGTTAGCGGTCAGTTTGTTGTCCATCAGCAAGAGAGACTGCTTCATCTGTCATCATGGTTGCCAGGCGATAGCCTGCAACAAACACATATAGGGGCTCTCTTATCTCATTCTCAATGAGTGCCTGCTGATTTCAGCATCCTTGCTGACAGCAGGGGCACCAGACATTCATCGGTTAACCTGTTGCTGGCGCTATTCAAGGCGATGGGCTTAAAGGTAAGCGTTGCAGCAACCACACCGTCGGCGTGATTGCCGTGTAGATCAGAATGGCAACAGCTTTGTCAGCTTGTCTGGTGTATCTGCGGTGGGCA
>NZ_AUDG01000120.1 GCF_000425345.1 Rheinheimera baltica DSM 14885 | reverse complement strand
TGGCCGGATGAGGCCGAAATCAGTGGCCGGATGATACCGAAATGGGTGGCCGACTCATGCCGAAATCGCTGGCCGGATCATCCCGAAATACGCACATGATCCACAATTAAGGAAAAACCTAACTTATTTAACTTCAACAGCTTACTTTTTAGGGTTTTATAATGCCGGAGTAAATGATGTTCTGTAAGTTCGAGGGCAAATTGCTGCGGGTCCAACTGTCCAGATATCAACATATGCTCCAACCATTGCCACCACTGTGGATCGAGTAGTGAATGGATACTAATGTTCACACTACACCGAGTAAAAGTGCGTGAGTCCATGGCACATAACCGCGCTGTTTTGAGTAACACATGCTGGTCAATCTGGCACGCCAAGCCGCAGTTATATGCCATGGGCAGAAAGATAGCAGCGGGGATATAACCACCGTCAGCAGATTGCAGCCGAATTAATACTTCATGCTGCAGAATATCGCGGTCTTGCCACGAAAAAACCGGTTGAAAGCTAAGAGCAAAACGATGATCTTGCAACGCTTTGTTTAATTCAGACCGCCACCAAACAGAACCTTTCGCTTGAGGCCTGTCATCATATACAAAGCCATATGCCGCATTGGGACCATGTAATTGTGCCGTTTTTAGTGCCATATCCGCTTCGGACAGTACTTGATATGACGTCTGTCCTCGCTGATAGCTGGCATAACCGATATGCAATACGTCTTGGTCAACACAGTCGGCAAAACAACTGGCTCGACTTAATAGCGTAGCCATTCTATCACCCAATTTTTCCATGTCTTTAGCAGAAAGCCCTGCGATTAACAGAACTAAATCGTTATCAGACAAGCGGGCAATTACAGTATTAGCGTAGTCTGAGGCCATACCATGCAGTATATCCACACAACCACGCAGACGATTAAGCGGTTTTATGTTTGAGCTTATCGTTTCAGGATGACTTAGCTGAATAATAAACAATGCGCCGAACCCCACTTCTGACACATCACTTAAATAATGTTGCAGCTTGCTTTCAAAAAAAACACGGTTACCAATAGCAAGTTCATGGTCGATCAGCCCCTGTACCCGAACTAAATGGCGAACTTCTTGGTCGCGCCTCACCAGGTTGTTCACTTGATCAGACACTTTTTGCAACCGTTGACTGAAACTAGCCGAGGAGTCGCCGACTGCTTCGACTTTAGCTTCTAATATATGTAGCGACTTGTCTAACTCTACGAGCTCGGAAGTACGAGCTCGTCGCTGTCTTCGCCATGACAAACCAATCGGCAATATCAACAATAACAACAGAGAATTAATAGTGAAATAAAGCCACAGGGTAGGTTTTATAATAAATGCTTCATCAATGTACAACACGGTATCATTGTTTTGCATGGCAATATAATGAGTGTTGCTGGGGGCTAATTGCAAAATCAAACCAGTGCTGGCCGTTAACCACCTTGCACCAGTTTCGTGTGGTTGCTCTAGTGCGAGTTCAACTAAACGATCAGCCTGCTGCATCACGCTGTAGCGTTGCATAACAAAATGCGACACATTAAGCACTAGCAAAAATGCTATCAAAACAGCAAGCTGTAATTTTTGTGCCCGCAGCCGGTACAATGACAATTGTGACAAAACCAACTCCTTTTGATCGAACTCTTAGTGTTAATCTTTGACACGCATTTGTCGAGTTTTTAAGCTATAAAGCGCTAAATTAAATTGCAGCTCGTTCGCTAAGGCTTATCATCACTGAATTTTAGGCATAAAAAAACCCCGCTCGATGAGCGGGGCTTAGTATTAGGTGCCTGGCGGTGAACTACTCTCGCATAGCGAATGCTACACTAC
>NZ_AUDG01000119.1 GCF_000425345.1 Rheinheimera baltica DSM 14885 | reverse complement strand
TGGAAACCGGCGATGAATCAGTTCATTATCATGTATGGTGACCGTGTATCGCTATGAGAAACAGCCACTTACACAGAAAATTTTACATACTCCCAACACCGGCTCAGACAATATTTTTTGAACACCATCCTTCTTCTTATCTGAATTCAATATGAACTCCTATTCACGCGTAGCTATAACGCTTGCAGCAGCGGCGAATTTACGAGTCCGCTGACTGCACTTGTTGTACGGGTTTGGCTTCATTAACTGCATGAAGATCTGGTTTTCGTTTAGTTCTATCAATTGCCGAATTAGCCAATTCAAACACTCTGTCTCTGAATTCAGGAATGTTTTTTAATGCTTCCTTGAAAGAGTTGGAGTTTGCCAGTTCGTGCCAAGGACTTCCGTGACCTCCATCTTCAACAAGTCGTAAAGGTGCTTCTTCTACTCTTGATAATGCAGATTCAAAGAGTCTGGCTTCAAGATTTTCATCTATCCTCGCTGCTTCTTTTCTATAACCTTCATATGCTTTTGCAACAGAAGCTTTATAACCATAATCTTCGGCCAACTTAAATCTTTGACCTATTTGTTTAGTAGATAACCATGCGAACCATAATGGGGCGCCTAGACTTACAATTGACAAAAATATATGACCAAATACAAGACCCAATTTTGGATCTGGAACAGATAATGCGGAAGTTAAAGCTTCCACTCTGCCGGTACCGATAAACCAAGCTGATACAAGCGCACCCAGCAGACCAAAAACCCATACCCACATGGATTTAGCAAGTTGACTCGCCCTTTGGTCAAAAGCACCAGCAAGACCCTTGCTGGTCGTAATACGATAAGAATCTTCGCAGTTTTCAACCAGCTTATCGGACTCTTCTTTATTGGATTTAATAGCGCTAAGTAAATTATCAACATTTTCTTTAGCGGTTGATATTTTAGCTGCTGTTTTAATCGCTTCAGAACCAATAGATTCGACTTTTTTTCGAGCTTCTTTTAAATCTTGCAAATCTGCGGGAAGTGATTCTGCAGTTTCTGTCGCATCATTAATGATTTGAATTTGCTTGGTGAGCTTATCTTGATCCACCTCTATTTCATTAATTTTTGCAGATAAGCCTTTAAGCTTTCTCGAAATGGCTGGAGGTAAAACGCTAGGGTCATTATGTATAACCCATGTTAGCTCGGGTTCGATTAAACTAGAAATCCACTCTAATGTACTAATATAAGCTGGGATTGCCTGTTGCCCATTGCCGTTATAAAAATAAGGCAGAGTCGAACTTTTTATACGCTCTAGCTTTGCTGGAACTTTTTCCAGTATTTCAAGAAGATCTTCGTCATCAATATTCAAATCAGCTTTTCGAATACGCTTTGATAAAGAAAGTGGAATATATGCTAACTCTGTACGATCAATGGCTGGGTGATGCCAACCAAAGGCTTCATTCAGAGAGCGATTATCGCTCCACCCCTTTTCCACTGCTCCAGCCAATGATTCCAATGCAACACACAAATCCTCAATTTCTTTATTCATAATTTGTCCTTATTCGAATATTGGATGAAGCCGTACAACGCAAAGCACACGGGCGACGAGCCGCGCAGCGGGTTGGCGTTCCAGCGGCCGAAGGCCGCGAGTGATGCGTATTGTTAGCCATTAAGAACCTCGATGTCTAACTTACCTGATGCAAAAAGCTATAAAAACTGCTCGAATGATGAAGCAACGGCTGTTCGACTGCTTTTTATTTCCTCATCTGTCAACGGCAATCCAATTTTGACCCACTTACCGCTTAAAACGGTAATCTAAATTTGACCCACCCCTGGCTTCTTTTCAACTTAACGTACTTTCT
>NZ_AUDG01000118.1 GCF_000425345.1 Rheinheimera baltica DSM 14885 | reverse complement strand
GTGAATATATAACTGAAGAGCCGGATGCGGTAATTCCGCACGTCCGGATCTGTGTGGGGGCGGCTCAGTAATGGGTCGTTCTACCACGATTGTGAATCAAGAGTCTTAAACTTAGGGGTAACAACTAGGAATGTCTATTAGCTTATTACTCTCTAATGTTGGTGTTTTAATAAGTTTAACTTTAGGTTTAATCGCATTATTTAGACCGCAATTAATTCAAGCTTTTGTAAGTGTCCAAGCAATAGGCAAAGAAGGACAATCTGAAATTAGGGCAACCTATGGTGGCTTTTTTATTGGTATATCTTTATACGCAATAGCCACTCAATCTAATGATGCTTTCATTGTAATTGGCATAGGCTGGGTTACAGCATCTTTTATAAGATTTTTGAGTTTGTTTAATGATGCATTTACACAAAAAAATATAGGCGGTGTTATTTTTGAATTACTTATTGGTTTACTATGTTTAGCAAATTTAATCACATAACAAACGGCTCAAACGGACAAATATTCGCTGTCACCTTTTTTGCAAAGAAACGCAAAAAAGCCGCCATCAAACATTTGCGCGGTTAGCCGGGCGTTAGCTGAATAACGAAGTCTGGAAGTTATGTGGATTAATGAAGAAATATTGGAAGGCGACTTTTTGACTCTTGAACCCTTGCGGATCGAACACTTATCTCAACTGAAAGCAGCCGTTCAAGATGGTGAATCATGGAAGCTCTGGTTTGCAAATGTTCCACGACCAGAAGAAATGAGTAAATATGTGGAAGACGCAGTAGAAGCTAGTAGATTAGGTAATATTGCATATGCCGTTCGCTCGAAGTTTACCAATCAAATTGTTGGTACAACCCGGTACTACAACGTTGATGCAAAAAATAAGCGAGCCATGATTGGTTATACTTGGTACTCATCTTCGGTACGAAGAACGCCGATTAATACAGAATGTAAATTGCTACTACTAAAAAAACTATTTGAATCACATGATGCAATTGCAGTTGAATTTAGAACGCACTATTTTAATCAGCCATCCAGAGCAGCCATAGAGCGTTTGGGTGCTAAACAAGATGGGATTTTACGTCATCATCAAATAATGAAGGATGGCTCTATTAGGGACACAGTTGTTTACTCAATCGTTGCTGCTGAGTGGCCAGCGGTAAAGTGCAACCTACTAAGTAAATTCAGCTAACAATTGCAGCCAGCGGATTCGCTACGCTCACCGTTGCTGCAAGCGTTATACGGCAAAGGAAGCTCTGTGATACCAATAGCTAAATTCACTATTAAAGAGCATCAAGGAAGCTACGAGGATAGACCTTTGAAATCTTTGCTCTACTTTAATGGTGAAGAGCTTAACTTAAAAGTATCTGGCTTCGTGATAGAAAAACAATTTGAGCTGCCTAACTACTTTCTGCTGCTTATAAACTGGGATTGTCCGTTCGAAGAAGGCTGCGAAGTTGTCGTTTTAAACAAGAACCTTGAAATTGTTGGCTGCCATAATTTTACGCCTTTTTATAATAGTTACTCATTAAGTAGCATTAGCCAGATATCTTGCAATCACTATAAGTTAGTGTTTAATGAATCTGATTGCTTTGAAGTTGCAATTAATTATCCAAAGCAAAGCTTATTCAGCAAGGTTGTAAGTGTTAGTAAGTTAGCCGTATAACAAGTTGCTTAATTTCGTTCCGGCCACAAACAGCGTGGCCTCCACCGGACTGCCTACGCTGTGCTGCGGCAGCCAATTAGCAAAGCGTTAGTGCGTCAAGCAAAGCTTGATGCATCTTGCAGGGTGTAAGTCCCTGTCGGGTAAGGTGTAACTGACCACCCGTATCGAGTGTTG
>NZ_AUDG01000117.1 GCF_000425345.1 Rheinheimera baltica DSM 14885 | reverse complement strand
CAGTAAACGCGCCTTGCAGTGCTGCTGCCCCTACCTGCCAGTAATCGACACAGCCCAAGGAGCGGCCCTCTATTACTACCTGGTACAGGAACTCTCTGGCGGCACCAAACAGCGCCCGGCCAACGATAACCTGCAGTATCTCACCGGTGGGGTCAATAAAGTTTACCGGGTCCGCCCAGTACGTAGCCGTATAAGTTACTGTCGCCACCACCAAAGCGGATGGGGTCTTTACTGGTGACAATGTACTATTTTGATAAAGCAGATAAAAAATCGGGCTACAGCACCCGATTATTTTACTCTATACACTCCGATACGGACGATACGGTTAGGGCTGGTAAAATTTAAAAATCTATACAATCACCCGAGCATTTATATCTGGATCAGAAGCAAGACAGTCTTCTATCCGATCAAAAATATATAATTCGTCCCCCAGATTCATAACAAAAATAGAAATTTCAGAATCAAAACTAAACCCAACACCTACTATCTTGTCGCACTCTGATTCCAGTAAGTATGTCTTAAATACCTGCTTATCAATGCACTTATGCCACATAGCACAGGCCGATACGTCTCTTACAAGCTGTTTACCAAACTCACCCATATCATTATTCATCAACAACTCGCGGGAAAATTGCATCGATTCACCATCAGATGCGCATTTTAAAACGCAGTTTTCTGAAGTCGAAAAAGTCAGACTAACTGCTTGCGGATGATCTATCTCCTCAACACCATCAAAAATAAACAGCAAAGCATCAACAGACCTTAACTCTTGACCAGATAACTGTTGTAACCAGACGGTGATATCGTTCTGCTGCTTTATCATTTTATCGTTAATTGTATTTAGATAGCTCTTCGACCAATTTAGCACTCAACAATCCCCTTATACCTTCAAAACTTTTCTCGTCTCGTGATAGGTTTTCTAAAAACGATACTGAAATAAGTTCTTTTAATTTCTCATCTTCAACCGCAAAAGCTCTGTCTATAAAATGAAGTAATCTTTTTAATACCTCCGAGTCTGGGTTTTCAAAATAAAGTTCCTCAGAAAACCTAGTTACGTCTCCCATAAATACATGTTCGATCAGCTCATCATAGTCATCAATGTGCTCAGAATAGGCTATCGAAAGCTCTGGTACCTCTTCAAGCAATAAATTCATAAATGTTTGGAAACTAATTGTCACGGGAATCCCTATCATCTTCCAAGAGCGTTATTAAGATCGTTCAAAATTGTTTGAGCGGCACTACGATCTGACGGCGAAGCATTTGGGTTTTTCTTCAGCCACTTGCTCAATGCGTTTGCGTATTGCTCACCTTTCGTAGTGTGAAATTTCCCGCCAACTGGATTGCCAGTTAATGCTTCGTGCCGAATAGCATCAGCAGTGCTGCCAGAACCAATTGGCTTTTTTGTCTCAGCGCCTTTATACAAGTCTTTGACAAGGTTGTTCAGTTTAGGATCTGTAACAGTTGGCTTTGGTACCCCTCTTGTAACTTTCCTCAGCTTACCCAGCTTATCAACAATCCAACCGACACCTCCACCGCCAACTGCGCCCATGGCTGCCGCTATCGCGACTTCACCAAAATCAACGCAGCCAAAGGATTTCCCCTCCACCAGCATTTGATACAGGATATCTGCACCAGCACCAAATACTGCACCAACAATAAACTGGGCGAATTGGCCGGTTGGGTCAATAAAGTTTACCGGGTCGCCCAGTACGTAGCCATACAGGTTACTGTCACCCCCACCAAAGCGGATGGGGTCTTTACTGGTCCAGCGGCCGGTTTGGGCGTCGTAGTCCCGCGCACCAAAGCGGGTTAAACCAGTGTCGGCATCGTACAAGCCTCCGGCCCAGCCGAAGGGCTGAAAGCCCGGGTTGGTATCTTGCGTAACCGCCGCCCCTAAGGGTCAGGTCTTGCT
>NZ_AUDG01000116.1 GCF_000425345.1 Rheinheimera baltica DSM 14885 | reverse complement strand
GCAACTAACTGTGCTGATTTATCAAGAACGATTGATCATATAAATCTGTTGCTTAGACCAAAAGGTGATCAGCAGTTTTCACACAGCCTGTGCCAGAAGCGGACGTTCATAAAAAACATGGACACGATTAGCCTCATGTAAACTGTACTAACTTAGAGATAACCCACTTTTGGAGTGGGTCATCGTTTGTCCTTGGATGCCACGCGACAATAACATCAAAAGGTTCAGGCATTTCATCCAGCTTGATTTCTACCAAGCTACTTTCATTCACAGCTCTTGAAGGTAAGAATGCGAGCGAATCTGTCACGTTTAGATATAAGGGGACAACTGAGAAACAAGGTGCTGTAATCACAACATTTCTCGTTAAATCATGTTTTTCAAACCAATCATCAATAGAACCTTTAAAATTTGGGCGCGAAGGCGATGCTGAAATATTAGGATGCTCAGCGACTTGCTTTAATGTTGCACTTATTTTTGGAATGCTAGAAAAATTTGATGTTACACATACATGCTGTTCTTCAAAAAGTTTCATCGTCAGATATGACGAAGGAACACAGTCAGGAAATGAGATCGCAAGATTTACTTTTCCACTTTCCATATAGTCATGTATTGAATTCACCTCAAAATCTCTGATAATTATTTTCAATTGAGGCGATTGAGTTCTTAACGTTTGAATTAAATGCGGTAGCACTATTTGTTGCGCGTAATCTGTAGCGGCAATAACGAATGTTCCTTGGGCTCTTTCTGGGTCGAATACGCGGGGCGCTAACAAAGTTTGAAACTCTCTAAGTAATCTATCTATATCAACAGATAAATTCTCAGCCAGTGGTGTAGGGATAAATCCAATTGTTTTTCTGATAAATAATCTATCTTCGAATACATCTCTAAGCTTTTTCAGTTGTTCACTGACAGCTTGTTGCGTCAAACCTAACTGATTCGCGGCCTTAGAAGCGCTTTTTTCACGAATAAGCGCTTGAAACACCCGTAGTTGCTTAATGTCTAACCGATCTAACTTACTCATACATCGTCCGATATCACCAGAAATTAGCTGTTAACTCAGTATAACCATTTTAATTGGTATCAATCACCTAAAATCATTGTTTTCAATTGTTGAGTTCGGGCAGTAGCATTGCTCTAACGAAAACAACATTGGTAGTGAGGCTTATGAAAACTGTTATTCTGATTGGTGGTTTAGGAAAGATGGGAAAGGCAGCTTTAACTGGCTTAGCAAAACATAAAGTGATCACAGCTGGTCGCTCTGGTGCTGTTGATCATATCGTCGATATAACCAACGTCGATTCGATCCGAGCCTTGTATGAAAAAGTCGGACACTTCGACGCAGTTGTAAACACAGTCGGGTACTGCGAGTATGCCCCATTTACTGAAATGTCAGAAGCTCAGTGGATGACGACAGTGATGAGCAAAATGATGGGCCAAATCAATCTTGTACGCATAGGACAGGATTACATCGCTGATAACGGCTCATTCACATTGATCAGCGGAATATTAAATGTCAAACCAATTCCTTATGCAATTGCAGATGCAACAACAAGTGGTGCAATTGATACCTTTGTAAAATGCGTTGCGTATGAGATGCCAAGAAATATCCGCATAAATGTCGTGAACCCAACGGTGTTGACAGAGGCATGGGATGTTTACGGTGATATGATGCCGGGTTTTGAACCTGTACCCGGCAGGCTTGTAGGGAAAGCATTCGAGCGATCAGTTGATGGTTTTATCACAGGCCAAGTACTATTTGTTGACGCTTGACCAGTAAGTCATAGAAATGAGCTTAACGAACTGCTCGTTAAGCTCTTGTTAACTGCATTTTCAATTCAGTATGTCTGCTTTTCGCTCAGGCTGTGTAAAAACTCATATTTTCCGCTCTTTCAGCGGTTGGCCAGTATGCACTGTTAGTGCCTCGCTGAAGTTATCTGTGTGCGTT
>NZ_AUDG01000115.1 GCF_000425345.1 Rheinheimera baltica DSM 14885 | reverse complement strand
CTGCGGATCATGTGAAACCCCTGTCTGGTAGTAGATCCAAACAGGGTATGAAAACTTAGCTAAGCTTGGAATGTGTGGTTGGGGTTACGCTTACATAGATATTGGTTTTCTCGGACCATCAGGTCTTCTCGATCTTAAAAGTCTCAGTAAGCAGCTGCGCGAAGTAATTATTCTCAGAACATGTATATCAACACGCAATCATTACGAGTTTAATCTGCATGTACAAACTATTTCTCTGATTATGGGTGTGTCATCAGAACAGATTGAGGATTTAAAGCAAGAAAGAATCAACACTTCGCTTTGGTCGTCAGAATTGTGTGCAGTGGTAAGTCTCGTTGATGAATTAGTTACTTGCCTTGATGTAAGTGATAATACTTTTTACAAGCTTCGTAACTATTTTGATGATGCGCAATTGATTGAAATCGTTCAGTTGGTTGGTATTTACACTGGCGTAGCTATGCTAGTAGCACTCATTCGTCCCAAATTAGATAACTACCGGTGATCTATATGGAAAAGCACAATACCTTACCAGAACTGAACGTGAAAACACTCATTCGACTTCTTTTAAAAGGGGCAAATAACAGCTATTCAAAAGTGAGTGTGAAGAATATTTTTCGGTGTACCCCCCCTTATTTCAATAATATTTCAAGCTATAAAACTCAGATCCAAGCTAACGAAGACAGAATACCTTTGACATTTTATTATACTTTGGCACAGCGTGCGCAGTTAGCATGCATGTTAGATTCAAGCTTTCCTTTTAGAGCTGCTGGTATGGTTCAAGTTGAGAATTCAATAGAGCGTTACTCTGACCTGAATGATAAAGAATGTATAGAAATTGATAACACCTACATAGCGATCGAGGAAAATGGCCGACTTTATGTTGATTTTGAGACACTAATAAACGCAAACAAAGAGCCAAGAATACGCTGTAAGAGTCGCTACTTTATAAAGAGACTTAAAGAAGGTATAAAAAGTACAACAGCACTCCAAAATGTAAACTTGGAAACGTTAGGACAGTGGACGATTGGTGAGGATGCGGGGCGCTTATATGCCAGCGTATCAGGAGACTGGAACCCAATTCACTTATGGGGTTGGTCTGCTAAATTATTTGGTATGAAGCAGCCAATAATTCACGGTATGCAAACAGTCGGAAATGCGGAATCTCTCATCGAGAAACAATACGGATTAGCTCTTAAGCAAATCGATTCTAAGTTTGTTAGGCCAATTGCTTTAGGAGAAGTTGCTGAGCTGCAAGTCGACTCCTTGAGCCTTATATTTCGTGTTTGCGTAAATAAAGAAGTATGTGTCATCGGTAGATATATCTGAGTATATGGGTGATCAAATGCAACATTATTTATTCTGCCCTATGTGTACCTCACCAATTGTGACAAAGTTTTTAGACGGACGCGATTTGGACGTTTGTTCGGGGGATTGTGGCTTTGTGCATTGGAATAACCCTGTCCCAGTTGTAGCTGCCCTAGTCTATTGCAATAGTCAGTTTATCCTTGCCAGAAATAGAGCGTGGCCTGAAGGACTGTTCTCGCTTATTTCGGGCTTTTTAGATGCGGGTGAACTGCCATCTTCAGCTATAGCACGAGAGGTTAAAGAAGAGCTCGGACTCGACGTTTTGAGTTGTGATTTTATTGGTTTTTATCCTTTAAAGAAAATGAACCAGATTATTACAGCATATTATGTGAGAGCGGAGGGAACAATTTTCTTAAATGAAGAGATAGCTGATATCAAAAAGCTCGAGAAAGATTCATTAATTGCATTTGATTTTGGTCCTTTAAAGCTTGGTAAGGTTGTAGTTGATGATGCATTGCTCAAAGGTTTAATCTCGAGAGTGTAAGATTATTTAATTTATATAAAAATTTCAAATAAATTATTTCGGGACAGAAAGCATAAGCGTTGTACGAGGTAGTCTCAACGTCGCTTTTTTTGAGTCTGTAAAAAAAACTGTGTAAGTGGCATTCTATCTAACTCCTTAGAAGGGATAAAGAATGCCAATTACAGACCAATTACTGGATCAGCTGTT
>NZ_AUDG01000114.1 GCF_000425345.1 Rheinheimera baltica DSM 14885 | reverse complement strand
AGTGGCGCAGTACCTTGCGCCACTGCAAACACTTGCTAGATACAACGAGTTACAACATTGAATGCGGGGGCTAAATTCGTGGGGATCCCTCAGGCACAAATCAAATTTCTGCAACTTCAACCGATTAAAAACATTTAAATTTCAATGCCTTGGGCCTTAAGGACATACGTATGAGAGTTTCCAAATTTAGCCTAACAATCCGTTTTCAAAGGCTGCCCGCCCGTAAGTCGAACATTTTCCTGCCTTCATTCATGATGTTTACTCATACCAAACTAACGCTGATGTACCTCTACTTCAACAGATTTTTCTAAAATCAGTAAATTTGCGTCCGACAAAATTTATACAAGCAGTACGCTAGTTGTTCTTGAATTTACTCAAGCACGATATCTGGAAATTTAACCCGTGTTTTGAGCCAACAAATGAGTGATTATCTGTGTTTTGCCACAACACATTGATCCGCTTTTGGCACAGAACCGATATGCGCTTTGAGCGATTAGGAGACAGTCGACGATGCTCACTGCTATCAATAGTTTACTGAGAATGCAGCCGTTCGAGGATTCGCTCTTAAACAACTGCTTCAGTTCCAAAAACAGGCCTTTCTTCGGCTCTGATACCATTGATTCCTTTTCAGAACCGCTTCCTTTAAAGTCCATTAAAGACAACTAAACATATCGTTGATTTAGTATTTGACACAAACAATTACATCTGTAATCGTTGCTGGTATATCTATCTAAAGTGCATAAAGAACGGACTTCGCACTTGGCGACACTTACGAATTCGTGTCCGTGCCCAAAATTAACAATAATATCCACTTGATCCGTGGTGATGCCGATTCTGTAAGTCAGGAAGAGCTGCAAGCATGGCAGGAGTTGTTTTTCGGCACAGTGGAATATGATGAGGTTGCCGGTGGGCACTTTCACGTTATTGACGATGCGGCGCAAATTACTGCAAAAGTTAATCAATCCATCGCGGGCCTCATATAATCATTAAGTAAAGGCAGATTTATGAACGCATACTTATTTGGAAAATTAAAACGTATCACCTTTCGCCCGCTGCTGTTGAGCTTAATAGCACTACTGTCTGGCTGCGCGACCAACACGGTTTACTTACACACCTATGAGATTGAGCAGGAAGAAATAGACAAAATAGTCGCGTCCCTGAAAGAAAAAGAGTTCGAAGTGGAGGTTTCAGATCGGATCCCTCCCATACTAAAGTTCGGTAATTTTATTATCTATCCCCGAGATCCAGGGGATAACGAACCGCTCGTGAAGATTTTAGATGCCATTGGCGAGCATGGTTACAACACTAATTTAATCGCTCAAAGCAGAGTGAGAAACCACTACTATACAAAAAAAACTAATATTGGCCTATATCTGATAAACCCTCGCGTTGAGTTACTCTCCGCTCAGCAACAGCTGGAAACCGAATTTGCTTTTAATTTAACGGATGTGATTTTCTCAAGCACAAACTGTATATCCCTATTTTCTCTGGAGTTTGGAAAAGATAATACGGCGATTATTCGGCAGACCACGCCGAAGAGCAACGACAAGTGGACATTTCAATGGCAGCAAGCTGAAGACACCATCACCATCATTGTTGATGATAAAACAATTAACTATACCTTAGAGAAAGACTACAAAAGGTCGGGAAACCGAAGTGATCTGCTTTTAACGTTTTTTCCGGGCAACGCATTAGCCCTTGGAATAAGCGAACCTTTCGCTTGCAAATATGAAAGCACAATCCATCTGGTTGACTGATGCATTGCCAGATTTCTCGTGCTCTCAAGGGAGTATGTAAAATGTTCTGTGTAAGTGGCTTTGTCATATCGATACATGCTCACCGTACATGATTTATCACCGGTTTCCAGTCCCTAAGTGGTATTGTCCACTTCTTCGCAATTTGATGTAAGGTCTGGTACAGCAGTTTTAGCACAGCTTCGTCGTTCGGGAATGAACGTCTGCTTTTGGCCCAGGCTGTGTAAAAACTCATATTTTCCGCTCTTTCAGCGGTTCGCCAGTATGCACTGTTAGTGCCTCGCTGAAATAATGAGTGTGCGTTTTA
>NZ_AUDG01000113.1 GCF_000425345.1 Rheinheimera baltica DSM 14885 | reverse complement strand
ATTATGCAAGTACACTTGCCTTGGCTTGCTGTCTATTATGGCTGCCAATGTGGGTTGGCTGAATTATAAACAGCAAAGATCAACAGGCCCTAATACCGCTAAATCATATTTGTACTTTCGATTTGTAGGTTCAACCCGCCAAATTTTATGGCTGTATCGCTCTAAGGTATTACCAAATAAGTTTTGTTCTTGCTCATTAAGCTTATGGACGCTACCAATTTTTAACGTTTTAACCTGCCAGTTCAATTTCTTTTGCAGTTCTACACGCAGTATAGGTACTGCAAATGCTTCAAACAAATAGCCCGCCACTTTTTTTAGTGCTTTATGTTCAGTTTCACCAAAGTAAATATTGAACGTAAGCTGGCTATTGGTTTCATCTATTAAGGCTTTATTTAGTTGAGTGAGAATGGTGCCAGGAATCTCTTCGGCTATATCTGCGATTTCATGGCGGTTAAATTTATTAAATGCTCGTACTGAGGGTACAACATGATGGCCTCTTGCTTCAGCAAGCAAAGAGCAGTAATAACCACTCCCTAGATATTGCGCTTGGCGACATAAATTAATAACTCGGGTACGTTGTTTGTTCTTAGCGGACCATTTCAAGTATGCTGGTAAAGTCATTACGCCGTCATATTGATGAAATGGAGCCCAATCCTGTGCTTTGTCGACGACGATTATCAGCTTGGCCATTGTTGCTCCTATAATTTTGCTAAAGCATGTCGTGGTGTGACAAAAAAAGACAGCAAAGAAATCTGCACTACAAAAGTTAAATTTCTTGTTGGCTTTTCATTTGTTTAGCTGTTGTTATCCTAAACTTAGTTAAAAATCAGCCAAAGGCAACCATGAGTACCGTTATGGCATTAGTTCCAGTAAATCTGGCTTCGTTTTCTATTAGACATGCAAACTTAGCTGACGCTTCGGCATTATTTGCCTTAGAGCATAAGTGTTTTACTACAGACCGCATAAGTTTGCGCAGCTTTAAACGTTTTATCACAGAAAAGCGTAGCGACTTAATGTTGGTTGAACGTGACGGTCAGCTAGCGGGTTACTTTTTGCTGCTTTATAGAAGAGGTACCAGCTTGGCAAGATTATATTCTCTTGCTGTTGACCCGTTGTTGCGTAAGCAGGGCTTAGCAGAATATCTTATGTTGCAGGCTGAACATGCTGCAACTGCAAGGCGTTGCGTTTTGTTAAGGTTAGCGGTACGTTTTGATAACGCAGCCGCTATTGGCTTGTATCATAAACTCAACTATCACGAATTCGCCGTAAAACATGACTTTTATGAAGATAATTCTGATGCAATCTGTATGCAAAAACGGATTATTCAATTTGATAGTGAGTCTGTTAGCCGGCAAGTACCTTATATAGCTCAAACGACGCCGTTTACCTGTGGGCCAGCTTGCCTGCTGATGGTATTTAACTACTTTAAACCTAATCAGTTTGACCCTGCCTCTTTGGAAATCGACATCTGGCGTGAGGCAACTACTATCTTTATGACATCAGGTCATGGCGGTTGTGGTCCAAGAGGTCTAGCTTTAGCTGCGCACCATCGTGGTTTTCAGGTTGAGATTTACCTCAATAAAGATGGTCCACTATTTACTGACACCGTGCGTAGTGAAGTAAAAAAAGCTGTGTTACAGCGTGTACACGATTCATATCGTTTGAAGGTTGAGCAAAGTGGTATTCCTTTACACCTTTCCGAACTGAGCATCAGTCAGATTAAGCAACTACTTGCAGAAGATGCTTTATTGGTTGTGTTAATTAGTACGTGGCAATTCGATAAGAGCAAGGCACCACATTGGGTTGTGGTTTGTGCGGTGGATGAGCATTTTGTTTATATTAACGACCCCGACACTGAAGACATTCCCTGGCTATCTTCTGCTGAGCGTCAATATATTCCGGTCGAGCATGCCGTGTTTATGAAAGCGTTCAGTTACGGTAAAAACCGGCTTAAGGCTGCGATAGTGGTCAAAGCAAGAGAAAAGTAATCAATATTGCCTGCTTTTTTGCCGTTTTGTGCAATTAATCAGCGAACGATCTAAAAAGCTATGTTTTTATTAAATAACCCCTTGCACGAGTTTCAAAACGCCCTATAATGCGCGCCATGCCACGGGGTGCTGCAGT
>NZ_AUDG01000112.1 GCF_000425345.1 Rheinheimera baltica DSM 14885 | reverse complement strand
GCTGATCCAGTAATTGGTCTGTAATTGGCATTCTTTATCCCTTCTAAGGAGTTAGATAGAATGCCACTTACACAGTTTTTTTTACAGACTCTTCGAATAGGCTATATTCATTAATTGTATTTATCAATTCACTAGCTTTCTTATTGCAACCAAACCAGCCATTGATGAATTTTTCTAATTGCTCTCTAGTGAAAGGTAACAATGTTATTCCGAGAAAATTTATATCTTTCAAATAGCTAACACAGTCTCGGCTAGAAATAACTATTTGAATGGTTGGGTTGGACTTTTTGAACAAATCAATTTCATTAATTATTTCAGGAACTGATGAGTATATTTCATCCAACCCATCTAGAATTAAAACTGTGTTTTTGGGTAAGGTGCACTTAGCATCTGCAATGTTATCAGCTGTAGGGGTTATATCCTTACTTATTAAAATCGATTTAAAAACAAGTTCGTGCCTATAGTAATCACGGCCTTCGTAATTCTGAGCGTACTGGTTAATTTTGCCAAGAACTCTATTCAACGGCACGTAGACTATATCGCCTCCACGTTTACTCCTGGCGTAAACTTGCAATGTTGTTGTTTTTCCAACGCCTGCACCGCCATAAACCGCTACGTCAAAGCCTGTATCCAATATAGTATGTGGCGAAATACAAATCCTGTCATTTTCGCGCTTATTAAGCCTAATTTTAATCCTCTTCCTACACAGCAAGTCATGATCAACAAATTCAGATATAAATCTAAGTTCACTTTCGATATTAACAAGAAAATCGCTTATCTTTTTAATTGAAGCTCTAGATTCATTTATTTCATTAACTGCTTCGATGTATTTTGATTTTATAAGTTTAAACTTATTCTCTATCTCTGATTTGTTGAATGAAACCATGTAAAGTGGTTCTGGTATTAAATTTTTCCTAAGCTTATTAATTTCTTTTTGTTTGTTTAGTATGTCTATCTTCCATTCAATCTGGTTTGACACCTCTTTAGCAATATGGGTAGGGAGATTAGCTGAATAATATGTAGCTCTTACATTCTCAATTTCCTCTAACACCGTCACACTAGAGATAGATTCTAATATCTCTTTTGTAGTCTCTGAAGTATCCTTGCTACCGGCTGCCGAAGTTCTACCTACTATATTACCCTTTAAAAAAGCAGAAAGTGAGTCATTTGAGCTTTTTATGCTATTTTGCAAATCAGAAATATCAGATTCAAGAGAATCAATATCTATAATCAACATCTTGTTTTTACTGGATTGATGCTTTTCCAATTGTTGATTATACAAATGACAAACATCGTTAAGACTTTTAGATGTAATTGACAAGCCATAGCTATTGTAAAACCACATTACTTCCTTTTTAAAGGCTGCCCACTCGTCATTTGAAACTGCCAGTTCATCCGTTGAGACATCTACTTCTAGATGAAAAAGGCAGTTGCTATCAATAGAACCGACAAAAAAGCTTAAGTCACTGTAAAAACGCTCCGGCTCAACGTATGCATCATTCTTTAACGCACTTAGCAGTTCAGAATTGATCAAGTAATCATTTGAATATGAGGCTAACTTATCTTTCATTGACGTCAGAAGCCCTAATAATGACGGGTTGTATTTTTTTATATCTTCAATTATTTGAGGGCCATCATATACGGTTAACTTGTTCTTATATTCCTCAAGATGAGAAAATATTTCTTCAGTTAATCTTGAAGATATTTTTTCAGGACATGCAAGATATATGTGATCAGCTCTCGCTTCAGTGCCGTCGATTAGCTTCAGTTTTTCAAAGCAACACTGCCTCAACTGATGCATTAACGTACTAAACTTAACTCCTTCTTTAACATTTTGTATGTCTTCAACTTTCTTTGATTGCACGTAAATTATTAACGGATCTTTTCTTGGGGGAACTTCACGCTGAGCAATTAAATCTCTACCTCTTTCATATTGACCACCATGAAAGTCAACTCGCCCATACCCCATTGATTCGAAAAGAGGCTTCAAAATTAATTTGGTAAAGTCATCCTCTTTAAGCGAAGACAACTTTGATAAATACATTTCAGTCATATAAGTAATTAATCTCAGCGGGAATAATAAATAACCAATAGGAAAATGAGGTCGTAGCGCTTTTTCAGTAAATTCGTTCTGCCCTAGATACTTTTCGCAATCAATTCAGCCTTAAGCAGTCAATAAACGGGGTCAGATCCTGAGGTATCCCCACAAAATTATTAGCTAAAACAAAAAGATGAACTCAGAAGGAACATTCATGGCGTTCGGTGATCAGATCAAT
>NZ_AUDG01000111.1 GCF_000425345.1 Rheinheimera baltica DSM 14885 | reverse complement strand
GCTATATTCTACAACCCTCTGATCACTGAGTATCTTAGCCATTTTTTGCCTACCTCATCGTTTTGATAGGCGTCTACTTTATTGGGGGAGGTTTCGTCCAGCGCCGCAGGCGCGGTGTGCTGGCGTTTGTTAGCCATTAACCGCACTCGCCAGCGTTAACCCGCTAATTACGAAAAAAACTAGCCATGATAAATGTTTTCCTTTTGTGTAATAGGCTGAAAATACTCCACTAAGGGCAAACACAACGCTGACGGTCAGAAGCAACGGAGCTGATTCTGGCATTAACACCAGAAGTATTGCAAAACCGAACCAAGCTAAACTTGTTATATGCCATGCAAATCGAAGGGTGCCTTTTGTAAACTGATCACTTCCTAAAAGATGTGGCAAGTTGTCTCTTTTAAATAGACGTATCAGTATGTACTTTTCGCCAAGGATTGAGTGAACAAACCCACATAGCACAAGTAGCATTGACGCGATGATTAGCAAAGCAACTCCTTTAGGCTAACGATTAGCGCACGCGCGTAAAACCGCCTGCGGTTTTACGTCGCAGCAGCCGCAGGCCGCGAGTGCCGCGCATTGTTAGCGAACCGTGCAACAACCAGCGCCAGCCGTGCAATTTAAAAATTTACAAAATAAATTAAAACATAGAGTTATTGTTTTTAGGTTTTTCAGGAACTGGCTGACCAACCCCCCAATGCTCTACTATCATGCCATCTTGCATGCGGAAGATATGAATCAAAGCGGCGCCCAGAGTGTCTGGTGTGCGCTTAACATGCAGGTGTAACCAAACTAGATCTCCGTCAGATGCGCTTCGCTTAATAGCCATAGAAAGCTCAGGAAACTCTTTGTATCGACCTAGAAATAATTCAAATAGCCCATCTCTGCCACCGCTTATATGAGGTGAATGTTCAAGAAAGCTTTCTGAGTAACATTCATCACGCAGAATATCAATCCTTTGAGATGGTTTAAGGTCGTTTCTGCTTTCCAATATCTCCATGCAATATATAGCTTTCTTTAGATTTGACTGTTCTAAAGTGGTGTAAGATTTTTCGTTTGCCAAACAAACAAAACTAAAGAATAAAGACACAAATCCTGTAAATATTAAGCCAATATCTTTTTTAACATTCATTCACCACTCCTTTGTAAAAAATATCGCAACACAACTTCAAGCTAACGCCCGCCACAAACGCGAGCAACGTGTTGCGAGTCGAGCGCCCAACGGGCGCGTTTTTGATGGCGATTGTTAGCCGACATTATTTTTAAAAAACAATACATTTGCCGCGGCTGCATAAATCAAGCAACAATTAATAAAGGTTTTTAGCATTGCTGCATGACTTTTTAACGTGTGATGTTCTGGAGACATGCATGTTTGATAATATGCGAACGCAGGGCTTGCGGACCGACTCAGACAATTTGCAAGCTCTGAAGCCTCTGAAGTATCAAGGTGACAATAGCTAATACCTATTGTCGTTGTAACGTCATATATATTTTTGATCGCTAGCTCACCCATAGATTGAACAGATCCTGGTTCAATTGCTTTAATGTTGATAATGCTGGCAATTTCAAGAAGTTCCGTCACTGAAGATAACCATCTTTTAATGATTGCAGCATTAACATCTACCGATCTCGCCTGTGGGCTTAAACAAAAATGGCAGAAACCACCCAATAAGGAATGATTATTAGAAATAGCACTGGCAAATGTATCCGCTTCGATGTCTGAAGTCCGCAGATATGACTTTGCCAACTGATAATATCTTTTATAAATTTTATCTCGAATTTTCATTTTGTCGGCTAACGCCTTGTTCAGCCGACCAAAAAGTGGCGATTGGCTGTGTGATAATGAGCGCAGCGAGTACACAGACAAGCGACGCATTTTGGGTCGTGCTGGAACAAATTGTTATGTGATTTAGTTTGTATAAACCCAGCCATTTGCTTGATAAATATAAGCATGCTTTGTAAAAACAGCACCATCAACAATTAGTATAAAGCTCTCTAATTCTTTATCAGGATGATATTTACACCTATTAGATTTTACAATTACTTTTTCCGAACCAACATCGGGATATATTCCTTTTTCTATTTTGTAATGTTTTAAAAATTCAACAATTTCTTCACATTCACTGAGCTGACTTGCCATAAACTTTTTATCTAATTGTACGAATCCTAGATAGACCGCACCGACTAACAATAAAAATATAGCAATAGAACATAAAATTCTTTTCATGGGCTCACAATCGTGGTAGAACGACCCATTACTGAGCCGCCCCCACACAGATCCGGACGTGCGGAATTACCGCATCCGGCTCTTCAGTTATATATTCAC
>NZ_AUDG01000110.1 GCF_000425345.1 Rheinheimera baltica DSM 14885 | reverse complement strand
CGAGTGAATATATAACTGAAGAGCCGGATGCGGTAATTCCGCACGTCCGGATCTGTGTGGGGGCGGCTCAGTAATGGGTCGTTCTACCACGATTTAACCAAAATATCAATTTGATATTGCTCAGCGGCACTGGCAATGGATTCAGCGTTGGTAACATCTAACACCAGGCCGCTGGCACTAAAGCCTTGCGCAATAAGTAGCGCCACCTTGCTGTTAATAGCGTCTTGTTGCAGATCTGCGAGCACCACATTATGGCCCAAAGCGGCAAAATGGCTGGCAATAGCAAAACCGATACCGCCGGTAGCACCGGTAACAAGAACCTGCATAGTGTGTCTCCAAAGTAAGTTGCTTGTAATCATGCTAGAAGCCAGAACGCTTCGCTGCAACGGTACTTTAGTGCTATGTCGGCATTTTTCAATGAATGCTGTGTTTGACTTAAATGCCATAACTAAGGCTCGAAAAATCTGGCTTATGGTTTTCTACTCCCAGTGCTTGTGGTACATTTTCGCCTTAACAATAAAAATAATTCGTTCGCAGCAGCCTGTTTTTTTGTAAAAAGAATACGCTTTCAGGGTTTTAACTAGGTATTTGGTAATTGTTGGGTATAAATGCTCGTTTTCCTGAGGCGGTTAAAGGCGGTTGCGTATAACAAGGTCTACACAGAGGATATTCCATGTCAGCGTCTGACAATAGATCAGCGGTGAGCAGCGGCAAACGCGGCTGGTTTACCCGTTTTCTTGATACCGTCGAGTTTCTCGGTAATTTACTACCTCATCCTGTTACCTTATTCGCCTGCTTTGCCTTGGCAGTGGTGTTAGGTAGCGGTATAGCGGCTTACTTTGATGTAAGTGCAATAGATCCCAGGCCAGAAGGCACTGCCGGGCGAGCAGCAGATGGCGTAATCCGCGTTGTTAATTTAGTCAGTGTTGATGGCTTGCAGCGCATAGTGTCTAACCTGGTAACCAACTTTACCAGTTTTCCGCCGCTGGGCGTGGTGCTGGTAGCACTGCTGGGCGTGAGTATTGCTGAGCATTCCGGGTTAATTTCTGCCGCGATGCGCGGGTTGGTTATGGGCGCCTCGAAGCGCATGGTTACGGTTACCATCGTGTTTGCCGGTATTATTTCTAACACGGCGTCAGAACTGGGCTATGTGGTATTAATACCAATGGCTGCAGTTATTTTTCACTCTCTTGGGCGCCATCCTTTGGCTGGCTTGGCTGCAGCGTTTGCCGGTGTGTCTGGTGGTTATAGTGCTAATTTGTTTATCGGTACCGTTGATCCGCTGTTGGCCGGCTTTACCCAATCTGCAGCAAATTTGATTGATCCGAATTATACCGTTGGGCCGGAAGCAAACTGGTTTTTTATGATTGTCAGTACGTTTTTTATTGCCGGCTTAGGCGCTTTTGTTACCGAGAAAATAGTAGAGCCTAAATTGGGTAAATACGATGTAAGCGAAGCCGCGATTGATTTAGGCAAGCCTGAACTGGAAAAGCTTAGCACAGAAGAAAAACGCGGTTTAAAAGCCGCCGGGCTGGCATTTTTGGCGCTGGGTATATTGTTAGCAATCAGTGTAGTACCAGAGTGGGGGCCATTACGCCACCCGGAAACAGGCTTAGTGGCAGGCTCTCCGTTTTTAAAAGGTATAGTGGTGTTCATTTTAATCACCTTTGCTATACCGGGTTACATTTATGGCCGCTGTGTCGGCACGATGAAAACCGACCGTGATGTGATTAACGCCATGGCCAAAAGCATTAGCTCTATGGGCTTGTACATTGTGTTGGTATTCTTTGCTGCCCAGTTTGTCGCCTTTTTTGGTTGGTCTAATCTAGGCTCAATTTTGGCGGTAAACGGCGCGACGTTATTGCAGGATATTGGCTTAACCGGGCCGGGTTTATTCTTCTTCTTTATCGGCATGTGTGCTTTGGTGAATTTGTCACTGGGCTCAGCGTCAGCGCAATGGGCTATTTTTGCGCCTATTTTTGTGCCCATGCTAATGATAGTTGGCTACTCGCCCGAGGTAATACAGGCGGCGTATCGTATTGGTGATTCAGTTACTAACCTTATTACGCCGATGATGAGTTATTTTGGCTTAATATTGGCAGTGGCATCGCGCTATAAAAAGGATTTAGGTATCGGTACGTTAATTGCGACAATGCTACCGTATACGCTGGTGTTTTTTGTCGGTTGGACCCTGCTATTTTATGTTTGGGTGTTTGTGTTGCAGTTACCGGTTGGTCCGGGTTCACCAACCTATTATCAGTTTGCTGGATAATGCCGTTCAGAGTAATAAAAAACCGCACTTAGGTGCTAATGCCGTTCACTTAAGGTGAGCGGCATTTTTACTTTTGGCCACCGGGTAGCGATTTTTCGATACCTTTAGCGTCCTTGGATAACTGCGTTCTC
>NZ_AUDG01000109.1 GCF_000425345.1 Rheinheimera baltica DSM 14885 | reverse complement strand
ACGAGTGAATATATAACTGAAGAGCCGGATGCGGTAATTCCGCACGTCCGGATCTGTGTGGGGGCGGCTCAGTAATGGGTCGTTCTACCACGATAGTGCTCAGGAGATTACATTATCGAAGATCTGTTTAGGAATTGGGCATCAAGCGAGTTATTTGATGAGCAATCTTTCATATCAAAACTTCATGAGTCTCACATATGGGACGATGATGAATACTGGAAACTAGATAACGCGATCTACGACCTTGCAATAAAACATGGCGACGACGATTGCATACCTAGAGAGATTGCTTGGCCGATAGCTAGAATCTTTAGCTATCTAATGATGACATTTGAAGCACACCACAACAAAAATGACTTCTTCGCCTTTAAAGACTTGGATTCTGACCAGGTATTTGACCGCAGAGAAAGAGTGCAGCTAGTTTTTGAAGGTTTTTTTAAAGGTGAAATGATTCCGAATGATAGCTTCGACTACTTTGACCCTAGCAGGTAATGCACTTAACAAGGCAAGGCAGCAACGCACCTTCGGTGCTGGACTCGCTATCGCTCGCCGCTGCTTGCGGCGTTAGCCACAAAAAGGAGATCGAACATTGTTCGGATTATTCAAGAAAAAGGAAAAAAAGGTAGAGGTTGAACCAGAGTTTATTGTGGTTACGATTAATGCTCGTATTCAGCCAATGCACAGAGGTGAAATATACGAAGATCCTCTTGATGAAATTCTCTCGAAAAACTCTATCGGTGAGGTTTCTGGTGGTGGCACTCTTCAATCCCAATCTGGCGAACTCGAGTATTGTGATGTAGAAATCCAGGTTAAAAATTCAACCGATGATACTGTCGAATTAATCAGATCATCACTTGAAAAAATAGGTGTCCCAAAAGGGTCAAAAATCAAAGTAGAAGCCACTGATTCCGAAATTGAGTTTGGTACTTTAGAAGGATTAGCAATTTACTTAAATGGTACCGATTTAGACGCCGAGGTATATGCAAACAGTGACTCCAACCATGTGTACAGTGAGCTTGATCGGCTTACGCAAGGTAATGGCAAGGTCTACAGTTACTGGCAAGGCCCAACCGAAACGGCTTTTTATTTGTATGGTACTTCGTTTTCTCAAATGAAATCACAAATATCGGAGTTAGTTAATAACTATCCTCTGTGCCAAAAATGCAGAATTGAACAAATCGCATAAATATGGCTAACAAGCGGCTTCACCGGACAAATTTTATTGTCACCTTTTTTGTTCCAAAAAAGCCGCCAACAAAATTTGCTCGGTGAGCCGGGCGTTAGGCATAAACAGGATTTACATGGCTGATAACCTCAAAGTCCCAAAAGTTGAAGTAAAGGCAACGGTATCTGATCCTGATGATTTCAGTAAGGATGCTCAGCTATATAGAAGAAATGTGTTGTTGAGTTTTTCAGTTGCCTTATTACTGGTGCTGTCTGACACTCAGGAACCATCTTTCCTTGGCATAAAAGTATCATCCACAGTTATGTGGAGTTGTTTCCTGATTGCTCATATATATCAGTTCATTATGTGGCGACTGACTTCGCATATAGAAATGGATACCGAAAAGAATTTTTTTAATTTTAAGGGCCTGAAAAAACAGGCGCTATTTGCAGGCACTGCAAAGTTTCCAGGTAAGACAAAAGCGCAAGTAATAATGCTAAGAGCATTACCAATCTGGGCGTTTGTCTTAGGTTTTTTCTTAATTATTTATGGCATATACAAGTCAGTGGTAATTTATGCCTAACAAACAAATATTATCGCCAGCAAAAAGCGCTGGCTGCGACGTCAACCCGCTGCGCGGATTTCCGCGCTAAATTTGGGCGTTAGAGCAAGGAGGCACAGTGAGTATACTCAAGCTATTGATATCGGAAATTCTGATTGCTCTGCTGATTGGTGCATTGCCATTACTTATAGTGGTTAATTCAAATCCAAGTTCAGATGTTGTAAAAACTCTTTCAGCGCTTAATCCAGGTGATCCTGTAGTTATCTATTTCTTTTACTTGTTTTTATTGAATTTATTCATTTGGGCAATCAACAAAAACATTTTAAAAACTAAAGAACAAGTGTCCAATTTCTTTAGTGCTGCGCATCGGTTTTCACATCAAGTTGGTTTTACAATACACAGTATTTACAGAGCTATTGCAGGGGCCATACCAACAGCAATTGGCTTACTCGCATATAAGCATGGTTTTGATAACAGTGCTTTCATTGTAAGCGTTGCCAGTAGTTTTCTGGTTTTGGGTTCTCTTTTTATGTGTTGTGCACTTACATGGTTAAACGAAAAGACGGGACCAAAACAAAAATGGCTCTAACAAACGGCTGCACCGGACAAATTTCCGCTGTCACTTTTTTTGCGCTGCGCAGCAAAAAAGCCGCCATCAAAAATTTGCTCGGTGAGCCGGGCGTTAGTGCGTCAAGCAAAGCTTGATGCATCTTGCAGGGTGTAAGTCCCTGTCGGGTAAGGTGTAACTGACCACCCGTATCGAGTGTTGCG
>NZ_AUDG01000108.1 GCF_000425345.1 Rheinheimera baltica DSM 14885 | reverse complement strand
GTGAATATATAACTGAAGAGCCGGATGCGGTAATTCCGCACGTCCGGATCTGTGTGGGGGCGGCTCAGTAATGGGTCGTTCTACCACGATTGTTCTTATGAAACTTAGAATCTCTTTTTCTGTAATTGTTTTGATACTTCTTTGCGCTGTACTTAATGCATGCGCAAATATAAATGAAGAATTTCACTCGCCGTATGAATTGACGATCTACGCGATTGATGGCGAGACTCCTTCAAACAAGAAGTATAAGGGTGGGTATACTTTTCTTTACCCTAAGCCTAAAACGGGTGGTGCTGCGCTAATTAGCGAATACGATGGGCTTGGGATCCCTGGCTATGACTCTTTCCATCTTTACATAGAGGGAGATGAGGCCGAGTTATTTTTGAATGCCTACGTCTATGAACAAGACGTACTAGTTAAAAAAGTTAGTCTCTTGGATAACATCGCATTTGAACAGGAAATAGACTTGAATATTCGGCATTCTGAAAACGGAATTTTCACAATAGAAATAAAAGATAAGTCCCCTGTGGATATTCAAACAAAAGTTTATTCCCGAGATGGTGCATGGAGTGGTAACTCTGGAAGAGGCGGTTTTACCATAAAAAGGAACATAACAAAGCGCTAAACACGTGTGCCACTGTGTGGCACACTGGGACAGCGACGCGGCGGCGCTGCGCTATTATGCCGCCGCTTTGCTGCCCGTTAGCTTAACGTTATGTGCGCTAACTCTGCAGCTGTCGGGTTATTGTCGGGTAATTTACGTACCTGACAGATGAAAATATAAGTAACACTCTTGGTTCAGGAGTACAGGAGCCATCTGATGATTTTAAAAGAACTGCGACTTAGTCGGCATATTTCTCAAGAGCAATTAGCGCAAATGTCCGGGCTTAATGTTCGAACCATTCAGCGTATTGAGAGTGGTCACAATGCTAGTTTTGAATCATTAAAATGTCTTGCTGCGGCTCTTGATGTCGATGTGACAACACTGAATCAGGAGAAATTTATGATAGATAAAAGCACAAATGAATGGCAGAAGTTACCGTTATTTTTAAAAATTTGGTTTTGGCTAAACTATATACACGTGCGGACTCAGCGCAAATCAATAAAGCGGGCAGAGATAATATCGCACATTGCCGGTTTTATATTTTGTTGCGTTGGATTGGTAAATGAGGCGGCTTTAACTGGCGGAATTGTCATGCTGGCAATAGCCTATTTTTATTCTTTGTTGAAGTGGCAAGGTGATAAGTATGGTATCTGGTACGAGCCTGATGTAGAGAGGGGCACATAACAATCGCCATCAAAAACGCGCCCGTTGGGCGCTCGACTCGCAACAAGTTGCTCGCGTTTGTGGCGGGCGTTAGGTAACTTATAAACACTATGAATCGTCTAGCCATTTTTATATTCGCCTTTGTACTTTCAAGTTGTAGTGCGGTATCTGGCCATCGTAATGTGTCTTCAATTGTTCAGTCTGAAAAAGCCGTAATCGCTAGTTTGGCTTATGAACTTCAGCAAGAACATATGGCGGGCACTTTTGATGGGCTTGTTCTAGTTGCTCAAAATGACGTTGTTTTGTTTAAGAGTGCTTATGGCTATGCTGACAGGGAAGGTTCTGTGAAAAATAGCTCTGCAGCTATATTTGATATGGGGTCAATTGCAAAAACATTTACAGCAGCCGCAGTGCTACAACTTGTCCAGAATGAAAAGTTGCAACTTTCCGACAGTATTGGGATTTTTTATCCAATGGCGCCTGACGAAGTGAAGTCGATTACAATTATGCAGCTATTGGGGCACGCGAGTGGATTGGATAATTTTCATAATGATTCTGACTTTGAGTTGATGAATAAAGCTCAGGCTGAACGCAGAATCTTAGCAATGCCGTTAATTGCCAAGCCGGGTGAGAAAATCGCGTATTCAAACGCTGCCTACACGTTGTTGGCGGCTGTCGTCGAGAAAGTGAGCGATAAATCATTTCAGGATTATGTTCACGACAACTTATTGACTCCGTTAAATTTGAATAGTACCGGCTTCTATCAAGATCAACGATTATCTTCAAACGACCTATCTCGTGGCTACGGGGGAGATGACCAAGGCCGTACCACTTTTGAAAAAGGCTTAAGCTGGGCGCTCATTGGGGCCGGTGGTATGGTTACGTCAATTGATGATTTAGCTATTTGGTCTGATGCACTTAAAAACGGAGCAATGTTCCCCGCAGGGGCGTCAAACTTAGCTTTTTCTAAAGCAAATGAACGATGGTTGCTGGGGAGTTTAGCGCAGGTCGAAATCAGTGGTGAATCCATCGTTCAGATGGGTGGCAGCACTGATTATGGTTACACCGCTCTGATTCAATTGGTTCCGAATCGAAATCTCTTAATCGTTCTGTTGCTAAATGCACATGACAATAAATATAAAAATGCCACACACCATCAGCTTAGCAGAAAACACATACTGCCTATATTGCTTGGCGAAGGCGCAGAGTCACCTAATAAACAAGGATAGGTCGCGCGCAGCCGCGACTTAATCCTGTTGTTGGACAAGCCCGGTGTTTGAGTTTTCTGCTTATATAGTAGATATAT
>NZ_AUDG01000107.1 GCF_000425345.1 Rheinheimera baltica DSM 14885 | reverse complement strand
ATAAACGAAGGTCAGATCATGCTGGCCGGATCACACCGAAATGCCTGGCCGGATGAAACCGGAACAGGTGGCCGGACAAACCGAAATACGCACCAAACAATTGTTGGCAATTAGCACGAAGGAAAAGTGATGGTTGAGTCAGAATTACAGCGTGAAATGCAAGACTACTATCGTATGAATTTCAAAGGGATTTTGGGTGATAAATTCACCGAGAACGAAGTATCAACTATTGCTGATCAAGCTTTTCACTGCAAATTCGCCCAACAGCTTCATTTTGACGACACTTTGGCCTGTTACATCGCAAAATTTCAACAAAAAGACTATGCAATGCGCCCTTACTTAAGCGGATGGGACTGTGACTATATTCACCGTTTAGTAAACCATCATGGCGGTTTACTCCTGGGTTTATTTCATTACGGTGCGCACCGGCATATTTTGCTTGACCTTGTCACCATGAACATTCCGAGTGTTGCTCCGATCGCAGGCAAAGCTTATGAAGATCTACAGCAGTTGGTCGCCGCTTCATCGCCGGATATTGCCAGCCAAGTCTCACTTATCGAAGTCGAAGACGATCAAGTAAGTCGATCGGTTTTTAAATCCTTAAAAAGTGGACGAGTCGGCGGTATTTATGTTGACGGAAATATGGGCCCAACATCATCTTCCTCGACACAAAGCACAGTAAACGTGAATTATTTTAACTACAGTATCGCGGTAAAAGCCGGAATAGCCCGCCTTTCTATGCTATTGAATTTTCCAATATTGCCGGTGATGAGCAGTGCATCTATTGATGCTCCACATGTGAACTTCGGCCGTTTAATTGAACCGAACATCGAAATTGCAAAAAATGGTAAACAGCAAGCACCTCAGCACATCATGCAGACATTGTATGCAGGGTTGGAAAATGCAGTTTTAAAAGCCCCATCTTCCTGGGAGTTTGCACATTGTTTACACCGCTGGATACAAGGGGTTGCGAAACATACCACCTTTGAAACATCGGGGCCTAAGCCTTTTGTCACAACGGATATTGGCACAGTTCAATTTTTAGCCGTCAACACCAAAACAGTATCGTCACTTTATCTCAAGGGAGAACTTTACTGGGTAAATACGAAGTTGGCCAAAGGCTTCAAAATACCCGCGTCGTTAAGTGATGTATTTAGTCAGTTTTATCATACCAAGAGAATGCCGGTTATTACCTTTAAAACGGCATTAATACAACAAGGGTTCATCCCCCAAAACATATTAGATCAACTTGTGCTGAATGAACTGGTGCACGTTGGATAACGCATTTGATTTTGCTTACACAAAGTCAAACAACGGCAATAAAGCCATAATAGTAATAAAAAAGGAAAATATCATGAACCATGAAACCACTATTTTTGAAGAGTTTGCGATTAATGAACTGGAAGATCGTGTCGAGTTCAGTACCTGTACCTGGACAGGTCCTGATGGCTGTGAAAAACCAACTATGCCAGAGTGCCACGCCTTCTAAAAACACTAAAGGGCTTACTTCGTAAGCCCTTTTATTTACCTCTCACTACCGACAGTTGCTATGATTCTAAAGATAAACCCACAGATCATTTTTACGCCGTTTCATGATGCAAATCAGCAGGAAAGCTGGTTATGCACCCTGCCCCTGACAGAAAAGCGTGATTATCGTGTAACCTTGCCGAATGAGGTCTATGCGTTTATTCAACTATTCGATGGTTCCAGGTCGTTGGAAGACATCAAGGCGCACCATGTGCCTTCAGACAAAGCAGCTAAATTTGCATCACTCATCGACGACTTTTTAGTGCCTAAAGGGATACTGTTTGCTGACAAATTAGACGGCGAAAAATTGCATAATGTACACAAAAAAACATCTTATATGCAGATACAAATCCCAGTAATTCCGCCACCAATTGTTAACGTTTTTGCGCGAACGCTGCATAAATTTTTTCATCCGATATTTGCTGCGGTGTTAGTCATTACAGCCATTATTGCCCAAATCGTATTTTTCACTGAATACTACGGAGGAATTTATACAATTTGGCAATTATCAGCAAAAGAGCAGGTAGCGATAATTGCTGTTGCCGGGATCGGATTTCTATTCCATGAACTAGGACATGCTGCGGCCGCTTATCGATTCGGATGCCGTAAAGTTGAAATAGGCGTGGGGTGGTACATCATCTTTTTGGTTTTTTATGCCGAACTATCAGAAGCATGGAGCCTGAAAAGATCCCAGCGTGTTGTGGTTGATTGTGCAGGAATGTATCTCCAAGCAGTATACACTGCTTTACTTGTATTTTTGTTGGCACTGACTGATTCGGCTGTTTTTTATTACGTCATTATTATTCTCAACGTGGCATTCGTTTGGAACCTAAACCCGTTTTTTAGAATGGACGGCTATTGGATAGTTAGTGATACGCTAGGCATTGCCAATCTGCGTGAAGCGACACGCAACGAATTTGGCCGGCTGATTGCAAAGGTAAAAAGACGTCAACTCCCCAACAGTAAACTTCAGCTCCCCAAGACGGAGAAAAATTTATTCATCAGTTATGTGGTGTCCAGTTCGCTATTTTTTACCTATATGATTTACTTAATTGGTGAGCGCTTAATACAGCTTATCATAATTGAATTACCTGCAAGGTATGACGAATTAGGCTGGTCACTTTATGATAAATCAACATGGTATGAGTTATTGGTTTGGAGTACAGGCAGTGTGTTTAATGTCGTCATGCTAGTATTTATGGGGTATTTTTTATATCGAATGTCAATGGTTATAATTGACGTAGTTCGTAAGCTGAAATCTTGATGCGCGCATCATTACACTTCAATAAAAAACCCGCTAAAAGCGTAATGCCGATCAGTTAAGAAATATTTTCCTGATCGGTTGACCGAT
>NZ_AUDG01000106.1 GCF_000425345.1 Rheinheimera baltica DSM 14885 | reverse complement strand
ATTATGCAAGTACACTTGCCTTGGCTTGCTGTCTATTATGGCTGCCAATGTGGGTTGGCTGAATTATAAACAGCAAAGATCAACAGGCCCTAGTCTTGCTGAAGATTTGCAAGAAAGAGCTATAGGTATAATTTTTTCAGGCACAGGTAGTGATGGCTCTCATGGCGTTAGAGCTATTAAAGCTTCTGGTGGCATTACAATTGCTCAAAATCCAGATGAATCCAAGTTTCCAAGCATGCCTAATGCAGCAATAAACATTGGAGGAGCAGATTTAATTTTATCTTCGAGTGAAATTGGGCCAAAGTTACGTTCTATTATCTCTTCACCAAGAGATTCGCTGCTAAGAGAAAATAAACACTCAACTTCTACTTTACGGCATATTATCCAAAAAATTTCTGCTGATCTAAGCCTCGATTTTAGTCAGTACAAAGAGGCAACACTTAATCGCCAAATTGCCCGAAGGATGGCAGCAAAGCAAATAGTTGATATTGAAGCTTATGATGACTTTCTGACCATTAATCCAAATGAACTGAAAGAATTAGCTTCTAACTTTCTTATTTGCGTGACCTCTTTTTTTCGAGACCCAAAAGCTTTTGACGCGCTGCGAGAACAAGTAAAACAGTCTCTGCTTAATAAACCTTCTGGCAGTGAGTTTCGTGTTTGGGTACCAGCCTGCGCTACAGGTGAAGAAGCTTATTCAATTGCGATTATTATTAAAGAAGAAATCGAAGCTAGCGGTAACGATTATGCACTTCGTATTTTTGCTACAGATGTTAGTCCAGATTCAGTTAAGGCTGCACGTATTGGGCTCTATCCCGAGTCAGCCCTGTCAAATGTAGATGAACATACCATAAGTAAATATTTTACGATTAAAGACGGTATGTATCATGTTAATAAAGTCATACAAGAAAGTGTGTTGTTTTCAAAACAAAATTTAGTGCAAGACCCACCGTTTATGCGTTTAGATATGGTTAGCTGCCGTAACGTACTAATTTATTTTAATTTGGACTTGCAAGATAATATACTCAAGTTATTTCACTACTGTCTTTCTGATGGTGGGCTACTCTTTTTAGGCGTATCCGAAGCCATCGGTAAATATAAAAATCTCTATACCGAAAAAGATAGCAAGTATAAAATTTTTGGTAAAAAAACAGGCAGTCAATCTTCCTATCCTTCTTTAAATAAGTCTAGTCGCATTGTTCATTCAGGGCGTTCTGGAAATATTACATTAGATAAAAAATCTAATAGGCTCCTTCTTCAAGAACGCTTGAACGAATTATATGCACCAGCCTCTGTTTTAATTACCGCAGATGGAGACCCTATAGAAATTTTTGGTGACTGTAGTCAATTCCTCACCGTAAAAACAGGTAAGCCTAGTTTAAGTATTTATTCGTTAATTAGAGCTGAGTTTCGAGCTGAAATTAGGGCTTACATCAGCCGTGTATCTCGCACAAATAAAAGTCATATTGGCTCTATTATAACTGTTACAGAAAATAGCGAAGAGGTTAAATACCGCCTTGCTATTCATTGTCTTGATGAAAGTGATACTGATTCAGCAAATAAACTACTGATGATCACGTTTCAAAAGGTGGAAAATATTCAACAAGGCAATATGCTAACAGCATTAACCTTAGGTGACGAAACTAAAGAACGTTTATTAGAGCAAGAGCTTAACCTAACTAGAGAGAATCTGCAGACAGTCATTGAGGAACTAGAAACTTCAAATGAGGAGCTGCAGGCGCTAAATGAGGAAATGCAAGCATCTAATGAAGAAATGCAAGCCTCTAATGAAGAGTTAGAAACTACCAGTGAAGAAATGCAAGCATCTAATGAAGAGTTGCTTATAGTTAATGATGAGCTAAATCATAAAACGGAAAAATTACTGGAGTCAAACACCGACATTAAAAATATTTTAAACTCGGTTTTTCAAGCGCTTATTGTTATAGATAACGACCTGGTCATTAAGCACTTTAATTCAGTCGCATTGAACTTTTTTGACATAAAATCAAATGCAACACAAAATTTAGCGCTTACAAAATCAAAGAATGAAATCCCCAACTTGATTAGCAGTATTCATCAGGTTTTTGAAGATAATAGAGTGGTTGAAACTGAGTTTACACAAAAAGACGGTAAACAGTTTTTAATATCTATAATGCCTTATCATAACAACTGCCATGAGATAAACGGTGCTGTGATATCGATACTTGATATCACTAAACGCAAACTCTCTGAAGAAAAACTTCGTTTGACGGCATCAGTGTTTGACACTGTATCTGAAGCCACAATGATTACAGATCAAAACAACATATTAATTTCAGTCAATCCTGCTTTTACCTCCATAACAGGATATAAAGAGAATGAAGTTCTTGGTAAAAACCCAAGCATTTTGAGTTCTGGCAAGCAGAGTAAAGCATTTTATAAAGAAATGTGGAGTGAACTTAAAAAAACAGGTTCTTGGCATGGCGAAATTACCAATAAACGTAAAAATGGTGAACTCTATAATGAGTGGCTCTCACTATCAGTACTCAGAAATGATGAGGGAGAAATAATCAGGCATATAGCGGTATTCAGTGATATTTCTGAAGCTAAAAAAGCACAGGAACTCATCGAGCGGCAAGCAAACTTTGATTCATTGACAGGGCTTCCAAATCGAAATCTAACCATAGATCGACTAAATCAGTTATTACTTTTTTCTAGTCGTGGGGATCACAAATTTGCATTAATGTTCTTAGATCTTGATAACTTTAAATCGATTAACGATACATTAGGTCATGATGCCGGTGATGATTTACTTATTCAAGTTGCTAAAAGACTCACAGTAGCTTTAAGAGATATGGATACCGTTGGAAGAGTGAGTGGTGATGAGTTTATTATTTTAATTGATCAGATTTCCGATTCTCAAGATGCTATGACCATAGCAAACAAACTACTAACGAGCATAAACAAGCCATATCGACTTTCTGGCCAAATGGTCCAAGTTTCCGGAAGTATCGGCATTACCATCTTCCCTATGGATGGGAGCTCATCTCAAGTTCTGATGAAAAATGCAGATACTGCGATGTATGAGAGTAAAAACCGAGGTCGAAACTTAGCCTCTTTTTTCACTAAAGAAATGCAGGATAAGGCTACTCAGGAATACTGGTTAGAACCTGAGGTATCCCCACAAAATTATTAGCTAAAACAAAAAGATGAACTCAGAAGGAACATTCATGGCGTTCGGTGATCAGATCAATCG
>NZ_AUDG01000105.1 GCF_000425345.1 Rheinheimera baltica DSM 14885 | reverse complement strand
GAGTGAATATATAACTGAAGAGCCGGATGCGGTAATTCCGCACGTCCGGATCTGTGTGGGGGCGGCTCAGTAATGGGTCGTTCTACCACGATTGGTAGCGAGTTTTTACCCTTATCGGCGTTGTTATTTTTACTGCTGTTGTTAGCCAGCCTATTCTTGTTGCCTCAGGTCAGCGTAGCTGCCGAACTCACTAGTGAAACCGTATCCTTTAGTAAATTATTGCAAAACAGTGTGTTACTTCGTTTTATGCTGGCTGCGTTGCTGTTGCAAATGAGTTTTGCCCCGTTTTATGGTTTTTTTACTTTATATAGTCGTGATTTGGGTTACAGCGGTACCGAGACAGGTTTGTTTATAGGCTTGTCTATCGCAGCGGAAATAGCGGCGTTTTATTTTGCCGGCAACCTGATGCGAAACCGCAGCTACCGTTTGCTGCTTGGAATATGTTATGGCGTTACTGTGCTGCGCTGGTATCTGTTGGCCACTTTTGCCGACAATGTGTGGTTACTGTGTTTTAGTATGCTGCTGCACGCGGGCAGTTTTGCCATTGCACACAGCTGTGCCATGCAGTTTATCCAGCAGTTTTTTCCGAAGAAATTACGCAGTCGTGGCCAGGCATTATATGCCGGTATTATTTTTGGCGGCGGCGGCGCCATTGGCGCTTACTTCTCTGGAATTCTTTGGCAAAACGGCAATGGTGCCAGTTTAACGTTTAATATTGCTGCTTTATTAGCGCTATTGGCAACAATATTGGCACTAAGCTTACCCAAACAAAAGCCGGTCGCTTAACCGAACTAAACCAAAACACAGCTCAGCCAACTTACCAACTAAATGTTTTGCTTAATGTCAGCAGAATGGCGGCATCACCCCAGCGGTCTTTTAAACTGGTGTCATGATAACCAAAAGCGATATCTAATCCTGCATATTGAGTTTGCAGCATAATTTGCCAGTGTTCAAAGCTACTACCACCTTCCCAGTTATACTTGTCGGTATCGGTTGAAGTAGATTGGTCAACACCCAGTAACAATGACCAGTTATCGTTAAGCGCAATAGTTTTATTTAGCATAATAACGTAATGGCCACCGCCAAAACCAAAGTAGTCGTAGCTGTACCATAGGTTCAGGTTAAAACCACTGTGAGCCAGTTTCAGATAAAGCTCTGGAAAATTCAGTTTATCGCTTTCGCTCATGCCATGATAAGTGTATTGGGCAAAACCGGCGTCAATACCCAAACCATTGCTCAGCTCGGTGTAGTAGCCAACATAAACATCCCACTCCAGGTTAGTCCCTTCACCAAAATCAACATTTGATGCCCAGCTGCCGGCATAAAAACCATTGCCGGCATCCCAATTCAGACCTGGCTGTAGTGCAGGATTTTTGTCGGTCTGGCTTACGCCATTAAACAAGTAATTATTGGCACCCGTTAAAGTAAAGCTCCAATTTTCTGTGGCCGCTGCGGTACTGCTTAATAGCGCGGTAGCTAACAATATTGCTTTCATCGTGTTTACCCTAATTGGCTAATATTTGAATTAGCGATATGCCCTCAACTGCGTAACTTGTTCAGTTGTGTCTCAATTTTCGCTGTGACCTTATCAATAGAATTGCTGATCCCCAGGTTTTGCTGAGCCAATGCCTCTAACTCTCTGGTGGCATCACCAATGGCGGTAACATTACGGTTAATTTCTTCACTAACCTGGTTCTGTTGCTCTGCAGCAGCAGCTACCTGGAATGCATTGTCTGAGATTGTCGACATACCCGCTGTAGCCATAGACAGCTTTTCATAGGCTACTTCTGCTTCCGCAACGGTTTTGTCTACACTTGCCGTGCTTACACTGATTTGTTGGACAGTGTCTTTAACCTGACGTTGCAAACCGTCGATTAACGTTTTAATTTGATCAGTCGAGCTGTGCGTGCGAGCGGCAAGAGAACGCACTTCGTCAGCCACAACGGCAAACCCACGGCCTTGTTCGCCGGCACGGGCTGCTTCAATGGCCGCGTTCAATGCCAACAGGTTTGTTTGCTCGGCTATAGCCTGAATAACTTCAGTGATCTGGTTAATTTCCTGACTGCTGGTGGCTACTGCTGCCACTTTCTTACTACTGTTATCAAAATTGCGTGCAACATCTTTAAATTCATCCACCGTGTTTTGCAATAAACGGTTGGCTTCATTCAGATCTTGTATTGATTGCTGAGCACCCGACGCGGTATTACTGGCAAGACTGGCAACTTCATTAGCTGTGGCGCTCATCTGGTGCATAGCGGTAACCACATTTTGAATTTCACTGGCCTGTACTGAGGTAGATTGGCTTGTTTTGTCGATGGTGTTAACCATTAAATGGCTTTGTTGCTGCAATTCACCCGATGCACTTTTTAGCGATTGGATCATGTCGCGCAATTTAGCTGCGAAAGCATTAAAGCCCTCAGCCATCAGGTTTAACTCGCTGTGGCTGGTAGCCGAAAGTTGAACCGTTAAATCGCCATCTGCCCCAGCCAATTGATGCATTAATTGGCTCATATCTGCGATTGGGCGTGTGGCAGCGCGTAACCAAATAGTCAAAAGTACCATGATGCCTAATAGCAGCAATACACCAAAACTGACCATGGTTAGCGCTGTGCTGCGCGCATCAGCAGCTAGCTGCGTCGCCAATTCGTCGGCCGCGCGCAATGCCAGTTTTTTGGGTACGGCAATAATGCTAAACCATTGTGAGCCGGATGCTTCAATGCGAATGGGGCTTTTAATCACCAGTTGGTCGTTATATTCAAATACATCTGTTCCCGCGTTTTGTAGCTGGTTATAAAGATTGTTATCGAGTTTAGGCATCGCACTGCCAAGTTGGTCGGCAAAGCGGTTACTGGCTAATAACATGCCGCGCCCGGTAATTAAATACATCTGTGCTTTGCCGTCGTATAGTTTGCCAGCCTGTTGCATCAGTCCCTGTTGTAATACGGGCAAGTTCATATCAACACCAGCTACGCCACGGAAAGTCCCTTTTGTGACAACCGGATACACCAGTGATGTTAAAAGCGCTTCATTGCCGGGTTCAATTTCAAATACATAGGGTTCCATTAAGCAGGGTTTTAGCGTATCGCGGCTGCATAAATACCACTCTGACTCTCGTAGCCCCAGCTCATTACGGTTGTCTAAATATTTAATAGACGGGTCTTCGGTTTGAATGAATTTCAGGCCATTGTTTTCCCTGATCCAATATACTTCCAATGTGCCCTGTTTTGAGCTGTGTGGGGTATTGGCGTCAAACTCGCTGTCGCGGTTATCGTAACCATTAGGTTCATATTGGCTGTATATCGACGAAATACCGTCATTTACCTGGAGTATGTTGCCAGCAATTGCCTGAGCTTGTTCACGAGAGTAGGGTGTCTGGCCGCTGCCCAGGCTGTGTAAAAACTCATATTTTCCGCTCTTTCAGCGGTTCGCCAGTATGCACTGTTAGTGCCTCGCTGAAATAATGAGTGTGCGTTTT
>NZ_AUDG01000104.1 GCF_000425345.1 Rheinheimera baltica DSM 14885 | reverse complement strand
AGCTGATCCAGTAATTGGTCTGTAATTGGCATTCTTTATCCCTTCTAAGGAGTTAGATAGAATGCCACTTACACAGTTTTTTTTACAGACTCCATTGACGCAAAATTCCAGTACCTTTTCTTGCTCTGCTATTTCTACATTTAGCCGGGAGGACCTCTCTTGCAACAGCTTTAACCTAGTGTACTCCTGCTTGATTGCTGCATTCAGCTTATCTTGGTTTTCAACAATTAGTTGTTGCAGTTCCTTCCCTAGTTTTGCTTTTTGTTCCAGCATCGAAGTGATAGCACTCACTTGTTCTAAATTAATACCATACTTGGCAAGTGCAGTTTCTACTGAATTTAGCAAATCGATTTTTTCATACAGCGCCTGCTCCCTTGCTGCAAACTCATTCTCTTTAGAGCTGACATAATCGTTAAATTTAGTTCGTTCAGACTCAAACATCTGCTGCCGGGCATAAAGCGAAGCTCTCTCACCTTCAACCCTATCAAGCATTCCAATAAGTTCGTGATTGTTGCTACGTGCCGAACTTATCGTCTCTTCCAGCGCAGTTAACTCCTGCTGCTTATCCAAAATCATAGCTTCTAGTTGGTAGAGTTTTGACGTAGTCGAACCTAGTAATTTGAGCTGGTGCAGCTCTATCGCTTCTTTGCCTTTATCAGATTGTAATTTCGATATATCTTTATATAAATTTCTCTCTTGTTTTTGATACTCCTGAACTTTCGACTTTAGTTCTGAGAGCTCTCGCCTTAAATCAGCGACCTCAGTGCGAAGGTTGTCCATCATTTCAATACCAAATGCAGACAACGGGTTTATCGAAATCCAGTAGTTCAGGCCTCCGGGTTCTTCAAACAAAACAGTGCGAATTCTTGATTCAACGTCTGCATCATTACGAACCGAAGACATGTCTATCTCGATACAGGAGAGCTTTTGCTGTTTATAAAAGGATATTTTTTCGTAATCACAAAAATGTGTAACAGCTATTTCAATAAGGTACTCATCACCGCCAGATGTGGCAATCAAATCCGGCACCCTGCCATGAACCATATTTTCTAACCGGACACTATCCAAATTAATTGGACGGTACTTTGTTCCATCTTCAGCCTTGAAATTAAGTGGCAGAAGCAACTTTAACTCCTGCTCTATTAGCTCTTTTGCTCTGATATGAATTTCAGTTTCAAGAGCGCTCTTACAGATGCGTTCATCACTTCCTTGATGCGCGAAATGCTTAGTAGGCTTCTTTGGCCCCCATCTCGCCATTAGTGGCTCACCACATCCGAAGCATGTACACTTACATGCAAGACCGTGATGAGATTCAGACAGATTCTCTACTTTTACAATTTGACCATCAGGACCTTTCGCTCGGGTTAGGTTAACACTCAACTTTTTTGCTCCAACATCAAAGATTGCACAACAGAATCAAAAAAACTCCGAACTCAGTTAAAATCGTGCGTCCCTTGTCTGATTGAGTGCTATTAATAATTAATTTTCCTTTTTTCTTTGCCTCTAACAATTGCCGACAAAATCGAGCTCCAGTCCGTTTCATAAGCGTCACATGGATTTTGTGGTAGTGCATATTCAGTTGCTATGTCTTGGTTTAAACAGCACCAGTTTACGTAATCTAACTCAGTAGAAATTAGAGCTAGGCTGCTCTCGTACACCAAGCAGGAAATAAAATCATTTAGCGAACAGGGAGCTTCAGGCCAATCAAAATTGTCCAAAGTTCTACCTTCATTGATTATCTTCTTTGCTGCGCTAAGAATAAAAAACCATGTAGTCATGTATACTTTTTCTGGCGATTTAGGCAGCTCTAACATTTCAAATCTAGATGGATGGCTGCTTACCCATTCATTGTAATCTTCATGGCCTCCTATGACCTCATTTAGTTCGTTTTCCGCAGCAATGAATCTAACAAAATCATCGTAACTGCAGTAGCCAGAAGTTTCATGAGCTGAATCTACTATCGTTTCATTTTTTTTAGTTTTTAGCTCTTCTTCATCTTGTTCATCCTGCTCAGATGGAAAGCCACGCAAATGCCCGACAAGTAAATTACTTATTTTCCTCCCTTTTTTTGTTCTGACCTCCAGAATGGGAGAATCAATCTGGGATATGTCTTTGATACCAAAACCGATTCCGTCAAGAAGTTGTTGATACCTTAGTTTTGCATTGTTGATAGTTGCATTGAGATATGGATCGTCAAGCGACGCTTCCTCCTCGACAGCACCTTCGTTCATAATTAATCGCTTATATCGCCTAAGGTATGCAGTTTTTAACCAAAAATGACGCTCTAGGTAGTCAAGATGAGGAACATCAGATGCTAAGCCATTACATTCTTTGCAAGCCCTTATAAGAGTCTTCTTAATGTCGGTATAATCTTCTGGTATTTTCACATTAAGGGCGGGCACATGATCCCATTCAAGCTGGTTCAAAATGTCGGGAGATCGGCCACAGTAGTGGCAAAACGAGTCGTCTTCATACAGAGACATCGGGTAGATCTTCTTGTAGCCAACGTTGTTAACTATTCGATGTGACATAACGAATCCATTTTGATAAAAATTGGTTTTCCGATAAGCAGTTTGCTCAGAATTGCTACCTACCCTGAGCCATTGACAGCCTTCGTGCTAATAGAGGACGCAGACTTCCTCAATAAACTCCCCGTTATACCAATGACCAAGGGATTTTCGCCCATTGGGTGTGGTTCTTATAAGAAAATCTGGGTAAAGCGGACTTGTGCCGTATAGCGTTTGTCCTTGAGACAGTAACTCTTGAGACAACGCCCCTGACTGACTGTCTCGTTCAACCTCTTCGGATAAGGCCAATACATCAAGTTCTGAAGTCACAGGTTTTCCTCCAATAATCCGGTTCAACTCATCCGACTAAATTGTGGTTGAGTTAATGCCATGTTTTGCGGCAAAAGACTGAAGTTTCTTGTCGTAAAACGACATTTCTCGCTTATGCCGACAGATGAACTTTAATGCGGTGGTTTCTTCATCATATATAGCACGAATGTCATTTTCACCTGCATCAATGGAGTAACTACCATCCACTAATCGATAGGCAGCACGCCCACCGACAAAGTTATCCTGAGCAAATGTAGACAGCACGACCTCAACTTGCTCTGGCGTTATTGCGTGGAATGCTGTGTGGCAATAGGGCATAGCTAAAACTCCTATATTGATAGCATTCAAGTATAGCTAACACTGCAGTATTGATAATTAACTTGAGCTAGATACTTTAACTTGAGCGGTTGCTTCTACATCGACTTGATTGCTCCACCCAATAAGCTTTGTAAACATCGCTTCCAGCTCACTCTCCAATTCAACAAATGCGTTCTCGTCCTCGAATTTGAAGACCTTTGCCGGCCTTTTGCGGAGGTACAAAATAATGGATACATATGTCCATAACCCAGCTCTTTTAGCGACGGCTGCGTATTTCGGGATGATCCGGCCAGCGATTTCGGCATGAGTCGGCCACCCATTTCGGTATCATCCGGCCACTGATTTCGGCCTCATCCGGCC
>NZ_AUDG01000103.1 GCF_000425345.1 Rheinheimera baltica DSM 14885 | reverse complement strand
CATGGTAGCTGGGTGATAACCTGGCCGTCCTGTTTGTTTTGCGTGAACTCTCTCAAAGCCAAGTGAATCAAGCTGTAATCCATCAACAAAAATATCGACTACTCGGACAGGATTCTCCTCAGTAACGAAGTCATCCAGCGCTTCAGGAAGTAAGGTGACTTGATGTCTGCCTTGGCCTTTAATATGGAAGGTCATATCAGCACACTTTGTTCTAATTGGTATGCTACTAATTTTAGTAAAGCAGCAACTAACTGTGCTGATTTATCAAGAACGATTGATCATATAAATCTGTTGCTTAGACCAAAAGGTGATCAGCAGTTTTCACACAGCCTGTGCCCAGAACGGATATGCGCTTTGAGCGAATTGCAGTCGTTCTTAATAACCCACTTCAAAAATATGAATGTCGGTATTGGCTCTAAAAGCGGGCATTCAATTTTAATCAGAGCACACTATGGGCTTCTAGCCGAAAGCATTTGAGCAAAATTATAAACACAACACGCCAACGAGAGCCATTTTCGGCGCACAGTATTACTAGTTAGTTCTGCGTATCAATGATGGTTTGTAATGTTAAAAAGCGAAGTGAAGGGCTCAGGGGATATAGTATTTCCCGGCATGGATACCGTATCCTAGGTAGAAATCGGCCATGGGCCCGGTAATATCCTTCACCGTGGAGAGCATGGCGGCTTGATACTGTGCCAATGCCTGTTGCGCCTTGTCCGGCCGACTCAGGCATTCCCTGATACAGCTAATGGCATGGAGTGCGGATTTAATGTGCAGGCTGGTACCCAGGCCGCAGGCCGGGTCAAAACGCACGAAGGTGGGAATGGTCAACAGGATCGGCGTGGGCGCGCCCGTCAGATATTCCAGACAGTGTTGCCGCTGGTACCAGCGTGCATTGAAGGCCCGGGAGGTCAGGACAGCCTGGGAGGATTGGCAATATCCCTTGCGATGGTTTCGCCAGACGGTTTCGCACAAATTGCCCTGATTGTCCCAGGCGGACCATTGCCAGCCTTCGGGCGTCTCGTTAAAAAAGACCTGGTTGGTGCTTTTTTCCTGCTGCGGGCACAGTTTACGTTCGATCCACAGGTCATCACTCAAGTACACGGGCGCTTGTTGTGACAGGGCGCTGAATTCGCCCTGGGCGTTGATGATCCAGCGGCAGGGATGAGCCAAACCGGAGCGCTTGTCTTGCACCATCCAATGTTTTGCACCGGGGGTGATGGTGAGGTGGCTCTCCAGCAGGCATTGGGCGCGCTCACCTGCTTTTTGTTGCAGAATGTGCTTGAGTTGTTGGGTGTTGAACTGGATGCCATGTCCGAGGAGCGTAACATCGAACGCTTGGTATTGGTGGTTGCGATGGATGCCCGTGAAATACCCCAACTGCAATTGCCGGATGTCGTCTTCATTCAGAAGATGACAAAGGTAGCGCACGCCCTCGGGTGCCAGTGAATCAAATTCGCTGGCGGCATCCCGGTTTTCCGGCCTGGGTGAATCTGGCCGGGTGCGCACCCATCTCACCGTCAAACCCTGCTCGAGAGCGGCCAGTACCGCTATATGGGCGGCGATGGTATCGCCGAACACGGCCAGGTCTTTTATCCGGCCTTGCCCCGGCTTTGCTGTAAACCACCACATTATCAGGGATGCCATTCGGTGATGCGGGGCTCTTTCCCATGAGGGACTGCCACGAAATGCAGGCTGTCAACGGGCTGTATACGGCGCTTGTGATCTTCGGTGGCGTAAGTGGGTTGGGAATACTTCGCAAAGATGTAGAAATACCCTCCCTGGGGCTCATCTTGAAACGCGTGCTGGAGCCCGGTTTTTTTTATTAACTCGTCGGGCAGGTTAATGAACTTCACTCTATCATTCACGCCATCAGCTTTGGGCGGGACGCACACAAAACTGACCAGCCAGAACGGGCTGTCCTTTAACGGTGTTTCCCCGAGCAGGAGTTGATTGACGTGGGCTAGGCTGGCCATGCGCTGGTTGGCTTCGGGTCGGGAGATTTTCCGAAGTTGGGCGAAATCCATCTGCTTGTTGGCGTAGTTGCTCAGGTAATCGGAGCGTTCGATGGACGCATAATTCACCACGTAAAGGTTGTCCCGTGCCTCTATGTATGGGCCGTATTCGCCGTCCCAACCGTAAATCTCATGTTTTGGCGGCGTGCTCTCGCTGGCGTTGATTTTAGTTGCGTCCGGGCACGTATGAAGGCGCAGAGCGCACCCGGGAGCGAGGCCGAGTTCTTCGTCGGTGAGTGGCAGTGCCGTCCGGGTGGTGCGCTTGAATGTCCGTGCGGCGTCCGGTGATGCCGCAGGCCACATGCCATTGGCGGCTGCGCAGAGCTTGACGTCTTCCAGAAACGGTGAGCCCAGGCCTGATGTGTGGTAGTAAGGTTGTGAAAACAGTGAATCGCGCGTGTAGGTGACATCCCAGCCGGGGGCAAAAACGTCTGAAGCTTCGTCGGTCATGAAATGGGTGCTGTCGTAATCCATTTGCCCCTGGCTGGGAGATGGTTGCTTGCGTGGCCGTGCAGTGATGGCGGTGACTGTATTTTCCTTCCGCGTGAAGACGGGGTTGCCTGTGGCGGGATCGGTTAAGCGGAGATTGACGGGCAGCCGACCTTCGCACAGGGCGCGTGGGCCGCCTATGACAAAGTTTTTTTTGTGCTGGTAAATATAGATATTGCCCACCCTGGGCATATAATCGGGTGCCGTCATCAGAGAATATGCCGCCTTGACCGGGTTTGAGTTAAACCCCAGGCCTTGAATATCGGCGCTGACAAAACCTTCGGCCAAAGGGTCTTCGTACATCACAGCGTCATAGCCGCCCTTGGATAACTTGCTCTTGAATTGTCCGATGGACAGCAGATTCAAGTCCAGTATTTTTCCATCGCCGTCCAATACATGGCGTATGTTGGTGAATTCCCCGGCTTGGCGTGGCGACAAAAAGACCCGCTTGTCAGAGCCGAGTTTTTCGAGCAGTGCATTGAGTGCGTAATCCACTGCCGCCAGAAAAGGGAATTGGCCCACACGCAGGCTGGTGTAGCGGCGGTTGTTATAGAAAGTGTTGCATTTCAACTTGTCCAAGAGTTTTTTTAACCAGAGCAGACTTTCCTTGGGCACCTTAAAGCAGGCGATAGTGCCATCCTGTTCTGCCGGACGGCATAAGGTTTGTGGTTGACGCCATACGACCACATTGCCGGCAGAGGCACTGCAATCGACGAAATTATCCCGGTCCGAACGATAGAAAAAAGGCGGCCGTCGAAGATCAAAACGATCATTGACCACGAGCTTGCCGCGCTCGACCATACGCTGGAGTTTGTCGCTTTGGTGGTAATGGCGAAATGCCAGGCGGAGAGTATTGCCGGCCAAAGACATACCGTCGAACAGCTTGCATACCGGCATATAAAAATCGCGACGTTCGTCGTTGGAGTGTTTTGCCCCTTGTATCGCAATGTCGCTGTTCGCTGTTTCCCGGCGACATAAGAAAACCCCGTAGCGAGCAGGCTGTACCCGGGTGCCTCCGCTGTCGTCGTTCGGGGCCGTGTTGAAACAGCGTCTTTGACGGATATATTCCGGCGCGTGGGTGCCGACCCGGCCCACGCCGGTACGGGAAAACACCATGTCCGCATGCTGTTGGTGGGGCGTTCTTTGCGTGACACGGTATTCGTATGTCATGACAACGGGAACGAGGGAAGACAGTAATTCCTGCGCCCCGGTTGCGCTGAGCGAGCTATAGGCCGCTGCATAAATATAATTTTCCAGGGTATCGATCTCTTCCAATGACGGCCAGTAATGGATGGCCGGGCTGTGAATGCCTGGATGCATCAAACCGTGATAAAGCAGGCTGAGCGCCGGATCACCGGGTTCGATGGCGCACTCCCCTGCGCTTGCGAATTCATCAAAGCCTTGCACATCTCGTTGAACCGCCAGCTTGGTGCGACTGGTGTTGGCGGTGAGATCCCAGCCATGGGGTGTAAATACACTTAGCCAGCCACCTTCGCGCAGTGTGGCCAGGAATTGTTCAAACCAGTTATCGAGTGTGCTCATTGTATATGCCCCACGGAAAATGTGTCCGGGAATGATATCACCCATATCACAAAAAAAGCAGGCTACAACAAACAGACAGCACAAACGGGAGCGGTCACAGTCCGGCTTTGGCACAGGCTGTGTGAAAACTGCTGATCACCTTTTGGTCTAAGCAACAGATTTATATGATCAATCGTTCTTGATAAATCAGCACAGTTAGTTGCT
>NZ_AUDG01000102.1 GCF_000425345.1 Rheinheimera baltica DSM 14885 | reverse complement strand
GTGAATACCCCGGCCAATGCTGGTGACGGTAGCGGCACTGCCGTTTGCCAGGCTTTGCACGCAATCAATCACTGCTTTTTGTCTGGTTGCATGCATTTTGGGTGTGACAAATGAAACGATATTGGTCAAGATAGCGCGAACATTCATGGCTGTTTGGTCTCAGTGATGTTTGGCGATTGATCTGATCACCGAACGCCATGAATGTTCCTTCTGAGTTCATCTTTTTGTTTTAGCTAATAATTTTGTGGGGATACCTCAGGGTTAGACCCGAATAAAGTGGCGGCGCTGGGTTTATCACCGGCACAAATTACTGCTGCCATTCGTGAGCAAAACCAGCAGGCCGCCGCGGGTAGTTTGGGCGCACAGCCTAGTGGTGATGCCGAATTTCAGCTGCTTATTAACGTTAAAGGCCGCTTAGCGGCAGTAGAAGAGTTTGCAGATATTATTATCAAGGTGGGCGCTAATGGTGAAATAAGCCGGTTAAAAGATGTCGCGCGGCTGGAGCTTGGCGCCTCTACTTACGCGCTAAGGTCTTTGCTGGATAATAAAGACGCCGTGGCCATTCCGATATTTCAGGCATCAGGTTCAAACGCTATTCAAATCTCGGATGATGTACGGGCCAAAATGGCTGAATTGTCAAAAGGCTTTCCGGATGGTTTAGCCTACGACATCGTGTACGACCCAACCGTATTTGTGCGTGGTTCAATTGAAGCGGTAGTAAAAACCCTGCTTGAAGCGGTGTTGCTGGTAGTGTTAGTGGTAGTGCTGTTTTTACAAACCTGGCGCGCCTCTATAATTCCGCTGGTGGCAGTGCCGGTGTCCCTGGTGGGTACCTTTGCCTTTATGCAGCTGTTGGGCTTTTCGCTGAATGCGTTATCGTTATTCGGTCTGGTACTGGCTATCGGTATCGTAGTGGATGACGCCATCGTCGTAGTAGAAAACGTAGAGCGTAACATCAGCGAAGGCTTATCGCCGGTTGCCGCAACGCAAAAGGCGATGAAAGAAGTAACAGGCCCTATTGTCGCCACTACGCTGGTGCTGGCCGCGGTGTTTATTCCTACCGCCTTTATGTCGGGCTTAACCGGGCAATTCTATAAGCAGTTTGCCTTAACCATTACTATTTCTACCTTTATCTCAGCTATTAACTCGTTAACGCTAAGCCCGGCGCTGTCGGCACTGCTGTTAAAAGGCCATGGTGAGAAAAAAGATGCCTTAACCCGCGGCATGGATAAGCTGTTTGGTGGCTGGTTATTTGGCCCGTTTAACCGCTTCTTTGCCCGCTTATCCAATGGTTACGGCTGGCTGGTAAAAAAGGTGATCCGTTTTGGCGCTATTGTCGGCGTAATGTATGTCGTATTAGTGGGCTTAACCGGTCTGCAGTTTGCTACTACGCCAACCGGCTATGTACCTGGACAGGATAAACAATATTTAGTTGCCTTTGCGCAGTTACCGGATGCGGCGTCACTGGAGCGCACCGAAGCGGTAATTAAAGAAATGTCGCGTATCGCGCTGGAACAACCGGGCGTGGCTAACTCTGTGGCTTTCCCGGGCCTGAGCATTAACGGTTTTACCAATAGCCCGAACAGCGGCATTGTGTTTACGCCGCTTACCGACTTTAGCGAGCGTACCGATCCGTCTATGTCTGCCGGTGCAATAGCCGCGGCATTAAACCAAAAATTTGCCGGTATTGAAGATGCCTTTATCGCGATATTCCCACCGCCACCGGTGCAGGGGTTGGGTACTATAGGTGGCTTCCGGCTGCAAATACAGGACCGCGCTAACCACGGTTATGACGAGCTGTACAAGGTGACTATGCAGGTGATGATGAAAGCCTGGCAGACGCCTGAGTTGGCGGGTGTGTTCTCCAGCTACCAGGTGAATGTGCCGCAGCTGGATCTGGATATCGACCGCACCAAAGCCAAACAGCAGGGGGTGGCACTGGATGAAGTGTTTCAAACGCTGCAGGCTTATATGGGCTCGGTGTATGTGAATGACTTTAACCAGTTTGGCCGCACCTATCAGGTAAATATGCAGGCTGACGAGCAGTTTCGCCAAACGCCCGAGCAAATTGGCCAGTTAAAAGTGCGTAATAACAGCGGCGAGATGATCCCGTTGGGTTCTTTTATTAACGTGACCAATAGCGCCGGGCCAGACCGCGTAATGCACTATAACGGCTTTACCACCGCCGAAATTAACGGTGGCCCGGCACCGGGGTACAGCACCGGTGAAGCCCAGGCGGCGATTGAGAAAATTCTGGCCGAAACCCTGCCAAACGGCATGACGTACGAGTGGACTGAGCTAACCTATCAGCAAATTCTGGCCGGTAACGCCGGGTTGTTTATCTACCCGCTGGTTATTCTGCTGGTGTTTATGGTGCTGGCGGCGCAGTACGAAAGCTTAAGCTTACCGCTGGCGATTATTCTGATTATTCCGATGACGCTGTTATCAGCACTGAGTGGCGTACTGTTGTACGGCGGTGACAATAATATCTTCACCCAAATTGGTTTAATTGTACTGGTGGGGCTGGCAACCAAGAACGCCATTCTTATCGTTGAATTTGCCAAAGAGCTGCAAGACCAGGGCATGAGCGCACTGGACGCTATATTGGAAGCCGGCCGCCTGCGCTTACGGCCAATCCTGATGACGTCTATCGCCTTTATTATGGGCGTGGTGCCAATGGTGTTCTCCAGCGGCGCCGGTGCTGAAATGCGGCAGGCGATGGGGGTGGCGGTATTTGCCGGCATGATAGGCGTAACCATTTTCGGCTTAATTTTAACCCCGCTGTTTTATTACATGCTGGCCAAGCGTGGTGAGCACAAAGCAGTAACTGACGAGCACGATACTGACGCCAAAGGAGCACATCATGCGTAAATTGCTAAACCATTCTGCGCTGGCGTTAATAGTAGCAGCGTCATTAAGTGCTTGTGCCGTCGGGCCGGATTACCAAACCCCGGCCAACGTGGCGGATATCAGCTTTAGCAGCCCGTACCAACAGGCACAGCAGGCACAAAGCTGGTGGCAGGCGTTTGACGATGCGGTGCTAAACCAGCTGATTAGCCGCGCACTGCAGGAAAACCGCACCCTGGCGCAGGCCCGTGCCAATGTCGACCGGGCTTATGCGGTGTTTCGTGATGCCAACAACGACTTGTTGCCCAAAGGCACGTTAGACGCCGGTTATCAGGCCAGCGAAAACGGCACCGTGTCGCCGCTGGATGATGGCGTAATAAGCCGGGGTTACAGCGCAGGCGCTAATTTAAGTTGGGACATCGACCTGTTCGGCAAAATCCGCCGTGCAACAGAGGCGGCAGAGGCCAATGCGCAGCAAGCCGATATTCTATGGCACGATGCCCAGGTACAGCTAATCAGCCAGGTTGCCACCAGTTATGGTGAATACCGTGGCGCGCAGTTACGTTTGGTGGTGGCAGAGCAGAACCTGCAAAACCTTACGCAAAGCCGCGACATTGTATTAGCACGGCTGGAAGCTGGTATGGCATCAGAGCTGGAGCTGGCACAAATAGACGTGCAGTTGCATCAGGTACAGGCAGCAGTGCCTGGTTATCGGGTGGCGCTGTTAACGGCAGATGCCACCTTATCGGCCTTGCTGGCGCAGCGGCCCGGCACGTTAAAACTCGGTGCTGTGCCACATTTGCCAGAGCTTAAGCAGCCGGTAGCAGTGGTAGCGGGGGAAAACTACCTGCGTTACCGCGCCGATGTTGCCAGCAGCGAACGCTTACTGGCCGCCCGCACCGCACAAATTGGTGTAGCCACAGCAGATTTATATCCTAATCTGTCGGTACGCGGCTTTTTAGGCTTTATCTCCGGCCCGGGTTTAACGCTGGGCGGTGACAGCCAAAGCTGGGCAGTGGCGCCAACGTTAAGCTGGCAGGCGGCAGATTTAGGCTCTGTAAAAGCCCGCATTCTCCAGGCTGAGGCTAGCAGTCAAATGGCACTGGCGCAGTTTGAACAGCAGGTGTTTAATGCCATTAACGAGATGCAGTTATCGCTGCAAAGCTATAACCTCAGCCGCGAGCAACAGCTAAGCACCGAACTGCAATGGCAGGCCAGTAACAAGGCGGTGCAAATTGCCCGCCAGCGTTACAACGCAGGCAGTGGTGAGTTTTTAGACTTACTCGACGCCGAGCGCGAACTGCTGCGCAGCCGCGATCAGTTAGCGCAACTGCAACAGCAAAGCTTTACCCGCTTGGTAGACATCTACCGCAGCTTTGGTGGCGGGATACAGCTGATTTAGCGTTGTTTTGAATGATAAAGCCGGGTAGTCCCGGCTTTTGTTGAGAATCTGCTTTGAGCGCAGGCTGTGTGAAAACTGCTGATCACCTTTTGGTCTAAGCAATAGATTTATATGATCAATTGTTCTTGATAAAGCAGTACAGTTAGCTGTCGCTTTACTAAAATTAATAGCATACGAATTAGAACAAAGTGTGCTGATATGACCCACCATATTAAAGGCCAAGGTAGACATCAAGTAACCTTGCTCCCTGAGGCGCTTGATGACTTCGTTACTGAAGATAACCCTGTCCGAGTGGTCGATATCTTTGTTGATGGATTACAGCTTGACTCACTTGGCTTTGAAAGAGTTAGCGCAAAACAAACAGGGCGGCCAGGTTATCACCCGGCTACCATGCTGAAACTGTA
>NZ_AUDG01000101.1 GCF_000425345.1 Rheinheimera baltica DSM 14885 | reverse complement strand
GCCTCTTTGAGGATTTCAGCCTTTAGCCGCTCCTCGGCATACATCTTTTTAAGCCGTGCATTTTCGGTTTCCAGCTCCTTCAATCTGGCCATCATGGACGCATCCATGCCGCCAAACTTGGCGCGCCATTTATAGAAGGTAGCCGAGCTCATGCCATGCTCGCGGCACAGCTCCGGAACGGGTGCGCCGGCTTCGGCTTGCTTTAGAATTGCCAGGATTTGGCTGTCGCTAAATTTAGATGTTTTCATGCAGAATCTCCTGCGTTTATGTTACGAGAAAATTCTACTTTTGACGTCAGTTATTTTTAGGGTGTATTACCTAGCCGCTTGCGGATTGATATTAACGGTATTCTCGGCGCAGGCAGATCGATTTGCTGATGTACAAATTCAAGAAACTGCGTTAGGCAGCAATATATATATGCTGTCCGGTGCTGGCGGTAATATGGCGACATTCGTTGCTGGCGACGAAGTGCTGCTGATTGATTCGCAGTATGCAGAATTAGCAGAAAAAATTCGTTCCAAAGTGCTACAACTAAGTGCAGGAAAACCGTTAAGCCGGCTGATCAATACTCATGTACATGGTGATCATGTTGGTAGCAATGCCGCCTTATCTGCCGGCGTTGACATTATTGCACATCAAAATGTACTGATCCGCTTACAGCAGGATGGCGCTTTTCCTACAGCTGGTCTGCCAACCACAACTTTTATCGAACAGCTTCGCCTGCGTATGAACGGCATGACTGTGCGGTTAGATGCGATGCCGGCAAGCCATACTGACGGTGACGTTGTTGTTTGGTTTGAAGAAGCCAATATCGTGCATATGGGGGATTTATTGTTTGAAGGGCGCTTTCCTTTTATTGATACTAGTAAAGGTGGGTCAGTAAAAGGGTATATAAACAATACCCGGCAACTAATAAACATGTTGAATGACACGACAAAAGTGATACCCGGGCATGGCAACTTGACGGATAAAGCCGGGGTGCAACGTTCATTAGCAATGATGGAAGCCACGTTGGCCATAGTGAATGAGTTTAAAGCGCAAGGTATGACAGAGCAACAAGCCGTAGACAAAGGACTGGGCGAGCAGTGGAAAAAATGGCATTGGAATTTTATAACGGAAGAACGGTGGATAAAAACCTTATATCACGCTGATGTAAACTAGTACTTGTCGCGTCGACTCGGGCTGGTTATGCTGTGTTCCTATGCAAAATGCAGAGCCGGTATCGGCTGACACGTCAGGGCAAGGATGAAGTTACGTGAAACCCTAGTTGCTTATATGCTGCCATTGCTGGTTTTACCAGTGATGGCGTTCGGCTTTATGGCATATCAGTTTAGCAAACAGTACATGCAGCAAGAGGCTTTTTTCAATGCAGAAAGGGCCTTAACCCGTCAGCAAATGCGCCTTACCAGCTTTTTAGCGCACCAACAAACACGCTTGGCAATGTTGGCAACCAATCCACAGGTATTGCAGCATATTCAATCGGCAACGGCTGAATCGAAGCAGGCGGTGGAACAGCAATTTAGTCAGCTAATAACAACAGACCGCCTCATCCAGTCGGTAAAGTTGCTAAACCTGAATGGTGATTATGAAGCACAGGTACCCATTAAAACAGAGTCCTCTATTGTCCCTAACCGGTTTCGCAATGAATATTTTTCTTCTTTACAGGCTCAGGTAGATAAAGCCGGTTATTTTCTAGCGGAAGATACTGACAGCAATAGCCTTAAATTGTTTTTTGCACATAAGCTTTATGTTCCTTCAGTAACAGAGTCAAGGAGGCTGTGGGGCTACTTAGTTATTGTACTAAACCTTGACGTATTTGCTGAGACAGTAAGTTATCAGCACACCCCCAACAGCGTCACGCTGTTAATTAATCGCGCTGCTACTATTACCTATGCCAGTAATCCAGCGCTTATAGGTAGCGCATTTGCCCCAACAAACTTTAGAGCGATTCAACACAGTATTGACGCCGATCAATTTGCTGATGTCATCCTGTTGGGGCAAAGCCGGTTACTATTGGGAAAAAGTCTGCCCGGTTCTTATCAGTTACTGTATGGCATAGACGAAGATGAACTGCTAAACACACAGCATACTTTGTCTTTGGTACTGGTACTGTTGATAATATTAGTCTGTTTAATCCTGCCACTATTGGCGTATTGGTTACTGATCCGCAATATTTTCGAGCCTATTAAGCAATTAACCGCCGCTAAAACTGCTGTAGGCCGAGGTGATTTATCAACGTTATTAGAGGTTAAAAAGCAAGATGAATTAGGCGATATGTTCGCAGCATTCAATGTTATGGTTAGGCAGCTACGCGTCTATCGAGAACGTGAGCGTGCTTATAAACAGCAATTAGAAGATAAAGTCCTCAGGCGTACACAAGATTTGGCGCGCGTGAACGATGACTTGGCTGCTGCTAACCAGGAACTGATTCTGGCTCGAGAAACGGCAGAGCAAGCCAATAGATTGAAAAGTGTATTTTTAGCCAATATGAGTCATGAAATTCGTACACCGTTAACCGCTATTATTGGTTTTTCTGAACAAGCACAGCATGAGAATGACAGCATTAAGTTACAAAACTATCTGCAACGCGTGCTAAAAAGCGGTGATCATTTACTAAACCTGATTAATGATATTTTGGATTTATCCAAGATTGAGGCTGAAAAACTAGAGCTGAATTATGAAACCTTTGATTGCCTGGCGGTGATTGATGATGTTTATCAGCTCACTCGCAGTCAAGCTGAAGCCAAAGGTTTAAACTGCATATTACAGTTAAACTATCCATTACCACGTTATTTGCACAATGATGTTTTAAGATTTCGTCAGGTGCTGTTAAATTTAACCAGTAATTCAGTAAAGTTTACCCAGAAGGGCAAGATTGTCATTAGTCTGTCGTTTGACGTCGTCAGCCAGCAATTATTTATTCAGGTTAAAGACAGTGGTATTGGCATGAGCGTTGAAGAACTCAGTCGGATTTTTAAACCGTTCGTGCAAGCTGATGCCACGGTAACCCGTCACTATGGTGGGACCGGATTAGGGCTGTGTATTTCGAAAAAACTCATGCTGCAAATGGGTGGCGATATTCATGTTGAAAGTGTCAAAGGTATAGGGAGCTGTTTCGAGTTACAGTTTGATTGTGTAGCACAGCAACCCGAGTTGGTGACAAGCTTTACTAAAACAACCGCTGAAACCGATGTGATTTTGGAGGCAGAAGCAGGGCGAAAATTACACATATTGGTAGCTGAGGACAACGTTGATAATCAACTGTTGTTACAACTAATGTTAGCAAAATCTAATGCCAGTTGTGAGGTCGTTGCCAATGGACATAAAGCAGTAGAGCGTGCTTTGGCCGATGACTTTGATCTTATCTTCATGGATATGCAAATGCCGTTAATGGGCGGAGAAGAGGCGACGCGTTTGATTCGGCATGCAGGTATTGAAACACCCATAATAGCTGTTACGGCAAATGTGATGTCTGAAGATTTGGAACGATATCGTCGCTCTGGTTGCCAGGACCTAATGCCTAAACCCATAATGCAAGTCGATTTGATAGCTATACTGACTAAATATGGTAAAGCTTCATCGCCTACAATTGACATACTGGCGCAACAGTTGGCGTTAGACCCGCAAATGCAAGCATTGAAACAGCAGTTTGCTGAGCAATTGCCTGCACTGGTAAAAGAATTACAACAATATTGCGGTTCCTCTCAGTGGCCGCAATTATCTTATGCAGCGCATAGTTTGAAAGGCAGCGCCGGCAGTATGGGCTATCCTGATATTACAGCACTTGCGGGAGAGTTAGAGCTAAATGCCAATAATAAACAATGTGAAAGTTGCGAAGCGTTAATTAAACGCATGTGGCAGGTAATTGCCAGCTCATCGCAGCAAGAAGCCTAGTGTGGTTTAGCTAAGGAGATACTATGACAGCGCAACAACAATTGCTTCAGATTTTAAAGCATAAAATTCAACATGACGAATTGGTATTACCAACACTGCCAGATGTAGCGCTAAAAGTAAGACAACGCTCAGCAGAGCCTGATATCAGCCTCAACGAGATGGCGGATGTTATTGCGCAAGACCCCGCACTGGCTGCCAGAATGATCAAAGTCGCAAACAGCGCCTTTATGGGACGTTCAATTAAGGTTACAACACTAAACCAGGCAGTAACACGAATAGGCTTAAGCCAAATTAGAAATATTGCCATTGCAATGGCATTGGAACAAGTATTTGTATCTAAGCACAAACAAGTACAAAAACAATTAGACATGTTGTGGCAGAACAGCATTGAGGTAGCCAGCATCTCTGCAGCGTGCCTGGCATACTATAACAGCCAGGTTGGTCGCTCAGGACTAAATAAAGACGTTCTTACGCTAATGGCATTAGTCCATAACATCGGTGCACTGCCACTTATTACTGAAGCCGAACGCCAGCAAGACTTACTAGGAGATTCGCGGTTTTTGTTGTTTTTAACAACAAATTTAGCTACTCAGGTAAGTGTAAGAATTCTCAATGTGTGGGGGTTTGCTGATGAATTTCAACAGGTGGCGTTGAACTGGCAAACATTAGAACCTTGTAATCCGGGCCCAGATTATACTGACTTTATTCGTCTGGCAAATATTGCCCGGGATGGTTACAGTGATAAAGAACAAGAACAGCGCTTGTTAAAATACTACATGAACATGCATATGGCGCCGCAGGAAAACTTTATGCTACACCCTGATATACAAACCGTATATCAGGACGTACGAACAGTATTTAGTTAGTTGAACGAAGCCGCTACGCGGCAGAGTGGATCATCAGCTGTACTTCTTATGCCCTTCAATCGTGAAGGCTCTGTAAGGAGTATTATCATGAATACCAACGAGCAACACCGCTTTAATAATTTGTATCAAGAATATCTTAATGCGTTAACCTTGCAAGGAAAAAGTCCTAAAACGGTTGATATGTATAGCCGCTATTTGCGCCAGGTTTCACTGTTTTTTGACACCTGCCCGGATGCCCTCACCGCTGCTGAGCTTAAAGGCTATTTCCTGAAACTGGTGGAAACCAAATCCTGGAGTG
>NZ_AUDG01000100.1 GCF_000425345.1 Rheinheimera baltica DSM 14885 | reverse complement strand
GAAGGTGCTATTGCGGTCGCGCGGGACTTCCAGCTCTATTTCACCATGCACAGAGCGCACAGTTTTACTGGTTTTACCGTTGCGGGAATTACCGGTTTTTTTACCGGCCGGGTCATGTTTGGCGTAACCAAGATGGTGTTCCATCTCAGCTTCAAGGGCTCGTTCAGCAAGCTTTTTGGTCAACTGGCGCAATAGGCCTTGCTCGCCCATCAGATCTTCAGGAGATTTGCAGTCAGCTAACAGCTGATCCAGTAATTGGTCTGTAATTGGCATTCTTTATCCCTTCTAAGGAGTTAGATAGAATGCCACTTACACAGTTTTTTTTACAGACTCTACCAATATGGCTCCTTTGCCTGGGCTATCAATATCTTTTAAGAGTAAATATTTAGCTTCAGCAACTGATGCTGATTTCCAGCCTGCTGCCAGCGAAAGGTTAATGCTTTAGAACAGTATTGCTCTACGTCCATCTCAACGGATATATCGCCCAGCGTATCATCCCTAATTACCCATGACAGTACTGTACCCTTTATCACCGGTTCACCAAGCAACTCATATAGATATTCACTGTTGTCATTGAATCTTCCCCAGTCGGAAAAGGCTTCTGTTATTGGTTTAGGAATTGCTCCGGCAATCTTTCCAGTTGAAACGGAAACGCCATTTACTGTGTATACGAACTGCTGTGAATCTATTTTACCGAGCTGACAGGTATTTTCCCGATTCTTATTGCTTGCAAAGTAACCAGATGGAACTAACAGATCATAATTTAGTGTGTATGTTTCTACCCCGAAGCCAAGAATCTGAATGTTTGAAAGACATCCTTTGTATTTCTGTATTTGCATTGATGTATATTGGTTTTTGTTGTCTGTTCTTCGCAATGTAAAACCTTTAATTCCCATCAGCTCACCTATTTCAGGTTTTGAAGAAAATACTGCTCGCACTTGCTGATCACTGGCGTCGATTGGCAGTTGCATTGCTTTCGTAAAAAATGTTTTCTGCAAGTTAGGCAATTCGTCAGGTACGGATGTAACGTCTATTCGATCGCCCCAATTTACGTCTCGCTTATTTTCCTCTTTTATACCTTTATTAAACCAAAAGTGCTTTATTAAATAAGCATTTGATCCGCATTCAGTATCAGTGGATGCTGAGGAGGGCTGTACCAGAAACCATATCAGCATACCTAAAACAGGTAGAGCAAAGGCGATAGAAACTTTATTGACTACTTTCAATTTACAGACAACCCCAGTTCTTAATGGCAGATGACGAGCCTAACTTAGTAGCGCGTGCGCAAAATTGTTAACAAAAACAGAAGTATTATACATACGTTCGGGAGCAAATTGCTTTTGCTAATCAACAACGGTAATAATAAGACTTTATTCTGCAGGTCATGGCTTGCAGCTTATTGATTATCGATATGTGATTTTTCGCTTTTAAAAGGCGGTCGGGCCGGTCAGGATAGTATTCGTATAAACGAGCAGGGGCGGTTATGTTTTCGCTGGCATGACGGTAATGCATGGGACGTTGAAATTGTCGATTCTCACTAACGGGGGGAGTTATGTTTAAGAGCGGCATGCGCGCAGTACACCCTGGTGAAGTATCGCGTGAAGATTATTTGTTACCACTAAATATGAGTGCCAATGCGCTGGCGCAGGCGCTACGGGTAACACCGGCACGGATCAACGAAATAGTGCGTGAGAAACGCGGTGTTACTGCCGACACGGCACTTCGCCTGGCTCGCTATTTTGGCGGCGATGCCCAAAGCTGGCTTAATCTGCAGGCGATATACGACCTTAAACTGGCTGAGCAACTAAGTGGTGAGCAAATTAGCAAAGACATTTCACCTTATGCAGCTTGAACGTAAACATAGGATGGGTTGCGGGGTCATAGGTTATAGGTTGCGGGGTCAGGTCTTGATTTTTGCTACTTAAAAAAGGATCCCTGCCCTGAGTGCTAAGCAAGTTGTGCTAACAACTGCTGCGGGTTTCTTTGGTAGAGTGGAGCTGATACATCGCGGGGGCGTTTTCTAACGCGGGAGTTTCGCGCCTTTGGCTGCTTTTAGCAGTGCATCCCAATCATCCGGCGGATTACCTGACTTAAGCATCTTTGCGAACACTTTGTAAGCATCGGTTTTACTGGCAAATGCCCGCTTATTTTCTTCATCATTGACCCAGGCATAAACGATAATTTTTGCTTCAAGGTGGTATCTGAAAAATAACCGGTATTGCTGAAAAAATTTGGCCCGAAACCAATGCTTGTTGTTGTCGCCTAATGTTTTGCCCTGGCGGTAATCTGCCAGGGCTGGGTCTTGCGGAATAATGTCAAAGGCCAGCTTGTGAATAGCTGCCAAGCGTTTAGTATCATTTTTGCTGCGGTAGCCTTGTGGATCCTTTGCTTTTAACGCTTCTACTTTGTCTTTCAGTACCTGGTACTGCTGTGCAAAAAGAGGATGGGTATATAGCGTCCAGCCGTTAACTACCATCGGGACTTGATCAGGCAAGTTTATTCGTCCTCAGCTGATAATTCATCGGGCAGGGGTTCATCCAAATCAATATCAACATCTGCAACCAGCGATGCTACGCTCTGCTGCATACTGCTGGTTAGTGGCTGTAGTTTTTCCGGATGCTTCTGCATATCAAGCGCCAGAAATGACAAAAACTGGTCAAGAACCGGATCAGCTTCAACCGTTTCAGCACGCTGCATAAGCACACGGCCATCAGATTGGATGACATACTTAATCTTATCTTTTTTACCCAGCTGCAACGCCTGCCGCACAGGACCCGGTACTGTTGTCTGAAAACGGTCAGTCAGTGTTGATTCTGCTTCCAAAGCCGTTTGTGCAAGCATGATGGTCTCCACAGGTTCACGTTGGCTATGCTGGTTATTCTAGTGGCAGAATAATGGTAATGCAAATGCATTACCATTAGGATTTGTTGGGGTTGTAACGAAATTAGCGATGCAGTTGTCTACCTCTGAAGTTTTACCGCTGCTCTTCAGCAAAATAGTCGGATGTATGCTACAAAGATTGACAATCTTTGTAGTGACGCCTAGCATTATTGCTGTTAATGCTTAGCCTTGGAGGCCATTATGCATGTATCCCTGACGCCCGAATTAGAGTCGCGCATTAAAGCCAAAGTTGACAGTGGCTTGTATAACAACGCTAGCGAAGTCATCCGCGAAGCTTTACGCTTTATGGATACTCATGAAGACTGGATCCACGAAGTAAAACTGGCCCGCCTGCGTGAGCAACTAAAAGTTGGCACCGACCAATTGGACCGTGGCGAAGGTATTGCAATTGAATCAAAGGCTGCACTGGATGCACTGTTTGACGACATAAAAGGCTAAACAGATGCCAGCTTACAAACTCGTTATTGCGCCTACTGCTAAAAATGACTTGAAAGACATCTACCAGTACGGACTTCGGCAGTGGGGGCAAGCCCAATCAGATAGCTATCTGTCGGTCATTAGAAATCAACTTTGGTTACTAACAGAACAACCGCTAATCGGCGTCGAGCGTCCAGAACTTTTACCTCATACTAGAAGCTTACCCATTCAAAGCCATATCTTGTTTTACCGGATTACTGCCAACCAGATTGAAATTATTCGCGTGCTGCACGGCCGACAAGACCCTCTGCGGCATATGCTTCCGTTCGCGACAGCGGCACGGTAGATAGGCTGTGCTTACAGCCGCCGCAGGTTTCTTTGGTGGAATAAGACAGATACATTAGCGTCGAGAATACGGTGGGTCTAGGCGGTCTGGAAGAAAATGATCTTTGATTTACTAAACAGGAGCTTGTGTTGGAACTAGATATTTTTATTGTTGATGCTTTTACCAAACAGCAGTTTAAAGGTAATTCTGCTGCGGTGGTGCCTCTACAACAATGGTTGTCGCCTGAGTTAATGCAAAACATTGCTGCAGAAAATAATCTTTCAGAAACCGCTTTTATCCGCGGTTTATCGGCCAATAAATATGAGATCCGCTGGTTTTCGCCGTTAACAGAAATCGACTTTTGTGGCCACGCCACCTTAGCGGCATCCTATGTGATATTTAATCATCTGGGTGGGCAGGGTGAAATTGAGTTTTTAACTTCGCAAGTGGGCGCACTGTGGGTTAATCAGCATAGTGACGGCAGAATTGAAATGAGCTTTCCTAACCAATGCCCGCAAGTTGTTGCTCAGGTTCCGGCAGCGTTGTTAGCCGGTTTGTCTGTGAAACCAATGCAGGTATTAAAAAACCGCCAGGCCTATTTTGCCGTGATGGCATCGGAGCAGGATGTAAAAAGCCTGAGCTATGTTTCAGAGCAGCTGAAACAGTTAGCCCCTTATGATGTGGTGGTTACCGCCAAATCCAGTGCCATCACAAATGAGTATGATTTTATCTCACGCTATTTTTGGCCTGCAAACGGCGGCGATGAAGACCCGGTAACCGGGTCCATTCATGCAGGCCTTACGCCTTACTGGGCGAAGCAACTGGCCAAAGATGAGTTGGTGGCGTACCAGGCATCACAGCGCGGCGGCATGTTATATTGCCGCCTTGCCGGTGAGCGGGTGTTAGTGTCAGGTTTTGCGGTGCTGTATTTAAAAGGCACCGCTTACATCTAGCGACACTATTAGTCTTGCACTTTTACTGCACCATAAACTTGCGTTCCCCTCTGCGGCACGGTTGACAGGCCGTGTTTAAAGCTGCCGCAGGTTTCCACAGGATCGGTAGAGGCATCGAGCTTGATGTCTTAAGTGGTGAACACACCCAGCGACACATCATCCACTTTATGCTTGCTACAACCTGCAAGCGTCAAAAGCAGTAATACCCTGTAAACAGGGCGCTGTCTCTATGGTTATAGTGGGCAGATCAGATTGTCGTTTCAACTGCTGTTTTGGTCCATCCTTGTGTCGTGCGTTTGCCAGCATTAAGCCGCGGAAATACCTGCTAATATCTGTTGCACTGTGACTTTCTTGCAGTTCTGTTATGCTGTATTTATGTTTACACAGCTTTCTCTGGCAAAGGTACTGACTTATGGCACTACGCTGGCTTGGCGCAATATTGATATGGTTTAGTCTGTGTATTCCTGCTATGGCACTGCAGCAGCCGCAACCGGAGCTTGAGTGGTGTCTGGATGATTACCCGGACCGGCATCATTACCCTGACCAGGGGTTACCCTATGGCCCTACGGTGGACTTTGTGCAAGAGCTCGCTACACGTGCTGGAATTCGTATTCGCTACAGCCCCAATACCCCTTTCGCCCGCTGCCTGCTGCTAATGGAGCAAGGTAAAACCGATCTGATGGTGAGACTGAATACAGACACTGAGCGCGAGCGTTAGTGCGTCAAGCAAAGCTTGATGCATCTTGCAGGGTGTAAGTCCCTGTCGGGTAAGGTGTAACTGACCACCCGTATCGAGTGTTGC
>NZ_AUDG01000099.1 GCF_000425345.1 Rheinheimera baltica DSM 14885 | reverse complement strand
CCTATCCGCTTTGGCGGGGGTGACAGTAACCTGTATGGTTACGTACTGGGCGACCCGGTAAACTTTATTGACCCAACCGGGGAGATACTGCAAGTTATCGTCGGCCGGGCGCTGTTTGGTGCCGCCAAAGAGTTCCTGTACCAGGTAGTAATAGAGGGCCGCTCCTTGGGCTGTGTCGATTACTGGCAGGTAGGGGCAGCAGCACTGCAAGGCGCGTTTACTGGGGGAGTTGGGCCGAGGGGTGTTAAGGCCGGTAAAGGTGCTGGCAAATTCAAAAGCCCTAACCAAATGAATCAGCAAATCAAGCGGGGTGATGCGCCTGATGGTGTTACGCGTGTTGATGTAGGTAAAGTTAAAGGAGAGCAAGCGCATATCCACTTTAAAGATGGTTCTGCATTGAATATTGATGGTACTTGGAAACATGGCGGTACAAAATTGACAAGTCAGCAAGCAAAGTGGGTGCAACAAAATGGCTGGAGTTTACCTAAAAAATAAAGACGTAATTAAGGCTTTTTCTCATTGGCTCGATGATTCAATGCGGTTAAAGGGGCAAGTTTACCCTTTAACCGCCCATGTTTCATCTTTTGTAGAAATCGAACTTAAAGGTGAAGAGTTACTAGATTTCTCAATAAATGTTTTTTTTGAACTAGTAAGTGAAATTATTAAAAAAGGCTGTATTGCTGAGTTTATGCCTGTCTTGGTTCTTCCATTAGATTGTTCAGATTACCTGAGCTTTTGGGATGATACTAAACCACTATATAGCCAGCTTTCAGATGAGCCACCTAGTATCTATCTTCTAGACAGGGATAAGGCAAAGTTTCCAGAAAAATCGGAAGAATATAGAGTTCCAGTTGAGCTTGGCTTGGCTAAAGTAGAAGGAATGGAGCTTAATACATATTACCGATGCTTTCGGGATGTGATGTCTATTGAAAATGATTGGGAATTCAATAGGGCGATTTATATTGAATGTTATCCCACTCAATTCATTTTTTAATTCGGTAGATAAAGCCAGCCGCTTAAAAGCGGCTTTGTTCTGATTACGATGCCCAAACCGGCCGATGGACCAGTAAAGACCCCATCCGCTTTGGCGGCGGTGACAGTAACTTATACGGTTACGTACTGGGTGATCCGGTAAACTTTATTGACCCCACCGGTGAGATACTGCAGGTTATCGTTGGCCGGGCACTGTTTGGTGCCGCCAAAGAGTTCCTGTGGCAGGTAATTGTTGAAGGCCGCTCACTGGGCTGTGTCGATTACTGGCAGGTAGGGGCAGCAGCACTGCAAGGCGCGTTTACTGGGGGCGTTGGGCCGAGATCTATTTCCAGAAATGCAATCGATCCGAAAAGATCTAAGCATATTTTTAGAGATAAAGCTGGCCATCTACCTGATACGCTAGGAAATAGGAAACTACTAGAAAGTGTTGCAAATAACTCGTCTTTAACCCTTGGCAAAGATAAGTATGGGAATACTTGGTCGGCACAGAATAGAGCTGATGGCACGCAGGTTTGGATTCAAAGCAGAGATGGAAAAATTATTAATGGTGGTGTCAACCAGACAGCAAAAACGTTTAATCCGGAAACAGGATTATCCTCACCAGTTAAACCAGGAAAACGCTGATGAAAGATCAAATATCCATTAAAGAAGGGTACAAAGCTATGTTCTTGTACCTTGAACATCTGTACGAAATGACTGGGTCTGATGACTTAGCGGGGTTTCTTGGGAGCATGTCTTTATTAGAAGATGATATGCCAGTAGACGATGCTGTATGGAGTGATTGGTTGGAAGCCGTAGCAAAGGCCAGAATGAATCCAAACATTGATTTAAATATAGAAAATCAGCTGTAAAATGTCATCACATTGAAACTGATCCTCAGGGTTTTACGGGAGGTTGAAATGAGTGACAATAAAACGTTTGATTTTACATCGTTTGTTACTGCAAACGCGGGGAAAGCAGTATCAGGCTTTGACTATCTCCATGCGGTTTATAAATCTCAGGGGGTAACTAATGATTTTATTCTGTGGTTTGCGAAACTTTTTTCGCCAGACTTCAGAACTGTAGATGATACAGTTTTCATTACAGAGTTGTTTGATTTGGAGCGTTATCGTGGATTGTTGCAAGATGGCAATACTATTATGCAGGCTCAATTTTGGATGAACCTGCTTGAAATCACAGGCCTATTCGATGAACTGTGTACTGATGAAGCAATGTTTATTGCCGAAGTACTAGCAACAAGTTGGAATTCCAAGATGACTACTGAGTTCGGTAGTGTATTGGTACCAGCAAGAGCTATTCGCGATGATGAAACGGGAGAAGTCTTTGTAACCATCGGCAGGCCGAACCAATAGCAAGTATTGGAAGATAGTAATCAAGAATACAGCCCGCTTCGGCGGGTTTGTTTTTTTAAGAATATGCGACTTACAGCGACGCCAGCAACCGCCGGGTAGGTAAAACGGTAAACGGCGCAGTGCAATACGGCTTATTGTATGGCGACCAGTTAAACCCGGTAGCACAGTTAGACGCCAGTAATAATGTGGTCGCGCGTTTTGTCTATGGCAGCCTGGGTAACGTGCCGGACTATATGGTAAAAGGCGGCGTTACTTACGAAAACTGGGGTCAGATAAAAATATTAAGATACTAACCCTGGCTTTCAGCTGTTTGGCTGGGCCGGTGGCTTGTATGGTGCCGACACCGGTTTAACCCGCTTTGGTGCGCGCGATTACGACGCCCAAACCGGCCGCTGGACCAGTAAAGACCCTATCCGCTTTGGCGGTGGTGACAGTAACTTGTATGGTTACGTACTGGGCGACCCGGTAAACTTTATTGACCCCACCGGGGAGATACTGCAGGTCATCGTCGGCCGGGCGCTGTTTGGTGCAGCCAAAGAGTTCCTGTGGCAGGTAGTAATAGAAGGCCGCTCACTGGGCTGTGTCGACTACTGGCAGGTCGGTGCGGCAGCACTGCAAGACGCGTTTACTGGGGGCGTTGGGCCGAGGGGGGTTAAGGCCGGTAAAGGGATGAATAATCCTGATGTAAAATCTGCCGCTGCCGCTGGAAGAGAGGCTCACAGGGAGTTTGCAGAGAAAATAAAGCAAAAACCCGGTTGGAAATCTGAAAAGTCAATTATAGGACCAAATGGTGAAACGCTTCGGCCTGATGCATTAACACCTAGTGGGCGCCCTGTTGAGCTTAAACCAAATACGCCGAGCGGTTGGAGACAGGGAGCTAAACAGATTAAGAAGTACAAGCAGGCGACAGGCACAAATGGTCGGGTCATTTACTACAATCCCAAAGGTTAGATTAGCAATGCTGATAGGCTTTGTTCAAACATATACTGCACCGTTATTAAAACGGCATGGTTTTAAAAAGAAAGACTTAACATGGAATCGCTCCAAAGATGGGCTAATTCAGGTTATAAACTTCCAACCCAGCCGTTTTAGCCGTGATGATGAAATTAGTTTCACAATAAATCTTGGTGAATTCAACCCGTTCATCTGGAGAAATTGTTGGGCAAAAGAATCTCCAAAATTCATTAGAGAAGAAGATTGTTTTCCGCGTATTAGGATTGGTCAGTTGTTAAGTAGTACACCCGGAGAAGCAGTCGATCAATGGTGGACTTGTCATGAGTCCACCAATGGTGAAGTGCTAGGCAGTGAGATTAATAAAGTTCTTGAAGAGAAGTGCCTAAAATTTCTGGACGACATGCTGAATTGTGAACAAGTTGCCAGATTTTATTCATCTCACTTTAATCATTTGATGCCTATAGAAAAAATCTACCTCGCTATAACTAAAAGTTGTCTTGGCGATATCCATTCTTCTCATGATTTACTTGACGAAGTGGGAACAATTTCAGTTGCTTGGGCTAATAGGGTTGAACAAGTCCGCTCGCAGTTACGCTCGGAAAATGGGCATATCTCTCAACGTGGTAATGGGGGGTAGAAGGCATTATGAATGATTCAGCAGTGGTATGGGTTTTCTCTGGTGAGGGAGGGCGATTCCCATCTGGTGTTTTTACAGCCTTGGACGTTGCTCAAGAATGGATACGGATGCATAAGCTGAGCGGGGTACTTACATGTTACCCGCTAAATCACGGTGTCTATGATTGGGCTGTTAGCGGGGGTTATTTTGAGCCAAAAAAAGAGCATGAGACGAGCCCTGAATTTATTCAGGGATTTAGCTGTGCGGCTCAGGAGCACTACCACTACGAACATGGGGAAGTAGATTAACCATGTTCAGATATTCTGAATTGGGTGACAGATGGCTTTAGATTTTGTTTGGCTAGATTCTGGTGATAGTGAAAAAGTTAGCTTATCAAATAGCGGGTATAGTCTGATCTACCCAGCGATTGAGTTGTTAAAAGCGAAAACAGGTATTTATATTGATCAGTATTCAGATAGCCGGCTTAGCCCTCAACATGCTGCTTTATTGGTTAGCAATATCAAAATTAAACCTGCTGACATAACGAGTGAGTTACGTGCATTAATAAAAATGCTTAATACAGCGGGCGAAAAATCTTGGTGCAGGGGGACTGATTTAAATATTTTGGCCTAGCGAGAAGAAAGAAGCTCAGGGGCGGGCTGCTTTTACCACCCGCCCCTGAGGTACCCAGTTGGACTACCCCCGAACTAATCGGCTTTGTTGCTAAAATGCTTAATACTTAGGTGTAAATAATATGGATATTTTCTCAAAGCTGTTCCGCCGGAATAAACCAATTAAAAAGCATGTTGAGGGTGTAGGTATATTCGAGTTTTTTAACGACGGTGTGGATAGTTATTGGTTGATTGAATGCCCTGTGCTCAGTCTGCCTGCTGAATTTGATTTTGGTGCAATACAAGGAGATATCAGCAGTATTAATCCTGATGCATTGGCAAAATTTAAAGGCATTGCTGAGGCTCCTGATCTGTTGTTTGCCAAATTAAATGATGAATTTTTTACAAAGACTAAACAATACTTTAATATGACGTCGCCCGCCGATGTGCGATCCGAATTTTATGTCAAATCACTTTCGGTTAGTCATACAACAGAATATGAGTTTGGTTTTCACTCAAGGTCTAAAGACATATTTGTTGAACTATTTGTCCGGGATGGCGTGGTAACAGAAGTGTATTTAGATGAAGGGTGCTGTGATAGTTAACCCTAAATTCTGGAGGCAGATAAAACTGTCACCGGCAATGTAAAACTGACCCACTAACGACAATTTAAAATTGACCCACCTGAGGCAAAATTACCGCCGACATTAATTGAATTAAGGCGGTGTAATTTTAATGCTGACTCAGGAGTTATTAGTGGAAATCCATGTGTTGCACCGACAAGGCCAAAGCATTCGTGCTATCGCCAAAACATTACATGTATCACGCAATACTGTTCGTAAGTATCTGCGGGATATTGCTAAAACGCCAGCCTATAGTGAACGTGCTGATCGGGCTTCAAAACTTGACCCCTTCAAGACGTATCTGATGGAACGGATTGCTG
>NZ_AUDG01000098.1 GCF_000425345.1 Rheinheimera baltica DSM 14885 | reverse complement strand
CAACTGCCTGATGCCGAGCATGTTATCGCAGACCGGGGCTATGACAGTGAGAAAGTACGGGAGCAGATCCGAGCGAAAAATGGCGTCCCAACGATACCGCGTAAACGTAATTCAAAAATTGGAAATGGCGATATTGATTGGTGTCTGTACAAATATCGCCATTTAGTAGAGAACGTGTTTGCCAGGCTAAAACATTACCGTTCAGTAGCAACCCGGTATGATAAATTGGCCCGGAATTATGCAAGTACACTTGCCTTGGCTTGCTGTCTATTATGGCTGCCAATGTGGGTTGGCTGAATTATAAACAGCAAAGATCAACAGGCCCTAATGTAGTGCTGCATTGCGTGAAGAGTGAGTGTGCGATGAAGTATGTTTCTCTCATTATCGTTTGCTTTATCTTTAAAGCCCAGGCCGCTGGCTGCGTATTGCGCATGGGTATTGAAAGTGGCTTTGCGCCCTTTATCATAGCCAATGGCGACAGCTGGCGTGGCCTGAATGTGGAATTGCTGCAGCGCTTGGGGCAAGAGGTTGGGTGCGAGGTTGAGTTTGTGCACAGCCCCTGGTTACGTTCATTGCGGCTTGTTGAGCAAGGCGAGTTAGATGTTTTAAGCCATCTAAGTTACAACCCGCAGCGCAGTGCCCAGTTTGCCTTTATCGGCCCACATCATCAGGAAAATATTTATCTGGTTGGGCTGCCGTCAGCCTTTGTCGGTTTAACGGCAATGTCAGAGCTTAAACAGCACGGCACCTCAGGTATTATTGCACTGTTAAATGGTGCTTATTATGGCGAAGAATTAGAAAGTATTCTTAATGACGCTAAAAATCTCACCCGATTCGTGTTTATTCGCGGTAATGCCGATAAACAGGCGTTATTGCTAAACGGCAGAGTGCATGGTGTACTGGAAGATATTGCGGCTTACCACTACTGGAAAAGCAACAATACCTTAGCGCGTGAGCAGTTCAAACCGCTTTTTCGCGTTCACCAAAGCCCGGTGTTTTTTGGCTTTAACCGGTTGACATTGGGTGAAGCCCAGCTTAAACAACTTACCGCAGCATGGCAGCAGCTTTATGTGGATGGCAGCCTTCAGGCGATTATTGACCGCTACCCAATGGCAAACTATCAACTCACCATCCCTATGCCCGCACCAATACTACCTGCGTTATAAAATGGGTTCAGGCGTTAAATCGCCGTAATTAGTTATCTGGTATTTTTCATATACCCGAGCCAGCTTGCCTTGTTGATACAGTCGTTGCCAGGCTTGTGCCAGAGCCGAAATTTGCTCTGCAGATAGTGATGCTTTGCTAAAGCCAAAATACACTTTACTTTCATATACTTTAAATAACGGTTGGTATTTGTCTGCATCAGGATATTGATGTTGCTGCCAATAGTGCAATACGCTGATATCTTCCAGAATAGCGGTGATCCGTCCCGCGCGTAGCAGGGCTAATTTATCCTGAATGCTGCTAATCGTGACCAGCTGCCGGCTTAACCCAGGCTGTTGGCTTAAGCGGGCGAACTACTCGCCATAGTAAGCACCATGAAGCACCGCGATGGCACCCAGATCCGTGTCTTTGGTCAGTTGTACCAAATTTAACGTGGCTGGTATCTTGGTGGGGTCGCCCACAAGGTAGATGCTTTCTAAATGGTGTGGGCCAATAAAGGCAAACTGGGCTTTGCGTTGCTCGGTATAGGACAAATGGGTTAATACGTCTAATTTGCCATCCTCGCTAAGTTGCAGCGAACGTAGCCAGGGGCTGTGAACAAACTCTAACTGGCAATTTACCTCTTGCGCCAAAAGTTGCATTAACTCAACACTAAGCCCAGTCCATTGGCTATTTTGTTGAATAAGATGTGGCGGGAAATCACTCTCTACTGACATGCGAATTGCACACGTTTGGCCATTGTCGGCCAAGCTCACAAAACTTAAACCGCTAAATAGCAACAAAGATAGTAGTCTACTTGTCAGCATAGGGGCTTCGCTTAAAAAAGGAACAGTAATGAATTTACAACAGTTTCTTGTTTCTGCACAGTGTATTTATAAACAGCATCAGTTTGTTTATGCATAACAGAATGCTAGCGGTTACTGGCTTAGTCCGCTTGAAACATGCATTTTGCGCTCGGTATCAATAAAAATGGCTTCATAGCCGGGTATTTGTTCAATAAGCGCCATACCCGCCTGTAAACCCAATACAAACAACGTAGTAGACAAGGCATCTGTCTGGGTAGTATCAGCGCCCGTAACGGTTACACTGAATAATCCGTTGGCACTCTGCCCGGTATTAGGGTCGATAATATGGTGATAACGCACACCCTCTTCAATAAAGTAGCGCTCATAGTCACCTGAGGTGCTAATAGCGCTGTTTTCCAAAGGTAGTTGAGCGGCGTACTTATCTTCCTGACGCGGGTGTTTTATACCAACCAGCCAGGGACGGCCGCGTTTATCGCCAAGTAAACGGCTGTCACCGCCAGCGGTAAGTTGTGCGTGCTCAATGCCACGCTCTGCCAATAGGCGAATTCCGAGCTCGACGGCATAGCCTTTGGCGATGCCACCCAGGTCAATTTTTACGCCAGGTTGAGCAAAACTAACTTGATTGTTTGGCAGCAGCTGAATGCTTTGGTAGTTCACATATTGTCTTGCCAATTGAAGCTGCGCCGTACTGGGCTTTTTATGGGCGCGGTAGTCATAATAAAACCCAACCGAAGCAAAGGTGATATCAAAGGCGCCATTGCTTAATGTTGAAATGTGTTTAGCCTGCTGCAGCAGCTGATATAACTCTGCAGATACCGTTACCGGTGCACTAGCCGCCTGTCGATTAAGTTTGCTTAGCTCGCTGTTTGCTATGTAGGGGCTCATTAATTGGTTAATACGCTCAAACTCAGCCTGTACGTCTACAATAAGTTGCTTAGCTTTTTCAGTATCTGCAAGCCAAAACTCAATGTAAGCCTGCGTACCCAGCGTATTAAACGCTTCACGCTGCCACTGTGCCTGAGCAGGAGTGAAGATAACTACGCTGGCCGTCGCGGCAAAAAGCACTCTGTAAAACCAAGCCAATAGCAAGCGCATTAAAATATCCGAAAGTTTTCCAACATTAACGCTATTGTTACAGAGCTGATTAACTAACTCAATGTCTGCGGCTAATTCAGGCTGGACAAAAAGAGACTTAAGTATGAAAACGCCTGGTGTGTATATTGTGGAAAAAAGTGCTTTCCCCAATACTATTGTCGAAGTAGCAACGGCAGTGCCGGCATTTGTTGGCTATACCGAGCAAGCCTGCAATGCCAACCCTGATGGCAGTTTTAATGACTGCCTTAATAAACAGAACTCGCTAACAAATAAGCCTATACGTATTAATTCAATGGCGGAGTTTCAGCAGTGGTTTGGCTTAGCCCCGATGCCGGTATTTCAACTGGCTGAAACCTTGGCAGTGCAAAGCAATACCGTTAATGTGGGGGATAACTGTTATCCGCTTAGTCAGTCTGCTGGCAAATACCTATTGTACTACGCCATGTTGTTGTTTTATCAAAATGGTGGCGGTACCAGTTATATCGTTTCTGTAGGTAGCTACCATGATCCGCTTGACGCTAGCCGGTTAATAACCGGTATTGACACGCTTACGAAAGAACAAGAACCAACCATGTTGGTTATTCCCGACGCGGTATTGCTAGGCGAAGAGGATTGTATTGCCGTGCAACAGGCTGCTCTGGCGCACTGTGGTGGCAAGATGCGCAATAGGGTGGCTATTTTAGATGTCTGGCAGGGCGATAAACCACGCCAGCACCCAGATGGCGATTGCATTGCCAATTTCCGAGACAAGTTGGGCACTGCTTATCTGGATTTTGCTGCCGCTTATTATCCGTGGCTTAATACCTGCATTGTGCCGGAACACGAACTAAGCTATCAGAATATAGTGCCGGCAAAGCGGTTACAGCAGCTGTTAAAGCAAGAGCACAACCTGCCAGATGAACTCCCCAAGCTGGCTGACATAAACACCGACAGCTCCACCGAGAATGCCAGCGCTGCTAATAAAGCGGCTCATTTAAAACGGCAACAGCAATGGGATGTGATTAACCAAATTAGTGCTGACTGGAGCCAGCTAGACAGCGCAGATCGTATCGCAAAGCACAGGTTGTTGCATGAAAGCTTAAAAGCCATCAGCCCGTTATATAGCCAACTGCTTAACCAAATGCGCACCATGTTAAATTTACTGCCCCCGGCAGCGGCGATGGCGGGTATTTATACCCTGGTAGATAACACTCACGGCGTATGGAAGGCGCCGGCGAATGTCAGTTTAAGCGCAGTGGTGTCACCGGCGGTAACTATTAGCCACGACGAGCAGGAAGACTTAAACGTTAGTCCACAAGGTAAATCAGTCAATGCCATCCGTAGCTTTGTAAGCGAGGGCACGCTGGTGTGGGGAGCCCGCACGCTGGACGGCAACAGCCTGGACTGGCGCTATATCAATGTCCGGCGCACCATGATCATGCTGGAAGAGTCTATCCGGCTTGCTACCAAGGCCTATGTGTTTGAAAGCAACACCGCCAATACCTGGGTGACTCTTAAAAGTATGATTATCCATTTTCTTACCGGCATCTGGCAGCGCGGTGGCTTAGCGGGCGCCACACTGGAAGATGCCTATAGTGTTAGCGAAGGCCTGGGTGAAACCATGACTTCAGACGATATTCACGACGGCATTTTACGCGTTAGGGTGTTGGTAGCGCTTACCCGGCCGGCCGAATTTATGGCAATAACGTTGCAGCAGATGCAGAAATCCTGATTAGCCGCTCACAAATAAGCTTACAAAGGAGCAAAAAATGGCTGATGACGCCTCAACCCAAGCAAATTCGGTATGGCCCATAGCTAAGTTTTACTTTCAGGTGCAATGGGATTCACAAGTTATGTCGTTTCAGGAAGTATCCGGCCTGGATATTGAAACCCAAGCAATAGAATACCGCGCCGGTAATAGCCCTGATTTTTCTGTTACGCAGATGCCTGGCCTGAGAAAATATAGCAACGTGATCATGAAAAAAGGGATTTTTAAATCTGATAATAAATTCTGGGAATGGTTTAGTCAGATCAAGATGAACACCGTAAAACGCCTTCCTGTGACCATTAGTTTGTTGGATGAAACCGGCGCTATCACTATGGTTTGGACATTAACCCATGCCTGGCCCACCAAGATCACTGCAACCAATTTAGACTCAGATAGCAATGAGGTGGCGATAGAGAGTATTGAAATTGCGCATGAAGGTATCAGCATTGATACCCGGTGACAGCCAGCGCGCTAGGGTATTAACCTATGGCGCTGTTTCAGGTGTTTGCGAAAAGGTAGCGCTACTAAGCCGATGGAATTGCATTTTTACTATTTAATGCGGGCGAGTTAAGTCAATATTGATGGAGTTGTTTATAACTCAGCTGACAGTTTAGTAGGGTAGTTTCAAACTAAGCTAATAGTCAGCTATGAGCGCAGGCTGTGTGAAAACTGCTGATCACCTTTTGGTCTAAGCAATAGATTTATATGATCAATTGTTCTTGATAAAGCAGTACAGTTAGCTGTCGCTTTACTAAAATTAATAGCATACGAATTAGAACAAAGTGTGCTGATATGACCCACCATATTAAAGGCCAAGGTAGACATCAAGTAACCTTGCTCCCTGAGGCGCTTGATGACTTCGTTACTGAAGATAACCCTGTCCGAGTGGTCGATATCTTTGTTGATGGATTACAGCTTGACTCACTTGGCTTTGAAAGAGTTAGCGCAAAACAAACAGGGCG
>NZ_AUDG01000097.1 GCF_000425345.1 Rheinheimera baltica DSM 14885 | reverse complement strand
TACTTGAACAACTGCCTGATGCCGAGCATGTTATCGCAGACCGGGGCTATGACAGTGAGAAAGTACGGGAGCAGATCCGAGCGAAAAATGGCGTCCCAACGATACCGCGTAAACGTAATTCAAAAATTGGAAATGGCGATATTGATTGGTGTCTGTACAAATATCGCCATTTAGTAGAGAACGTGTTTGCCAGGCTAAAACATTACCGTTCAGTAGCAACCCGGTATGATAAATTGGCCCGGAATTATGCAAGTACACTTGCCTTGGCTTGCTGTCTATTATGGCTGCCAATGTGGGTTGGCTGAATTATAAACAGCAAAGATCAACAGGCCCTAGGCAACACCGTTAACTGCTGCCCCGATAAATAAAAAGGTTTGCTCAGAGCGTCGCGGATTATTTCAGCAAGTTGCAGTACCACGGCGTCAGAATCAGTATCTGGCAGTAAAATAACGAATTCGTCACCACCAAAGCGGGCAACTGTATCCGTTTGTCGCAAACAAGCCTGAGTACGCTGCGCCGTATGTTGCAATAATTCGTCACCCATGTGGTGGCCGAAATTATCATTTACTTGTTTAAAGTTATCTAAATCTAAATACAGCAAAGCAAACTTGTGCTGCTCCCGCCCGGCATGCATCATTGCTAAACGTAACCTGTCATGAAATAACTCACGATTGGGCAGCTGTGTTAACTGATCATACAGCGCACTTCGCTGCAATCGCTCTAGCACTTGCTTACGCTCTATCGCCACAGCAACCTGCACAGATACAAACTCCAGTAACTCTACTTCACTGTTACTGTAAGCATTAGCATCACCTGCGTTTTGCAGCATAAGTACCCCAATAACAGCGCTATGGGATTTTAGCGGTACGCCTAGCCAATTCGTAGCTTGCTTGGCTATCAAAGGCTTCACTCTCGCGGGTAGGTCACTGACATTGTTGTCTGATATCAAGATCGTTTCTGAGCGACGGATAACTTCCGCACACAAGGTCAGTACATCCAAATTTGCAATATCGTCTGTTAGCGTTTGTAACGCCGCATTGTGGCCAAAAATCAACTCATCTGTATCGCCATCTTTTAGCACGATAGCAAAGCGCCACATTGGCATTAATCCGGCAATAATATGTTGAATACTTTGATACAACGCCTTTAGGTCATCGCTGGCAAACGCCGCTTCAGAAATGGCATACACCGCAGACTGGCGCGCTTCTATTTGCTTACTACAGCTTATATCTCTAGCTACGGCTACACGGCGCTGATCAATGTCCGACCAGCGCGCTGACCACAACAAGTGCACTATTTGGCCATCTTTGCGAATATAGCGGTTCTCAAAATCCACTTTCAACACACCGGCATTTATATCATTAGCGGTATTTAAAGTGCGCTCACGATCATCCGGATGAACGAATTCAATCATTTGCCGCCCCAGCATTTCTGCCGGTGTATAACCAAAAATACGTTCAGCGCCAGCACTGACAAAATCAAACCTGCCATGTCTGTCTACAACACAGATGGCATCTAGCAGTAAGTCTATTTAATTACTTAACGATTCGTAGCTTTTGGCATTCATAAAACAGTAAACGCACTACAGGAAATATACTGGCTAAACTTTAGCATGCTTCTGTCGCTATAGCCGATATTATTAACTGATTTTCTTATCAAAAATGGGGGTACTAACCAGCCTTCATCCTAACGACTACTATCCACGCTGGTATTGAATTTGTTAAGCAATAAATGGCAATTGCGCCACACCAGCGCATAGATCGTGAGCTGCGGGTTTGCGCCCAAACTGGTGGGTAAAATAGAGCCATCAAATACTGATAAATTTTTCAGTTGATGATGACGGCCATCCTGGTTTACGACACCTTTCGTTGGCTCTGCGCTCATATTACAACCGCCCATAACATGTGCCGACACCACCGTTTGACGCAGCTTTTCCATCGGTAGTGCAGCAATAGCCGCTTTTGCTTCTGGCCAGCTGTTATACAGTTTGGCATCGTGATGAATAGGCAGTACTTGTTTTGCTCCGGCGGCAAATTGCAGTTCAGCCATTGATAATAATGCCTCGCGCATGCCCTGCCAGACATAGTCACTGATAGGATAATCTAACACCGGTTGTTGTTGCTGATCTAACTGCACTGTACCGCCCTGGCTTTGCGGATGAAAGCCGTCGCGCTGCAAGGCAATAACAACCTGTAACTGATTGAAATTTTGCATTAACGCCGCGTGCTCTGCCCCGGTGCCAATAAGTTTGGTTGCCATTAGCACGGGGTGCAACGGCGGCACCTCCAGTTTATACCCTGGCTTGTTGTCAGTGTCTGGCCAAACAAATTGGTCGGAGTAAATACTTTGTGGCGCGCCACTATGGCCGTTAATGTCATCAGCAAACAACGCACCAGAAATCACCGTTGGGTGCAAATACGTATGCTTACCTAAACGGCCGGAGGGGTCTGGTACTTTTGAACGCAGCAATAAGGCTGGTGAACCAATAGCGCCAGCTGCAACAATATAGTGTTTTGCCACGATGCTGACATGAATATCCTGCCGTGGCTGAAAATGACTATCAACCGGCACAGCATCAACGCCGGTTATACGGTCGTTTTGCCAGTGCAGCTTGCGCACCGAAAGCCGCGAAATCAGTGTGGCTCCCTGCGCCAGCGCCGCAGGTATGGTACTCACCAGCATCGACTGTTTAGCATTAATCGGACAGCCCATACCGCAGTAACCCAAATTGGCACAGCCATTAACATTGCGTTTTATTACCGTATATTGCCAACCCAGCTTTTCACAGCCTTGTTGCAGCTTGGCGTTGTTAGCATTGGGTGGTACTGGCCATTGATGAATATTTAACCGTTGCTCGGCTTTTTCAAAAAACGGCGTTAAGTCGTTTTCATTGCTAAAATCTAAGCCAAATTCACGCTGCCAATAATCTAATGTAGGCTGGGGGGTGCGAATTGATGTGGTCCAGTTAACGGTGGTAGAACCGCCTACGGTGCGACCTTGTAAAATACCAATGCTTTTATCCCGCGTTTTACGCGCAGCACCTTCCTGATATAAGTTGGGATAGGCCCAGCGCTCTTCCATGACAAAATTATCGCGGGTGTAATAAGCCCCTTCTTCGAGTAATAACACCTTATAACCGGCTTGCGTGAGTTGCTCTGCAGCAATACCGCCACCGGCACCAGAGCCAATAATGACAATGTCGGTTTCAAAATGTCTGTCGCGGGTAAATTGGCTGGCGTCAAGCTGGCTAGTCGTCATGACGTATTCTCATTAGCGAAATTTAGGCGCAGTATACGCCAGCGGTTGCCAGTGTTCTGGCTGGCCATAATAAGCGCCGTACAATAGCTCTCTAAGGCCATGATAGGCCTGCTGCAACGTAGTAAGATAACTGTCACGCCACTGTTGTAATATGGCTAAGCGCTGGTTGATGCTCAGTGCAGCCAGGGTTGTAAAGTGCCCTGTAAAAGCCAATTCAGTGATGCGCTGTGCTAACAAATTGAATAACTGTTGCAGCTCTTGCTGCTGACTCAGCGGTAAAAAAGCGATAAAGTCCGTTATGGCGGTTTTGCTACGCTGTAGTTGGGCCATAGCCAGGGTCGTATCTTCTGGCAAAGCGTCGTACAATAGCGCTGGCAATATTGCTGACAGCACCCAATCGCGGTTATCACTGTTAGGCTGAACACTGTAATGCCAGCCAGCAACACCCAAGCTTGCTGCTGCGCCTAAAGCAATGCCGCTGATTAGAAATTGTCGTCGATCCATTTAACGCTGTCCGCTGTAAAACGTTAACCCATTGTTTATCAGGAAAACCTAATTTGCAAGCTCAAGTCAGACCAGTGATTTCGTCCTCTTTTAAGCCCGCCTGGTGGCTAAAGCACCCGCACTTGCAAACTATCTTTGCCAAATACCTGCGCCCGCGTAAAAAGCAGAAGACGGTTGCAGAAATATTTAGCTTACCTGATGGCGATGAGTTACAACTTAACTGGATGCAACCTTCACGTGTAGCGCCCAATGCCCCTTTGGTAGTGCTGTTGCATGGATTGGCTGGCGACATTAATAGCCATTATGTGCAAACGATGTTGGCGAAATGCCGTCAACTGCGCTGGCCCGCCGTACTGATGCATTTTCGCGGCTGCAATGGCCAGCCAAACAAACTCCCGCGGGCTTACCATAGTGGTGATACTGCTGATTTAGCAGCAGTGCTGGTTGAAATTGGTCAGCGTTTTCCAGAGCAAAAACTGGTCGCCGTTGGTTATTCGCTAGGTGCCAATGTGTTGTTGAAATACTGTGGCGAAAATAATGGCGCCAATCCGTTATCTGCGGTAGTTGCGGTTTGCCCTCCGCTAGATTTATCCGCTTGCGCAAGCCGGATTAATCAAGGCAGTAGCAAGCTTTATCAACATTATTTACTTGGCCGGTTAAAACGTAGCACCCTGCTAAAGCTAAAACAGTTTCCTCAGTTTCCAATCCCGTTAACGGCCCGCAAAGTAAGAAGACTTAGCAGCATTGAACAATTTGACGATGTTTTTACCGCACCTATTCACGGCTTTTTAGACGCACAAGACTATTATCAACAAGCCAGCGGCAAAGCTTTTTTGCAGCATATTGATATTCCGACACTGATTATTCATGCCAAGGATGATCCATTTTTATCAGATGCTGTTATTCCGACTGCAGATGAGCTTAACCAGCATATTCACTATGAACTGACCAGCGGCGGTGGGCATGTTGGCTTTGTGAGTGGCAGTGTATTCAAACCCACTTTTTGGCTAAATCAACGCATACCCGAGTTTCTGCAAGAGCAGCTAGGCAAGTAATTTCCTGCCCAGTTGCCCATTACTCAGATAACAATTGGCGTATCAATTGACACGAGCTTGTAACCGTTCCTTTGCCCGTTTAACGATGCTTTTGTTGCGACCAGCTACTTTGGCTTGCAAAAAGTCTAATGACAATTGTTCCGAGGATACATTCTCATTGTAAAGTAAAGCATCGCTCACGCTTTCAGATGTATCTTCGCTTAATTGCTGTATTTGCTCAGCAGTTAACGGTTGATACATTGCTACCAACAAACGCATATCATCAGATTTTAACTGCATCATATGCTGCATATCGTCAATATCCAGTTGGGATGCACATAAAAAAGACACCATATCGGCTCTTTTATAGCGGCCTAGTAATAATTTCAGCAGCATTTTGATCTTTTGCGGGCTGTAATGCTTATTCTTAAGCACATCGCGGTATCTAATTAAATCCGGCACCAGTGGCAGCAGTGCAGCAAACGCTTCATCAGTCAGTTTATGTAGTTGTTTATAAGCAAACTGCAAAAAAAACATTGGCTCAAAAGCAGAATATAATTGCGCTAACTGCTCAGGCGAAAAGTTTTGCTTTGCTGTTAACCCAGAGCCATAATCCTTTAGTATTTCATAATGCAGCGACTGAGCCTGCGGCAACAATGAAAGCAACACCTCTGTTGAGTTTATATGTACAAATATGCGCGACAACAGCTGTGGATTAGCTGCCATAATGGATTCGGCCTGACTGGTGCGTATTTCGGGATGATCCGGCCAGCGATTTCGGCATGAGTCGGCCACCCATTTCGGTATCATCCGGCCACTGATTTCGGCCTCATCCGGCCATCTGTTTCGGTATCGTCCGGCCAGTTTGTTCTTCCTTCGTTTTACGGACTTTGGCATAACAGTTTTTTAACTGTTTTGCCGGAGTAGTCATGACACGTAAAAAGAAAATGGTAAGGACAGATATGCAAACTTATCTGGATATATTCCGCCTCAAATTTGAAGCACGGTTAAGCGATCGGCAAATCTCCCAAGCGTTGAATATTGGTCGGGCAACCATCAGTGATTTGGTTATCCGCTTTA
>NZ_AUDG01000096.1 GCF_000425345.1 Rheinheimera baltica DSM 14885 | reverse complement strand
AAATGTACAGTTTCAGCATGGTAGCCGGGTGATAACCTGGCCGCCCTGTTTGTTTTGCGCTAACTCTTTCAAAGCCAAGTGAGTCAAGCTGTAATCCATCAACAAAGATATCGACCACTCGGACAGGGTTATCTTCAGTAACGAAGTCATCAAGCGCCTCAGGGAGCAAGGTTACTTGATGTCTACCTTGGCCTTTAATATGGTGGGTCATATCAGCACACTTTGTTCTAATTCGTATGCTATTAATTTTAGTAAAGCGACAGCTAACTGTACTGCTTTATCAAGAACAATTGATCATATAAATCTATTGCTTAGACCAAAAGGTGATCAGCAGTTTTCACACAGCCTGAGCGATTAGCAGTCGTCTAGAACAGGAGGCTGGAGAAAAACTAATGTCGACTTTGCCTTAATTGCAGACATTCGATTTTTTCGTGAACCCTGTAACCCTTCCTGGTCAGATGGTAAAACTCAGTGTGCCACTACAATCACACTGAAGGTATTGTTACTGTTACGAATACAAAAGACAGAGTATTAAACCCAATAAAAAACAGTCCAATGTGGTGGCTATAACAATATAAGCAAATACCGCTTGTATTCGACTATTCATAACGCAATGCCTGTGAAGGTTGTTGAGCAAGCAATTCTCGAACTGGTAAAAACGTTGCAACAATCACCATCAAGGTGATAACTATAGTAACGACCATATAGATTGCTATGGCTTGCAATATTTCAACATTGATACTATTTCCTATTCCATTCATAAGCAGTATCGATATTGCAACACCTAACCCTAACGCCCCAAATAACTGCATTAGTCTTTGGCGAAAAAAAAGATGATAGATATTGCCATCCGTTGCGCCCAATGCTATTCGAATACCCACTTCACGAGTTCGACCAAGTACCATTTTAGTGACAAATCCATAAATGCCACTCGCTGCCAATATAAAGCTGACCAACCCAAACAAAATAAATGTTCGACTGCCAATGAGCATCAATGCAGTATTACTAGCTAAACGTTCTTCATAGGAACTAACACCATATACAGCAACGTCTGGAGCTAAGCGTTTAACACGATCTCTAAGTAATGAAACGACATCTCCCATGCTCCCGTTATATTTAAGGGCTACAACGGTTCCATCTTGCATATCAGTAGTTTGATTAGCGAAGTACACAGTTGGTAAACTAGCTGCATCTTCATAGGGATTACCGTAGATTACATCATCAATCACGCCAACAATCCTATGCTGTTGTTGTGGATCGCTACTCTCTATAATCCTTATTCTCTGGTCCAATGCGACATCATTTGGCCAATACTTATCAGCAAATGATTGGCTCACTACGATGTTGTTTCCATTAAACATATCCTGCTGATTTAAGTAACGACCTGATTTCAATTTAATATCTAAAGCTTCAATTGAACCTGGAATAACTTGTTTGATATTGGCTCGGGGGTAGCCTTCTTGTTGGTGGTACTCTTTGCCCTCAACCACATACTGTTGTGGCCAAGTCCTGCCACCAGGCAATTCACTCATCATTGAAACTTTATCGATTTGTGGTAGAGCTTCCAATTCGTTGACTAGCTGATAGAAGAATTTCTTTTGTTGTTCAGCACTACCAATTGCTGAACTCGGAGTACTTAACCTGGCGACTAACGTGTTATCAGTACCTACACCATAATTCGTATTGACTGCTTTATACACGGACAAAGTCAATGCACTGGCCATGATCAAAGCCACAACAGAAATAGCAACTTCAAACATCACTAGATAGCCATCAAGCTTGTTTGCAGATTTCTTTCTTTTAGAAACAGTCCCCTCTCGTAGAGTCTTGTTAAAGTCTTCTGCTGATGCTCTCCACGCAGGTAAAAAGCTTGAAAATACAATAGCTATAACTAAGAGCAATGCAGCCATTGTTAATACATTACCGTCAACACCAAATTGCCAAACAAAAAAGTTAGGATTAAGTGCAGCGATAGCATTCGATGTCTCATTCAAAGCAACATGTGTAATCCCCAATGCAAGTAAACTACTTAGTACACAAATGAGGACCCCTTCAAGCATAACTTGTACAATTATTACGTTGCGAGGCGCACCTAAAGCCATTTTTACTGCTATTTCGTATATACGTTCATAGGCGTTAGAAAAAAGTAGGTTACCAACGTTAACAGATATCAGAAATAGAATAAATATGAGAATAGCACTCATCATTAATACAATGATATTTGCATTTTTTCCTAATACTGCCTTGGTGTACTTTTCAACAAAAATTCCAATACCTGCATTTGTGCCAGGATAAGTTTTTGCCAGCTCTTCCATTATTGGTTTAAGTGCTGCATTGGCGTCATCGATACTAACCCCCTCGGACAACTTACCGTAGCCCGCTACCGAGATAAACTCTTCTCTTTTGATCCTAGCTGTATCTAAAGTTAGGGGCATATACACATCCGCTTTCCAAGGAAATGCATAACCTTCAGGGAAAATACCTATTACAGATACAAGCTCCCCATTAATCTGAACGGATTGTGTCAGTATGTCCTCGCGAGCACCGAAAAAAGAATGCCAGAATTCATAACTAATAATCATCACAGGCTGTGCCCCAGGTAGCATTTCTTCTGGGTGGAATAATCTTCCTTTCACAGGCGCTATCTTGGACAAGGAAAATGCATTGGCATCGGTATAAACAGCACTTTGCCGATAGGTCATGTTTTCTCTCGTGAGGTTAACCATCATGCCACGAAAAGCACCTATCTCATCAAACACTTTTCTTTGCTGTTCTATGACTTCAAAATCTTGAATTAGCGTATCAAAAATACCAAGACGACCGTTTAACGTTGCGCCAATTAACACTACATTGTCACTATCTTCAAAGTTGAGAGGCTTATCCGTCACAGCATAGATAAAAGCATACATGTAGTAACAAATAGCTAAACCAATACTCATTACCGCTGTAGTCAAAGCAAAAAATCGGGCTTTACGTCGCAGTGTTCTGATTAAATAGCGGAATAAAATTGTGTTTCCCATAATATTCCCTACGCAACAGAGTTGTTAACGACGTTTTTTACGAGTGAGTCTCTAACTATCTTGCCATCCAGCATTTCAATTTGTCTGCACGCTCGAGCAGCTGAGGCAGGATCATGAGTAACCATGCATATAGTAACCCCATCCGAATGCAATTCATCAAATAATGCCATGATTGAACTTGCATTTTTTGAGTCTAAGTTCCCCGTTGGTTCATCAGCCAACAAAATGCTTGGAGAGCCGGCGATTGCTCTGGCAATTGCTACGCGTTGTTGTTGACCACCAGATAGCTGTGAAGGAAAGTGCTGTGCTCTGTGACTCATTTCTACTTTTTCTAAAGCCTCTGCTACGCGACGTTTAATATCTGTATCCTTTAAATCTTTGCGGTAAGTCAATGGTAAAGCGATATTTTCCTCTACGCTTAACTCACTAATCAAGTTGAACGATTGAAATATGAACCCGATTTCCCGGTTGCGATATCTAGCCCGCTCATTGGCCGATAAGATACTTACATCTTGCCCGTTAATAACATATGTCCCTTTGCTAATAACATCCAGCATTCCTAAAACTGACATCAAAGTAGACTTACCGCACCCGGATGCACCGGTGATTGCTAAATACTCCCCTTCCTCGATATTAAAATTAACATCGCACAACGCCCGAGTCTCAAGTGTGTCAGTGGAAAAAACCTTGTCTACAGAAGATAATTCTAAAAGTGTCTTACCCATTCTTTTCTTACCTTTATGTTAAGTTGCACTTATACTAGTTCAGTCGCACTTCTTTATTCTTTTCCCACGACGATGTATCAGACAATACGATCTTGTCTCCAGGCATTAAGCCTTCGAGCACTACTATGTTATCCGCAGCACCTATTCCAAACGCCACCATAGTTTTTTTAGCCACTCCATTTTCGTCAAGCCTATATACATACTTTTGTCTATTACTTTGCACCATATATGGTCTTTCTACATAGACCGCCTCATCCATATCGGCTACGGTAATGATGCCGTTGACACTCAATTCCGGTCTAGCATCTGCAGGCAGTTCCTGAGTAAATTCAATATCGACAATCACATCACCATTTGCGACGGACGGAGCGATGCGGCTAACCTTACCTTCCAGTTTGCTATTTCTGGTGTCAACGATTGCCTTTTGACCTATTGCAATTTCAGCAATATTAAGCTCAGAAATAGAGAGCTCCGCAATCAATCGGTCTTTGCGTACCAATTTTGCGATATTAGTCCCGATTGTGATCTGTTGCCCGGCTTCAATAGTCACCTCTTGTACGACACCACTGATCCTGGCTTTAACTGTCAAGGCATCCAATTGCGCTTTTGCCGACGCTAATGAACGTTGTAATTGAAGCTCCCGGGCTTTCCACGCGTTCTTCTGAATTACATAGGTATCTTGCATATTGGTTATTCGCTGTTCTTCAATTTCTAATTGCTGCTTAAACTGAAGATAAGCCATTTGATTTTCTTTATGTTCTAGCATTGATACCGTATGGTTTCCTTGCTCGATAAGTTCGTTTACTGCATCAAAGCGTAGTTTGCTCCTTTCGTATTCATACTTAACTCTTAGCATCGCTGATTTTTGGTCTAAAATACGCGACTTTAGCTGTGCATTTTGAGCCTGATGATCTGCATTAACCGCTTCGAGCTCCCAAACCATTTCATCTCGTTCTCTTTCCAGCAAAGGGTTAGCCATGACAGCCAAAACATCTCCTTTTTCAACGACTGCACCGGGTTTAACCAGAACCTCATCGATGCGTCCATCTACAGCACTGGCTGTCCAAGATATATCTTTAGAAACGAGTATGCCTGCCCCTCGAACAGTGACATTAAAGGGGCCTCGGTGTACGGTAGCTAAGCTAATCTTTCCCTTATCAACACTGAAAGCAGACAAATCGCTACTACGAATGCTGCTATACGCTAAGGCTGATAACACCAAACCAGTTGCGATAATGATGACGGTTTTAGATAAATACGTTTTCTTTTTTTCTATTATTCTGTCCATAATTCTTCCTGCAAAAGTCACTCTCATTTACCACTAAACTCACTACCTGCCTACCACTCTTAGCGTTTACTGTAGAGCGCGACGTCTAAATGCACGAACCAATGTTGATGGAATTATCTAGTCACATTAAATTTAGAGGAAAGGTCGAGGGAGTTAAAAGTGGAGGTGAATCTCCTACTACGCTGCGAGTAACTTGTTGTTAACCCATTGGCTATATGACGCTATGTTTACAAACTTTGGTATGAAGTTATAACGAGCATAAGTTAATTAAACGACAGCATATAAGTGATTTTGTTTTTCAACGGCCTGACGATTAATTCAGCAATCACTGCGGCATAAATAATCGTTAGAAATGCAACGGTAGTACCTAAATAAATGTTACTACTATCAGTTTTCGGCGATGTAAAAACAGCAACCAAACCAAACAAGGTGGAAACTATCCCCGAAGAATACAAATAAATAACCAGCTTCCTTAAAACAGGTAAGTGACGTTGAGTAAATGGAGCATTACTAGGTTCAACAAACAACCAGCGAACTAAACAAAACACTTCGATTGAGTATGTAAAATTTTCTGTGTAAGTGGCTGTTTCTCATAGCGATACACGGTCACCATACATGATAATGAACTGATTCATCGCCGGTTTCCAGTCCCTAAGTGGCATTGTCCACTTCTTCGCAATTTGATGTAAAGCCAGATATAGCAGTTTTAACACGGCTTCGTCGTTCGGGAATGAACGTCTGGTTTTAGTCACTTTCCGCAAGCTGGCATTCAGAGATTCAATCGCGTTGGTCGTGTAAATAACCTTCCGGATTTCAGGTGGATAGTCGAAGAATACACTCAGCCGGCTCCAGTTGTTTCGCCAAGACTGGCT
>NZ_AUDG01000095.1 GCF_000425345.1 Rheinheimera baltica DSM 14885 | reverse complement strand
TGGAACAATTAAAATGTGGATGGGTGCGACACACTTACTGACGCGGCGATTTAAGAACGTTAGCACGGAAATCAGTTTGCATGTGCTGGCTTATAACCTCAAAAGAATGATGTCCATCTGGGGTTCTGAAGGATTAACTAAAAAGCTGCAAGAGCGTTACGGCTAGCGGCTGTAGTCGCTTTAGCTCCTGATACCACACCCATAACGCTCAATATCGGACTTAATAAGCCTCCGAACCGCACTGAATGAAAACTAAAACGCACACTCATTATTTCAGCGAGGCACTAACAGTGCATACTGGCGAACCGCTGAAAGAGCGGAAAATATGAGTTTTTACACAGCCTGTGCCAAAAGCGGACATCAAGGTTTCTTTAAATGACTGGAATTTGACTATGTCACTTAAATCCATATTTTTCTCGACGACGATTGAATGCGTCTTTACCGCCTTCGAGTATTTTCGCGGCCAGTGACTGTATCGACTTTTGATCTATTGAACCTTGGTTATTTTTTGGCAGTGTCGCGCTGTCTGCGGTTGCTTCAAGAACACCAATCCATTCAGCATCACCAAATACTGGAATATTTGCATTATGTGTAGCGAAAATGAATTGTCGTGTTAACTTGGCACTTCTCACCTGAGTCACTATTCTGTCGGCAATAAATGCGTTGTCCAGGTTATCTTCGGGTTGGTCCAGCAACAGAGGATCTTTGTTATCTAGCAACAACAAATGCAGTAATGCTGTACATTGTTGGCCCGTGGATAACGAGTCGAGAACTTTGTAAATAGGTATTTCGTTGTTGGAAACATTGAGTTCAATACTTACGAAGTCTTCAACAATAAATGCTTCAATCTCCATGATTTGAGATTCTGAAATTTTAGTTAGCTGCTCCGCAACATATTCTGTACACCCCCAATTTTGTGCGAGTATTGCGTATTTACCTTCGGGAATCTTTTCTGCCAATAGCATTGGAGAAAAATGCTCAGCGGTATTAATCCACTGAAGCTTTCCGCTAGCAACGTTTGGCATTCTGAATGTCACAAGCTTATCAATTAAAGAACCGCGATTCCCCTCAGGAACATAGTTTACTTTTATGTTGCCTTTAAGCTTTCGATTTAACTTTTTTACACCAAGTTCAAATTGACTACTTCTCAGCGACATTTTGTCAGAGAGCGAAGACAGTAATTTTTTCCGAGCCGCTACAAATTGAGCGAGTTGAGCTTTTGCTACGGTCAATTTTGTTTTGCTCGATTTCAACAGAGCAATGTCTTTAACTAACTGGTGATATTCTTCACCAATCTGAGAGCCTGTTTTCCCCGCTATTGGGTTAATCTTCTTAAACTCTTTTTCTATTGTAGTCTCTTTGGCTTGAATACTTGCTTCAAGACGCTTCTCTATTTCACATACCGCAGTATTGCCGCTAGCAAGTCTAGTTATTGCTTGCGTTAGCAGGGTACCTAAATCTTTGTTCAAATTTGTTATGATGCTTCTAAGTTCAGTAAAGACCAATTTATCGGGGAAATCCTTGATATCCTCTTCCGAAATGCAGTCTGTAGAGGGAATGCCTTCTATCAATTCACCTAATGTGTCGGAAAAATCAGAAAGCTCTTCTTTTACGGTTCCAAATAGCGTTTTCTCTGATGCGAGCAACGGCAGAATTTTTAGTTGCTCATCAATTCCCAATTCTTTAAAGCGTTTTGCATCCTCTTCCAGCTGTTCAAGCCGTTTAACATCGGACTCAAGATCTGACGACTGGGCTATTAAATCTACTATCTTCTGACTGGCTTCAACTAAGTCGCCTACAACTTCGACAATGCCCGACTCTTGTTCAATCTTGCCCCTGTTCAAGAATCTATCGACGACTTTTAATTGCTCACTAGAATCTTTAGCAATTTCATGAATTTCATTCTGTCCAAATATTTCGATTTCAGGCAAAAGGTCTCTAGGTACGAAGCTCGATATCTGCCCTGACTTTTCTGTAACAACAGGAGATTGCCCATACCGCCTTGTAATCTGATAGTTCTGACCATGCTTAGTTGCAGACTTTATTGTAAGCTTGATTTGTCCAGAGCCTAAGTTTGATTTAACCACTTTGTCATGTTGTTCACGGGCTTGCTTGCTGATTGGAGTAGCATCGAGCGCGTAACGAATGCATTCAATCAAAGTTGATTTACCCGTACCTCTACCACCTATGACGGTATTGAGATGCTCGGAAAAGTCTATTTCAACGCCGCCTAGGTACCCACCAATAAAAACAACAGACTCCAACCTAGAGTAATACTGTTCGCTGATATCTGAATTTAATCTGACCCTTGATTCCGGATCATGAAATGCTTGTAGAAACGCTGAAAAACTGGGCTCTGTCATTTTGATTAAACACGACGCGTTGTCTTTTCTTAAGGTTTCAGGCTCTTCAACATCCTTTGCGTTGATTAACGTCATAGGAATATTACGTTGATACGCCACGTCTTTGTTTGACAGAATTTGAAAGTTTGCTTGGTCACCTTGTTCTTTTATAGCTTGAACTGTTGTCGGGATTTGAGCGGCAACTAATAACTCATTTTTCCAAATATTGTTTAGTTTCTGATTGAGTACGCCATTGTCGTCTGTGCAATGTGCTGCATATATGAATCCGCCTTTTTCACGCACTTTGTTCAATATAAAGTCTGCGCTATGCGGTGAAGGCAACGTACCTTGGTTAGAATCAATACCAAGTTCGTAAAGGTAGTGCTCAAGATTTTTAACTGTCTCGTCTTCATGAAAAAGGCAAACGAAATGGACCTTTTCACTCGACGCAATTTCGAAGCCAGGGAAAACGACAATACCTTGGTCAGACAGTAAAGTTCGGATTCTGTTTACTGAGTCAACATTTCCGTGGTCAGCTAGACCAACAACTTTGATGTTTTCTTCAAGGCAAACTTCCAAAAGTTTTCGGTTGTACTCATCCTCTGATAACCCTTGCTGTTTTCCCCGATAACCAATGTAGTTCGCGGGATTAACTTGGAGTGCACATTTCCAAAATTTTGCTTTGGTGAACGCCACATCATTCATAAACATCCTTATTTATTTTGACTAGATTAAGCTGAAATTATCATCCATGTTAATGCGTTTTAACGCTTAAAACTGTAATCTTTTTCAGCCTAGTACCGATCGTTATTGCACGACCTACACTTTACTTCTGCTTCTCACTCGTAGCTGCCTTCGATTAGTTAAGGCAAGTCAGTGCCAAAAGCGGAAATTCACTGAGATTTGATTAAATCGGCGCTTTTAACTGAAAGCGGACGTTTGCCAAGTAACAGATCAGGGGGCTCTCGAAAATTTCGAGAAGTTCTCGCATTGCCGACACGTTAAAAAACGAGCGCAATTCATGCCTATTTTGAGTTACTTGCCAGTTTGTAGTAAACAGTACGACAAACCCAAAAATGTCAGATTTATGATGCAAAACCACATTGCGGGTTTACCCATGCTTTGTTTTTCAAGTCGCAAGGTACTTACCGCCAAGGCCGTGAGATCGATGTATTTTTACGTTAGCGTTGCTGGGTGTTTAAAAACTCAAAAGTGCTACCCCTGCTTAAAAACGTGGTTTTTCCTTTTGATGAAATTGTTATGCATTACATCAAATTCAGCGCTAAAAGGATGAATAATGAGCGTTCAAAAAGTAGTTGTTATTACTGGCGGTAGCCAAGGGATTCTGCCGTAAAAACAGCAGTCGCTGATGCTACTCCTTCAAGAGATACTGTTCATGATGTTGCCAATGGGGCTTCGCTAGCCTTAGGTGTTGCTGCAGCTACAACACCATGTACTGTCGCGCTATTTTGACGCCAAAGGTGTGTATCCGGTGGGGCATAATCTGCCACTGCAGCTGTGGATAATTGCACTTAATTTACCACCCCATTGCAACTGATCCTTACCACGTGTTGCAAATTAATTGCACCACCACTTTCCCGGAAAGTACCACTTCGTCGAATAGTGGTTTTGTACAAATTTCGGAAATTCACTGATACATATTTAAATAGCTGCTTTACATTAAAAGCCGTCATCTCTGACGAGGATAAATCAAAATGCTTTGAAAAACCTATATCGAATATTCACAGATAAACACTTACTAAAATGCAATTTCCAAATGTTTCATTGGAAGTAAAAAAGCTGCGAAGACAGCTCTTTTACTTTTAGGAAGCTCGGTTATAACGCTGCTGCTACCGGTGCTAATCTCACCCGTGTCGAAAGTGCATGCAGCGCGATGGCATGCAACAACGGCGATACTGTCGTAGTAGCATCTGTTAACACCGTAACTGATTTGTAGTTGCCCGCTGAAAGTGATAGCGCCGTATGTGTAACACAATTTTGCGTCATCATGCCGCATAGAATGAGGTCGGTAACCTCCAACTGCGCTAATGTGTCTGCAAGGTTTGTTTGGACAAAGCTGTCGGCATAGTGCTTGACAACAAAACGAGCTGCTGGCGCTAGCTGTAAAATCCGCGGATGAATATCAGCACCCTCGGTCCCTGGGTTAAAAAACGGTGCGACACCTGCATTAGCATCAGCAATGTGCTGCACGATAACAACCGGCATGTAAGCATTTTGTGCTTTTAGTATTGCCAATTCAATCGCAGCTAAGGTGTTGTCAGTATCTGCCAGCGGAAAGGCGCCAGCCGGAAAATAGTCGTTTTGAACATCTATGATGAGTAAAGCGGATTTTTGCATCTGAGCCTCCTGAGTTAAAGGCGTCATTATCTACTCTACGCCCCCTTGCGACCTTTGGCCTAAACAACTAACATCGTTAATATCGGGCCATTCTGAGTTATGTTATGCATCCTCAACCGCTACAAGTCGCTATTGTTGCTTTTCAGGGGATCAGTCCATTTCACTTGGCTGTACCATCGGTAGTATTTGCTGAGGGGCCTCATAATAAATCGCTCTTTGAGGTATCGATTTGCAGTGCAGAACCACAACCGCTGACCTGTAGCCTTGGTTATCAGCTCAGCGGCTTCGCTGACTTAACGCCATTACAATACGCCGATGTAATTGTGGTCCCTAGTTGGCGCTCACCTGATGAACAGCCGCCTGAGGTATTGCTTGATATCCTGCGGCAAAGAGCCAAGCAAGGTGCAACTATTGTCGGGCTCTGTCTCGGTGCTTTTGTGTTGGCTGCGGCTGGTTTGTTGGATGAAAAACAAGCAACCACCCATTGGGAGTGTGCTGATGAACTTCAGCGATTGTATCCCAAGGTACAGGTTATGGCTGATTTACTCTATGTCGAAAGTGGTAGGGTTTTGACATCGGCTGGCACGGCAGCTGGGCTTGATGCATGTTTGGCTTTTGTCCGTAGCAGACTCGGCGCAACATCCGCGAATCGGATCGCCAGACGTTTAGTGATCCCGCCCCATCGGGATGGTGGGCAAGCTCAATACATTGAGCACCCTCTGTCGCAAACCGCCGGTCATGACAGACTCAGTTTACTTTTGCAGACAGTGCGTGGCCAGCTTGAAAAACCGCATACGCTGGATTCACTCGCGTCAGCAGCGGCAATGAGTCGGCGCAGTTTCACTCGGCAGTTTCGGCAGTTTACCGGAACTACCGTTACCAATTGGCTAATCGCTGAGCGGCTTAACCTAGCGCAACAGTTGTTAGAACATACATTACAGCCGATTGAGCGTGTGGCTGAGCTGACCGGCTTTGGCAGTGTGGAAAGCTTACGGCATCATTTCCGCTTGCGCTTTAAAACTTCACCGCAGCAATGGCGGCGAGTATTCACCAGTACTATTCGGGTTTAAATTTGCCATCCATCTTTGGTTCAGCACGGTGGCGTCGAAGTTCCGTTCCGGCAGCAAAGCGGACATGTTATCTGAACAAAATGGTCAGGTCGTTAGGTCTGCAATTCGCTCAGGCTGTGTAAAAACTCATATTTTCCGCTCTTTCAGCGGTTGGCCAGTATGCACTGTTAGTGCCTCGCTGAAGTTATCTGTGTGCGTTTTAGTTTTCATTCAGTGCGGTTCGGAGGCTCATTAAGTCCGATATTGAGCGCTATTGGTGTGGTATCAGGAGCTAAAGCGACTACAGCCGCTAGCCGCAATGCTCTTGCAGTTTAATGGCTAATCCTTCAGTACCCCAGATAGACATCATTCTTTTGAGGTTAT
>NZ_AUDG01000094.1 GCF_000425345.1 Rheinheimera baltica DSM 14885 | reverse complement strand
AATCACTGATGGTTGCCCGACCAATATTCAACGCTTGGGAGATTTGCCGATCGCTTAACCGTGCTTCAAATTTGAGGCGGAATATATCCAGATAAGTTTGCATATCTGTCCTTACCATTTTCTTTTTACGTGTCATGACTACTCCGGCAAAACAGTTAAAAAACTGTTATGCCAAAGTCCGTAAAACGAAGGAAGAACAAACTGGCCGGACGATACCGAAACAGATGGCCGGATGAGGCCGAAATCAGTGGCCGGATGATACCGAAATGGGTGGCCGACTCATGCCGAAATCGCTGGCCGGATCATCCCGAAATACGCAACTGGTCTCGATGTGTCGAAAGAAATGGTGAAGTTGGCTAGCGCTAATCATCCAGAGCACAAATTTGTGCAGCAAGATATTTGTACTTGGGAAACAGAAGAGAAGTTTGATTTCATCTTTGCTTGGGATAGCATTTTTCACTTGCCATTAGCAATGCAGAAGCCAGTTATTACAAAGCTGTGCAAGCTTTTGGCGAAGGATGGGATTTTAATATATACATTTGGCAATGCTGAGGGCGAACATACCGACCAATGGCGCAATGACATTTTTTATTACAGCTCTATTGGCATTAACGAGAATATACAAATCCTGATCAATAATGGCTTATCGATTTTGCATCTTGAGCTAGATCAGTACCCTGAAAAGCATGTCTATACAATTGCTACCAAGCCTTAACTGTAACAAGGCAAGAAGCGGTGACGTTAACGTACGCTTTTCGCTCATTTGTACTAGCTCATTGCTTAGACCAATTTTGTGCCAGAAGGGGATCTTCAGAGTGTGAGTTTGTTCAAATACTAACTAAGCTGTTATTCATGGAAATGCCGAAAACGCAGATTCATCAATAGACCTAGCTTATGTGAAGATCACACTTTATTATTCATTGCTATTGACAAATGCAGGTAAAATCCGCTCGGCAACAATTTGTTGTGTTGTATGCTCTACATGGTGAGCTGTTATCGCAATAATTAAATCTAACTCTTCAATCAGGATGATGTACATTCCCCCACCTCCTTGCGCCGAAACACTAGAGTATTTTTTACCCGAACTTTGCAAATCAGAACTCCACCAATAGTAGCCATAGCCTTGGTTAGAAACGTCTTTGCCATCTCCGAAAATTTCATCATCTCCCGTCGTGATGAGTTTACTGGTCGATCTTGTCATAAAGTATTTATCAATTATTTGCTTACTTTGCCATTTACCTTCGTTTGCTGCCAGTATGCCCATCTTGACCATGTCTCGTGATGTTAAGCTCGATTTCCAGATGGACTCAGGCAATCCGCTAGGCGCAGCCTTCCAATCAAAATTTGTAATGCCTAATTGCGCCAATAACTCTGTTTTAATAAACGCTTCAACATTGCCGGGTACAACAGCCTCTAGTACCTGCATAATAAGTTGAGGTCCAATATCGTAGTAAAAACTCTTTGATTCTGAGGTTATAGGAGCACTGTGCTCGAAAAGAAACTGAATTTCCTTTTGGCCTCTTACTAATAATGGATTGCCTGTCATAGATTTGCGGTTTTCATCGTTAATACGAAGGCCCGTTGTCATAGTTGAAGCTTGGTGTAATGTAATATCTCTTGCACCATCAACAAACTTTGAAGGGTCGAGGTTTTTCAGAAAACTTGCTACGGGTTTATCTAAATCATCCATGCTTAAATAGCCTAACTGTATGGCACGACCAAGCGCCATACCAGTATAAACCTTTGTGACTGATGATTGCGGGTGAGATAAATCTATTCGACCTCTTAAGTAATAAGATTCAAATAATAGCTTGCCCTTATGATGGATTAATAGGCTATCAAACTTACCGTGCTTTCCTTCTGCAATCTCCAAAGCTAATGCAAGGATATTTGCTTTTCTACCGCCATCAATACCCAACTCTCCTATGGCTATGCCATCACTTAAGTTCGCAGGCTTAACGTCAATAAAAGCCTGCTTTAGCATAGGAATATCCCAAAATTCACGATTTATTTCAGGTTGATTCCAGTGTTTTATAGCTGCTTCTTCGACGGTAGCTGTTGGTGCTGAACTGTTATTCGATTCTGAGTGTTCTGTACTGCCTAAGCTTTTAAAGCTAAAGAATACAAAAAGAAGTAACAGGCTGGACTTTAAAATGAGCAAAACTTTTCCTTAGCGTTTAACAATCCAACTAGTTTTCGCAGTGTAGCAAACGAATAGGGTCAGGTCTTGCGGTGTGCGTCATTTCCGCTATTCGACAGAAGCTGTTCTGAACGACTGCAATTCGCTCAAAGTGAAGATCGCCTCTGTGCCAAAAGCCGCCGGTGACGTTTGACTGTTTCATCGGCAGCTCAGTACGTAAACCGGACCTTGAGATAAAGAATTTTCCCACCTCAAAGGACAGTAGACTAAACCCAACCGCATCAGCACACTGAGATACCAACCCTTGGCAAGGATGCCTTTGCTAGTGCCTCAACATTCTACCTATAAACGACATCGGCCAGAACAGACATTGCTGTATCAATTAGTCGAACGTCACTATCCTGAATTTCTGGAGCAGCTTTCACATCAAGAGAAGTCGCTGCCAAAGCACGTAGAAAAAGAGTTTGAAGAGTTTCTAAGATGTGGACGCCTTGAACATGGATTTCTTCGCGTAGTTTGTGACGACTGCAAACACGAGAAACTAGTAGCATTTAGCTGCAAGAAACGAGGCTTTTGCCCAAGCTGTGGTGCCAGACGCATGGCCGAGAGTGCCAAGCTATTGGTCGATGATGTCCTATATGGATATCCAGTACGTCAATGGGTGTTGAGTTTGCCCATCCCACTTCGTCTATTGCTTGCCAGGTATCCCAAGCATTTAAGCAAAATCATGCAAATCATCCACCGTGCTATTGCCGCAGATATTGTGCAACGGGCTGGATATCTGAATTTTATATGTATTTAAACCTCTTAGCATTTACAAACGACTAAAGCTGATAAACATCATAGGAGATAATTATGTGGCGGTTAGCGTTAGTTATTGGTTTCTGGTTGTCATTTTCAGCCTTAGCAAATTCCTTGCAGGTCGTATCTGAGTTGCCAAAAATTGATGGTAAGAAAGATCCATTTATTACAACCCTGGCGAAGCATAAGTTCGCACAGCAGTATGATTTTGATAACACGTTCCGTGAGGTCCCAGATGTCAGTTACTATGTCGCTTATCATCATAGTGGTCTTTATATCGCAATAGAAACGAGTGACGATAGCGTTCGATATCATAAAAGAGGCTTTTTGCATGGTGACGGATTTAAAGTCATGGTTGGCCCGAGTACAGCAACATCTAGAGCGGCAGAGTTCATTGAATTCGCTTTTTCACCAACGAATATAAATTCAGACAAGCCTCAGGAGAAATATATTTCCTCGTACAACGGTGATGGCCGTGCGAGGAAACTGAGCTCGTTAACGCAGGTTGCCGCAGGCACAACAGAGCATGGTACGTTTTTCGAATCGCTTATTAGTTGGCGGGATGTGTATCCGTACCAGCCAGCATTTGATGGCAAATTAAATTTAAATATCTATTTTGCCAAAGGCCTTACAGGCCTTAATGGCGAGCGTGTAACCAAAGGTTTTTCGATCGTACATGATGAAGGGATTTGGGATGAGGCTATAGCCTATCGACTTCTGCGTCCTTTTGAATTAGAAGCAGACTCAAAAAGTTTTAAGTATCACCCAAATTTTAAATTCAATAATCGTACACAGGTCACTGGAAATCCAATTTCAATCAAGCTCGCGTCTACTGCTAAACGTGATGAGTACAGTTGGGGTATCAAACACAAGTCTCGAGAGTTTATTAAAAATACCTCGGTGACTTGGCAAGAACATGATAGCGTCGTTTTGCAAACTGTCGGCTTTGAACCAGGTGTTTATCAACTTGAACTCTGTTTGCGTGGAGAATGTGCAATTAATGACTTTGCTCTATTACCAAAGTTTGACGTTGAGGCAGAAACCGCACAATTACTCGCTAGAGAAGCTTTAGACAACGGTCTTAAAAATCGACTGCTGTTCCAACTAGAGCGCATTACAAGTCAGATATTGGGCCTTAAACCTTATGAAATATCTGGACAACTTATTGACGATATCCTGAGCCTCAAAACTGAATTGTCCTCGCTGCGATCAGGTAAATCAATATCTCCTCACTCAACCAAACCTCAACGGAGAGCTTTTCGCTCAAAATTGGATGGCTCTTTACAGCCGTATTCCATAAAGCTTCCTGAAAATTTCGACCCTGAAAAAAAATACCCACTTATGGTGTTCTTGCATGGCAGCGGAATAGATGACCTTTCGCAGTTGAATGCATCAAGAAGTGACGGAAGTTTTATCGAAATTGCGCCGTCTGGAAGAGACAAGTTTTATGCCTACGCTTACCACCAGTCAGAAATTGATATTAATGAAGCAATCGATGATGTTTCAAGTCACTTTCTTATCGACAAGAACAACATCTTTATCAGTGGGTTTTCTATGGGGGGGTATGGTGCATTACTAACGTACTACCGCAACCCTGAAAAGTTTAGAGGCGTAGCCGTATTTGCTGGTCACCCTAATTTGGCTAACGAGTGGTTAGGTACGGTAGATTTCCCCAACTTTTTAAAAACAGACAGTCTTGAAAAATTTCGAGGTAAGCCGGTTTTCATTTACCACGGAGAGGCGGACCCTGCACTGGACATCAAGCTCATGCAGCAGTTTTCGGCGAAGCTTGAAAGTACTGGTGCAAACGTCACAACATCTTTTGTTCCTGAGCGTGGTCACGTTTACCAAGATACTGAAACTCATCGACGCTTTAGTGAGTGGTTGCAGGGGAATTTAGCTAGATAAACTAGAGTCTTTAGAAAAATTCAAACATTTTCAAGCTGTTTGGTGAAGACTGAAATGTAGCATGTAATGCATAAATAGTTAGCCGTTATAATCTTATAACTTACTGATATTTATAAATAATCATCTATCCATTCTAGTCTTTTTCGACCGAAATTGGTAAAATTATCATCAGTTTCTGGTCGAAATGGACTACAGTTTTATGCTAAAAGACAGCCCTCAGACATCCCCGCAAATAGGCTTTTTTGACCTCATTTCCCAGCTCGACCAAAAGCATCCTCTTCTGCTTCTTGCTGATGAGATTGACTGGAATTTCCTGAATAAAACGCTGTCAGTTCATTACAGCGACAAAGGACGACCTGGCAAACCCGTCAGGCTGATGTGTGGACTCCTGATGCTGAAACAGATGTACAACCTCAGTGATGACAATGTCATCGCCCAATGGATGATGAATCCTTACTACCAGGTGTTTTGTGGTGAAGTCGATTTTCAGACTGAGCCCCCCTGTCATCGCACCGACATCACGGCTTTTCGTCTGCGAATTGGGGAAGAAGGTGTCAATGCTATTTTTGCAGTTTCGGTGGCATTACACCAGCAGGACGCGGAAGAAGATAAAGTCCTGGTAGATACTACGGTACAGGAAAAAGCCATCACCTATCCCACGGATACAAAGCTCGCCATTAAGATCATCAACCGACTCAATAAATTGGCCAAAAAGCACGGGATAAAACAGCGCCGAACTTATGTCACAGAGGTGAAGCAATTAAGACTTCAGTGTCGTCATTTCCGTCATCCAAAATTACGGGGTAAGGCCAGAAGAGCATTGAAGCGTTTACGCACTATTGCAGGCGCCGTTACAATTGTTAAGCAACGTAAATAACACATTAGAGAATCATCAGAAGTTATCCCACATTATGATTGCGAAAACGCCTTGGACGATAGAAAACAACCTTCTAACACCTACAATGAAAATTAAGCGTTATCAATTGGAAAGGCGATACCAAGCTAAGCATTCTGTTCAAACCAAGTTATCCGACGTGGTATGGGAATCTGATTCAAACCTTTTTTAAGAAACAACGATGATTTGAAATGAGAAAAACCTGAAAGTAGTTCCTTGTGAGTTGCAGCAACAATTACTTGTATGATTAATAGTGAACACCACCAAATTTACTGACCCTAACTAACTACAAGCCAGCGTTCGCTGGGAGTATGTAAAATTTTCTGTGTAAGTGGCTGTTTCTCATAGCGATACACGGTCACCATACATGATAATGAACTGATTCATCGCCGGTTTCCAGTCCCTAAGTGGCATTGTCCACTTCTTCGCAATTTGATGTAAAGCCAGATATAGCAGTTTTAACACGGCTTCGTCGTTCGGGAATGAACGTCTGGTTTTAGTCACTTTCCGCAAGCTGGCATTCAGAGATTCAATCGCGTTGGTCGTGTAAATAACCTTCCGGATTTCAGGTGGATAGTCGAAGAATACACTCAGCCGGCTCCAGTTGTTTCGCCAAGACTGGCTGATC
>NZ_AUDG01000093.1 GCF_000425345.1 Rheinheimera baltica DSM 14885 | reverse complement strand
TGATACATCTCTTTAATCATGCCACGGCTTGATAACTCCGCTGACTCGTCACAGCCTCACTTTAACGGCTGCTTTGCATGGACTTCGGTGGCGTTACAAACCTCGTCAGTCAGATTGTGCTTATCGAAGCGATACCAACCTTCAGGGACACGTATCCCCTGTGGCCTAACTAATTCTCTGTGTACGCTTCACCTATCTTGTTCGTCAGTAAAAAAAATACTGGCTCCGCCATAGGCGCAACACTCGATACGGGTGGTCAGTTACACCTTACCCGACAGGGACTTACACCCTGCAAGATGCATCAAGCTTTGCTTGACGCACTAACGCCGGCATTCAACATGTTGCCCGGTTAGAAGATTTTCCTCCAGAGAAATGGCAGCAGTTAATTAATGTCATGCTCACTGGCCCAGCCATGCTAAGCCGGGCGTTTATTCCTGGCATGCGACAGCGTGATTTTGGCCGAATTATTAACATTGGCTCTATTCATGCGTTAATTGCCTCACCGTTTAAATCTGCCTACGTTGCTGCAAAGCACGGTTTACTTGGCTTTAGCAAGGTGGTCGCACTTGAAAATGGTGACAAAAACATCACCATCAATACCATTTGTCCGGCGTATGTAAAAACGCCATTGGTGGAGCAACAAATTGCCGCCCAAGCAAAAGAAAATAACTTAACCGAGCAGCAAGTTATTGAGCAGATTATGTTAGCGCCTATGCCACAGAAAGCCTTTATTGATGTAAGCGAAATTGCGGAAACTGCCGCGTTTCTCTGTAGTGCCGGTGCCAAACACATGACAGCCCAAACACTGGTTCTGGATGGCGGCTGGACAGCACGCTAGCCGCTTGGCGAAAACTCAGGCACAATCGGGCGATATGAGTATTTGATGACAGCGCCAGAGCAGATGATCTTAAATGGCAGCACTATTGGGCTGGGTACCATAGCTGCACTCTCGTTAGTGTATTTGCTAATCCTGTTTAGTGTCGGGCATTTTGGTAAGCGCATTAACAGCAAACATCCACTCGCTCCTTGGGTATTTAGTTTTGCTTTATCAATTTACTGCACGTCCTGGGCGTTTTACGGCGTTACAGCCCAAGCGGCAGTAAATGGCTGGTGGATACCGCCAACCTATATTGGGTCGTTTATTCTATTTTGGTTTGGCTTTAAACTTATCGCCCGCATAGCCATTGCCTGTAGACGCTATCGCATTACCTCAGTCGCCGATTTTATTGCCACCCGCTTTGGTCACTCCCGCATGTTGGCCGTTATCACCACCCTGATCATGCTGATGTCGGTTATTCCTTATATTGCTTTGCAGCTGCAAGCGGTATCAACCAGTATTAATACCCTGGTTAGCAGCACACCAAATGAGCATTGGTACAACGATACCGGGCTCTTTGTCAGTTTGTGGATGGCGGTATTTGCACTGTTATTTGTTAGCCGCAGCGCCAAAGCTCACCAGCCAAACCCGGGGTTAATGACCGCCATTGCGTTTGAATCGCTGGTCAAGTTACTTGCCCTACTGGCAATTAGTGCCTTTGTATTCTGGGGCATGTACGATGGTATTGGCCAAATTTTCACCCTGGCAGAACACCACCCGGCCGTACAGCAGCTACAACAACGGGCATTGCCTGCACATACCTATTGGTTGCATGTGCTGCTAGGTTTTGCGGCAACACTGTGCTTGCCGCGTCAGTTTCATGTCACCTTTGTAGAAAACCAACATCTGGGCCACTTGCGCAGTGCGCGTTGGATTTTCCCACTGTATTTACTGCTCATGGGCCTGTTTACCTTACCGCTGGCACTCGCTGGCGTGATGTTGTTAGGCGCCGATGCCAATATTGATTTAGTGGTATTGCAATTACCATTAGCTGCACAGCGCACTGATATTGCGCTTTTGGCCTATCTGGGTGGCTTTTCTGCTGCTACCAGTATGGTGGTTGTGGCAACGGTTGTACTTGGCATTATGATCACCAACGAATTACTCGCCCCCTTGGTGTATCGCACACCTGCTACGCAACTTGATCAGGCTGCACGGCATATTAAGGTGTCGACGCTGCGTCGAATTGCCATGCTTACAGTGATGACACTGGGTTATCTTTATTATCGTTGGATTGGTACAGAAACAGGTTTAGCTCAGCTTGGCCTGATGGCCTTTGCGCTGGTTGCCCAGTTGGCCCCAGCACTGATTATGGGCTTATTAAGCCGCAACATTAATCGTCAGGGTGCCATTGCAGGCCTGTGTGGTGGTGCTATCGCCTGGGCTTACATTATTTTATTGCCTGAACTAAGCCGGGCTAATTTAATTGGCAATGACTGGCTGGCACAAGGGCCCTTCGGCTTGCAGTTTTTAGCACCGCAGTATCTGTTTGGTTTAGAGGCTGACGTTATCAGTATTGGCGTTTTAGTCAGTCTAAGCATGAACTGCTTATTGGTTTTTCTGGTTAGTCGTTTTACCACCACTGGTGTGGGCGAATGGCTGGAAAGCGGCCGTTTCTTGCGTACGCAAATTGTGCAAACCAATACCCGGCCAATAAACTTGTCGGTGCAGGATTGCTACTTACTGGTTAAGCGTTTCGCCGGTGAAAGAGAAGCCAAGCGTTTGTTGCAACGTAATCTGAAAACGCCGCATGATCTTACCCAACAAGCCTCACTAAATATGTTGCAGGCTGCTGAGCGCAGCCTTGCCGCTGTGGTAGGGGGTGCATCCATGCGTTTAATCATGAATGCCTCTGGTAAGCATGCCACCTTACCGATGGAATCCGTTGCGCGTTTTGTCGATGAAGCCAGCCAGGTGTTTCAGTTTAATCAAGCCCTGTTGCGCTCAACTATCGACAACATTAGTCAGGGCATCAGTGTGGTTGACGCCGACTTGCGCTTAATTGCCTGGAACCAGCGCTACATAGATATGTTCAGTTACCCGGCAGGTTTGGTTGAAGTGGGCAGACCGGTGGCGGATGTTATTCGCTTTAACCTGCGCCGCGGCCTGATTGATAGCGAAGATATTAACGCCGAAATTCAAAAGCGGCTCGATTACCTTAAATTAGGTAGTGCCTATAAGTTTCAGCGTCGCCAGCAAGATGGCCGGGTATTAGAAATGCAGGGTAATCCATTGCCAGGTGGCGGCTTTGTTACAACATACAGCGATGTCAGTGCCTTTATCGACACTCAGCAACAGCTTGAGCAAAGTAACCAATTGCTTGAGCAACGTGTCACCGAACGCACACAAGCACTGCAGCAACTAAATGCCCAGCTACAACAAGCACAACAAAAAATTGAAGCCAATACTCAGGCAAAAACACGTTTTTTTGCCGCTGCCAGCCACGACTTAATGCAGCCCTTCAATGCATCTGCACTATTTGCCAGCCTGTTAAGAGACAAACTTACCGAGCCAGAGCAACAGCAGCTCAGCCAAAACCTCATTAGCTCACTTAATTCGGCCGAAGAATTACTGGCGGCTATTTTAGAGTTAACCAAACTGGACTCTGGTGTTATTAGCGCACACCATCAGGCGGTTTTGCTTGGAAACGTATTGGATGATATTGCCCGTGATGCTGCCATTTTAGCGCAAGAAAAAGGTCTGCAGTTTCACTATATTGCATCGTCATTAACCGTAAGTACTGACAGAAAACTGCTTAAACGGGTTATTCAAAATTTACTGGCTAATGCCATCAGATATACCCCAAGCGGCAAGGTGTTATTAGGCGTAAAGCGACGCCAACAGCAACTGCAAATTTGCGTTGTCGATACCGGCGTTGGTATTGCTGATACCGATCAACAGCGTATGTTTGAGGAGTTTCAGCAAGGACCACAGCAGGAACAAAAAGGCTTAGGGCTGGGCCTTGCCATTGCCAGGCGTATAACAGGCATTTTGCAACACCCCTTGTCGTTACAATCCACACCCAGGCTTGGCAGCTGTTTTTCTGTGCTAGTGCCTATTGCTGAACCTATCATAACGACTAACGTTAAGCCTGTTACCGTTGACATTAGCGCCAGCTTTAGTGGCAAAAGTGTGCTGTTACTCGACAATGAACCCCAGTTACGCAGTGCGGTTGCAGAGCTACTGCGCAGCTGGAATATGGCGGTTACTTCTGTTGGCCAACCCGTCGAAGCCTTAGCCAGCTTGCAGCAAGGGTTTAAACCCGACTTACTCTTGTTCGATTATCATTTGGATAATAACGCTACTGGCGTTGACGTTGCACAGCAGCTTGCAGCGCATTTTGCCGTTAATGTGCCCGTGGTTATTCACTCAGCAGATCATGATGAGATTATTCGCGAAACGGCACTCAATGCAGGCTATTATTTTTTACTTAAACCGGTTAAACCCATGGCATTGAAAAAGCTGTTTCAGCGCTTATTGCGCGACAATAATGTTTAATACCGCGCCCTAAAAGCTCTCTGGCAAGCGGAGTTTTTCGAATAAAATACCAGCTAATGTACGGTTATTAACGTTAAGTTTGCGCAATATTGCTGAGACATGCTGTTTAATGGTGGTTTCCTGCACATTCATTTCATAGGCAATCTGTTTGTTGAGCAAACCATCGGCAATCATTTTTAACACCCTAAACTGCTGTGGGGTAAGCTGCTCTAGTCTGCCGGCAAAATCATCATCAATTAAGGTTTTAGCATTACTCACGTCTGCTACCAGTTCAGCAGGTAACCAAATATCGCCCTTTAGCACAGCCTCTACCGCTTCGGCTAATAGCTCAAGCGGTGCTGATTTTGGAATATAGGCCGCTGCACCCAATGCCAGTGCTTGCTTAATAATGACCGGATCTTCTTCTGCCGACACCATAATAACCGGTACGTCGGGGTATTCGGTGCGCAGTGCGCTTAGGCCGGTAAAGCCATCACTGCCAGGCATTTTCAGATCAAGGAAAATAAAGTTGGTATCTGGGTGCGCTCTGAGCAAAGGCCAAAGCTGTTGCATATTTTGCGCTTGAAGCAGCAGAGCGTCGCTACCCAGTATATTGGCGCAAGCTTGAGAAAGGGCCACCCTAAACAGCGGGTGATCGTCAGCAATTAAAGCAATCATAAGGTCTGTTCTGAGCATTTTCGCCCATGATGAACCGGGGCTTTCGCCCCGGCAAGTGTTTTATTACTAGAAACGGTAACCAACAGACAAGCTTACAGTACGTGGCGCACCGTAGTAGCCTATCAGCGTATTGTCACCGCCTAAGCCTGGAATATACTGGCCAGGGTTAGCTGGATCTGGTGCGATAAACGCATAGTTACCCACCAAATACTCTTCGTCAGTCAGGTTTTTACCATGCAACGCTATACTCCAATGACCATCACTGCTTAGCCAGGTTACGCCCAGGTTCAGTAAGCCATAGCCGTCTTGCGTTAACAGGTTGTCTAACTCCACCACGGCATAGTCGCTGCGGTAATTGTAATTACCGTTAACTATCACATCACCAAAATCGGTCATCAGGTTGTAGCTAAAGCCAACATTCATGGTGGTTTCAGGTGTATTAGTCACCGAGAAACGATCGGATATGTCCACCTGGCCAGTACCGGGTATAAAAGACACCGCTTCTTCAAAACTAGCGTCAATTAAACCCAGGTTACCGTAAATTTCCAACTCACGGCTGGCACGCCAGGTAACTTCTACTTCAGCACCGGTGGCTTCTGAGCGGCCAACGTTACCTAAGCGTTGATTTAATGCTGAAGCATCATCTTCGTCCGGGATTACCGAAATATACTGCCGATCTTTATGATCTAACATAAACAAGGTAGCATTGATGCGTAAGGTGTCATTCCAGTCGCTTTTAATACCTACTTCAAATGAATCAACATCTTCCGGATCCGCGGCAGGTTCAGCAACTGTAGCACGGGGGTTAAAGGTACCTGACTTAAAGCCCTGACTATAACTGGCAAATAGCATCATATCGTTGCTGTGCTGGTACTCAACACCAATCTTCGGTGTCACTTTAGACCAGCTTTCGCTGTCATCCAACACCACCGGTGTGGTTAACCCTTCAGGGCGCACATAGCCCGGCACCCAACCCGACTCTGGATACACATTAGCAAAAATAAGGCCATTACGTACTAGGGCCTGTTGATCTTTGCTGTTTATAATTCAGCCAACCCACATTGGCAGCCATAATAGACAGCAAGCCAAGGCAAGTGTACTTGCATAATTCCGGGCCAATTTATCATACCGGGTTGCTACTGAACGGTAATGTTTTAGCCTGGCAAACACGTTCTCTACTAAATGGCGATATTTGTACAGACACCAATCAATATCGCCATTTCCAATTTTTGAATTACGTTTACGCGGTATCGTTGGGACGCCATTTTTCGCTCGGATCTGCTCCCGTACTTTCTCACTGTCATAGCCCCGGTCTGCGATAACATGCTCGGCATCAGGCAGTTGTTCAAGTAACTCTATAGCT
>NZ_AUDG01000092.1 GCF_000425345.1 Rheinheimera baltica DSM 14885 | reverse complement strand
ACATGGCGGTAAAAAAACTGAATGGCGTTGCGGGCAATTTTAACCGCACTCCAGGATTTGGTTTCCACCAGTTTCAGGAAATAGCCTTTAAGCTCAGCAGCGGTGAGGGCATCCGGGCAGGTGTCAAAAAACAGTGAAACCTGGCGCAAATAGCGGCTATACATATCAACCGTTTTAGGACTTTTTCCTTGCAAGGTTAACGCATTAAGATATTCTTGATACAAATTATTAAAGCGGTGTTGCTCGTTGGTATTCATGATAATACTCCTTACAGAGCCTTCACGATTGAAGGGCATAAGAAGTACAGCTGATGATCCACTCTGCCGCGTAGCGGCTTCGTTCAACAAGGCGAAGGTCCCGGGGAATAATTTGATGAAATATTGCGCAGCAATGCTTGTCATGCTGCTCTGCTGCACACAGGTTTTAGCCGAAAGCCGGGTTGTAGTAGTGGGTGTTTATCCGAATGCGCCGAAAGTATTTGCTGCTGAGGATGGCAGCCCTACGGGCATTTTAGGCGAGCTTCTACTTACCATTGCCGGGCAAGAGCAGTGGCGAGTTAAGGCTGTGCAGTGTGATTGGGCCTACTGCATGCAGCTACTGCAAGCGGGTGAAATAGATTTACTGCCGGATGTAGCTTATACGCCACAGCGCTCCCTACAGATGGATTTCCATCAAACGCCGTCGTTAACCAGTTGGTCTCAGTTTTACACTGCACCAGGTGTGCAGGTGCAAGCGATGACTGATCTTGCCGACAAACGCGTAGTGATAATGCATGACTCTGTGCAGCAGCATTACTTGCAGCGCGTTATAAACCAGGCTGGGTTAAACACTGAATTGTTGGCAGCAAAGTCGCTAGCCGAAGCATTTGCTATGGTCGCCGCTGGCTCGGCAGATGTGGTAGCGGCAAATCATTATTTTGGTGCGGCGCATTTTTCTCAATTTCATTTACGGCAAAGCCCGTTAATGTTTGAACAGGTACAGCTGTTTTATGCCACCAAAGCAGGACGCAATCGTGATCTTTTAGATAGCATTGAAAGCTATCTCGGACGTTGGCAAAGCAATGTCGATTCACCTTACTATCAGATTTTGCAACGCTGGGGCAGCGCAGCGCCTGAAACACTGATACCCAAAAATGTCTGGTGGATGTTAGCGATGCTGTCGGCATTGCTAATGTTGGCGCTTAGCGGCGCTTGGTGGTTAAAACGTCAGGTTGCGGAAAAAACCCGGCATTTGAAAGCCAGTGAAAACCGGCTTAACACGATTTTGAATAGCGTTGATGCACATATTTATATTAAAAATAGTCGCTTACGTTACGAGTACATTAACCGCAAGGCGGCTGATTTATTTGGCTGTGAACCTGAGCAAGCGGTGGGGCGACGTGATGATGCTTTTTTTGATGCGGCTACCTGTGTCAACCTGCAACAGAATGATTTAAAAGTGTTGCAACAAGGCGTTCGCTTAGTTGAAGAAGAGAACAACCGCTCGCTGGATGGTAGCCAAAAGCATACGTATTTGTCAGTCAAATTGCCGCTGCGAGACGAAGCCGGCAATATTTATGCACTTTGCGGCATTTCAACCGACATCACTGAACATAAACAGCAACAACAGGAAATTCATCAGCTGGCGTTTTATGATGCGCTAACGGGGCTAGCTAATCGGCGCATGCTGTTAGATCGCTTACAGCATGCGGTGGCACTGCGGGAACGGAAAACAGACCTTGCGCAAGGTGCGTTGTTATTTATCGATTTAGATCACTTTAAAGATTTAAACGATACATTGGGCCATGCTATGGGCGATCAGCTGCTAAAACAAGTTGCACAGCGCTTGCAAAACCATTTACGCAAAGTGGATACGCTGGCGCGGTTGGGTGGGGATGAGTTTGTTGTGTTGCTAACGGATTTGCATCCTGATCAGGATGTGGCCAGTCAGAAAGCCGGGTTAATTGCGACAAAGGTGGTGCAATTACTGGCTGAACCTTTCATGTTGCAGGACAGAAACTACACCCTGTCAGCGAGTGTCGGCGTGGTGCTGTTTGCTGACGGTTGCAACAGCTATGAGCTGCTACAACGGGCCGATCTGGCGATGTATGATGCCAAAGGTCACGGTCGTAATGGCATGCGGTTTTTTAACCAGCAAATGCAAGCCGATATTAGTGCCCGGGCAGAGCTCGCTGCTGGCTTACGTCAAGCCATTTTAAACAATGAATTACTGCTGCATTTTCAGCCCCAGTTAGAGCGCGAAAAGGGGATTGTTGGTGCAGAGGTGTTGCTGCGCTGGCAACATCCTGAGCAGGGCATGATCTCACCCGCCAGATTTATACCGGTGGCAGAAAGTACCGGCCAAATTTTGCAAATTGGCCATTGGGTACTGGAGCAGAGTTGTTTACAATTGGCCGAATGGGCCCGATTCCCTGATACAACACACTGGTATCTGGCAGTTAATATCAGTGCTCGCCAGTTACACTCGGCCAATTTCGTCGCAGACGTGAGCCGGGCATTGCAGCAAAGTGGCGCTGTGCCGGATAAGCTGGTGTTGGAGCTCACTGAAAGCCAGTTGTTGCAGGATGTCGACACCGTTATTGCTAAAATGCAGCAGTTAACCAATTTAGGTGTGCGGTTTTCGCTTGATGATTTTGGTACCGGCTACTCTTCTTTGAGTTATTTAAAGTTATTGCCATTACAGCAATTAAAAATTGACCATTCTTTTGTGCGTGATCTACTGACCGACCCCAATGATGAAGCCATTGTTAAAACTATTATGGCATTAGGGCAAAGTCTTGAGCTGGCTGTTATTGCCGAAAGTGTGGAGAGCGAAGCGCAGTATCGAAAGCTGTTACAGCTGGGCTGTAAACAATTTCAAGGTTACTTTTTTGGTAAGCCTCAGCCGCTGGAAAGCTTCGTTTCGTCAGCAAAAAGTGCAATGGTTAATCGAACGCCTGTGCCTTAAGCGCCGCCGCGCAAATGGATATAAGCTGATTAAGTGCCTCGAAAAACTCTCTGTCGTTTTGGTTAGCAATACCAATCACCAGGCCCGTTCGGGGTTCGCCGGCAAATACGTAGCGGCTTAACAACTGCGCTTTGATACCCGCCGTGGTAAGTTGCTCAACTAACTTGGTTTCATCTAACGAGTATGGAAATTCTAATACCAGGTGCAAGCCTGCGTGCTGCGCCTTTAGCTGACACTGCGGTAGGTGTTGTTGTAATAACTTAGCGGCTAAGTGTTTTCTTTGCTGATAAAACCGTCGCATTTTTAGTAAATGGCGGCCAAAATGTCCTTCATTAATAAAGTCTGCCAGTGTAGCTTGCGACAGTAATGGCACATCACCATGCAGAGCTTGCACGATGGCGGCAGCAGCTGCGATAACGTGACGGGGCGCAACTAAATAACCTAACCGTAGCCCGGGAAACAGGGTTTTACTAAAAGAGCCAACAAACAATACGCCATCGCCACCGGCCAGACCTTGTAAGCTGGCTATTGGCCTATGCTGATACTGAAATTCGCTGTCATAATCATCTTCTACCAGCCAAACACCGTGGTTTCGAGCCCACTCCAGTGCACTAATACGTTGAGCCAGCGGCATAATACCGCCAAGCGGATATTGGTGCCCAGGTGTTAAAAACAGGGCTTTGGCTGCTGTTGAAGTGGGGAGTTGCCCGGTGTCTAATCCCAGCGGCGTACTCGCATCAAGAAACTGCACCTGCAGCTCACACAGTTGCAGCGCTTGCTTTAGCCTGGGATAACCGGGCGTTTCCATGAGCACCTGCTGACCAGCGGCGGCGACTAGTTTGGCCGCGACAAACAAAGCTTGTTGCGCTCCTGCGGTAATTAAGATGCTGTGCTCGTCGCAGACAACTTTTCTGGATTGGCGCAAATACAGTGCTAAGGCTTGGCGCAGTGGCAAATAACCCAATGGATCAGCGAAGCCAGATAACGCGGTGCGCTGGCCATGTCGTTGTAGCAAACGCTGCCATATAGCAAACGGGAATAGCGGTAACGCAGATACTCCTGGCTGCAACAAGCCGTTACTGGCCCCGCTTTTCTGCGGCAGCGCATATTGTTGTATTGCCAATGGCGGTTGCGGTTGCTGTTTTGCTGGCTCACTAACAAAATAGTGCTCTGGTAAAGCGACAATCTGATAACCACGCCCCGGCTGCCCATCCAGATACCCCTCAGCCACCAATTGTTGCAGCACCTGATTTACCGTATTGCGGCTTAATGCCAAATCTGCTGCCAGCGTGCGGCTGGAAGGCAATAAGGCGCCACTGGGCCAGATGCCCGTTAGCATTTGTTGGCGCAACAGGCTGTAAAGCTGTTGTTGCAAACTACCTTGGCCACTGAGCTGCAAATTATCGGTAATTAAACGCAACTGGTACTCCTGCTTTGTTGAAACTGGTGCTTTCTAGCATGCCAGTGTAGCTATTAAGCTACGGCAATAACAGCAGGAGCAACCAATGAAAATAGAGTACCAACAAGAAAGCAGTTTTAAGCTGGACGAAATGCTGGCGCTGTACCGCGCATCCGGTATTAACCGGCCAACGGATGACAGCGCACGCATGGCAATTATGTTGGCAAGCAGCAATTTGCTGATCAGCGCTAGATCAGATGGCAACTTAGTCGGGTTGGCGCGCTGTTTAACCGACAAAGCTTATGTGGTGTATATCTGTGATTTGTTAGTCGATAAAGCCTGGCAGCAGCAGGGCATAGGCAAGGCGCTGTTAGCAGCAGTGCAACAGGCTACCGGGCCACAGGTACAGCAACTGTTGCGCAGTGCGCCGTCGGCAATGCAGTACTATCCAGCAGTGGGTTTTACCGCGATAGACAATGGCTTTCATATTCAGCGTCAGTGCTGAGCAGGAGGGACTGTGTATCCACCGCCGTATTATCACACTACCGACCGAGCGCAATTACAGGCGTTTTTACAGCAACATTACTTTGGCCTGCTGCTAAGCAATAACGGCAGTTTAAGCTATTCACCAGTGCCGTTTTTATTTACCTGGCAAAGCGGCAGCGATAAAGCATATTGCCATCTGGCACGCAATAACCCGCAGTTTAAGCAACTGGATGGGGTAGAGGTGACCATTATTATTCAGGGGCCACATGCTTTTGTTGCCGCCAGCTGTTATAGCAAACAACCGGCCGTATCAACCTGGAACTACGCCATGGTTGAACTTAAAGGCATAGCCCGTGTACTGGACAACGAACAAACATTGGCATTGGTAAGACAGCAGGAAGCACACAGTGCACCATCAATGGCGCAATCTGAGGCTTATCAACAACAACTCGTTAAGGCGATTGCGGGTGTGGAAATTAGCCTAACTGAAGTTAGTGGTCGCTTTAAGCTGTCGCAGAATAAATTGTTAGCTGAGCAACAGACGGTGATCCGTTATCTACAACAGACCGAACAGCCCGCCACCGTTTGGCAACTGATGTCTGCCGTTGATTAGTGTACGGATGAGCAAAGCCTATCGCAGATTATAAAATGTTTAGTCTGCCCAGCGGCAAATACTGACTACGCCATGTGGGAAGTCGTGGTGCTCTATATTGGCTAAGCTAAACTTTTCTTCAGGCGACGTTAATTCACAATTCAGGTTGCTAAGTACTCGTTGGAACGTGGCATGTGGTGTGATACTTGGCGTTGATGTATACCAAAGCACATAGGTTTTGCCTTGGTAATCTGCAGAAATTACTTGGCGTATTGTCGATTGATTTAATTTGTTGCCGGGTTGACGTGATTTGATATTTTTTTCAGCAAACTGAAACTGTCCCATTTCATTAGAAGAAGTGTCATCGTTGTATGATGTGTCGTAGTCCAGCTCTCGGAATACTTTAACGTTAGCTACCGGGTTACCGTTGAAGGTAATCTTCCCCTTTACTACAGGAGACAAATGCACATCGTATTCTTTAAACCAACTAAACATATCTGCGATAACCTGAGCTGGATAAGTTGGTGCTAGTATTGATATAAACAGACATGCTTTGCGCAGATTCGAGGTGTTCATCAGTTTACCAGTCAGCCAGATAGTTATTCACTATCTGGCTGCAGAGCGTTACATAACGCTGTTTATGGCTTCACGAGCAGCGCGGTAGAGCGTACCGACTGTGATATCAAATACCCAGCGAATAAATTTAAAACTAAGCTCCGTTACCGTGGTTACCGCTTGACGGGCAAAAGCCAGCATATGACCTAACAAGCCTTTTGTTTGCTCTGCCAGCTTAGTCGAAGCTTTTGCAACTGCCTCTAAGGTTCTTGCCAGCATATCGTAAAATGTTAACCCGGTGCCGATAGCAGCTTGAGCCATGACTGCAGTGTAATAACCTGCATCTTTTAATAATGTAATTAAACCCGAGCTGATTCTCTCCGCCCAGTAAGTGCTAAACGATGCCTGATGCCGATTTTCATATTTAAACCGCACCGCAGCATGGTTTAGCGATGACTTGGTCTGCAGGCTGCGCCAACTGCTGTTATTAGCAGTATTTAAGTAACCTGGGGTAGCTTCAATCGCCATTTTATGTGCAGCAAAACTAGGGCCTGTTGATCTTTGCTGTTTATAATTCAGCCAACCCACATTGGCAGCCATAATAGACAGCAAGCCAAGGCAAGTGTACTTGCATAATTCCGGGCCAATTTATCATACCGGGTTGCTACTGAACGGTAATGTTTTAGCCTGGCAAACACGTTCTCTACTAAATGGCGATATTTGTACAGACACCAATCAATATCGCCATTTCCAATTTTTGAATTACGTTTACGCGGTATCGTTGGGACGCCATTTTTCGCTCGGATCTGCTCCCGTACTTTCTCACTGTCATAGCCCCGGTCTGCGATAACATGCTCGGCATCAGGCAGTTGTTCAAGTA
>NZ_AUDG01000091.1 GCF_000425345.1 Rheinheimera baltica DSM 14885 | reverse complement strand
CTTCATACTGTACGTTCTTTTTCAGTGGCAATAACCAATGTGTATTGGTGCCTTTTTGCTGCCAGTCATGCAGCAACCCCAGCGAGTAAAAACCTTTATCGAACAGGGTCAGGCTATTATCCGGTAAACGCGTTGTGAGCTCAGCGGCCAGGTTCATCTCACTTTCACACACACTGTCAAATGCGCTATCGAGGATTAAATGACTGCTAAGCTCCATCAGGCAAACCATGCGTACCTGAGGGTAACCAGCTTCACTGGCCTTATTCGCCGTCCTGGCAAACTCGGTACTGTTTTCTTGGCTATCTGGTGTACGCCATACCACGCCATCAACTCCAAACAGATTCAGTCCGCACCAGTGGGGATGTTCCGCCCGCTCATGCCACTGCGTGCGACGTAATCCACGTCCTGCGGCAACACAATATCCAACTTATTAATTAACTGACGTACCGATTCAGTGCGAAAGAGCGACATCCCTATCACCGCCCAAATCATGGCATCCATGGGGAGTTTGCGTTTGCGCAAGGTGGCAACGCCGTTGGAAGCCAGGCAAGACTGGATAATATCGGGTTCCAGAACATCGGACAGCGATGCAAATTCGGTAAGGCGGTTGATTGACGTGCGTGCTAATGCTTCTGACAGTTCCATAAAAAAATCCGATGGCTTAATGGCTCATCGGATTCTTACATCTACACAGGATCGGTCAACCGATCAGGAAAATATTTCTTAACTGATCGGCATTAGGCACATGGCCGGGTTATTTATTATTAAATCATTTTACTTTGCCGTCAAAATTTCTTCATCATTTGCAGCGGCCCATTCGTTCCAGGCTCCCACTTTGGCATTAAAATTCTCAACTGCTTGTGCAGTGGCTTCAGCGATCAAACCATCAATTTGCTTTGCATATTTTTTCTCTACCTTGGCAACCGGCACCACATCAATACCTCGCGCCTGCAAGCCCTTTTTCATCGTATGAGTACGCAATAACTGCAGTTGGCCATTTTCGACATAAAAATATTGGCTGTCTTTATTAATTGTTTTAAATTTTGGCTTGGTTGGTCGCTTTGCTGTCTTCGCAGACGTATCCGCTGCAGCAACAATAACATTTTCATTGTTTAACTTATAACCTAACTGCTCCAGGGTGAATCCTTGCGACTTCGCTAACTGCTCTAATTGCGTAATCAACTCAACTTCATTTTGACGTTCAGCTAAAACCGAATTAAGGACATCAATCACTTCTGTTAATTTAGCGAGTGTTAGCTCTTTAGCTGCTTTTTTAATCTCACGTTTATCTAATAAAATTGACATTACAATCTCCTTTAATAACTAATGCTAACAGCATAATCAATCAGCCAAAAAAAATAAAGGCAAAACAAATAATGTTATAAAATTAAAAATCTCCTCATTCAGCTTGAGTTAATAATTATTCAATACTATGTACGATGGCACAGTAAAAAATTTTATAATAACAAATGTACTATTTGTTGTTATTCTAAAAATAATAAAACCCTATCACAGTAGCTATTATCCAATAGAAAGTGAGATTTTTGCTGGTCGGTGCTCTAAAAACAGGTAAGATCGGCTATCTTATCGCGATTATCAATTCAAGGTAGATGTATGCCTGATTTTAAACAACTGTTTGCTAACAACAAGAACTGGGCTGACCGAATTGAAAAGGACCAGCCAGGATTTTTTAAGCAACTGTCAGAACAACAAGCACCTGAATATTTATGGATTGGCTGTTCCGATAGCCGCGTCCCAGCTAATGAAATAGTCGGTCTATTACCTGGTGAGTTATTCGTGCACCGTAATGTCGCTAATTTGGTACTACATTCCGACATGAACTGCTTGTCCGTACTGCAGTACGCTATCGATATTTTAAAGGTAAAGCACATTATAGTTGTGGGCCATTATGGCTGTGGCGGTGTGAAAGCAGCCATGACAAAACAACGGGTTGGTTTTGTCGATAACTGGTTGCGTAACGTTAAAGATGTTTATGCTATGCATCGTGATGAAGTCGATATTATCGCTGATGAAGGTGAACGGCTAAATCGATTGATAGAATTGAATGTGATGGAACAAGTTCGCAATTTGTGTCACACCAGCTTTGTGCAAGAAGCGTGGGAACGTGGCCAGCCACTGACTATTCATGGTTGGGTTTATAGTTTGCGTAATGGCCGCGTAAAAGATTTGCGCGTAAGCCACGCTTGTATTGATAACCTTGATAACATTTATACGCTAGACCTGACAAATTCAACTGATAGCGAATAAGCTTGATTTAAGCGGCATATTTTGCCTCATCATGGCTCAGACCAGTATGAGGCATCACATTGTTTAGGTAACAAAACAAAGAATGCCAGCTACAGTTTGTGCTTTATTCCGTTTATTAAAGAATAACCGTTTTATTCCCGTGCACAAAGACTCTGTCCTCTACGACCAATTGCAAGGCTTTACTTAAGGCTGACTTTTCCACATCCCGCCCCGCGCGAGCCATATCCTGTGCACTAAAATTGTGATCGACCTGTGCTACCCTCTGCTGAATAATTGGCCCTTCGTCTAAATCATCGTTAACGAAATGTGCTGTTGCACCAATAATTTTAACGCCGCGCTCAAAAGCCTGTTGATAAGGGTTTGCGCCAATAAACGCAGGCAGGAAACTATGATGTATATTGATGATTTTACTTGGAAACTGCGCCACAAACGTTGGGGTTAAAATGCGCATAAACTTGGCTAATACTAAATATTCCGGCTGATAAGGCTTTATGATCTCCAGTAAAGCCGTCTCGTGCTCGCTTCGACTTAATCCTTGGTGGCTGACATAGTGATAGGGCAATTCAAAACGGGCGGCCAGTTGTTCCAGCTCAGGATAATTCCCTACCACAGCGGCAATATTCAATGCCAGCGAGCCATCGAACACCTTCATTAATATATCGCCCAGACAATGCGCCTCTTTTGTTACCAGTATCACTACTTTTTTTGCTCGTTTGCTGACCAGGCTGCGCTGAGATCCCGGTGGCAAAGCCCGGTCTAAGTCAAACAGCAGGGTATGATCATTAAACACACCTTCAAGTTCAGTTCGCATATAAAACTGGCCACTTACGGGATCAACGTATTCGGTATTACGAATAATATTAAGCTGATGCTTGTAACAAATATTGGTGATTTGTGCGATGAGCCCTTTTGAATCAGGACACTCGGTAAGTAAAATTTTGCGTTCCATAGCGGTATCTACAGTATTTATTAATAACTCTTTTTTACCGCACATTAGGGTATAGCGTCAAAGACATTTAGACGTCTTTTGCATAACTTGTTGTTTTATAAAAAAGCCGCATAATACTGCATGTTCAGTTTTGTCTTTAATACCACAGGAGCTTATGGCGTCTTTTCAATTTAATGTTGTGGGTTATGTTAAGTCACCCTATAAGCAAAAATTTTCTATCCCGCGCCAGCCAGGGTTAATCCCTGAGGCCACAGGGCATCTGGTATTGGAAGATAACTATAGCGATGATGCTATTTTGCGTGGTATCGACAGTTTCAGCCACCTTTGGTTAGTGTTCGTATTCCATGAAACCGCTGATAAAGGCTGGTCTCCTATGGTGCGCCCGCCAAGGCTGGGCGGTAATGCCCGTAAAGGCGTGTTTGCTACGCGAGCAACCTTCAGACCTAATCCTGTTGGTTTATCTGTCGTAAAACTAGAAGGGATAGAACGCAAAAACGGTAAACTCATGCTTAAACTCAGCGGCATTGATTTACTCGATGGCACCCCAGTGTTGGATATCAAGCCTTACTTACCCTATTCCGATGCGCTACCCAACGCTGCCGGAGGCTTTGCGGATGCGGCACCGCATACTGCAATGACAGTGAGTTTTAGTGATAACGCCAGTGCATTTTGTCAACAACAACGTCAATACCCGGATTTAGCCGTGTTTATAGAGAAAGTATTAAAACAAGATCCCAGGCCATCTTATAAAAAACAACGTGATGGTGAACAAAGTTATGGCATGACACTGTATAACTACAATATTAAATGGACCGTCAACGGAGAGCATAACCATGTTACTGAAATCCATTCGCTATCTGAGTAGCCTGGCAGCGGCAACCACTTGTATGACGATAGCCGCATCGCCACTGCCCGACCTACCCGAGCCGGTAAGCAATAATGCCGTTGCCAGTACCACTGTACGTGGCAAAACCTATATTGTCAGTTTTATGGGCATAGGACAGGGCAAACAACAAACCGATATTCATAATAAAGTCTTTATGCATACCGTGGGTGAGTTTGGCTGGCGCGCTATGCCAGACGTACCAAGTCAGCAGCGTTTAAATGGTCGTATTGCAGCAAGCGCAGTCGCCCTTAATAACAACTTTTTCATTTTTGGTGGCTTTGCTGTTAATGCCGATGGCAGTGAACAAACCGCACAAGATAGTTATCGGTTTGACCCTGTGACACAGCGTTATACTAAACTGAATGATATCCCCGTTCCAATAGATGATGCCGTCGCACTGACCTATCAAAATCGTTATATCTATATTATAAGCGGTTGGAGCGACCATGGTAATGTCAATTTAGTGCAGCTGTTCGACAACTACACTCAGCGCTGGTCTCAGGCCACACCCTTTCCTGGCAAACCAGTGTTTGGCCATGCTGCGGCCATGGTCGACAATAAAATGCTGGTCTGCGATGGTGTCGCATTAGAACATTTTGCTGATAAAAAACGTGAATACGTTAGTGAACCAGCCTGTTATCTGGGAGAAGTCGGCAACAATGCCAATGTCATTGATTGGCGTAAAGTTCCCCACCCAACCGGCACTGCTCGTTATCGCATGGCCGGCATTAACACTGTGGTTGATGGCAAAGCCGTCATGGCGTTTATCGGTGGAACAACAAACCCATACAACTACAACGGTATTGGCTATAACACCGTCGCGTCAGAGCCAGATAACAGTGTCTGGCTATTTTCACCCTCCGAGAAACGCTGGCTAAATGCGGCAGATACCCTGCTAGTAATGGATCTTCGTGGTTTAGTAACAATAGATGGCAAGGTTTACTCTGTGGGTGGCATGACAGATAAACAGCAAGTCAGCAATAAACTGATTAATCACCAGATAAAACTCCAATAGAATTGCACTTGCCGCCTTGCTAGAATGGCGGCAATTTTTTAGCACGAATATGAGAATACGATGCGCAGCAGTCAGTACTTATTATCTACCATCAAAGAAACACCGGCCGACGCCGAAGTCATTAGCCATAAATTAATGCTGCGTGCCGGTATGGTACGTCGAGTCGCATCAGGCATGTATACCTATTTGCCCACTGGCGTGCGGGTACTTCGTAAAGTAGAAAACATTGTGCGCGAAGAAATGAACAAAGCCGGCGCCATTGAAGTATTAATGCCGATGGTACAACCGGCTGAGCTGTGGCAAGAGTCAGGCCGCTGGGACAAAATGGATGCCGAGCTGCTGCGCTTTAAAGATCGCCACCAGCGTGATTTCGTTCTGGGTCCAACGCATGAAGAAGTTATTACTGACATAGTACGGCGTGAAATTACCAGCTACAAACAGTTACCACTGAGCCTATATCAAATTCAGACTAAATTTCGTGACGAACGTCGTCCGCGCTTTGGCGTGATGCGCGCACGTGAGTTTTTGATGAAAGACGCTTACTCTTTTCACTTAAGCCAGGACAGCCTGCAGCAAACTTATGATGCGATGTATCAAGCCTACTGCAATATATTTACCCGCTTAGGGCTGGATTTCCGCCCGGTACTGGCAGACACCGGAGCCATTGGTGGTAGCATGTCGCACGAATTCCATGTGCTAGCCGCATCTGGTGAAGACGCTATCGCGTTTTCAGATGAAAGTGATTACGCCGCCAACATTGAAATGGCCGAAGCTTTAGCCCCTGAAGGACAGCGAGCAGCGGCAACACAAGCACTTAGCGAAGTGGCAACGCCAAATGCAAAAACAGTCGCCGACGTAGCCGCTCTTTTACAGCAAGAAATGGCGTTGGTTAGCAAAACGCTAATTGTTTATGCCGCAAAAGCTGATGACAAAGCGCCGCAAACGCTGGTGGCACTGGTACTGCGTGGTGATCATGAACTAAACGAAATTAAAGCAGAAAAACTACCGCAAGTGCAAAGCCCGCTGGTATTTGCCTCTGAAGAAGAAATTCGTGCAGCTATTGGCGCAGGCCCGGGCTCACTGGGGCCGGTTGGCATGCCAATACCGGTAATTGTTGATCGCAGTGCAGCTCACCTAAGTGACTTTATCTGTGGCGCCAATAAAGACGGCTACCATTTCACAGGCGTTAACTGGGATCGTGATAGTAAAGACTGCAGCGTAGCGGATTTACGCAATATCGTCGAAGGCGATGCCAGCCCATGCGGTAACGGCAAGTTAGTGATTAAACGCGGCATTGAAGTTGGCCATATATTCCAATTAGGCGACCGTTATTCACAAGCACTTAAAGCCGGTGTGTTAAACGAAGAAGGCAAACACCAGATCATGACGATGGGATGTTATGGTGTCGGCGTATCACGCATTATCGCCGCTGCTATTGAGCAGAATAACGACGATTACGGCATTATCTGGCCGGACGCGATTGCACCGTTCCAAATTGCACTGATCCCAATGAATATGCACAAGTCTGCACGCGTCGAAGAAGCCACATTGCGCATATATAACGAGTTAATCGCTGCTGGCTTTGAGGTACTGTTTGATGACCGTAAAGAGCGTCCTGGCGTTATGTTTGCCGACATGGAACTGATGGGTATTCCACACAGCATCGTTGTTGGCGAGCGTAACCTGGACAACCAGCAGGTGGAGTATAAAAACCGTCGCAGCGGAGAAAAAGAGATGCTGGATATCGCTGCAGTGTTTGAAGCTATGACACAAAAACTGGCAAAGTAAGCTAGCAATAGACATAAAAAAGGCAGCGAATTCGCTTAATGCCGATCAGTTAAGAAATATTTTCCTGATCGGTTGACCGATACTGTGTAGATGTAAGAATCCGATGAGCCATTAAGCCATCGGATTTTTTTATGGAACTGTCAGAAGCATTAGCACGCACGTCAATCAACCGCCTTACCGAATTTGCATCGCTGTCCGATGTTCTGGAACCCGATATTATCCAGTCTTGCCTGGCTTCCAACGGCGTTGCCACCTTGCGCAAACGCAAACTCCCCATGGATGCCATGATTTGGGCGGTGATAGGGATGTCGCTCTTTCGCACTGAATCGGTACGTCAGTTAATTAATAAGTTGGATATTGTGTTGCCGCA
>NZ_AUDG01000090.1 GCF_000425345.1 Rheinheimera baltica DSM 14885 | reverse complement strand
CAGGCAAGACTGGATAATATCGGGTTCCAGAACATCGGACAGCGATGCAAATTCGGTAAGGCGGTTGATTGACGTGCGTGCTAATGCTTCTGACAATTCCATAAAAAAATCCGATGGCTTAACGGCTCATCGGATTCTTACATCTCCACAGGATCGGTCAACCGATCAGGAAAATATTTCTTAACTGATCGGCATTAAGCATTGCGCTGGCCTTTTTTATTTAGCTTAAGGGGGTTATTCCCACTCTATCGTCGCTGGCGGCTTGCCGCTGATATCGTATACCACGCGGGATATGCCGTTGATCTCATTGATAATACGGTTTGACACCTTACCCAGCAGCTCGTATGGCAGGTGTGCCCAGTGCGCGGTCATAAAGTCGATGGTTTCTACGGCACGCAGTGATACTACCCAATCATACTTACGCGCATCGCCCATTACACCGACTGATTTTACCGGCAAGAATACCGCAAACGCCTGGCTTACTTTGTTGTAAAGGTCGGCTTTGTGTAGCTCTTCAATAAAAATCGCGTCGGCACGGCGCAGGATATCGCAGTAGTCTTTTTTAATTTCGCCCAATACACGAACACCTAAACCGGGTCCCGGGAACGGGTGACGGTACAGCATGTCGTATGGCAGGCCAAGCTCTAAGCCCACTTTACGCACTTCGTCTTTAAACAGCTCACGCAGTGGCTCAACTAAACCCAGCTTCATATGCGCTGGCAGGCCGCCAACGTTATGGTGCGATTTAATTACGTGCGCTTTACCGGTGGCAGAGCCAGCAGATTCAATCACGTCAGGGTAAATGGTGCCCTGCGCCAGCCACTTGGCGTTTTCCAGCAGTTGCGACTGTTCATCAAACACTTCAACAAACACGCGGCCGATGGTTTTACGTTTAACTTCAGGGTCATTCTGGCCTGCTAACGCATCAAGGAAGCGATCTTCAGCATCAACTTTAATGATGTTAAGACCAAAATGGTCACCAAACATGTCCATCACCTGCTTGCCTTCGTTTAAGCGCAGCAAGCCGTTATCAACGAACACACAGGTCAGGTTTTTGCCAATGGCGCGGTGCAACAACATCGCTACTACCGAGCTGTCTACCCCACCAGATAAACCTAAAATAACCTGGTCATCACCTATTTGCTGCTTTAAGCGGATAATGGCATCTTCAATAATCGACGCCGGGGTCCACAACTTGTCGCAGCCACAAATATCGGCAACGAAATGCTCCAGCATACGCAGGCCCTGACGCGTATGGGTAACTTCAGGATGGAACTGCACACCGTAGAACTGGCGTACTTCGTCTACCATGCCCGCATGTGGGCAGGTTGGCGTTGCAGCACAGGTTATAAACCCGTCTGGAACTTGCACTACCTTGTCGCCGTGGCTCATCCACACGTCTAACAAAGCATTACCGTTACCGCCAACGTGGTCTTCAATTTTGGCAAATAAATCGTTCGCTGCAACCACTTCAACCTGAGCATAGCCAAACTCGCGCATGTCCGAGCCCTGCACCTTGCCGCCTAACTGCTCGGCCATGGTTTGCATCCCGTAGCAAATGCCCAATACCGGCACACCCGCTTCAAACACATACTGAGGAGCGCGCGGAGAATTTGCTTCGTGCACACTTTCCGGGCCACCGGACAAAATAATACCGGTTGGGTTAAAGTCACGAATTTGCTCTTCAGTTACATCCCAGGCCCACAGCTCGCAATACACGCCAATTTCGCGCACGCGCCGTGCAATCAGCTGAGTGTACTGTGAACCAAAGTCGAGGATTAAGATGCGGTGGTGATGAATGTTTTTGTTCATAGCGACCTTTAAAAAGTAAAGCGGCTGGTGTGAGCCAGCCGATAAAACCGAAATCAGTTTAGCCTAAACGGTAGTTTGGTGCTTCTTTGGTAATTTGCACATCGTGTACGTGCGACTCGCCCATACCGGCAGACGTTACCCGAACAAACTCTGGTTTAGTACGCAGTTCGTCAATGGTTGGGCATCCTGTTAAGCCCATAGCACTGCGCAGGCCACCCATTTGCTGGTGAATAATGTTTTCCATTGGGCCTTTATAGGCAACACGGCCTTCAATACCTTCCGGTACCAGTTTTTCAGCATTGTTACTGCCCTGGAAATAGCGGTCTGACGAACCATTGCGCTGCGACATCGCGCCTAACGAGCCCATTCCACGGTAAGATTTATAGTAACGGCCCTGATACAACTCAACATCGCCTGGCGCTTCTTCCGTACCGGCAAACATTGAGCCTACCATCACGCAGTTAGCACCGGCCACCAGGGCCTTGGCCACATCGCCAGAGAAGCGAATACCGCCATCAGCAATAATGGTGACGTCGGTGCCGGCCACGCCCATAACCGCTTCTGAAATAGCGGTAATTTGTGGCACACCACAACCGGTAACAATACGGGTGGTACAAATTGAACCCGGGCCTATACCCACTTTAACCGCATTGGCGCCAGCTTCAGCCAGCGCTTTAGCACCTTCGGCCGTAGCCACGTTACCGGCAACAATTTGCAAATCCGGGTATTGCGCGCGGGTTTGCTTAACACGGTCAATAACCCCTTGTGAATGACCATGCGAGGTATCGATCAGCAGAATATCCACACCGGCTTCAACCAGCGCAGCAATACGCTCGTCTGTACCAGGGCCTACGCCAACAGCAGCGCCTACACGTAACCGGCCTAACTCGTCTTTACAGGCGTTTGGCTTACTGGCGGCTTTGTAATAATCGCGAACGGTAATAAGGCCTTTTAATTTAAAGGCGCCATCTACCACTAACACTTTTTCAATGCGATGCTCGTGCATGCGCTTAAACGCTTCTTCGCGTGGGTCGGTTTCCAGTACGGTAACCAAGCGCTCGCGTGGCGTCATTAAGCTTGAGACTTTTTCGTTGTTATTCGCTTCAAAGCTCATATCACGGCTGGTAAGCATACCCACCAGATTATGGCTGGCATCTACCACCGGAAAACCGGAGAAACCATGCTGCTGCGCAAGCGACTGCACATCGCGGATACTCATATCCGGTGTCACAGTAACCGGGTCTGACACCACACCGCTTTCGTATTTTTTAACTTTACGAACGTTGGCCGCTTGATCTTCAATGGTCATATTTTTATGAATAAAACCTAAGCCGCCTTCCTGCGCTAGCGCAATGGCTAAACGGGCTTCCGTTACGGTGTCCATTGAAGCAGAAACCATAGGAATATTCAGCGTAATGCTTTTAGTCAGTCGGGTGCGTAAATCGGCGGTATGGGGTAGAACAGTAGAGTGCGCCGGTACCAATAACACGTCGTCAAAGGTGAGGGCTTCTTGTTTGATCCTGAGCATTGCAACAATCTCGCGGTGGCTGAAAAGATAGGGAATGTTGCGGCGCAATTTTAACGGTTTTGTTGGCGTATCACAAACGCTTTTTTATTTTATGTTATTCTGGCCCCAGGTTGTTACCGCTGCAAACATGAGCTGCCATGCAAAATACTGCGCAAAACCCCGATATTTATACTGTTTCCCGCTTAAACAGCGAAGTCCGCTTAACGCTGGAACTGCAATTTCAAACCCTTTGGCTGCAAGGCGAAATCTCTAATTTTGTCGCTGCAGCCAGTGGCCATTGGTACTTTTCGTTAAAAGACAGCGCGGCGCAGGTAAAATGCGCCATGTTTAAACAAGCTAACCGCAACAGTAGTTTTCGGCCGCAAAATGGCCAGCAGGTGCTTATTCGCGCTCGTATCAGTGTTTACGAGCCACGCGGTGAATACCAGTTACTGGCAGAATTTATTGAAAGCGCCGGTGCCGGTTTACTCAAGCAGCAATTTGAACAGCTAAAAGCCAAACTGGCCGCTGAGGGCTTATTCGACCCGGCGATAAAAAGACCCCTACCAGCACAGGTGCAGCGTGTTGGTGTTATTACCTCCCCTACCGGCGCCGCCATTCGCGATATTGTTACGGTGCTTAACCGCCGCGCCCCCGGCATTGAAGTCATCGTTTACCCGTCGCAAGTGCAAGGGGATACGGCCGCCGCGCAGCTGCGCAACATGCTAAGCAGCGCAATACGCCGTAACGAAGTCGATGTGCTGATTATTGGCCGTGGCGGTGGTTCGTTAGAAGATTTATGGTGTTTTAACGACGAACAGCTGTGCCGTGCTGTGGCGGCTTGCCCTATTCCAATTGTTAGCGCCGTCGGCCACGAAATTGATTTTGCTCTAACCGATTTTGTCGCCGATGTACGCGCGCCAACGCCTTCGGCCGCGGCAGAGCTGGTATCACCGGATCAAAGCCATTTATTAGAACGAATAGCCAGGCTACGCAACGCATTAATTCAAGCCCAGCGCGCCCGCATGCAGCAAGTGGCGCCAAAACTTATTAACCTAAGCCAGCGCTTGTTAGCCTTACACCCCAAACGGCGCTTACAGCAGCAACAACAGCGGCTGGACGAGCTACAACTGCGCCTTAGCGCGCATATTAAGCGTAAAATTAGCGCCACACAGCAACAACAACAATATCTGGATAAAAGCCTGCGCCAGTTATCGCCGCTAAAAACCCTGCTACAGCATACACAGCATATTAATCAGCTCGAACGCCGGCTTATTAACGCCCAGCAGATGCAGTTAAAGCAAAGCAAACAACAACTGGCGCAGTTAAGCAGCCAGCTAAACACCGTAAGCCCGCTGGCTACCTTAGCCCGCGGTTACAGCATTACCTTTGACAATAAACAACAGGTGGTCACTTCCAGCAGCCAGCTTAAAGCCGGTGATAAGGTAGTAATTAAACTGGCAGAGGGCGGTTTTGATGCACAAATAACAAAGCTGACTGAGCTTAAGTAATAAAAAGTACGTCAATAAGATCTACTTATAAAAGTTAACCGTAAACCGAAGCTGAACACTTACTCACGCTGCATTCTGGCCTGCTAACACAGGTGAGGTTTTACATGAAAAAGTTTACCGGTTTACTGTTAGTTACTTTACTACATGGTTTTTTGCCTCAAACCGTATTAGCGCAGGACGACAAAACAGCACTGCTGCCTTTACCTTCGGTAGACGACTTTACCCGGGGTAATGACGGTTGGGCGTTCGCGCTGGGCGCGGGTATCGAGTACGAAACCGCTTACGAAGGGTCAGACGAATTTGGTTTTGAAGTACAGCCAGCCGGCGCAATACAATGGCGCCGCGGTGATGATATTTTCTACTTTGCCGGTGAAGCACTGGGCTGGCGCGGCGTACGGGCAGACACCTGGCTACTGGAAGCCTTAATTGGCTTTGATGAAGGCCGCGAAGAAAACGAATCAGACGATGGCCGCCTTGATGGGCTGGGTAACACCGAAGAAGGCTTTGAAGTAGTGCTGCAGGCACGGCGGGCTTTTAGCAACGACTGGCGTTATTGGTTGGTAAGCCGGCTGGTTACCGGAGACAACGGCAATCTTGCATTGTTTGGCGTGGGACGGCGCTTTGGCGATAAAACCGACGGTTCCGGATCGGAGATTAACCTGGTAGCAGTATTTCACGACAGCAAATATGCCAATACCGGTTTCGGCATAACCGCAGAGCAATCGCTGGCGTCGGGTTTAGCTGAAACCAACCTGAGTGGCGGCCTACGCTCTATCGGCATTGATTACAACTACCGCCATAATATCAACGAGAACTGGCAAATTTTCGCCGAGGCGCTGTACGAGCACTTCAGTAGCGACGTACGCAACAGCCCCATCGCCCGTGGCAACTATGAAGCCGAAGTAGGCATCGGATTTATTTATATATTCTAACCTGACCAAAGCTTACTCAAGGGACCGGCTGTAGCTGGTCCGGCAATCGGGGATAACTCGGGACGCAGCTAAAACCTTAGCGAAACTCTAAAAAAAGTAACCCCTCACAGGGCGCTGATCTTACGGGTAGCGGGAGGGGTGTTGTTACGCGACATCATAATAGTTAACGCTTAATTATCAAGTCAAGTTAAGTTGCTTCTCTTCACAAAACAGGCTAATCCTTGATAAGTTAGCACAATTTAGCCATATCCAGTTATCAGCGAAACTGATATCGTAACTTTTGCTATGGATACAATTATGCCGACACTAGCCACCGATGAAACCAGCTTAAACTTCGATGAGTTACCACAAGATGCGCAGCCAGAAGTGTTTAAAACGGCGTACCTTAAGCACTGTTTTAACGCAGCGAAGGACGACTTAGCGCAAGGCAATATTGTTGATGGTGGAGCATTTCTTAGTGCGCTGTAGCAGCCGCTATGCAGAGCAGCCGTTAACTAGCTACGACTCTACCCTCCACAAAATCAGCGACACTGACCCTTTTGATTGAAATTCTGTCCAGTGGAGCGAAGCGGAACGATGTTTGACCGCTTTGTTAAGCTTGTTTACAGCGAAGATTAAGTTGTTTTATTGCCGATTGATAATTTTCGTTTTCTTTAGCGATGTCATTTCTTACACGCTCTGCGCTTTCTTTATATTTTTGTTGATAAGAGCTGATTTTCATTTCGTCTGTAGCCTTTGCCTCTAGCACCATAAGCGTTTCTTGTAGCTTTAAAACCCTCTGGCCGTGATTGCCCTCAAGCGCAGCTAGGTTTTCTACTTGGCAGATTGTGGCTTTTTGTACTGTATGAGCTGGTGCTTCTGGATTTTTAAATTCCGACAGAAAGTAACCTCTTGCAGCAAATCCAGCAGTAAAGCCAACAGCGAGAAGCGATAACCCAAATACAACAGGATGCGATTCAAATTTTTCTTTTATAGACATGCCTTCCTCCTGCGATGGTTTATTGCTTAACGCCGCCAGTAGCTGCCGAAAAGCCGCGCAGCGGATTTGAGGTCCAGGCCACGCAGTGGCCATTGCTGACTGGCCTTGTTAAACATTTTCTTTCTCGAGCTCGGCAATAATAGCTTTAGTACTTTGTTCGTATTCATCAAAGTCTCTAACTTTTTTATGCATTCGCATAGTTTGAGAGCAAGTCATAAAAATCAGCATTGAAACTGCAAATGCTGTCACCTGCGCTCCTGTTCTGCCGATAAGGCCACCTAAGCCATACCAGCCACTGAGTTCACCCATAAAGGGAAATATTGAACCATAGATAGCACCAATTGCCCCGTACATTGCAATTTTTATAAGTGATACAAGATATAACTGATTTAATTCATTTTTATCAGAATGATATTTCGATACTTCAATTAATTCTTTATTGAGCTTTTCAAGCTGAAGTTTTCTAGCAATCTGTTTGCTTTCTATTTTTGCTTTTTTGCTCCGCTCCAATCGGGAATCAAGCCATTTCTGAAGTAGAGGAGTGAACAAATTTGCGACTATTGCAAGAGGAATAGCTAGAGCAATACTCACCCATAAATCAATACTCAATGTTGCCTCCTTTCTCTAATATGTTATCGTGGTAGAACGACCCATTACTGAGCCGCCCCCACACAGATCCGGACGTGCGGAATTACCGCATCCGGCTCTTCAGTTATATATTCACTCGTGTAAAACACGCCCTTAATACCAGTCAACATGGATAATTCGCTT
>NZ_AUDG01000089.1 GCF_000425345.1 Rheinheimera baltica DSM 14885 | reverse complement strand
TCTCTCAAGTTCCTGATACATCTCTTTAATCATGCCACGGCTTGATAACTCCGCTGACTCGTCACAGCCTCACTTTAACGGCTGCTTTGCATGGACTTCGGTGGCGTTACAAACCTCGTCAGTCAGATTGTGCTTATCGAAGCGATACCAACCTTCAGGGACACGTATCCCCTGTGGCCTAACTAATTCTCTGTGTACGCTTCACCTATCTTGTTCGTCAGTAAAAAAAATACTGGCTCCGCCATAGGCGCAACACTCGATACGGGTGGTCAGTTACACCTTACCCGACAGGGACTTACACCCTGCAAGATGCATCAAGCTTTGCTTGACGCACTAACTGCACTGCTTCCAGGCGCACTGCATCATTGTCAGGCTGTTGTACCAGCTGCTGCGTTAATGTTTGCAATGCTGGCGTAAGCGGCAGCGTTTTGCCCAGTGACAACACGTCTGTAGCCTCAGGCTTAACCGATTGCGCCAGTAGCGGCAAACTGCTGACCAGGCACAACCAAATATAGAAAAACTTCATAGTGATACCCTACCTATAGAACCGTAAATAAAGGGGGCAGCACGCTGCCCCTTTTACCGCTTGCGGTTATTGTCCGGTCAATAGATCGGCGTAATCGGCTTCCGCACTGGCATCCTGCGTAAAAATACGGCCATTGATTGCCAATGGTGTCGCATCTTCCTGCTGGGCAAACGCAGCGCGTGAATAGCTCAGAAACGACTCGGTTGCCATTTCAACCGTAATGTCTATCTGGCCCTGCGCCGTCAGCTCACCATCAGTTACCGTCACGGTAAAACTGTCGTTGCCGGTAAACTCTGCTGTCGGGGTGTAGGTGAACTTGCCATCATCAGCCAGCATAACGCTGCCATTTGTCGGAGAAGCAGCAAGTTCAAACATCAGGCTGTCACCGTCGACATCTTGTGCTGCAATGCGGTCCATAATGGCAACATCGGTCTGTGTTACAAAGCTATTAGCACCTATCACTGGTGGGCTGTTAAGTTTGCTATCAGAATTACAACCTGCCAGCATCGCAGCAGCAATCAGTGTTGCGGCAAAGCTATAGTGTTTCATTTTCATCATGCACTCCTTAGTTAGGTGAGCCTGCCAGCGGCGTCAGCAAATAAGGGAAGCTGGTATTAAGCATACTGGCATCCAGCGGTGCACCGTCAGTAAAAGGCACATTACCTACCGGCGCATCCTCAGGCATACAGTAGCCCAGGTTAGTTGGGGTGCCGTTTACCGGAATATCATGGCACAAGGCTCCCATCATCACGCGCAGCGCGATATCAACCACGTCATCACCCGGACGACGACCATTTGGGAAACCGGCTAAGTCATTACCTGCAACACCAAAAGCAGACTGCATAGCCGCAGGAGTAGCTGGAATGGCCGTATTAAGACGTAACATTTCAGACGGGGTTACCGTGGCCAACTGATTAACTCCGGCCACACCGGTTAAAAACGCATTAACCAAGTCCAGCCGTGGAAAGTTTGAAGGGGCTAAATCAGTAATATTGGCACCCAAAGTGGTGTTAACAGCGTCTTTAAACAGAATATTTAATAACGCCGGTAAGCTTGGATGTGTAACGTAATCAGCAAACTGACCATCTTCAGACGGCTTGCTACTGTTGAACTTGTCTTTGTCCGCAAGACCAATGACTAATTCATTTACCAACGGGTTACTTAACCGTGATACCTGCACTAAAGCACCGCCATTAACGTCAGGACGGGCGAAAGTTGCATTTGGGTTTAGGATACGCGCTTGCGGTAAGCTTGCGGTAGTCCAGGCGCCCACCACGCCGTTACCGCTGCCGGTTATACAAGCTTTAGGCAATTCTATGGCTAACGTTGTTACATTTTTATCGGCTAAATCATCGTTTGCACTGCTTTGCGTTATGCCACCTGGAAAACCAGCACCATCTCCGGCACCCGGTGCGCTATCACCCTCTACCGGCACATAATTTACCAAATCGAACGTTTCACCTAAGTTCACCACGAACGGATCTTTGCGCTGCCCCACAAAAATTCGAGCCATGGCTTCACAACCTGGCAGCGCAACGTCATAGACATATTGATCGGCATAGGCCTGATAAGCGTCTGCACTGGTGAAGGTTTTAGTGCCGACAAAGTCATACGGCTTGGTAAATTGCATCGCATCACCCGACGGGCTTAGCATTGTGCTACTGGTACCTGATGCGACTTCTACGCTGTAGTTTTCAATAAAATTCAGCGCCGCTGAATTGTCAGCGCCTAAACCACCGACGTTTTTCAGCGGCACAGCAACCATTTTCTGATTACCTTCTGGCCCAATCGGTAACTTTACGCCTGCACCATCATTAGCCAAGGTGTTGCTGAAACGAAAGTTAAAGCTCATATTCGGCATCGCATCACCATCGTTATCAATGTGAATGCTGTATACCGCTGCAGGGTCCATAGCAAAGTAGTTTGGCCCGCCGTAGGCATCTTGCAGCGGAATATAGTTAGCAATAACCGTTACATAGGACTCACGGCCACTTTCATAACTGTTAAACAAATAAAAATCGGTCGCATCAACGGTTGGTGTGCGGGTAATATTTGGCGCTTCACGGTGGCTTGATGCCTGGACATTGCCAATCAGTGTCAGTGCACTTAACGCCGCGGTTACCGCGAGGAATGTTGCTGTACGTTTCATATTATGTTGCCCTTATTGATTAAATTGCGACCTAGAAACGACTGACTGCCACCACTGGATGCAGCTATTGGAAAAAAACATAAAAAAAACCGCCGCAGCGGTTTTTTTGACAGTGAAAAGGTTATAGCGTGATTATTTCAGCGGTAAACAATACCGGCCCGGTTGGCAGTCCTGTTGGCGAGCCGCCAAGTGGCTCTAAGCTAACGGCCAGCGCAGCAATGGTAATGCCATCGGCAGCCGCAGGCCAATCCAGTATTTGTTCGCCTTGCTGTGGTAGCAAGCCTAATGACACCGGGGCTGCACCATCAGCAGGCAGCATCCACAACTGATAATCGTTAAGCTGCTTTTCTCCCACCGCTGCAGTGGCTTTTACTGTCAGTTTGCGCTCGGCCTTACTAACTAACCACCAGGCTTTAGCATCACTGGTTTGAATAACAGCAATGTCTTGCTGCAGTGGGCTCGTTAACATCGGTTTAAGCATAACCACCGCTAACAACAATGACGCCGCCAGCGCCAACCCAAACCAAACTGGGCGACGTTTAGCAGGCAACGTCGTCACCTCGGGAGCGGTCCAGCCCAAACGTTGCTGTATACGCTGCCATACCCGCTGGTTTGGCAGCGTTGCTGGCAAGCTTTCAGCCAGCGGATTTAAATGCTGCTCCCAACGCCATACCGTCTGACGTACTGCAGGATTTGCCATAATGAGTTGTTGAAAACGTCTACGCGCAGCACCGCGCATAGCGCCAAGAATAAAGTCGACCGCCAGGGCGTCGAGTAAGTCCTGATCTTGATACTTCATGCTTCAAGGCACCTTTTCAGTTGGGTTAAACCACGACGGATCCAACTTTTCACTGACCCCAGTGGTGAGCCGGTATGCTCGGTAATTTCCTGGTGGCTCAGCCCGTTAAAATAAGCCAATTGGATAGATTGCCGGTGCTCGTCTGTCAGCCCCTGCATGCAATCGTCCAGCTTAACTTTTTCCCGAACTAAGCCTATGGCCTCCCCCGGCTGCACCTCTTCAGAAACGCCGTCTGCCAGTTCTTCTGTAATATCCAGATGCTCTGCCTTTACCCGCCGTGATTTTAATAAATCCAGCGCACGATAACGGGTAATGCTGATCATCCAACTCATCACACTGCCCTTCTCAGCGTGGTAGTCGGCCGCATTATGCCAAATTCGTTCATAGGCATCCTGCAATACATCTTCGGCCCAATCATTCCGCCGCAGTAGATGCAGGCTGACCGAAAACAACTTACCCGATGTCGCTTGATACAGCTGCTCAAACGCCTGCTTGTTACCTTGCGCAGTGGCGTATAGCCACTGCAAGAGTTGCTGCTGTTGTTGTGATTGTTCCATTAGTAACCCTGTTTACGTTAACCGTTAATGGCAGTTACGACACACCTTGGCTTTCGGATGCAGTAGCTGAAGCACTTAATGCAAAATTCACGTGTGTTTTTTTGTCTTTGGGCTATCATCCGCTTCCATTTTTAGCATGCTCTCGTATGCTTAGCGCATCGAGTGTAATTTGAGATTGCTATGCGCATTTGTTTTTTAATGTACCCTTGGGAAAAAGTGCAGCCAGACGGCGACAGCACCATTCGGATGATCCACGAAGCCGTGAGCCGTGGACATAGTGTAGCAATTACCCATGCCAATAACTTAACGGTGCGAGACAGTATTGCCCAGGCTTTTTGCAACGTGTTTGTTAAAGGCCAGAAAATTTCCAGCAATATCGCCAGTTTTTATCGCCATGCACAATTTAATCAGCAAAAACTGCCTTTGGCCGCTTTTGATGCAATTTTTATCCGCCTGAACCCGCCATTAGACCCCATCGTACTGAACTTTCTGGACTCTGTTCGCGAAGATACTTTTATTATGAATGATTTAGATGGCGTTCGTATTGCGAACAACAAAATGTATACCGCATCATTACACGACCCGAATAATGAATTTATTCCGGTAACGCACGTATCAAAAAACCGGGACTATCTGACACGAGTTCTGGCAGAGTCGCCTGGCGAGAAAATGATTTTAAAACCGTTAAATGGTTACGGTGGTAAAGGCGTTATTTTATTGGAAAAATCTGCAGCACAAAGCGCCCGCTCTTTACTGGACTTTTACATCGGCGATCAAGAACGCGGTAATTACGTTATTTTACAAGAATATGTAGAAGGGGCGGAACTGGGTGATATTCGCATTTTAATGTTAAACGGTAAAGCCATAGGTGCTATGCGCCGAATTCCACCAGCAGATGATGTTCGGTCTAACGTACACGCTGGCGGCAGTGTTATTAAGCATGTACTGACTGAACAAGAGAAACGTCTTTGTGCACATATTGGCCCCAAGCTGGCACGGGATGGATTATTTTTTGCGGGTATTGATGTTATCAACGGCAAACTTATTGAAGTTAACGTAATGAGCCCAGGTGGTATTGCCAGAATAAACCGGCTGAACAACGTGCGCTTACAAGAAAAGGTTATTGATTTTATTGAACAAGTTGTAGATAGCCAAACACTACCCTCTGCACGCAAACAGGGGTTTCGTTCATTGCTAAATGAAGCCGAAGCGCTTAATTGAAATTTTTTTATCGTGTTTAAAAAAATAATTCACTGTTTTTAACTGAGAAATCTCGGTAAATAAGCAAAAAAATCTGAGGTGCGCTTATGTCACAGGTAGAAAGCAACGATTTTGAACTAGATGAATTATCCGATGATGTTGAAGTCATCAAAGATGTAGTTGTGAAAGACATCAAAGCAAAACAGAAGTTAGAAGCACGGCGCAAAATTGACGATCTATTGGAACAAAAACGCCTGCGTCAGCTGTTAGACGATTGGGATCTCGATGACGATGATGCTTAAAAAAACGGGCGCTTTATGCGCCCGTTTTATTTGTTGCCTTGATAATTAATAACAATTAACCGTCAATTTTTAAGTGACCACTGCTAATCAAGCTGTCAATAATGGCCTGAGCATCTGAGCCAAAACTGCTTAAATCGACCCCTTCCAGCGTAATTTGCTGGGTAACATTACCCGAACCAGTGTGCTTAATGTTGATGGTAGTGTTACCACCACTCATGCTAAAGCTTAAGTAGTCGGTGATATTGTCGCTATTTTCACCTTGTAATAAATCGCGTAGGTCTATTACATCACCCTGAGCGGTATTGAAGTCTTTAATAACATCAACCGCTGCGGTGCCGCTACTTTGGTCACCCAACTGCCATGCAAATACATCTGCACCGGTGCCACCAGTTAGAATATCGTTACCGGCACCACCAAATAACACATCATTTCCGCTACCGCCATTAATGGTGTCATTACCAAGGCCACCATAAACCACGTCATTACCCGCACCAGCATTAACGATGTCGTTACCACCGTAGGCCATAATTAAATCGCCGTTATCAGTACCTGTCATGGTTTGCGCGGTGTTGTCGCCTGACAGTACCGTATTGGTTGTTTGTGATACATCAACCGTTAATGTGTCAGATACCGATGTGGTGGAAGCACCGTCCGTCGTTGTCGCGGTAACCGTCAGGTTAAGTTGGCCATTAAACCCTACAGGTGTAAGCAAACTTAAGCCTTCAAGCTGTTCTTGCGTAAGAGTCCAGCTTCCATCTGCATTTTTAATACCTGCTGTTAGCAAGGCGTCAGACGGTATGCCTGTGATAGTGATCGACAAACTTTCGCTGGCATCGACAACAGCTGCATTTATAGTCAAGTCAACCATATCACCGTAGGTAACACCATTTACGACAATTGTTGGTGCTGACAGATTCAGTTGTGAATCTTTACCATCATCCCGACCATTGAGAATGACCCAATCAAACTGATATTCGCCATCTTGTGTGGCAGTAAAGTTAAATGTGCCACTACCATTGACTGAGGGGCCATAAAGCTCAGACGACGCAATCAACTGGGTGGTTTGTGTGCCATCCGGTGCAGTAATAATAACCAGCACAAAGTCGTTATAACCTTGTTGTATTTCGCTGGTAACGTTTTCACCGTTGGTAAAACGCCAGTTAAATCCAATAGTCATCCCTGCATTTAAGTTAGCCGTGCTTGATGTAAAGTTACCGTCAATGGTATCTATATTACCTGGATCATCTAATGCACCAGAAGGCGCGGCAAAGCTGTCTAGGAAGCCACTGGTTAAACCAAGTGCTTGCTCTAAAGCCGCCTGACTTAAACCTGCGCCTGTCTGAGTGCCGTTTGCTCCTGTTGTAATAAGAGTTGCACCTACCTGAGTAGACACGGCATCAGCCACTTGAAGCAGGGCAGCGTCGGCAACAGGAGTAACTGTTATATTAAGTGCCGCCGTCGATGTACCGCCTTGTTGATCAGATACTGTGTAAGTAATGGTAGGCAGTGAACCACTCCAGTGCTCACTTGGCGTAAAGGTAAACCCACCGTTGGCATTTAATTGCAGCGTACCTTGGTTTTCAATAATAACTTCGGTACCCGCGGCGTAAGTCTGACCGTTAATTACAAAGCTTTGCACTACTACTGTATTACCATCAACGTCACTGGTTAGCACACTGCCAACCAACACCTGATCTTCATTAACGGTGTAGTTTGTATTAGTTGCAACGGGCGCATTGTTAATCACTGCTGTATCGCCAGCACCCTGGTTTCCTGCGATGTCAGTATAACTGCCATTCGCTACAGCAATGGAAATGGCTGCAGTTCCATTAGCGGTAAAGACTGCGATCCATACATTTGGATTATTTGGATCTTGCACCAGGCCAGTTATAGTACCGCCAGTTACCACAATATCTGATAGGTCAAAACCTGTAACGTTTTCACTAAAGGTGAATGTGACGTTGGTTTGCTCGCCGCTGGCAAGGGTTGAATCAACCGTACTAATGGTCAAGGTTGGTAAAGTAGTATCCATAATGGCACTGTCGCTGCCTTCTGCGCCGGTATTGCCGGCAGCATCGGTGATGGTGGCCGTTACGGTTAAGGTCGCGCCGTCTGCTGGTGCTACCACAGTGGTTAATACTTCACCCGCATCAATTTGTGCCTGGGTCAGTACAATGGCCACGCCATTGACGGTTAAGGTGTCACCTGCCACCGCGCCGGTGCCGGTTAAACTGATGGTAACGTTCACGTCGCCATTCAGCTCTGCCGCATTGATATAACCGTCGTTGTTCGCATCTTCAGTAATGGTCACGCCCGGGGCATTTGGTGCGCTGGTGTCCATAATGGCACTGTCGCTGCCTTCTGCGCCGGTATTGCCGGCAGCATCGGTGATGGTGGCCGTTACGGTTAAGGTCGCGCCATCTGCTGGTGCGGTTACTGTTGTCAGGACTTCACCCGCATCAATCTGCGCCTGGGTCAGTACAATGGCCACGCCATTGACGGTTAAGGTGTCACCTGCCACCGCGCCGGTGCCGGTTAAGCTGATGGTAACGTTCACATCGCCATTCAGCTCAGCCGCATT
>NZ_AUDG01000088.1 GCF_000425345.1 Rheinheimera baltica DSM 14885 | reverse complement strand
CTGAACATCGACAACAATCGCGCCGAACGTGCTATTAAGCCATTCGTCATCGGCCGTAAAGCCTGGCTGTTTGCAAACACCACATCAGGTGCCAACGCCAGTGCGACACTCTACAGCTTGGTCGAAACTGCCAAAATCAACGGATTAGAACCTTATGATTACCTGACCAGGTTGTTTAAAGAGCTGCCCACCGCAGATACACCAGACAAGCTGACAAAGCTGTTGCCATTCTGATCTACACGGCAATCACGCCGACGGTGTGGTTGCTGCAACGCTTACGGTATTCCATACATAGTGTTATTGGCTCAAATTCATAACTGTTGGCAGCATAAAAAACATAGTTCGTTACCTCAACTAGAGGATGCTAAGTTTTTGTTCTGCCTTTGAAAGTTCATGCTCGCGCTACGGCTCGACAAATAACTCAACCTGCAGCATTACCCCTTTGCCGGATGCATAATCTATTACGTCTTGCATTAATTGCTGCCAACGAGCCAACGCATCATTATCTGTGTTTGAGTTCTTCCCTGTACAAAATTGCCAAACAGTTGGCTGGTTAAGGGTATCAACAACGTCCAGCAACAGATCAAAGGCGGCGTCTAAATTTTCACCAAAATAATCAGGAAACAAAAAATGCACTTGCAAGCTGGCTAAGATGGTTTGCTGGTTAAGGCTGCCGTCTTTCGAAAGACAAATAGCATGAGTCGGGGCTTCAGCGTAGTGAATCAAAACAGCGCTGTGATCAGCTTGTTCCATTATTGAGCACCAGAAATAGTGCGAAACGAGCGATAATGATCTTCGGTGTAGTAATAAACATCCGGCGGATTACCTCCGGTTACCACGCGTCGCGGCCCGCGATGCGACAGGCCCGGCGTATCAACAGTGTATTCCCGATAGTAACCACTCGCTTTTAATGGCAATAAACGCTCTCTGTTATGGAAAGTAATACCATCGCGATCATATGGGAAGGGGCCGTTATTACGGATCCGCAGAAGCGTTTTTTGCAGCTCACGCTGCTGGGCAGACAAATGTTGCTGCGGATGCTGGATATCAACCTGTTGATAATCAGCCTTAATACTTTCGCTTAAATTGCTTCCCTGAAAATGGTAAATGCCAGCCAACACCAGCAACAACGCGAGAAACTTTTTCATCAAAAATCCTTTTCGAGGTTTATAAACATAATCATCGCTGACAATAGCGCAAATGTTTATCTGACTCTAATAACTTTTGGGATAGACGCATACCGATATTGGCGAAGCCAGCCGGCATTTGTTTGAACAGTTACTTCAGTAACAAACGTTTTGAACCTATCTATTAACAGCCAGATACTACTTTGCGGATTTGCCTAAGAGGCTGGTTTAATTTTGTTATGAGTTTAAAATGCTCACAATATATATGTCACTGACCCTATAGATTCGATCGTATAGATTCCTAAAGTTCTTTTAAATGGCAATAAACAAGATACGCCCCCATTTCCCGCTCTTTCACCAAGGTTATTTTGATGCATAAAGACGAAAATGAGCTGGCAACATGGCAATTAACTGCTGGGCTCACGCTATTTGCAATTCTTACAGTCTTCGGATTTGGTTATTTTGGCTATTACCTGTCGCTACTGCTTAAAGGATTGTTCAGCCATGTTGAAGCGGTAACGTTAAATAAAGGTGCTTTTTACTGCTTAGGCGCGGCAGTAATTGGCTGTATGCTGCTGTATTTTGATTGCATTGAACTGGCACTGGCAGATTGTGCAGAATCTCCAGACCGACAGAAATGCCGGTTATTGCCGCAATTCAGTACAAATACAGTAACTATTGGATCTAACCCATAAGGTTCAGAAGTCGTCAATTAGCAAATCAAGGCCTGCTTTGATTTGCTGGCGGTAACTTTGTAAATCCACTGCCGTGGCTTTTAAACGCTTTGCCGATACAGAAGCAATATCCAGCAAGTCGATATAACTGGCTTGTTCTTCAATAGTGACGGGTATTTGGAATTGGGCTAATAAGGCAGCGGTTGTTTTCGGCTTAATCAGCGCTACCAGCAAGACATCAATATTGTGAAACAGGGTATTAGTCAGCACCACAACCCGTTGTTGCTCTATGCGGGCAACGCTAAACTGTTGCAGCACTATATTTGCCCGAGCCGCTCAGCAAAGGTGCCGTGCTCAGCAACTTGCTGATTATAAGCTGCTATCGCATCGGCATTCTGAGCTTGCCATAAGTCAGCTTTAGCCTGGCTAACTGCTTTGCGCAAAGCTTGCTCTAACACCACAGACGGGCTGATGTTGAGTGACTTAGCTTCGGCTAACAACGCTGCATCTACTGAGGTATTACAAGCTGCTTTTGTAGTTTGGTTCATATTCAAGCACCGCTGTAAGGTAATAAGCAGTAGTATAGCGCAAATTTTATGCGCAAATAACCTGCGCAAATTTTACTAAGCCCCAAACTGCTACTTATGCCGTTTGCGCAGCACTTTTTTACAGGTCTTTGCCATAGTTAACCGGGCGCTAAACTGGCGTAGCGGGTTTATAAACTGGTGCTTGCTGTACCGTCCACTGCGGCTGTTTTTCAGCATCAAAAGCTATCACGGAGGGCAAAAGGCAAGACCCGACTCCATTTCGTGACGACCCCATTTCGTGATCTGGTGGCTGGTACGCGAGAAGCGCTGTATTCAGGAATAAACCGCGCGATGCTAGCACACCATACAGGCATTATAGCATGCGATAAAACACGTCATTTGCAGCATAAAAAAAGGCAAACCCAGTTGGGTCTGCCTTTTTTACACTTAACTATTTATTAGATAGTTACAATATTCTCGGCTTGTGGCCCTTTTTGGCCATTCGTAATAACGAAGCGCACCTGTTGGCCTTCTGTAAGGGTTCGAAAACCTTCGCTGGCAATGGCACTGAAGTGGGCAAAAACATCCGGGCCAGATTGTTGTTCAATAAAGCCAAAGCCTTTCGCTTCGTTGAACCACTTAACGATTCCGGTAGTTGTATTAGACATAATAATATCCTGAAATTTATATAGTAATGCCTTCAAGAGGCTTGAATTGCTTAAAAATATTGACTTGAACTTAAAAACTGCAGGACGGAGGATTACGAATAAAACAACGAAATGTAGGATGTAAATAATAGACTTCTTTCTAGCTGGAGGTGACTCTATAGTGTTAACTGATACCTGTCTAGTGTTATTTTATTTATGTTAAATACCGCACATAGACATCACTAACAAAACCGCAGCCGCCCGTATTAAAAGTGCATCTGTATCAAACTCAGCGCTTAGCCATTGCCGTGTCGATACGCAGCATCATCTCTTCCATTTTAGGATGAGCTTTAGACATGGCAAGATACACCGGTAACGTCAGTAGTTCATCAAATACCAGGAAAGGGTATTTTAACTCCTGTCTGCTCAAGTAGTAGCTAAGAAAATAAGCGTAGCGCTCATGTGCGATTAGCCGCAATGCATCATCCAGCGAGTCGACTTTATACTGTTTAGCAAAAAACTCCGTAGGCAAAGCAAAGGTGTCGGGCAAATAAGCAAATTCGGTAGCGCGCAGGCTTACATAGTCGTGCTGTTGCAAAGATGAAAGATCGGCCAACTTCTCTGTGGTACTTAGGCGCAGCACGCCCAACTTAATTAAGTACACCGGCAGTTTGCTCAATACAAACTCCGATTGTAACGCCGCTGATGGTGCAACTATAGTGGTAAAATCAATATCGCCTTGCAGGGCCGCTAAGCCGCGCTGTATAGAGTAAAGTTCAAATATTGCTGTAAAACCGGCGTCGTTTAAAACGCTAGTCACGGCCTTAATACCAATGCCATCAGCGTGCCCATCAGCGTTAGTTTGCTCGTAAGGGGGCAGCTGAGAATAGAAAAACCTCGCAGGCTCTGCGTGTAGCGTCTGAGTCAAAACCAATAACAAAAGGTATTTCAAAAATATCACGTTAACATACTTCATCCGCGTTTCTTCTCATTACCCAGATGCTGGCAAGACAACAACTAATTGTTACAGCATAGAATAAAAAAAACAAAAACACCGATTTTTAAAAGCTCACAAGGAAGCTGGTCGCGTATACGCGGTAAAAATAAGTGCCGCTATCTTGCAGCACATGCACAGACATTATTACTCACAATCGTGCGGTGGAATATCGCGGTTAATGATTTCTTTTTCGCCTGTTTCGCTAATACCTTTTAGCAAGATCATCAGTAACGCCCCCAAGAACAGGTTTTGCTTCACCCTTTAACCTCTGCCTTTACTTGAGCTAAATGCATTTTGGTCAACACCTTACGGCTACTTAGCGCCATATTTAACCTCGAGCTAAACTGCCGCAGTTGTTCATCACTAAAGCACGGCTGATTAAAGCGGTTAATGTAGTCCCCTACCAGATCGGTATACATCACGTTTGCCGGTATTTGAAATTTAAACTCGGCGCGTTGGCTAAAAGCCACCACAGAATGCACGGCTTCAGTGTCTTTGCCGTTTAGCCCCAGTAAATGCTTAACTGCTTCGGTATGTTTGTAATTCTGGCGCAGTGGGTTCATAAACTGATTCTTGCTACGAAAACGCTGCACTGTCCACTGTGGTTGCTTTTCTCCACCAAAAATCCAACCACGGTAGTTTTTCACTTCAATAACAAAAATGCCATAGGCACTAACTACAAGATGATCGACCTCGGTTAAATCACCTTTTGCGGTAGGTATGACCAAATTACGATAGTGCTGATAGCTGGTCGGTAGCTCACGCAGTAATATGCGATGCAATTGCCTCTCGGCCAGCGCGCCTTTAATGCGTGCGCCGTAGCGGGCAGCAACAAATGCAAGTAAAACTATAACCATGGCAAGCATCAACAGCAAAGCCAAGATGCTGCCAAAAAATACCAGCACAGGTGCGAATAGTGCAGTTAGTACATCGGCAGGTTTTGGCGCTGCAGCAGGCGCTGGTTTAACCGGCGGCGGTGTTGCGGCTTTAGCGGCAGCAGTGTTGTTAACCGGCTTGGTGGTTACCGTATTTTTAACGCCGCCAACCGTGATGGGTTTGGCGGGAATATTGGTCAGCACCAGATCTTTTACCGGTGCTGGTATCGGGTTTTGGCAGTGGTTATCAACTTCGCGCTTAGCGCTGTGGTAGTTATGGCTATTCGGCTGAGCTGAAAACTGCACCATCTGGTGCTGCAACAGCAAACACGCCCCTTCAGTGTACTGCTTTTCGCCAAAGGCCAGCGGGGAGATCAGCAGCAATAGCGGTAAAGTAAAACGCATCCAGCGCATAAGGCGTCCCTGATTTATGGAATAGTGATGCTAGCAAGATAAGAATTAATCGGCAAGAACCATATGCCTAAGTACTTACTCATGCTCAACTTTGAAAGCCTGCCCCCTAGGGCTTTTAAAGCTCTTACGATATCAATGTCACTGACCCGATCGATTTTCTGAGGAACTAATCTCTTGACCAGTGCTCGATTTCAAGTAAATCTAATGACCAACCACATGTCTGAATTAACATATACTTGTAAAAATATAGAAATTGAAATGGATTATTCATGAATCGAACTACCGCCACAGCAAACGCAAAAGAGAAATTCCTAAAAAAGTCTCAAAGTATTAATGAAAATATTTTTACAACTGAAATATTGAAGCCTCTTTTTTCATGCATTTTGAAATGTCGCGTTGACTTTAATGGAGGGCAAAATGAAAAAGGGAAAGATCTCATCGCTTTCAAAGTAGATGAGTTTGGCTGCAAAGACCCAATTGGCATCCAAGTAAAAAAAATTAAATTTAGCGCTAACTCACAAGGTAAAAACATTGCTCAACTCCTAGTTCAGATAGAACAAATTAAACATGAAAAAATTATAGATATAGACACTAATGATGAATTATCAATATCAAAAATATATATTGTAACCCCCTATGAAATTTCAGAGAGAGTTGCAGAAAGTTCTAATGGAGCAATAAAAGAGCTGACCAAAAAAGGTGTAAAGATATTAGATGGAGAGAAAATATACAGTTTATTAAAGGAGCACAACCCTCATTTACTTAGCAATTTCATAGGAGAATCTACAGAGGTTTGGGGTAAAATATTTGAAGCAGTAAATCGGCACAACCAAGCCATTTGGAACTCGCTAAACTACAAAAACAAAAAAGAAATAAGCAACATATACTGCAACATTGGCTTTAACATATCACACAAAAACATCCTGAAATTTATTAAAAGCAAGCTAATTCCAAAAAGGGAAATTAAAAAATTTCTTTCGCTCGAATCAAAGCAAAAGGAAATAGACTTTATAAACCTCTACGCAGAGAAAATTACAGGTCACACATACTACAATATAGAAAAAACAAATGGATTGAAGTCAGCCCAAAAAGAACAAAAAATTGACTTGAAAAGCAATAAAGAGGAACTATTCCTTTTAGAGTCAGAGTTAGAAATTTTACTAAATTCTGAGAGTGGAAGAGAATTTAAAGACAAATCAAATGACTCTATAACAAACTTTTTATCCCAGCTAGACCAAAATTCCAATGAAGACGATAAAAGCAAAAAACTCTACAAAACAGCCGGGAACAAAATAATAAAGCTGAGAATAAGCATCAATAGTATAAAGTCCAGAGTTGGAAAAATCGAGCAAATGATTTCTGACAATGAGGTCGAGGTTGAAGTAGATAGCAGTCATTTAATAGAAGCGCTAAATCTCGTGAAAAATAAAATAGTTAATTCATTAACTATTTCAATGCCAGAGAGGCTAGAGTTAATTAAAAAATGCAGCGGTATAATAAACTTCATTGATTCCATTACGAAACACGATGTAGATTTAAGACCATATAATATAGACAACCCTACAGAAAAATCAGAAGACGAACTCAGCAATAAGACACTCGAAATTTTGAGTACAAAAATTAATAGCGAAATAATTGATGTATTTGACACCGGCGTCGACATCTTAGTATCGGGGGAAGCAGGCTCAGGAAAAACTACAAACCTTCAAGCGTACACCTTGAACCTCCACAAAAGAGATACAAAGAAATTCATATTCTACTCAACATTAAACGAAATATTCAAAAACATTAGCAACCCTTCAGAAATATCAATAAGCCTTGCGATATACAATTCGATATTCGAAAATGAAACTCTCTTGTCTTTTAGTGATTTCAAAAGCAACCTAAAAGAAAAAAATTCAGTCATTGTTCTGGACAGTATCGATGAATGCATCAGCAAGTATCCAGATGTAATACAGTACTTAAAAAAATTCAAAGAAGACTACCCTTTAGCTCAGGTGATAACTTCGGCGAGGCATACTGTTGATGATACTCTGAGTTTGGGATTTGCCTGCATATCATTACTACCCTTTACAAAGGCTCAGAAGAAACAATTTTTCTCTAAGTGGTTCAATGATGAGACGAGAGTCCAGACAATTCTCGACCACCTACAGAATAACCCTGACCTAGACAAAATCGTGACCAATCCTCTTTCATCAACCATACTTGCTGTTCTGCATGAGAATAATGTAGCTCTCCCCACCACAGAATCAGCACTCTATCAGCGTAGATTCGACTTGCTATCTGGCAAACTGGATCAGTACAAACAAGTTTCCAGAACTATCAATTCTCCTGAGGATATTTTAAAAGCCTCTTACATTTTAGCGTTTAACATTCACTCTCTAAAGAAAAGAAATTTTACAAAGCAATTAGCTTTTAATATATTAAAGGGAGAAAGCATATCACTGCCAAATTACGAATCAATATTTTCCGAAATGATATCTCCATGTGAGATTCTTCACGTCAATGAAGATGAATCTTATGACTTTGGCCATCTGAAGTTTCAAGAGTATTTAGCAGCCAAAGAAATCGAAGTTAATCATTCGATAAATTTAGGGAAACTACTAAAATCAAAGGCTTGGTGGACAGAATTTCTTTCTCTATATGCACAACAAAGCCGTGATGTTTCGTGGATTATCGATTACATTTGCAGAGGAGGGATTGCAGTTAAAAACAAAGATGTATCTTTGAGAATATTGGAATCATATAACGGCAAAAATAAAGCAGAACTGATCTCTAGACTAGAAACATCGATATCGCAAGAAACCATCGATAAGTATGGAGTCTGTAAAAAAAACTGTGTAAGTGGCATTCTATCTAACTCCTTAGAAGGGATAAAGAATGCCAATTACAGACCAATTACTGGATCAGCTGTTAGCTGACTGCAAATCTCCTGAAGATCTGATGGGCGAGCAAGGCCTATTGCGCCAGTTGACCAAAAAGCTTGCTGAACGAGCCCTTGAAGCTGAGATGGAACACCATCTTGGTTACGCCAAACATGACCCGGCCGGTAAAAAAACCGGTAATTCCCGCAACGGTAAAACCAGTAAAACTGTGCGCTCTGTGCATGGTGAAATAGAGCTGGAAGTCCCG
>NZ_AUDG01000087.1 GCF_000425345.1 Rheinheimera baltica DSM 14885 | reverse complement strand
AAGCGAATTATCCATGTTGACTGGTATTAAGGGCGTGTTTTACACGAGTGAATATATAACTGAAGAGCCGGATGCGGTAATTCCGCACGTCCGGATCTGTGTGGGGGCGGCTCAGTAATGGGTCGTTCTACCACGATTAACCCTGCTATTTGCGCTGAACATGCTGTTAAAACTGGTTAATCAGTCGCATTTAACCTCGGCTTGGGCGGGCAGATTACTGGGCGCTTTAAGTGGGTTTACCAGCTTTGTCGCGCATGCTGGTGGGCCACCACTGAATATGTATTTGTTACCACAGCACTTACCTAAAGCGCAGTATTTAGCTACAGCGGTGGTGTTTTTTTCCGCTGTGAATTTACTTAAGCTGCCACCATATATATTGCTGGGTCAGCTCAACACCACGTTATTTGTTTATGCGCTACTTAGCTTGCCGCTAGTCTGGTTAGGGGTGAAGCTTGGCATGGTGTTGCAACATAATATTAGCGAACAGGTGTTTTACAAACTGATCAGTATCAGCATGTTGTTGCTTGGGTTGCGGCTAATCTATACCGCACTTTTTAGTTAAATTGGTTTTTTTCTATTACCCCCCTTATGCTGCGTTAAATCGATGGTTTAATTTAACTTTTCTATTTCATTAACCGCTTGTTTTAGACTATGGTTAGAGTCCGATCGGACAAAAAAGTAACCTTATTGTGTTTAAATATCTACATGCCCATGCGGTGTTGCTGGTTGTTAGCTTTATCATAGTAAACACGCTTAGTCTTGGTCAAGCTGCAGAAACGGCGCCGCGAACCCTTGTCTATGCATTACCCAACAGCAATCTTAACCCTATGTCCACCTATCAGGTTCGCCTTTTGCAAGCGGCACTTAATCATTCTGGTGAGCATTTTGTCTTAAAACCTGCGGCTGAAGCTATGGTGCAAAGTAGGGCATTAAAGGAAATAACAGATACTTCGCAAATAGATTTATTTTGGAGTATGACAAGCGAGGCGCGCGAGAAAATACTTCGGCCTATTCGTATTCCTATTGATAAGGGGGTGCTAGGTTGGCGTCTGTTACTCGTAAAGGAGCAAGGGCACATTGCGCCTAATTGGCAACGGATTACTGCTTTTCGCATGGTGCAGGGACACGACTGGCCAGATACGGAAATATTAAGAAAAGCAGGTTTCAAGGTAGATACTTTGGCAGATTTTAATTCGTTATTTCACATGATAGAAAAAGGCCGTGCAGATGCAATGCCGCGTTCTGTAAATGAGATACAAGGCGAGTTGGCCACTATCGCCAATAAATTAAACGTCGAGCCCGGTATTATGTTGTATTACCCGGTAGCACAATACTTCTTTGTCGCCAAGCATGATGATAAGTTGGCGCTGGCAATAGAGCGCGGCTTAAAGCAAATAATACAAAATGGCATTTTCGACCAGCTTTTCAATGAGGAGTATGGCGACATACTACAACAACTGCAGCAAGAGCAGCGACGAATCATTAAACTGGATAACCCGTTACTGCCTAAAGGCACTCGGTTGCACCAAACTGAGTTATGGCAGCCACTGCCATCTAATGTTGATGACAACACCCATGCTTATTTGGAACGACCATAGAAAACACGCTTTGCCCATTGGCCGCACAGAGCGTTAACGCACCTTACTTTTTCGCACCATTTTATACAGTAGCTCTGGCGAAAGCCGTGATACTAAGGCGCCTAAACGCTCTTTTAGCCCACCGATAACAATATAGTTTTTTCCTTTTAGCAGTGCTTTTACTGCTTTTTCAGCAAACAGCTCGGCGCTCATGGCGTTAGCCTGGGCATCATCCATCTGACCAAGTGCGCTGCCATCACCGGTTAACGCGTTGCGTGATACATCGGTTTTAACAAAGCCAGGGAAAATAGTCGCGACACTCAGGCCTTGATCAAATAATTCAGCACGCAAGCTGTTGGCCCATAAATGCAGCGCCGCTTTTGCCGCAGAGTAACTGCCACGATACTGCGTGCCAACTAAGCCAGCGACTGACGACACAAACACCACTTTGCCACCGCCGTCGGCTAGCAGCAGCGGTAGTGCCTGGCGAGTGAGGTTTATTTGGGCAAAATAATCGACTTCGAACAACTTACGCTCTGTATCCAGTGTGGTGTCGGTTATTAATGCGCGCTGGCTAATACCGGCGTTATTAATTAACCAGTCTAACCCGCCAATGAGTTGTTTTATGCTGTCAATGGCTGAGGTTATCGACTGGCTGTTGGTAATATCCAGCGGTAGTAGCAGATGCTGTGCGTTATTGGCAAGGCTGGCGCGAACCCGTTCCAGTTCGCTTTGCCGCCTGGCGCTTAAAATAAGCCTTGCTCCATCGGCGGCTAATTCCCGTGCCAGCGCCTCGCCAATACCGCCAGAGGCGCCGGTTATCCAGATTACACGGTCTTTAAGCTTTGTATTTTGCATTAACAGAATCACTTTGTCTTTTCGTTAGTCACGCACATTAGGGCAGAATTAGGCGTGTTGTAAAGGGCTGTCTTGCTTGGTTTTCACTTTGTATTTGCGCTGAAAATGGCCTTTAAACAAGATGATGGCGCCAACGCCTATTACTGGTGCAGCAAGCCAGGTCAGCATCATCCATTGCTCCGGCAACAACTCGCTGATAAAGCGACGGCCGCCAGCGGCAAAGAATGCAGTGTAAACGGCAATGCCGGTGCCGACCATTGAAGTGAAGTGTTCAATAATCCATTGCCGTGGTTTAATTTCTGCTTTAAATACATATACACAAATACTTGCAGCGATATAAAAACTCACGCCGGCAAAAATCATTAGCAGTGTTTGTTAAATTTGTATCCTTGCCAGGCGACAAACAGCGATAACGGTAGCATAAGCAATACTGGACCAAGAAAACTAAGGCGTTTTAACAGGCTGCGATCGGCTTTTGCTAACAGCACACCAATAGCGTGGCGCACGGACACCCAGGTAAGCAGGCTTAACAGTAGCAAAAATTGTGAAAATACTACGCGCCAACCCAAAAAGCGCTGCAGTTCAATGCCGGTTAAATTGGGCATGGGGTAGATGGCGAGCGGATCATAAATAGTTAAGCCGCTCATCACCATGCCAGAGCCGGATACTAGCAGCATAATGTAGTAAAATACTTTTCAGGCGTTGTTATGCAATTTACTGCCTTTTTTAACAATAACCGGTAGCCAAAAAAGCAGTAATGCAATGCTGCCAAGTGCGATGTGTGTATATAACAAAATACTGTGTAAAGCGGACATAATCAGTCTCCTTAGTAGTTGGACTAAGTGTATTACGACTGCTTGTTCCGCACAGGTGCCGAAAGTCAGGATTTTACACTATGACTTTTGGCCTATTGCAGTTTTGCAAAGGAAAAGCATAATACGCGGATGACAAATAAGTTGCCTCTATCCAGCCTGGCCGGTGTATTGACCTGGGCGCTGGTATTTATTATTACCTTATCTCTTTTGCCGCCAACTACCGAGATGCAACATTGGCTTGGCGTTATCAGCTTGTTTTTACTCCATGGTGCGGCCTTTACTGCTTTAACCTTTGATTATTTTCGCTGCCCGCCGCATTCGACAGCAGGCAAAAGCTTGCTAGCGTTGCAGTTAGCTACTGCGCTTGGTCTGCTGGTGTTGTTGCCCCAATCGCATTTCGAATATTTGGCTATTCTGACTATTATTTGGGCTGCCGTTTTACCCTTTGCACTGTCTCAGCGCAATGCCATAGCGTTAACGCTTGTCGTCGTTATTCTTTGGTTTAGCGTCGCATCTTACCAACAGCACCATGCGCTGTGGATTACGGCGTTGCTGTATGGTGCTTTTCACTTGTTTGCGGTTTTAGTGCAAAGCACGGCAAAGTCAGAGCAAACAGCTAAAGAAGAATTGGCAGCGAAACATCAGCAGCTGCAGGCAACGCAACAATTACTACAGGCGGCGTCCCGCCAAAGTGAACGCACCCGCATTGCCCGTAATTTACACGACTTGGTAGGGCATCATTTAACCGCGCTGACTATACAGCTGCAGGTAGCAGGACATATTACCGATGGCGAGGCAAAAGCGCAGATTGGTAAGTGTCACCAATTGGCGAAATTATTGCTTTCTGATGTCCGTGAAGCGGTAAGCACCATGCGGCAATATGCCGATTTGAGCTTGTTGGAGTCGGTACAGCAAATGGTTAATGTGTTACCGCAGCATGTGGAAATGAAATTGGCTATTGCTCCTGACATTGTCTTGCACGATTTATCACAGGCACAGCATGTGCTGTGTATTATTCAGGAAGCAACATCGAACAGTCTAAAGCATAGCGGTGCAACAGCGGTGTTTATTTCAGCCTGTGTGGCACAGCAGCAGTTGTGTATCACGATACATGACAATGGTGTTATTGATGCTGGCTGGCGCGCTGGTAATGGTATTAAAGGTATGCAGGAAAGAGCTGCTGAATGTGGCGGACAGTTGAGCTACAAGCGTGTTGATGGCGCCATGCATTTAACGTTTAATCTGCCCTACAAAGGATCTGAGCATGTATAAGGTGTTACTGGTCGATGATCAAAAACTGATCCGCGACGGTATTAAAAGTTTGCTTGGCTTGTCGGGCAAAGTGGATGTGGTTGCGGAGTGTAGCGATGGTACGACGGTGCTAGATGCCTGCAATGTTTATAAACCGGATATTATTTTGCTGGATCTCTCCATGCCGGTAATGAATGGCGTGCAAACTTTGGATGCCTTAAAACAAGCTGGTAGTGCTATTCCGGTACTTATTCTCACCACCTTTGACGAGCATGAGCTGGTGTTAAAGAGTATTGCATTAGGCGCGCGCGGTTTTTTACTTAAAGATGTATCACTGGATACGTTGCTAGATGCTATTGCCACCTTAGTCGTTGGTGGAAGTTGTTTTGCGCCAAATATTACCGAGCGCTTACTGGGGGCAATACGTAGTAACGACGCTGGTGAAAAAAGCGACTTTGCTATGCCGGCGCAGTTGGAAGCGCTAAGTGACAAAGAATTAGAAATCCTGCAATTGATGGCCGCGGGCTACAGCAACAAAGAAATTGCAGCGGCATTGTTTAAATCTGAAGGTACAGTTAAAAACCAATGCTCAGCAATCTTGTCTAAGCTTGGGGTGCGCGATCGCACCCGTGCCGTATTGCTGGCATTGGAGTTAGGGTTAATTAGCTAGTTGTTGTAGCCATTAGGGTTAGCCGACTGCCAACGCCAGCTGTCACGCACCATATCGTCCAGTGTTTTTTCTGCCTGCCAACCTAACAGCGTTTTAGCTTTAGTTGGCTCAGCGAAGCATACTGCTATATCACCGGCGCGGCGCGGCGCTATTTGGTACGGTACAGCAATATTATTTACCCGGCTAAACGCATTAACCATATCCAGTACGCTGTAACCGGTGCCGGTGCCCAGGTTTATCGCCTCAATGCCGCGGTGTTTTTCAAGATATTGCAGGGCTTTAACATGGCCACGGGCTAAATCTACTACGTGAATATAATCACGTACACCGGTGCCATCATGTGTGGCGTAGTCATCACCAAACACACTGAGTTCATCACGCTTACCTACTGCTACCTGCGAAATAAAAGGCATTAGGTTATTCGGTATGCCATTGGGATCTTCGCCAATCTGGCCACTGTCGTGAGAACCTACCGGGTTAAAATAACGCAGCAGCGTGATCCCCCAGTCCGGCTCTGCACATACCAAATCTTCCAGGATGTGCTCTATCATAAGTTTGCTTTGACCATAAGGATTTGTGGCAGAGCGTTCAGCGGTTTCCGGGATTGGCACTTTTTTGGCATCACCATATACCGTGGCAGACGAGCTAAATACCAACGTCTTAATATTAAACTCTCGCATTACACGGCACAGTGTGACTGTGCCAGCGACGTTATTATCGTAATAATGCAGCGGTATTTGCGTAGATTCACCTACGGCTTTTAAACCGGCAAAATGCACTACGGCACTGATGTTGTAATCCGTGAACAGTTGACGTAGTGCGGTTTCATCCCGAATATCGCCGCTCAGGCTGACAATCTGTTTACCGGTTAGTTGTTCAACCCGTTTAAGCGCCATATCTGAGCTATTGCTGAAGTTATCAAAGCTCAGCACCTGATAACCGGCGTTTAGTAATTCCAGTGCAGTATGGCTGCCGATATAGCCGGCGCCGCCAGTCAGTAAAATATAACTCATGCCTGTTTCCTTGTTCCTGCTTTACGGCAGTACTTTTTTGAATGGCTTAACGGTTGAGCATGCATATACACCTGCGGCCAGATAAGGGTCTGCATCGGCCCACGCTTGGGCGTCAATTAATGAGGCAAATTCGGCGACCACTAACGAGCCACTAAAACCGGCCGCACCGGGGTCTATGCTATCAATAGCAGGCGTTGGCCCCGCCAGTAATAAACGGCCTTCAGTCTTAAGTTGTTCTAAACGGGCCAAATGGCTCGGGCGCGTAGCCATACGCTTATCTAAACTGCCTTCATTATCTTCAGAGTAAATCATGTAAAACATAGGAGGATCCTTCTGCAGAGCTTATTTTGACTGGCGCACGATAGCAGATCTTGACCGTTGTTCCAACGCTGTTGAACGCATCGGAGCAGTACAGACTAGGATTTGCTGCAACAGCCTGTTAGCATGCAGTGCGCTATAACAATAACTGGGCACAGCTCAGACATTCTAATAAGAAAAATTCAGGGAGTCCGCGTAGCAATGAAACGTGAACAATTTAGCTCTAGCCTGGGCTTTGTGCTGGCAGCCGCCGGTTCAGCCGTCGGTATTGGTAATTTAGTTGCCTTTCCGGTCATGGCCAGTAAAAACGGCGGTGCCGCCTTTTTAATTATGTATACCTTTTTTGTCTTCTTTATCTGTTTGCCAGTGATGTTGGCAGAGATGAGCCTGGGGCGTCATACCCGTCAGAACCCACTGGGGGCTTACACTGAAATTGGCCAAAACCGTGCATGGCGCACCGTAGGGTGGATGTCGGTTATCACGCCTTTTATGATCGGCGTGTTTTATCTGGTTATTACGGTGTGGATTTTTGGTTATCTGGCAAAATCTGTGATGGGGCAACTTACTGAGCTTGCCGCGCCTGACAGCTTTGGCAGTTTTATTAATAGCAATGAACTGTTTGTCTATATGGCCATTGTTATTGGCCTTACCTTCGCTATCTTGCAGGGGGGCGTTAAACAAGGCATTGAAAAAGCCGCGCGGGTATTGATGCCGATGCTGTTTGTTATGCTTATCGCCTTGGTTATTTATGTATTTACGCTGGAAAACGCCATGTTAGGGGTGAAGTTTTTCCTTATTCCAGAGTTTGATAAGTTAACGGGTAAGGTATTAAACGGCGCCTTGGCGCAGGCGTTTTTCTCACTGTCACTGGCGATGGGTATTTTAATTACCTATGGCTCCTATATTCAGAAAAACAACAATATTGTGCATGCCGGTAAAATGGTGGCAGGGTTGTCGGTTTTGGTAGCCTGTTGTTCTGGTTTACTTATATTGCCTGCGGTATTTTCTTTTAACCCGGATATACAGTTAAGCACCTTATCTGAATCTAGTATCAGCATGATTTTCACCTTCTTGCCAAAAATCTTCTTAGCCATGCAGGCCGATATTGGTTATTTTGGTGCCAGCTTTATTGCCGGTTTCTTTTTCTTACTGGTGTTTTTTGCCGCGTTAACGTCGCTAGTTTCAATTATTGAAGTACCGGTGTGTAGTTTGATGGACCAAAAAGGCGTAAGTCGTCGCACGGCGCTGTTTTCTTTGGGGGCTGCAATGATAGCGTTAGCGGTTATTTGCGCGTTGTCATTTGGCCGGGTAGAGCTATTTAGCAACCTGTTAAGCTACGGTGGTATCAATAAGTCATTCTTTGATGTGGTTTATGACATCTTCTACGAAACCATACTGCCACTAAATGGTTTGTTGTTATGTCTGTTTGTTATCTACCGTTGGAAGAAACATAACTTTGATGCGGAAATTAGCCAAGGCAATGACACCTTCGCCGGCTCTTTTTTGCAAAAATACGTTAACTTCTCACTGGGTACCTTTATTCCATTTATCTTGGCGGTGATTTTCGTGAATACCGTTGCAACGATTTTCTTTGGAAAAAACCTGTTGTTTTAACTGAGATATAAAAAGAAAAAAGGCAGCGAATTCGCTAATGCCGTTCACTTAAGGTGAGCGGCATTTTTACTTTTAGCCACCGGGTAGCGATTTTTCGATACCTTTAGCGTCCTTGGATAACTGCGTTCTCGCTTTCCTTCAAGCTTTAATTGACTGGCATTTTTTTCTATTTCCAAGATGAATCCGGGCACATTACCCGGCGCATAAATTGGCATCAGAGTGAGCTTGTGGATGATGTGCGATGAGGCATCTCTAAAGCTCAGTTGGTTTGGGAATACACTTTTAAGGGACTTGGCCATCAATACCATTTTGTATCGAATTAAATTGTAAGCGAGCAACACCCCCCATAGCTCCTGCCGGATAAGCTCT
>NZ_AUDG01000086.1 GCF_000425345.1 Rheinheimera baltica DSM 14885 | reverse complement strand
ACTTCCAGCTCTATTTCACCATGCACAGAGCGCACAGTTTTACTGGTTTTACCGTTGCGGGAATTACCGGTTTTTTTACCGGCCGGGTCATGTTTGGCGTAACCAAGATGGTGTTCCATCTCAGCTTCAAGGGCTCGTTCAGCAAGCTTTTTGGTCAACTGGCGCAATAGGCCTTGCTCGCCCATCAGATCTTCAGGAGATTTGCAGTCAGCTAACAGCTGATCCAGTAATTGGTCTGTAATTGGCATTCTTTATCCCTTCTAAGGAGTTAGATAGAATGCCACTTACACAGTTTTTTTTACAGACTCTTGTATCACTTTTATCTACGTTCCAAGCTTATTTTTAAGTATGCCAACTTCTATTTTATGGCCGATAGCCGACACTACTATAAAAAATACGCAGTGACCGCTATCGGCACAGGCTGTGTAAAAACTCGTTTTTTGCAGCAGCTCAGTATTATCCTCAGCCACTGACGTAAGAATATCTCTGAAGTAGACAGTATACACTCAATTAAACATTTGCCGTTGGGCTAGTATGCATTTCAGCCCATCGATTAATTAGCACCGCTACACAGGGATTTCCAGCTAGTTGGTTCATTCGAACCCAGTCAACATCTAAAAGATCTGCAAGAAGCTGAAAATCAAGTTCACCTTGTAAACAATGCCATTGGCGTATGCTTGGCTGCCTTTTTAGTTGGGCCTTGGGGGAAGCTAGCCCCCCCACAACAAAATATCCTTTTTCTTTGTCGTACCATATGCGCTGAATGCCAGGTATGTTACTCATCCAGCGTTTGATGTCGTTTAAAGGCTTATCAAAGTATCGGGATAACAAGGTATCTAAACTACCACTGATTGATGTGTCTTTTTTCTTACCTCGCTTATCTAACCAACGCTGAATAACCTCTTTTTTCACCTCATAGTAAGTTACCTTTGCTTCATTTTTCTGATGCAGAATGACTAATTGCTCCCGCCAAAGCTCAAGTAATTCAGGTAATTCACTTTCAAAACGTATTGTTGCCTTTTGGCTGGACAACACACCATCATCACTCAATTCTTTGACAATATTGAGCAATACTTCAATATCAGGAAGTACCCAATCCATCAACGGATAAGGCTTCTGTTTCTTGGATAAATCCGAAAACGCATCTTCCATACCTAGTGGCAATACATTCGTTTGGTCATATGATGGATCTTGCATCATGATTGACACTTGTGCGTCTTCAGCTCTACTCAAAACAAGCGTAATTCTTGCCGCAAATCGCCGTTGTTTATCAACTTCCGAACCGTAGTAATCCATTACAACATTCTGCCGATAGTTATAGGGCCAATTCTCATTCATTAAAGTTAGCAAGTCATCAACAGATGTTTCGAAATTGGACAGGTACTCATTCGTTTTCGAAGTCATTTCAGAATCAGTGGGGTCGAAGGGAATCAATACCGGTCTGTCGTTTGAAACTGTAAACAAATAACCATCAGTAATTACGATGGTTGATTCGTTTAAACAAGCGCGTTGCAATGGCAAAACCTGAGAAATAGGTCTATCCAAGTCAATAAGTAAACGTTTGAGCTCTAACTCTTTAAGTACCACTTCAAGCTTTCGAATAATCGCTTCTCTGTATGCTTTGGTATCCAGCAAGTTATAACTGTAATTGTAATATTCGCTTTCAGGTGCAACGTATAACTTTATCGGGTCTTCGTCTCTTTTTGACTCGATCAACAACCCATTTTCGACTGAATCTCCAGTTACATCATGAGGATTGACGTTGATATGTTGAACTGCACACCGTCCAACTAGCGACTTCGTAAGTGGATAGCGATCATATTCGATACCTTTTTCTTGATCTAGAAAAATCAAAACACGGTCCGAACACTCAAGTTTTATTTTTCCAAAATCATTTGGTCCAATGTCCTCTAGTAAATCCCATGAAACACATACTCCTTTTTGTGCAATTAGCGATTTAAACAAGTCTAAAATTTCTTCACATGCAACAACAGCATTTACTCTTAGGTCTATAACCTTGATTTTTCCTGATATTTCAATGCTTGGGAAAGATGACTTAGCCTTATTTGCTTTATGCTTTGTTTTCAAAGTTAAGGGTTGGAGATGTAATGTTTTAGCTGAAAGTTCAAAACCATAATCACGCGCAAAACGGATAAACTCATCTTGAACAGGTTTTAACACCATAGGCCAACTTTGCTCAAACCGCTTTGGTGTAGAAAGATCTAAAAACGGACGCTGTTTACGCGAATTTTTACTTTTTCCGATCTCTTTGAACAGAGTGCCTTTTGGCTTTCTTTCATGGCCTGGATACCACCTGACGAGTACCTTATTTTTGTCATAGACCCATAGAGGCTTCTTAATGCGATCTATATCATCGTCATTAGATAACGGTCTTAATGGAACATTGATATAAAACAGAGCAATCTCAGTGGTATTTCCATCTTTTAACTGCTGAGTTCTACAATCTAGGCTGAGCGCATTGACACCGCCAGCCCAGCTATCTACTTTCAATAATGGACAACCTAAGCTATAAGCACCTTTACAATGACCGCCAAAAGCCCGCAATGAACGCATCATTAGTCGAATCCACACAGGATTTAACACCGGTGAATATTCAACTCGAACTGGAGTAATAGGTTGCAACTCAGCGTCTACAATAGACGGAGGAATATCACTTGAGCTTTGTAAAGCCACATAGAGACCAAACTGATTACCATTTTTTTTCATTAAATAGGCAAACTGCCGACTGTCTAGCTCAGCATCGATACGTTCTTCCCAGGCTTTCTTCTCTTTCCACTGATAGTTGTTATTGAGAAGTGGATAGTGATAAACCACAAATTTGTTGGCTTTATCTGCATCAACCTCGCTATTCAAATAAACCAAATGAGACAGCGGCAACTTCCTCAAATCTTTATTATTATCCATTAACCTTGCTCCCTCATACGCTGCCAAACTATTTTCGAAAACCACTTAAAGCCAGACGTCATTTGATATCCATCGCTCACCAAACAACCTGGTAGAAACAGGATTGAAGCATTCTCAACTTTTACTGGCTCCAACATTTCAGAAAAGCCCGATAAGGAACAATCTTCACCAGTTAATAGGTTCGCGATAACCAAAATGGCATTTTCACCACGGATTTGGCGGATCTTCTCCAGCTTTTTAATTAATCCCAAAGGTGCAAATTCAGGACGTTTACCAGAAGCAAGCCATTGCTCAAAGCCTTCATCCGACTCTTCCAGAGCAGCTATCGACCAAAATTTAGCATCAACAAAAACATCCGCGTTTGCTATCTCAAAATCATATAATTCAAACAACTCATGGTTGTAGACGTCTTGTTTAGTGGTTAGCTGCTTGTCACTCAGCAATGCGCGAATACCCTCCTCACCAATACGTCCTTGTAAAATTCGCTGAATCACAACGGGATGAAATGAGAATTGCTCTTCAATGTCGTTGGCAAACGGCTGAAACGACGTTCGAAAACCTTTACGATTAAACCAATCCGAAATAGCAGGTTGCAGATTAACAACCTCATAAATCGTCTGTGGGTTATACTTAATCAATCCCGATGCACGCTTTGCAAAGAACTGCCAACTTTTTGGGTCGTACCATATTTCACCAGTAACCTTTGTTTCTTTGGGCCGTTCAAAGCACGCCCAACGACACAAAGGCTCAGTAATGCCAAACGTATTGTTATGCGGCATCCATTGGAGATCATGCTGCAATACAGCGCGCCCTAGTTCATGCCAAAGTCCTGAAATATCTTCGATACAACCCTTACCTTGTCGTGCATCTCGGATAGCGGAAACTAACCTATTATCAATAATATCTACCGCAGCAGAGCCATCTTGGGATCGCGTTTTCAATAGGGCAAGAAAGTTGGAAACCGATGCATCTTCGGAATGAGTAAGATCATCAATCAGCTGATTATTAAGGTTTGAAACCCAATTTCGGTTGTTAGTACAAACGGTTAATTGGCCGTAGTTGCGAAGATGACCGGCTACATCATCGCTTAAATGAATGGCGACATGGGGCACATACGTCCAAGCACGTTCAATACGACCAACTTGCTGCTGCACGTCAGCGGCAAGATTCTTAACGTAGTCATTTGTCCCTTTATAGAGCTTGTTTAGCTCCTGGATTTTAGCGACTGAGTTATTCATTAACGGCATAATAAATTGCCGCTGCTGCTTACGAGAAAATTCTGAACGCCTGACTAATTTTTCTAAGTTTCTGAGCTGAAAACCAGCATGAGACATTTCGTCATCATCGTCATTGCTATCCCATGGTGAAAAGTAAAAGTGCTTACTTTCAATAATAAACAGCGACGTCAGATCCATCTGCCCTTGAGAGTCAGGCAAGGAGTAATCCAAATTAATGCCATTGGTAGCGGATGCGGTTTGTGTCATTACCACCACGGTTCGGCCAGAGTCGAACGCCGCTTGATATGCGTGCTCAAATCCTTCTCGCTTTTGTGCTTCAGCATTGAGTAAGCAAATCATCATGGGCTTACCCTTGACAGCCAAAGGAATAAACACATCGTCAAAAGAAGACAATACGCCAGTGGTTAAACGCTCCATTTCAAGCCAATCCGCGCTCATTCTGCTGTTTTCTGCGGTATCACTTATCAACCACTTCCGAAGGTATTTTACTGAGTTAACAAAAGCCAGATGACCTTTATGTTGTGACCCATTCGCTGCTAAATGCAAAACGTGCAGTAATTTAAACAACACAGACTGCCGGTATTCATACTTGTAATCTGAGTGCTCAGCCTCAAAAAATGCAGCATTCAAATGCAGTTTTGCCTCCTGAAAAACTGCCGCATGGATAGCATCATCAAAGTCGTGGATCGTGGTTTTCAGTGTCGAGCGACGCTTTTCAGATTTATCTTTAACCAAAGAGCGGATCACCGCCATTTGTAACTGCTTATCCTCGTCAGTTTGTAAATATGGAATCGGCTTCTTAAACCAATCTTCGGGGCGCTGCTCAAAGCTATCGCCCAAAAAACTCTCGGTACATTGTGGATTGCGAGCCTGAGCCACGTAACGCAAAGCGCTTTCAATCCAGCGTATATCGAAATGACCAATGCCCCTTTCGATATATGAAGTTGCGGATAGTGCAAAAACGAGGTTTCGACTCGATAACGAAACCATTAACCCTTCAGGTGTTGTCGGCAATAGTGCGCGTTTAATCTTGATCCTCAACGGGTCAATATCCGCTTCAGCTTCATCTGTGGTTAATAGCCAGGTTGTTAGGCCAAACATATTCGTCTGAGTATTAGGTAATCGGTTTGATCTACTCAACGCTTCTAACTCAGGCAAGCTAGTGCGAGGCAAGGAGAACAGCGATAAACTGGGTAACGCTGTGCTGTAGTAGGATGGTCGATAGTCATTCGCTGGATCAAACAGCAATCGGTTTAGCCGAACGAGATACTCATAGGCTTCGGACTCATCGGTCGCGAACTGTGACAACAACAAACTGAAGCGTCTGATATATTTCTCCATCACACGCAAAAAATCACCAGCATCAACCGATACATCATCGCTTTGACCATAACTTTTCACTTCAAAGCCATGAGGTTTTTGCTGTAACTGCAAAGGCTCACTGGTTACTAAGTGATCTGAGCGAAACAGATATTTCTTTTCGAACGGCACACCGGATTCATACTGCTTTAAAGGGATTACCAGCGCCCTAGACTGATTCAGATCGACTCCTTTGCTGGTCAAATCCTCCTCTAGCTCCGCAATAAGCTGTTTAAGCTCACTGTAAAGCTCAGGTATAGGTTCAGCAGTAACAAACTGCATTCGCGCTAATAGGCGCTTACCTCCTTCAAGTAATTGACCAATACACTCAGGCGGCTCTTGCACCATTTGAGACTGGGCAAGTAATGTCTGTAGAATGTCCGCTTGGTAATCAAACTCATCAACAAATACTACCCTTCCGGCCAGTTGGCCGCTCGACATTCTGACTTTCTGTTTACCATCGTAAAAGGAAGCGAACAGCTTCTGCGTTGTTAACACCAGCAAATGTTGCTTATCATCGTGCCAAGCAATCGCCGGGAAAATTCGACGCACCCATTTATTTTCTCTAAATAAACGAAGTTTTTCTTTTGCTTGCTCCGTAAGTTCATGCGTCTTGCCATGGTGCTTACTGGCATACTTCAATGTCTTCTCTAAGGACGACATACACCCAAGTAGCGTGCGCTCGACAAACCCACACAGTTTTCTTAGTTCCTGCTCTTCTCGTTCGAGTAAGATGCCCATCGAATCAGGATTTTTCTTTTTGTACTCAACATTACGGGCGATGGCTGAAACGTTGTGGCAAGCACGAACGAGAGCCTCTTTATCAGCATTAGAACGAAACACTCCTAAGCCATGGATATCCTCAATGGCCTTATAAGGATTAGGCAAGTCAGATTTTTGAACACCTTGTTCATGTGGCAGTGCCCGTTGCGAAACCGCACTAACAACAGTTTCATCCTGAGCATAAAGAATACTAACGAGTAGTGGGTTACCTGAGCTGTCTTTTGCACTCGTGGCACTTTCATAAACGTCATGCAGGATGTTCCAGCGATGGGTGACCAATATGGCCTGCAATCCTTTGGATTTTATAAATTCAAGGCTCGCTGGAATTTTTCCGTCTGGGCTACGATAAAGAGAACTACTTTTGCCACCACCTGTTGGGCCTTGCAACTGGCAAAAGCCAGCAATAGCGTTTTCGTTCTTTGCATTAACCGTTAGAGCAAGTGCCTGATCAATCGTATGAGCAATGATTTGGTTATAAGAAGTCGGTATTGTCTGACTCATCTAAATCCTCGTTAACTTGCTATTCCTTTTGAGTTTCGCCCCTGTTTTAAGAGGGGCGACAAGGTTGGAGACAACACAACACCAACAAATGACTCATTAATTCAATTCAGGCACGATTTCCTGTGACCAACTGTCTTCCATCAGCATTCTGAACGACATACCACCCGAAGCTGCTTCCAACGTAAGTTCGCCAGCATCTACCGCCGTCTTGACGTGCTCAGTTAACAGCTCAAACAATCGGCGCTTGTACTCAGTGTCGTCGTTCCCTTTTAAATGCTCACCCTTGGTTTCCAGTACAGAGAAGCGGAACCTGCCAGAGTTTGGCTGTTCGACGCACACCAACAAGTCAGGATAAACCTTTTGCTTTTGCCAGCCTTGCAGGCTGTACTCGCGTTGATTTACTGCAATACGATGCCACCAATACACAGACTCTTGCTTATCCAAATACCAGGCTGTGTCACGCTCTAAATTGTTCAGCCCATTTTGATAGACCTTTTCGAACAGACTTTTTTCGAGTTCAGATCCATCTTTGCGGCGAAGAACCTGATCATGCTCACTGACGTTAACTTCTAAGGTTTGCGCCAGTTCCCAATTTAGCTTTTCGTTATCTGAAGCGAGTAGACGTAGGGAGATATCACCCTTGTCCAACTTAGATTTGAAAATTTGCTCCGATAATTGCGCAACCTGCTGTTTAATATCTCGCTTCATCTCTTTGAGCAGCTCTAGGCGATTAGTAAACAGCGCTTCCTCTGTAACCCCATTACTACGCAAGGTGTCTAAGGTGTGCGCTAACACCCGCATGGCTTGCCATGGGTTTGGAATAACATCGGTGAGCTGCCTTACCATAAAGGAGATATCTAGACCTGCGATGGGGTCAAACTCGATGTTTTCGTGAACCGGATCGGCCAAGTCCAATTCGCCTTGGTTATCCTTTGACATTTTGTAGTCGATACGGGCAATAGTGCGTTTTAACTTGTCGTCCACTAGCTGGAAGTTATCTGCATTCAAATAAGACAGCGATTCCCAATCTAGGTCACCCAGCACATCCCGTTCATAGTCAAACAAACGGTAGCCGTCTTTGTACCCTGCATCACGGTGTAAAACCCGAGGCAAGAATATTTTAGGTAGGTTACGAAAACGCTCTCTACGCAATAACGTTTCTTTGCTTACCACTGCGGCGGGCTTATTGCCTTCCGAGGCTTTAACCTGATTCGCGACATCTCCCATCCCTTCTTCTTCTAAACCTTGCTTAACACCGGCGACGGCTTCCATCACATCCTGATCAAAGGTGTAGACATAACACTCATCTAAGCTTGCTTTTTGCGTCAATCGCGCATGTGGTTGACGTAGTACACGCCCAATCATTTGGGTGATTGCCGTTTTTGCGGTCATTTTTGACAACACTGTTAACACATAAGCGAAAGGACAATCCCAACCTTCACGCAATGCATCCTTTGTGATGATGTATTTAACGGGGCACATTTCGCTGAGTAAATCATCATCACCCAACTCATCTTTATCAGACGTTTTCAGGCGAATTTCATTCTCATTCACGCCCAGTTTTTCTATCAAATATTCTCGGGCGTCTTCCGCATGCACGAAGGCTGAATCACGCTGGTCTTTTCCTGTTCGCTCAACACGAATAAGCATGATGGGCCGAATATAGCGACCGGTTTCGTTTTGTAGCTGCTCGGTATCCTGTTCAAGCTCAGCAAGTTTAGCGTGCGCTAACGACAAGGTATGCTTCCAATCACTTTTGTCTTCGTTGATTAAGTTGATGGGTAACTTAATCATTTGCTCATCTTTTAATGCTTGCCCAGACACATTCACCAGTACATTTGAGTGATGCTTGCCGTTTGTCAACGGCAATCCAATTTTGACCCACTTACCGCTTAAAACGGTAATCTAAATTTGACCCACCCCTGGCTTCTTTTCAACTTAACGTACTTTCTGCTGCCGGTATGACACCCGCTGTTCTTTTGCCTTTTAACCTATAACTATTTCCGCTGATTTGTACGATATGCGCATGATGTAACAGCCTGTCCAGCAATGCCGCAGTTAAGGTTTGATCATCAGCGAATGCCGTTGACCATTGCGAGAATGGCAGGTTACTGGTCACAATAACACTGCCTTGTTCATAGCGTTTCGCTATCACGTTAAAGAACAGATTGGCTTCATCCCG
>NZ_AUDG01000085.1 GCF_000425345.1 Rheinheimera baltica DSM 14885 | reverse complement strand
AAGCGAATTATCCATGTTGACTGGTATTAAGGGCGTGTTTTACACGAGTGAATATATAACTGAAGAGCCGGATGCGGTAATTCCGCACGTCCGGATCTGTGTGGGGGCGGCTCAGTAATGGGTCGTTCTACCACGATTTTTTTGCACTCAATCTGGCCATTGGCTTTGTGCTGGGGCCAAAGTCACCACTTGCATTTTCGATGTATGCCGATACGGCCGACTACAATGAATGGTGCACCGGGCGTAGGGCCACTGCCATGACGTTTGCCGCCGCCACTTTTTCGCAAAAGCTGGGCGGGGCTATTGCCTCAGCCTTAATTGGCTGGCTGTTGGCGGCTATTGGTTATGTCGCTAATGAGCAGCAAAGCAGTGGCTCGCAAACCGGCATTGTACTGCTGATTTCGGTGATCCCGGGCGTTATTGCGCTGCTGGCGGCATTTGTTATGCGCTACTACAGTCTGGACAATCAACAGCTGGCAAAAATACAGTGTGACTTGCAACAGCGTAAGGCAGAAGCCGCCTCGCGCTAAGTTTATTTTATCCGGAGTACTATCTTGATGGCAGCCACTGGCATGCAACCTGGTGATAATGATCAGCGTTACGACTTATTCAGCCCCACCACTATGCCACTGGCCGCGGCGTTTTTATGGAACAAACAGTTAATGGTGCAACTTAACTGCCGTGGTTATGCCACCGCACAGTTTATGCAGCCGGAACCGGCTAAGTACGCCCATGCACCTGCCCTTGAAGCAAAAACCTTTATGCAGCCGGAGCAGCCGTATTACGCGCATCATCCGGGCCGTTTTGTGTATATTAAAGATGAGCAAAACGCAAAGCTCTTCTCTGTGCCTTATGAGCCTGTACGCAGCAAAGCTGACAAGTTTGTGTTCTCTGCTGGTAAAAGTGATATTTGCTGGCACCTGCGTCAGCAGGGTTTGCAACTGGAGTGGCGGCTATGCCTAAGCCCCGACCAACCGCATGAGTTGTGGCAGCTTACTGTGACTAACCTTGGCGCACAGCCACGCGAGCTCAGTATCTACCCGTATTTCCCGGTCGGCTATATGTCGTGGATGAACCAGTCGGCCAAGTTTGAGCCAGCACTAAATGCCATTGTTTGCTCATCGGTTACGCCGTATCAAAAATACCCCGATTACTTTAAAAACAAACAGTTAAAAGATAAAACCTTTTTACTGGCTGAGCAGGTGCCCACCAGCTGGCAATGCGCGCAGCAAGCCTTTGAAGGCGAGGGCGGCCTGCATGCGCCTGATGCTTTGCAACAAACTGAGCTTGATGGCGGCGATGCCTTATACGAAACCCCAGCCTGTGTGTTGCAATACCGGCTGCAACTGGCAGGCTCAGCCCAGCAGGTTTACCGTTTTGTATTTGGCCCGGCGCTGGATGAAGACGAAATTGCCGCCGCGCGGCAGCGTTATTTTTTAACGCCGGATGGCTTTACTAAAGCGCAGCAGCAGTACAGCGCTTATATTGCCCAGGGGCAGGGCTGCATACAGATTGAAACCCCGGATGCGGCGCTGGATAATTTTGTTAACCACTGGCTGCCGCGCCAGGTGTATTACCACGGTGATGTAAACCGGTTAACTACTGATCCGCAAACCCGCAATTATCTGCAGGATAATATGGGCATGAGTTATGTGCGGCCAGAGGCGTTTCGTACTGCTTTACTCACTGCGCTATCGCAGCAGCACAGTAGCGGTGAAATGCCTGACGGTATACTGCTGCACCCCGACGCGGAGTTGAAATACATTAATCAGGTGCCACATACCGACCAATGCGTTTGGCTACCGGTATGTTTAAGCGCTTATTTGGCAGAAACCAACGACACTGCCTTATTGCAGCAAGAAATTGCCTTTGGTGACAGCGCTGTGCAAGCCAGTGTATTTGAGCATATTTGCCGCGCGATGAGCTGGTTGCTGCATAAACGCGATGCGCGTGGCCTGAGTTTTATTGAGCAGGGCGACTGGTGCGACCCGATGAACATGGTGGGTTACCGCGGTCGTGGTGTGTCGGGCTGGTTGTCACTCGCGGCGGCTTACGCACTTAACTGCTGGGCTGATATTTGTCAGCATTGCGGTGATACAGCGCGTGCTGAGCAATACCACAGTGATGCTCACAGTGTTAATCAGGCGGTTAACCATTACCTGTGGGACGGCAAATGGTATGGCCGCGGCATTACCGATGACAATGTGGTTTTTGGTGTCAGTAAAGACGATGAAGGCCGTATTTATTTGAACCCACAGAGCTGGGCTATGTTAAGCGGTGCGGCTAATAACGAGCAGCAGCAACTTATGCTGGCCGAAATTGATGCGCAGCTTGCTACACCTTATGGCGTACAAATGCTGGCGCCGGCCTATACTGCTATGCGCGAAGATGTTGGCCGGGTTACACAAAAACATCCAGGTTCGGCCGAAAATGGCTCGGTATACAACCATGCTGCAGCGTTTTACTTGTATGCGCTGTATCAGATTAATCAACCGGATAAAGCCTTTCAGATATTACGCCAGATGCTGCCTGGCAGTACTGAACAAGATTGCCTGCAGCGCGGCCAGTTACCGGTGTTTATGCCGAATTACTATCGCGGCGCTTACCGGCAATTTCCGCGCACAGCGGGGCGTTCCAGTCAGCTTTTTAACACCGGCACGGTGCACTGGGTATATCGCGCGTTAATCGAAGGGTTGTTTGGTGTAAAAGGCTGTGCAGACGGCTTATTGCTTAAACCACAACTGCCAACCGATTGGCCGCAAGTTAAGCTTACCCGGCAGTTTCGCGGTGCAGAGTTTAGCATAGTGATGCGTCGTCAAGCGGGGATTAAAACTGCGCAATTATGGGTAGATGGCCAATTACAGCCTGCAGCGCTGATTAAAAATATCGTCAGGGGCAGGCAGTATCAGGTAGAACTATTACTGCCCTAGCGGCTTAAGCTTATAGCGCGTTAAAATACAGCTGCCACTGGCTGGCACTGACTTTTAAATAACTGCTTTGCGTGTACCAGTCGCCCAATACATAACGCTGTGCGGCTTTACCGTTAACTTCTAGCTGGTGCACGGTAGGGCGGTGAGTATGGCCATGGATCAGCTTTAATACGCCTGCGTCTGCCATCACTTTGGGGACTTCATCCGGTGTGACATCCATAATTTGTGGCTGTTGTTGAGAAGCGTAGCGGGCTTTATGCTCTGCACTTTTACGCCGTGCCTTAGCGGCCAGGCGCTGGCGGTAGGCTATTGGCGTTTTTAGCAGTAACCATTGCCACCACGGCTGGTTCCACCATTTGCGAAACTTCTGGTAAGCAATATCCAGTGTACAAAGGCTGTCGCCGTGCATAATAAGGGTAGGGGTGCCGTACAGGTTGATAACTTGCAGTTGGGGTAATAACTGCATACCGGCGCGGCTGGCATAGCCCTGACGCAAAACAAAATCACGGTTGCCGTGAATAAAGTAAACCGGTACCTGAGCGCTAAGCGTGGCCAATGCTGTTGCTACGGTATCCAGCAACGGCTCTGGGTTATCGTCACCTATCCACACTTCAAACAAATCACCGAGAATATACAGTGCATCGGCATGAATCGCTTGTGCGCGCAAAAAATGCAAAAAAGCGGCGGTAATATCAGGCCGATCTGCAGCTAAGTGCAGATCGGCGATAAACAGCGTGTGCTGCTCAGACATCAGTTCAGGCATCAACAATGCTTAAGCGTGCAGCTCGGCTTTTTCGATAACGACCGGTTTTACCGGTACATCGCTATGGCCAGCATTGCGGCCGGTGGCAACTTTTTTAATTTCGTCAACAACGTCCATACCTTCAACCACTTCACCAAATACGCAGTAACCCCAGCCAGAGGCGGTTTCAGAGCTAAAGTTTAAAAAATCGTTGTCTGCTATGTTGATGAAAAACTGGCAAGTGGCAGAGTGCGGATCATTAGTACGCGCCATCGCAATAGTGCCTTTTTTATTAGGTACTTTGTTGTTGGCTTCGTTTTTAATGGTTGCTTTGGTTTCTTTTTGCTCCATGTCAGCCGTAAAGCCACCGCCCTGGATCATAAAACCGTTAATAACACGGTGAAAAATGGTGTTATCAAAAAAACCGTCTTTTACATAGCTAATGAAGTTTTCTACTGTCGCAGGGGCTTTGTCAGCAAACAGGTTTAATTTAATTACGCCGTAGTTAGTGTGTAAGCTAATCATAATTGAGAGTCCTTTGTTAAAGTAGCGCTATTCTAACGTAGTCAGGCCAAATCATAAAGCAAGGATAGCGAGGCTAAACAGGCGATGGTACACTAATGCGCTGATGCAACAGCAAGATCTATTCGGCCACTTTGGGCTATTTTCGAGGACGTCATGTTACAGATATTTAATACCTTAAGCAGAAAAAAAGAAGTGTTTACTCCCATAGTGCCAGGAAAAGCGGCACTTTATGTCTGCGGTATTACTATTTATGATCACTGTCATGTCGGTCACGGTAGAACCTATGTGTCTTTTGATGTTATCAATCGTTATTTACGTTTTAGCGGTTACGATGTCACCTACGTGCGTAACATTACGGATGTTGATGACAAAATTATCAAACGAGCCGCTGAGAACAACGAAAGCTGCGATGCATTAACAGAGCGTTACACTAAAGCCATGCACGCCGATTTTGATGCACTGGGTTTATTGCCTGCGGACATAGAGCCACGCGTTACCACGCATATGGCAGAAATTATCAGCATGATTTCGCAGCTGGTAGATAAAGGTTATGCCTACGTTGCTACCGACGGTGATGTGTTGTTTGACGTCAGTAAATATGAAGCCTACGGCGAGCTGAGCCAGCAAAACCTTGAAATGCTGCAATCTGGCTCACGGGTAGAAGTTGCCAGCAATAAAGACGACCCATTAGATTTCGTACTATGGAAAGCCGCTAAACCTGGCGAGCCGTTCTGGCAATCACCGTGGGGCAATGGCCGTCCGGGCTGGCATATTGAATGTTCAGCGATGAGTGCGAAACACTTAGGTGAGCATTTCGATATTCATGGTGGCGGTTCAGACTTGCAGTTTCCGCATCACGAAAACGAAATTGCGCAGTCTACCTGTGCGCACGGCAATAAATACGTAAATACCTGGATCCACACCGGTATGGTGCAGGTAGATAAAGAAAAAATGTCTAAGTCATTAGGCAATTTTTTTACGGTTAAAGACGTACTGGCGCAATACAACGCCGAAGCCGTGCGTTATTTCTTGTTATCCAGCCACTATCGCAGCCAGTTAAATTACTCCACGGAGAATGTAGAGCAAGCGCATGCGGCATTAGGCCGGTTATACACCGCGCTGCGTAATGTAACCCCAAGCCACAGTATTGACCTGAAAAGCCCGTACATTGCCCGTTTTAAAGCGGCGATGGATGACGACTTCAATACCCCGGAAGCCTTACCGGTATTGTTTGAACTGGCGCGTGAAGTAAACCGCTTTAAAGAAGTCGAGCCCGCCAAGGCTGCTGAGCTGGCAGGCTTGTTAAGTTTATTAGCCGGCGTACTGGGCCTACTGCAAGGCGATGCCGAGCAGTTCTTGCAATCAGGTGCGTCAATGGATGATGTAGCCGAAATAGAAGCGTTAATCGCCAAACGTAATGACGCCCGCGCGGCTAAAGACTGGGCAGCAGCAGACGCCGCCCGTGATGCGTTAACCGCCAAAGGCATTATCGTTGAAGATAAAAACGGCGTAACCAGCTGGCGCAAAGGCTGATTCAATACCGTGATAAAAAAACCGCCTGCTGGCGGTTTTTTTTGCGTTAATTTTGCAGCATGCAACGCCCGACAAGCTGATTGATGTTTTGCTGAAATATGTTGTACCTATATGTCATTGTAAGTTGCAAATATGCCGTGTAATGTTAGAGCATATAAATTACCAACGTTCGGGTAGCCAGTGTTTCAGGATGGGCGACCAGCCCAAAAGTGCTATGTATATTCATCATAATGACTTGGAGGTAACGGTAGGTATTGAAACTAGAGCAGTGATCTCGTTCGGGTTGGAAGTGAGTGTTGAAGTGAAAGCGAAAGTCGTAGCGGAGGTAATCATGGATAATTTGATCGTATTTATTACATGCGTTTGGTGCGGGGTGGCGTTTTTGCGGGCCTGGTGGAACACTTTCAATCCGAACGAGAGATCAGTAATTGTGAATTACCTGCCAGATCCAGGAAAAACGAGAGGAGGTTCGATTCCTCCTCCCCGCACCAAATTAGGGGGCGTAGCTTAGTTTCGGAGTTTTACGACTGATATGGTGTCATCTCAGTTGCGCCCTCACTGTAAAGTGATTTGTTGACAATGTTATAGGTCTGGATCTAGGATGCGTGATTAACATGGAAGAAAAATGACTTCAATAGATATCAAGATTATCAGTACTAACACCACTGAAATTCCGACGACAGTCAAGACACTCAAAATTGAGAACGGTAATTTTGTGTTTAATGGTTTTGCTGGCTTTGCGAGAGCGAAATTTAGTGTTCTTAGTATCAAAGGCATAAAGTTGCTAAAAAATGAAGACGATATAACAACCTTCACCATAGATTTTGCAAATGGGAGGTATGTGACAATCGTTAGCAGCTCCGCAACCTACGACGAAATCTCCACATGTATCTCAAACAGTGCTGCTCAGCAAGCTGATGGTGAACCAGCGAAAAACATCAAAGTTGAGCTGGTACGCAAATCAATAAAGGCTCTATCAAGCATCAGAAATGAGTTAAAAAATAGACCAGGAGTTACTGCTACTTTAATAGTTCTGGGTTTACTTGCTTTGATGATTTTATCTCCAACGGGAGAAGTAGCTAAGCCAAAAACTCTGACGCATCAAGAAAAGATCAAAGTGTGTAAAGCATATATCGGTGCACTTTTTGTAAAACCAGTCAACATCATTGAATACAATCGCTCTCAGAATGACCTTATTTACGTTCGATATGTGCGCAAGTTGGACAACACGACGTGGAGTTATGTCTGTGATTTATCCGGTAGCACTATCAGCTGGGCAGGATGGCAAAAAGATTACAAAGAATGGGGAAGATGGCGTGATGAGGACGAGATTCCTTATTATTACAATAAAGCCAACAACACTGTGTATTTCACGTTAAACCGAAGGGAGTCGAGAATTCTCGTGCAGCTTTGATTTTTTAATAAACGGGGCACCTATTAGGATCTCTGAATCAATAAGTGAACCCCGTTTACAGTTATCTCAATTGAAGCTGAGTAGGGCAGTGTGTCAGAAGGTGAAGGTTCAGTTTGTTGCTAGTGCTCGCCACCTATTGCCGGTCTAATAGCAAGCTGAATCAGTCAATATCTCACTGAAAATAATAAATTTATCAGCGGGTTAACTTGTATTTTCCTATCGGCGTAGCAACTTCTAAACGATGAGTGGCTTCGCTGAGTATTTGCCAGGTAATTTGCTCATCGCCTGCAGTTAACGTAAGCACGTTACCTTGCCTGGTGTAGGGATACTGTCTGCTACCGTGACCTTTAATAACTTCTGTTATAGTGTTCGCATCTATATAAACAAAATTACTGGTTTCCAGTTGATTGACACTGCCATCATCATAAACCACCTCGGTCATCACCCAGCGTCCTAAAATGTTATCAGTCTGGTTGGCATTGGCATGGAAGAACATGCTGATCATAAAAATGGCGAACACAGTTACAGTCTTAATATTTAGTATTATTTTATGCATCAGCTGTTACCCGTAAAGATCACACATCTAAATGCCTAATCTACCATCGCCACTAAGTCTGAGCGAATAAACTTAGCTAACACTGATTGATGTTGCTGGGCCCACAGGCTTATTGCCTGGCTGTTATTAGTGGTTATTTGCTCAATAAAAGCACTGGATAACGCCTGGGTGGCCGCTTTAATCACTTGCTGCTGTGACTTGGTATCTTTGCCACCGCGCCAGCCGGAAAAAATATTGTGGCTGCCTGCGCTAAATACCGCCAGCACTTTGTAGCGGCTGGCCATGGCGTCATACAAGTCAAACCTGTCTTGTGGTGATGAATAATAACCCGGCACCCGAATTTCATCTTCGGTGGTCGTAATATGCAACGTGGGAATGCTCACCTCTGCCAGTACGTTATCCAGCGGCTGGTCGTTATAAAAAGGCGGGGCTGAAATTAAAATAGCCGCTTTGATGCGATTATCTTTCAGGCTAACTAAGCTGCCGTTTTGCTCAACTTGGGCATCGCTTAATAACATTGAGGTGTTTGCACCATAAGAGTGGCCAGCCATTACGATATTCTGGTTATCAAAATCAGCGGCATGGGTTGACGCTAATATCTGGTCCAACGCAAACTTCACATCCTGCACTCGAGCTAAGGCTTCGGTGGTATCTGCCGCGTCCATCAACCGAAAAGGGAGCATTAGTCTGCTGCCGCGCCAGACTTTTCTGTCGCTGCCGTCATGCTGCACATGTAAGCTGGCATAGCCTTGGCTGGCCCAATACTGACCAAGATAAGCGTAATGCTCTTTCGACCCCCCTAAGCCATGAGAAAACACAATTAATGCTGTGGCTTTTTGCTGGCGGGCCGGTTTAAATAACAATGCCGGAACAAGCCGATCCCGGCTTGGGTCTAGCCAGTTGAAACTCACTTCTTCAACATTTAGCCACAAGTGCTTAGCAACTTCAGCTGAGTACTTTACCGAGGGCAAATTCAGTTGTTGTTGCCAGACAACACTATCGGGTACTTGTTTTTGTGCGCATCCGGTTAAAAATAACAGCAAAGCAACGATAACTGCGACGGCGCCAGATGGTTTGAGCATGGTATGAAATAGCATAAAAATCCTCTTGGCTGGAACCAATCCATTTAATACGCGTAAAAGTGGATTAGGGTTTGGTTGCAAGTAAGCGCACGCTAACTTTAGCCATATAAACAGTAAAAATAAAAAACCGCCTATTGGCTAATGCCGATCAGTTAAGAAATATTTTCCTGATCGGTTGACCGATCCTGTGTAGATGTAAGAATCCGATGAGCCATTAAGCCATCGGATTTTTTTATGGAACTGTCAGAAGCATTAGCACGCACGTCAATCAACCGCCTTACCGAATTTGCATCGCTGTCCGATGTTCTGGAACCCGATATTATCCAGTCTTGCCTGGCTTCCAACGGCGTTGCCACCTTGCGCAAACGCAAACTCCCCATGGATGCCATGATTTGGGCGGTGATAGGGATGTC
>NZ_AUDG01000084.1 GCF_000425345.1 Rheinheimera baltica DSM 14885 | reverse complement strand
AGGTTCGAAGGTGCTATTGCGGTCGCGCGGGACTTCCAGCTCTATTTCACCATGCACAGAGCGCACAGTTTTACTGGTTTTACCGTTGCGGGAATTACCGGTTTTTTTACCGGCCGGGTCATGTTTGGCGTAACCAAGATGGTGTTCCATCTCAGCTTCAAGGGCTCGTTCAGCAAGCTTTTTGGTCAACTGGCGCAATAGGCCTTGCTCGCCCATCAGATCTTCAGGAGATTTGCAGTCAGCTAACAGCTGATCCAGTAATTGGTCTGTAATTGGCATTCTTTATCCCTTCTAAGGAGTTAGATAGAATGCCACTTACACAGTTTTTTTTACAGACTCTTTTCCGCCTCTTCACGTGACATGCCATAACGTTCCTGCATCTTGCCGCAGAATCTATCGATACTCCCTTCTACCTGTTCTAAATCATCATCGGTTAGTTTGCCCCATTTTTCTTTTATGGCGCCGGTCATTTGCTTCCATTTACCTTCTGCAATATCGCTGTTCATACAACACCTCTCATTTAGACTGGTTGCACTTAGCAATGTAAAACTTAACATTGCCACTCATAAGGTATACAGCAATATTCACTCCAGAATTTAATTTAAAATATTATCAATAACTTAAAAGCAAACCTAACTTTAAACACCTTTACGATGACACCACAAACGGTAAATATTACCGACCAAGTTGCAATATGTTCGCATTGATATAAAAACGGGCCATTGTTTTGTTAAAAGCAGCTTAGAAAGCATTTAATCTGCCAGTGATTCTTAGCAAGGGTTGCTTTATGCTATTTCACACTGACAGCATCGTGCGCCTTATCAAACTCGCTAAATAGTAAAACACCCGATAACACTAGAGCACAACAACCCAACAATGCTTTTAATTTCATATAATTTATTTAGCCAGCTCTGCATTTAATACATCAACAATTGAATCAATAGATGACTCGCCATAACCAATTTTATGCAGTGCTACCTTTCCTGTTTTTCCAATTACAAATAACGAAGGTAAACTCTCTACACCATAAGCGCCACCAATTCGGCCTCGTTCATCATGAGTAAAAACCTTGTGGCTTGACGCTTCCGACAGCACCCTATGTAATTTACGATAACGCTTTTTATCTTCTTTAAAATTGACTGCCACCACCTGCATTGCGTCTGCACCAACTTGTTGCTGTATTACATCCAGCACCGGCATTTCTTGTAAACAAGGTGCACACCAGGATGCCCAAAACGACACGACAACCACTTTATCCTGATAGTTTTCCAGCAGCACATCATCACCCTGAATGGTCATACCCAGGTAGTTATCCGGCGCATCGCCAACGGCCGGCGCTGCAGCTTCTAGGTTAAGAGCCAGGCTAAGCGTAATGCCGGCCAATAGGTATTTAAGCATTGTATTTCCTCGTGAATTTTTAACCACTATGGCTGGTGCGTATCGTTCAGTAACGGCATTAAGGCTTCGAAACCGGCAGCAGCATAATCGCCTTTTTTCCAGGCTTGTTTAACTTTCTCTACCTCGGCTTCAACCTCAGGAATTAACTCAGGCTCGATCCAAACACCATAGCGACTGATATTTTCGGCACAATCGTATCTCGGGGTAACTGGTTCAGCCCATAGCACACTGCGTTCTAAACAAGGAATAATACCGATCTCAGCAGTACTAAATTGCAATTCGTCGCTTTCTCGGAAAAAACCAGGCTCTTGCTTTAGAGCAGCAACAACCCTGAAAGAATGAGGAGTGGATGACAAATGCGCCAAATAAGTCAAAGTTGCTAATGAAGGCCGAGCCAGCTCTTCGCGAACCATTTTAGCCGCAAGTAAACGCTCGTCATCAGATAATTTGATTACCTCAGATAAATGCAAACTTATTAGATATGCAGCTGCATCGGTAACACCATTCCTGAAGGATTTCGTAATCCAATAAAGAGACCTTTCCAACACTTGCTCATTATCGTAATTTATATCTTCAAAAAACTTGTAGTCAATATTTTGGAAGTTAGCACATTTTGCTACCTCTGACTTTAGTTGCTCTAACATATCAGCTTCAGCTTTTGATACTTCAGTGGCTAGCAATATACTTATCTCATCATCAACATCTATTAAGACCACTTGTTGACAATGTAAAAGCAGTCCAGCTAAATTTAGCTGGCTTACTCCATCACCAGCTCTAGCCCGATGCAGCAACTCTAGTGCCAGCGTATAATAATCGTCATACTGTTTTTGCAACTCACGCATTGATTGCTGCTGCTCGCCCTGCAGCAAGAATTCGATGGTGCCTGACGATGCACTGACCTGCTCTGGTTTAACGGTAACTAACGTTTGCACTGCGCCAATAGTTTGAACTGCTTCATCAGGTGACTCGGTATATGTGGAAGGTTCGTTAGTGGTAAGCGTAGTAATAGCGAATACTGCTACAACGATGGTGACGACCAGGTAAAAATACCGCATTTTAAAACCTTTTCTCTTTGCCTGAAAATCATAATATCGATTGCAGCTAATTGCGGACACGAGAAGTGTCCGCTACGTATATCATACAAATTTACAATGCACGCCTTCACCTTTAATCGGCTTTTGACACATAAGCGTGCTACCGCCAGAATTTACACCAGCAATAGTGATGCTGCCAGAAACGATTGTACCTCCACCTTCAGAACCCGCACCAGAACCGCCTGATGTGCCGCCTGAGTTACTTGCCCGTGACGATATATCTTTGCCATCTTTATCTTTGGCAGAGATTAATATAATCGCCGAACCTGCAGGGTTAGGTATAAGCACCACAATCACATCCCCGTTGGTAAAAGTTATTGTGGCTAAAATTGGCATAAGTGGTGAGAAATTTAAGAGTCTCATTTCCTTGCGCACATCCGAAACATAATATTCAGGCATTCCATCGTAGCTACCTGTAAGGTTAATATTAATTAATGTGGGGGTCTTTTTAACGCCATATTTCTCATAATCGACATACTCTGCGAACTGTTGCGCATGAAGCGTCTTGGTGCTTACAACTCTCGCATTCGACATCGAGATGCCCAGCTCTGGTTCATACAGCTCAAAGGTGTACACAGTTTCAACCACTTCGGTATTCATGTTGTATACCAGATGATAACCAGCGGTATTACTTTGTGCTTGAGTTTTAGCTTTTCGCTCAAAATCAGCAACGCTATAGCAAGTATCACACTGAATCAAGTTGGGTGCATCACGCGTACCCACTTCAGCAGCGAGTATTGCTGGTGCAGATAAGGTACAGACAAAAAGGCTTAATGTAGCAAGATATTTATTAACGACGTTCATATTTTACTCCTTTGTTACGAACGGCGCGCAATTCACCCCCCAAATGCATCAATTTCAAAACATTTCTGTAACACTTATCATCATAATAGACATTTATAAAATGATATCAGTAACTTAATTTTATAAAATTGACAGACGCTAACGAAAACCCCAAAAGGAGAAAGTCGTGGTTGGCTTTAAATAGAGTGGGCACGTCTTTTCATTTGCAGCTTCTGCATCCCGGTGGTAATATGTCGCGCCCTTGAAAAGGGCATCCTACCTGAGACTGGTCGCGAGTCTTGGGAAACCTATTATTTTGGAGCACATCATGTCTGATGCAATTTTTACTTTAGATGCAGAAGTCCGCACTGACGCGGGGAAAGGTGCGAGCCGCCGCCTACGTCACGAAGACAAAGTACCAGCTATCATTTACGGTGGTAGCAAAGCACCAGTTTCTATCACTTTAGAACATTCTAAATTGATAAAAGCACAAAGCTTCGAAGCGTTTTACTCTCACATTCTGACCATTAAAGTTGGAAAAGAAGACGTAAAAGCAATCGTTAAAGCTATGCAGCGTCACCCGTACAAGCCAAAAATCATGCACGTTGACTTCCAACGCGTTGAAGCTGGCCACGAACTGCACACAGTTGTTCCTGTTCACTTCGTAAATGAAGAAGCGGCAGTGAAGAAAGGTGGTGTAGTTGTTCACGCGGCTAACGAAATCGAAATCTCTTGTCTGCCAAAAGACTTACCAGAGTTTATCGAAGTTAAAATGAGCGACGTTGAAGTGGGTGCTCACCTGCACTTATCTGATCTTAAAGCACCAAAAGGTGTTACTTTTGTTCAGTTAGCGAAAGGTCACGACTTAGCGGTTGTTTCTGTGAACAAACCAGCTGGTAAAGCAGCTGATGCAGAAGAAACTGAAACTGCTGAGTAATGTCTGACACGACTCAGTCAACAGTCCAGTTGATTGTGGGCCTGGGTAATCCAGGCCCTGAATACAGCCAGACACGGCATAATGCCGGCGTCTGGTTTATTGAACAACTGGCGCGTCGCTTTAATGTCAGTCTGAAAAATGAACCGAAGTTCTTCGGTTATACCGGCAAATTTATTTGTGCCGGACAAGAATATAAACTTCTTATCCCCTCCACATTTATGAATCTTAGCGGTAAATCGGTGCTGGCAATGGCGCAGTTTTACAAATTAGCCCCTGAGCAAATACTGGTTGCACATGACGAAATGGCACTAGAGCCGGGTATTGCTAAGTTTAAACTGGGTGGCGGTCATGCTGGGCATAATGGCTTGCGTGATATTATATCCAGACTGGGTAATAATCAGAATTTTTACCGCTTACGCTTAGGTATCGGTCATCCTGGGCATAAAGATAAAGTTACCGGTTATGTTTTGGGTAAAGCCCCGGCTGGTGAGCAACAATTGATCGAACATACTATTGATGAAGCGGCGTCTTGCTTTGATATTTTGGCCAAAGATGGTCTTATCAAAGCACAAAACCGTTTACACAGTTTCAAAGCCAGCTAGACGCGGCGCAGATATTTACAGCACGTAAAGGATACTAATTATGGGTTTCAAATGTGGCATCGTCGGCTTACCTAACGTAGGCAAATCTACCCTGTTTAATGCGTTAACCAAGGCCGGCATTGAAGCCGCTAACTTTCCGTTCTGTACTATTGAACCCAATACTGGCGTAGTGCCGGTGCCAGACCTGCGTCTGGAAAAGTTAGCTGCCATTGTTAACCCGCAACGCGTGCTGCCAACCACAATGGAATTTGTTGATATTGCCGGTTTAGTTAAAGGCGCCTCTAAGGGCGAAGGCTTAGGCAACAAATTTTTAGCCAATATCCGCGAAACAGATGCTATTGGCCACGTTGTGCGTTGTTTTAACGATGAAAACATTATTCACGTTGCCGGCAAAATTGACCCTGCTGACGATATAGACACCATAAACATGGAACTAGTGCTGTCTGATATGGACAGTGCAGAGCGTGCTATCTTCCGCGTCAGTAAAAAAGCCAAGGGCGGTGACAAAGACGCTAAAGCCGAAATGGCCGTACTGGAAAAAGTAAAAGCTCATTTAGAAACTGGCGATACATTACGCCAGCTTGAACTGGATAAAGAAGAGAAAGCACTAATTGCTTATATGAACTTCTTAACCATAAAGCCGACGATGTACATTGCCAACGTGATGGACGACGGTTTTGAGAATAATCCCTATTTAGACATCGTCAGAGCCATTGCTGATAAAGAGGGTGCGATTGTTGTGCCTGTATGCGCTGCTATTGAATCAGAGATTGCTGAGCTTGAAGATGATGAGAAAGCAGAGTTTATGGCCGACATGGGCTTGGAAGAGCCTGGTTTAAACCGGGTGATCCGCGGTGGCTATTCATTATTGAACCTGCAAACCTATTTTACTGCAGGGGTTAAAGAAGTTCGCGCCTGGACTGTGGCTATTGGTGCTACCGCCCCACAAGCTGCGGGTGTCATCCATACCGACTTTGAAAAAGGTTTTATTCGCGCTGAAGTAGTGGGTTTTGACGACTTTGTGCAATTTAATGGTGAAGCCGGAGCAAAAGAAGCCGGCAAATGGCGTTTAGAAGGTAAAGACTACATCGTAAAAGATGGCGATGTAATGCATTTCCGTTTTAACGTTTAAGCCGTTTTGTTGTAAAAAAAGCCGTTGTTTGCCGACAACGGCTTTTTTATTGCCTGTGAAACCAGCGTTTTGCATATAAATTCAGCAAACGAACCAACAATGAATTTTAAACGCAAAAAAACGGTTGACGCTATAGGGGCAGTTCTGGATAATACGCGCCACTTGCTTAGGTCAAGTAATAGTGGCTACATAGCTCAGCTGGTTAGAGCACAGCACTCATAATGCTGGGGTCGCAGGTTCGATTCCCGCTGTAGCCACCACTTTACTTTACCTGTGCATGCGGGAATGGCGGAATTGGTAGACGCACTGGATTTAGGTTCCAGCGCCGCGAGGCGTGAGAGTTCGAGTCTCTCTTTCCGCACCACTTTTAAAGTGGTTGCACACAAGTTTTGCAGGGGCGTAGCCAAGCGGTAAGGCAGCGGGTTTTGATCCCGCCATGCGTTGGTTCGAATCCAGCCGCCCCTGCCATTAATTCAGTGGCCGTAGTTTTTTTAAATACCTTCCAAACGACGATCACACAACACGTTTCTGTAGGGGCGTAGCCAAGCGGTAAGGCAGCGGGTTTTGATCCCGCCATGCGTTGGTTCGAATCCAGCCGCCCCTGCCATTAAACAGAAAAACCCAGCTTTAGCTGGGTTTTTGCTTTTCTGGTTTAACCTCATTTTTCCGGTTACAACTTCTTTTATGCTCGCCGCAGCAACTCACAAATACTCACGTATTTGCTCAAACACTCTGCGGTTGCGCTAAAAGAGTTCTAACCTGCTTTGCAGATAAGGTTGGAACCCTGCAGCGCACAGCCACAGAGTGTCTGAGTCCTGCCGTAGGCTAAGGACGAGTTGCTGTGGCGAGCACTGTAGGTGTTGCAACCTTATTGCTTAGCTAAGCATTTTAGCCTGCCTATTCAGAACCAACAGCATAGCGCGCTACCAGTGTCTTCAACATTGTACTTCGCGCGGCCACACTTAATGCCAACTGGCGCAGCTTACGCAGCGGCGTATTGTCATTACCAAATACCTGATAAAAACCATCCATCGCGCTCATCATTAATAAGTTGGCTGGCTTACGTTTACGTTGATAGCGTTGCAGCAGCTGCGCACTGCCTATATCGCTGTTATGCCGTTTGGCGTCGATAATCAGCTCGGTTAGCAATTTGGCGTCCGCAAAGCCCAGGTTAACGCCCTGCCCCGCTAACGGGTTAATGGTATGTGCTGCATCGCCTGCCAGCACTACACGGCCGGCGAAGTAACGGTTAGCGTCCATTCGTGCCAAAGGAAACCAGCTGCTGGCCATCACCTCAACGTCACCTATAACGTTAGGAAAAGCTTTTACTAATTCTTGGGTCAATTGGGCAGGGTTAAGTGCAGCGAGCTGTTTAACTTTTGCTGCATCTTCATACCACACCACAGAGCCTTGCTGGCCGTTTAGCGGTAAAAAAGCTTTTGGCCCACTGGGCGTAAATTGCTGCCAGGTTACGTCTTGTTGTGGGTAAGGCGTTTTAACCAATGCCACTAAACACGCCTGCCGGTATTGCCAGCCATTGGTGCCAATACCCGCAAGTTGCCGTAACAGTGAATGCCCGCCATCCGCCGCCACAACCAGATCACTACTAAGTTGCTCACCGCTATCCAATGTCAGGATGGCGCTATCGGCTGTTTGCTCAAGTGCGGTAACAGAAGATGGACAAAATACTTGAACATTGCTACCCAACTGCTGCCATAGCGCCAGTTGCAAAAGATTGTTTTCAACAATATGGCCCAAGTGGCTGCGGTCAATATCAGCAGCATTGAAGGTAACTACACTCTGTGGATACTCAAACGCTTGCAAGCGCTGATACGGACACAATCGCATCTGTTGCAATGCCTGCCAGGCACCCAAATCGCTAAGCCAGGCTTCACTGGCAAGATTAACTGACGATACACGTAAATCTGGCGTACTTTGCGCATCAAAAGCGATTGGTGCAAGTTTCTCGATTAACGCCACCTGCAAACCCGCCTGGCTTAACGCCAATGCTATGGCGGCTCCCACCATCCCACCGCCAACGACGGTAATATCAAATTGCGAAGCTGTACTTGTCATAACGTTTTGTCTTCTTTGTAATTAAGCACATTGTACGTCAGGCGCACGGCAAAAAGAAAATGCCTGTTTTTTACTTAAAATTGAAAGCAAAACCGGCTAAGGTCTGTCTTTGTGGGTCTAACTATGTCGACAACAGCAACAGGGATCAACAATGAAAGCTTATCTTATAGTGCTTAGCGCTTTATTATTTAGTATTAAAATTCTAGCCGCTGCGGCCATTGCGCCATCCCCGGAGCAAGTTACCCCGCTCCTTAATGGTTTGAGCATTCCCGATGTTACGCTAACAACCGCAGATAATAAGGCCGTTAGCTTAAGGTCGCTGCTGCAAAGAAAACCTAGTGTGTTGGTATTCTACCGTGGTGGTTGGTGTCCTTACTGCAATGCTCAGTTAGCGTCGTTACGCGAAATTGAACCGCGACTTGCCCAATTAGGTTATCAATTAATTGCCATAACGCCTGACAGCGTTACTTCAATCAATAAAAGCCTAAGCGACACGGGTGGCCAAAAACTGAATTATACCCTGTTGTCAGACCATACCTTCAGTGCCAGCAGTGCATTTGGCTTGGCGTATTATCTGGATGATAAAACGGCAATGGCCTACAAAGGCAAGCTTGGTAGCTTAATTACCACTGAAGCAGGCACAGAAAAGGTAGTGCTACCGGTACCGGCGGTGTATATCGCCAATACCCAAGGTGACGCCGTATTTAACTATGTGCATATCAATTACAAAACCCGCTTAAACAGTGAATTGCTGCTAAAAGCGGCGGAGTTAGCGCTGCAATAATTTTACCGGCTTCAAGCCTTTTTTAGCCTGTTCACAGCGCCAGACACTGTAGCGGAATTTGGCGCTGTTTTTTTCTGATAAAAGCGTTGACGACAGCGCAAAAATACGGCATTTTTCGCGCCTGTTTGGCAAGTATCGTAAGGGATGCTAGCCTGTTGTTTTTACCCTCTGCTGGAGATAACAGATGCGTAATGTAACCGTTGCTGCAACACAAATGATTGGCGGCTGGAATGTTGACGAAAACATCGAACGCGGTGAGCGTCTGGTGCGTGAAGCGGCCGCTAAGGGCGCCCAGATTATCCTGTTGCAGGAGTTGTTCGAGCGCAATTACTTCTGTCAGAAACAAAAACCTGATTACTTAGCTTTTGCCACCACGGTGGCCGAAAACAAAGCAGTTGCACATTTTACTAAAATTGCTAAAGAGCTAAACGTGGTGCTACCCATAAGCATTTACGAGCGCGCCGGCAACTGCCTGTACAACAGCGTAGTCATTATTGATGCTGACGGCGAAAACCTGGGTACGTACCGTAAAAGCCATATCCCAGATGGCCCGGGCTATAGTGAAAAGTATTACTTCACGCCAGGCGACACCGGTTTTAAAGTGTTTGCAACCAAGTATGCCAACATTGGCGTAGGTATTTGTTGGGATCAATGGTTCCCCGAGTGCGCCCGCAGCATGGCATTAATGGGCGCAGAACTGCTGTTCTACCCAACTGCTATTGGCAGCGAGCCACACGACCCAACTATTAGCTCACGCGATCACTGGCAACGCACGCAGCAAGGCCATGCCGCAGCGAATTTAATGCCGCTAATTGCCTCTAACCGTATTGGTACTGAAACTGAAGGCGACTACCATATCACCTTCTATGGCAGTTCATTTATTGCCGACGAAACCGGTGCCAAGGTACAAGAAGCGAATGAAACTGATGAAGCCGTGTTGGTACACAGCTTTGATTTAGATGCCGTAGCCGCAACGCGTCGTGCCTGGGGTATTTTCCGTGACCGTCGTATTGATATTTATGGCACAGTACTCACTAAAGATGGCGACACGAAACAACCTGCTAAACAAGGTGGTAACTAAGTGGCCTTTACAACACTAAACAGCACGCCGCGTGCAGACGGCTTTAGTATGCCGGCTGAATGGGTAGCACATAAACAAACCTGGATGGTATGGCCAGAGCGTACCGACAGCTGGCGCTTAGGCGCCAAGCCAGCCCAACAGGCTTTTGTCCGTGTTATTAAAGCCATCGCAGGTTTTGAGCCGGTAACCGTTGGCGCTTCGGCAGCGCAGTATGCCAACGCGCTGTCACAGTTAACAGACGTAGCCACTACTTTTCCTATCCGGGTGGTAGAGATTTCTAATAATGACGCCTGGTGCCGGGATACCGGCCCTACTTTTGTCACTAACGCTAATGGTGACGTTCGCGGCATTGATTGGACTTTCAATGCGTGGGGCGGCTTAAACGGCGGTTTATACTTCCCGTGGGACAAAGACGACCAGGTAGCCAGCAAAGTGTTGGGTATTGAGCAACTGCCACGTTACCGCACTGAGGGTTTTGTGCTTGAGGGCGGGGCTATTCATGTTGATGGCGAAGGTACGCTGTTAACTACTGAAGAATGTTTATTAAACAGCAACCGTAACCCGCATTTAAACCGTGAGCAAATAGAACAACAGATGCGGGATTATCTGGGTATAGACAAAGTACTTTGGCTTACTGACGGTATTTTTAACGACGAAACCGATGGCCACATTGATAATATGGCCTGTTTTGTAAAACCGGGTGAAGTGGTGCTGGCCTGGACAGACGATGAAACTGATCCGCAGTATGCCCGCAGTAAAGCGGCTTTAGATTACTTAGAAGCAGCAACGGATGCCAAAGGCAGGAAAATTAAGGTACATAAACTCCCTGTACCAGCTCCGATTATCGCCAACGCTGAAGAATACGCCACCGTAGATGCAACAATGAGCGCTATTCCACGCGAAGCCAATGCCCGTTTGGCAGGTTCTTACATCAACTTCTACCTGTGCAATGGCGGCTTAATATTGCCTACCTTTGACGACCCAAACGATAAAGTCGCGGCAGATATTTTGCAAAGCCTTTATCCGGAGCACAAAGTTGTTACTGTACCCGGCCGTGAAATACTGCTCGGTGGTGGCAATATTCACTGTATTACCCAGCAACAACCTGCACGTTAAACCTTTCAGGCTGCTCTTAAAACAAGAGAGCAGCCTTTTACCCTAACTGACGAAATTCTTAGTTAAAGCGTAAATCCCTGTAATAAAAACAGGCAGGCTACTGCGGCATAAACAATTGTTATCGGTATAAAAAATAAAAATCAAACTAGGGCTTGTTGATCTTTCGAGATGGATTATTAGACAGCATGATGGGCTGGTACAATTACTTTCGCCAAAAACTAACCATGACAACCCATCATGCCAAGGACAATGTTAACAGACGAGTGCTGGTCAAAGCTAATCAGATTGATGCTTAAAACAGGCCGCATTTATGACAAACCGGAACACAGAAATACTTTCGAAGGCATTTTGTACCGGATGCGGGTCGGTTGCCCATGGCGCGATGTGCCAGAAACTTTTGGAGATTGGAGTGCCATCTACCGGCGTTTTAACTTGTGGTCTAAAAAAGGCATTCTGATGCAGCTATTCGCCGAGTTAAGGC
>NZ_AUDG01000083.1 GCF_000425345.1 Rheinheimera baltica DSM 14885 | reverse complement strand
TCAAGCAATAAATGTGTATTGGACAGCAGCCTGTCAGCCCGCTTAATGTTATGTTTTTCATAGGCATTAGAGTGAATACCCCGGCCAATGCTGGTGACGGTAGCGGCACTGCCGTTTGCCAGGCTTTGCACGCAATCAATCACTGCTTTTTGTCTGGTTGCATGCATTTTGGGTGTGACAAATGAAACGATATTGGTCAAGATAGCGCGAACATTCATGGCTGTTTGGTCTCGGTGATGTTTGGCGATTGATCTGATCACCGAACGCCATGAATGTTCCTTCTGAGTTCATCTTTTTGTTTTAGCTAATAATTTTGTGGGGATACCTCAGGATCTGACCCCAATTATTTATACAACAAAAATGTATGAGCCTGATTACTAATGGCCGTGCGTTCTTCAACGAGCTGCTCACGAAGTTTAAGTAAACAGCCAAAAGCTTGCTGATCTTCGCTACGTAGATGAGCAAAACGCATGGTTGGCCGCTGTGCAGCTTCACAAATGGCTTCTGCATCGTTAAAGTCATTCTTGTTCGACTTTACGAAGGGTTTAACAAATTGAGCAGGTATCATTTTACTTTGATGGCCCAGGCTTCTGGCTTTACGGCACCAATGATGTGCACCGCCGCAAGCTTCAAAAAAAACCGCACAAGGTGGCAGATTCGCTAAGTACTCTGCGAATTTACCAAGCTGTATTTTGCGTTTCTCTACGATTTTTACCCCGTTGATCCTGGCCAATGACATGACAACTGAGCTTGCCAAGATCAACGCCTAATGTTTTGATAGACATGATGATTCGCCTCTTTTGGTTTGGTCACCTCATCCTAAATCAGGATGGGAGGCGAGTCATCACATTAGACCTGACCCTGAGGTATGCTGAATATGTGCCTTTAGCTTTGCTGTTGATGTTTCTGGCGGAATACAGCGGCTTGGCGCCACTATACCTGCATATTCTGGGTATTGCGTTGCTGCTGGGACGCCTGAGCCATGCCTGGGGCGTACAGCAGTTGAAAGAGCCGCTAAAGTTTCGGGTATTTGGCATGGTACTGACATTTTGCGTGTTGCTGTTGTCGGCCCTTGCCATACTGTTGCTGTATGTTAGCAAAACTCTGCTGTAATACAGCCCGTGCAATACACGGGCTGCTAACACGGGTTAAAAGTTACTGATGGTCACCGGCTGTGCCTCGCCGCGGCGGAACACATTGAGTTTGCCGCATTGGGCAAAATGGTTACCACTGGCATAAGGCGCACCGGGCTGGCTAATATCAGCCTCCCAACCCGGGCCATTACTGATAAAGGTTTTCAGCTCAAACCAGCCATTGGCGCTGCGACTGCAGTCCATCTGAACATCCAGCATCCAATAGTGCTCGCCATACTGATTTAACGGCTCTTCACCATAGCCATCCAGCGCCACAGTGCGCTTGGCCCCCCAACTGGCTGGCCACAGTTTAGTAGTCCAGTCGGCTGCCGTGCCCAAGGCCGCGCTACTCTGGCCGCTTTCGCTGCCATACCAGTCCAGATATTGCTCGTTTTGCTTCCAGGGCGCGGTAGTAGGGTTACGCAGGTTGTTGTGCCGGATCGGCAGTGCACACTGGTAGTTGCTGGCGGTGCAGCTAAGGCCCAGATTCGCCGCAGCATAATTGTGATCGATACCGCCGCGGATAAACATATCCTGGCCGGCAGCGGTCACGCCATACACAAACACCACCGTTCTTTGCCAATCAGCCTGGTCTGGCGTCGATTTTTTCCACAGCGCATAGCCGTCGCCGCTCAGTGCTAAAGTCCAGCCTGCACCAGGTTTCCAGTCGCCAGGGCCAATTTTTACCGCTAACCGGCCATCGACAATAGCGGCATAACGGCTGGCATCTGCCACCTGTACCGCGACACTGGCGTCAGAGCGGATGTTAAGCTCGCGGCGCAGCGCTATTAATGCCTGAATGGGCTGATACAGGTTCCAATCGTACACGTGGGCCCAATAAACTGACGGTATGCCCGGGTGGCTTAAGATATAAGCATAACCTTCCATTACTTTGTTGCAGGCTACCGGCCAATGACTCTGGCCATTGCCGCACATTTCAGATGGCCCGGTGTCGTGATTGTCGACAAAGGTCACCATTTTTTGCGGCCACCAGCCAATACCGCCCGCCGGTTGATAATTATTGCTAAGCCGCCAATATTGATTGGCATTGAGTGCCTGATTTAACAAACCTTTAGTCGTAAAATCGAACACGCCGCAATCACCGTCAGCACCGTTAATAAAATCGACCAATTGCTGGCGGTGGCCATCAACATTGTCGTAATTCAGATCAGTCCAGACTTCACCGACACAAAAATCAGCCCCGGTAGCGCGCGCGTACAAGCCAGCGTAGTAGGCGCTATAGCCTTTAGAGTAGTCAAACCGAATACCACTAAAACCGGCAGGTTTAAGCACATTATTGATCCAGCTGATAATATCGGCCTGCACTGTAGCATTGCTATGGTCCAGATCGCGGGCGGCATGATAGCCATCACCGCTGTCCCAGTTGCCGCTGCCCTGGCCCCATTCATCGTCGCGCGTGACCGCCCAGGGGCCCCAACTCGGGTTAGTAAAATCTGCCCAGTTAGTGCTGCCAACCCGGTGGTTAACCACGATATCCGCTACCGACTTTACCCCTTGTTGTGCTAACGCGGCGGTGGCTGCCTGTAATTGCGCGGCACTGCCGTAGGCAGAATTAAGATTATTCAGCTGCCTGGGCAAATAGCCCTGGGGCGCAGCGGCATCTGACACCGGCGGAAACCAAACATGGCTGACGCCCAGTTGCTTAATGCTAGACGCATTGGCCTGCATGCTGTTGTACCAGTCAGTTTGATGCGAGTGCCAGTGAAAGCCCTGTAACATCACCGCATCGCTGCTGTGTTGCTGCTCACTGCTGTGTGCCCCCGACGCACAGCAAAGCGCCAGTGCTGCCAATGCATAGCGGCAGCCTGAGTTAACTCGTAGCATAGTTCTCTACCTTGTTATTTTCGGTTGATAATAAGCCGCGCCCGACAGCAGACTTGCATCACTCCCCCGAGCAGCAAAACTACAGGCAAAAAAATACGGCAGAGCAAGTTATTGTCGCAATAGCAGCAGAGTGCAAAATGAATACGTATGCAAAACGAAAATGAGTTATTAATGCAGCGTTACAGGAACAAGACGGCGAAGCTAGTTGGCCTGAGATAAAAAAGCCCGTGCGTTGCACGGGCTGTAGATCTATTGTAAGCGTTACAGCAACCACACCGCCCCGGTGTGATTGCCACGGAGATCAGAATGGCAACAGCTTCGCCAGCTTGTCTGGCGTATCAGCGGTCGGTAGCTCTTTAAATAGTGATAAACGGGGTCAGATCAAAGATAAACGGGGTCAGATCAAAGTTAAACTTTCGAAATTTCAGTTGTTTAATTTTAATCTGACCCCAATTATCAAGAAATCAGCAATCCCCCCAAGTCTTTGCGTCACTGCATGTTGATTTTTGGCATGACGCGTTATTGCTTGGCTACTACCCCCGGCCAGAATTTGGCTGGCTAATAAAAGCATCAGGCCAGGTGTTGGCCCAGCCCGGGCGGCACAGCCAGGAGCAAATAGAAGTAGCGACTAAAGTAGCCACAATTTTGGCACAAGAAAATTTGCCAGACGTTATAAAGCGAGAGGTTGACCGTATACGTGCCGGCGGTGCGCTGCCCCGGCATGATTTGCCGCGCAGAAGTTATATAGCTGATACGTACAGCTCAAAAGTTAAAGACGACAATAACGCTAATAGCGTAACGTCTTTAACAGCTGCCCACGCAACGAGCACCACACGAGATCAAACAGAAATAACGGATGTAAAAACACTCTACTTAGCTTTTGTTCAGCAAATTCTCGAGTTTACAAAAAGTGATGGCGTTAAAAACGTGTCGTCACTTATTGCCTTAATGACAGACGAATACAAACAGCAATTTGCTGAAAGCGAAGATGACTTTATTGATCGATTTCAGTTTTACGGCTGGGGCTACTCAAGAGAATGCCAGGTTGAGAGGTTTGAGCATGATGGGCCGAACAAAGTGACAGTCGTGCGGGAAAATCTAATTAATGGCTGGCCACACGTCGAGTTTAAGCGAGTCGGCAAAGGCTGGAAAATTTCTGATATAAAAAATAATTGAAACAAGAGCAGTGGCAATTAGACATCTGCCAAGTGGGCCCCTTTATATTTCAGTGTTCAGTAATACGGCTCTAACTGTTGCGCAGTAAGCATGAACAATCAGGACCCCGACGAATTTAGCCCCTGCATCAGGGTTGTAGAAAACGTTTTAGGCATGAAGATATTTTCAGTATGATGGCATGGTTAACTTAGCTGTTTAGGTGTACATGTAATGGGTAATTTCAAAAATTTAACGGTAAAGCAGCAGTTTGTATTGGCCTTGGTTGGACTTATATTGCTTAGCTCAGCCCTTACGGGAGTGTTGGCGTATAACCAGTCCAGGCAGCTTGTAGTGACACGAATGCTGCAGCATGAAATGCCCTCGGTTGTGCGCCAGGTAAGCTTGACGCTGGAAGGCCAAATAAATCAGATGACGGCGGCAACGCAGCAACTGGCTGAGAACCCCTACATATTGCGCTGGGCAGAGGCGGGTTACCCGGCTGATGAAGAAGCCTTACTGTTAACGCAAATTCGTAATGTTAAGCAGCAACTTCAGCTTGATGCAGCCTCCTGGGCCGACAGGCAAAGCGCCCGCTATTGGAATCAGGATGGTTTTTTACGCACCTTAAATCATGAGCAAGACGGTTGGTTTTATGCGTTTCGAGATTCTAACCAGCCCACTAATGTAAGTTTGTTTACGGAACCGAACGGTATTACCCGCATGTTCGTAAACTATCAACAAGTGAATGGTCGGGGTTTGTCGGGTATTGCGTTGTCACTGCAGCAATTGGTAACGTTTTTACGTAATGTGCGTATTGCTGAAACCGGCTTGGTTTATATTGCTGATAGCGCAGGTAATGTCATTATTCACCCAGATGCGAAGCAAATTGGTGGCCAAACCTTACTGCAGCGCTATGGTGCTGACGTGGCGGGTAAGCTTATCAATAGCAAATCTTTGGTTACCGAAACCACAGAGCAGCGATTATTGGTGAGTGTGCCGGTGCAAGGTACCAGCTGGTCGGTGGTAGCCCAGGTGCCGTTACCTGAAGTGCTGGCGCCGGTAGAAACGCTGCGCAATACCTTATTGTTAGCTGGCCTTGCTGCTGTTGTGATTGCTGGCGTACTGGCCTGGATTTTGGCCAGTTCACTTACCCGTCGTTTGCACTCTGTTGCCGAAACACTGGTGAGCATTGGCGACGGCGAAGGTGATTTACGTCAGCGTTTACCGGCCGATGGTGCGTTGGAAATGCGCCAGATAGGTAGCGGTTTTAATAATTTTGTCGATAAAATTCATCGGTTAGTTACGCAATTACATAACCAAAGCGAAGAGCTGCAAAGCTCAGCATCAAAGGTAGACACCAGCGCGGCCAAAAATAGTGATTTAGCCTCTGAGCAACGCGACCGTCTTAGCGGCATCGCCACGGCAATTGAACAGTTGTCTAATACCATTGGCGCGGTTGCGGCTAATGCCTCGCGTGCAGCGGATACGGCAGATCACACCAACCAAAACGCCAGCCGTGGGCTTGAGGTAATTGGCACTACCAGCGACAGCCTGCAAAAGCTTACTTTGCAGGTAGACAATATTGCTGCAGCAGTTGGTGCTTTAGCGGCTAACTCAGACAAAATTGGCTCTATTCTTAGTGTTATACGGGCTATTTCAGAGCAAACCAATTTGTTGGCACTTAATGCCGCTATTGAAGCTGCGCGCGCAGGAGAGCAAGGCCGGGGGTTTGCGGTGGTAGCTGACGAAGTACGCCAGCTTGCACAGCGGGCGGCAAGTGCTACCGACGAAATTCAACAAATGATTGATCAACTGCAGTCTGAGTCGCAAAGTGCAGTACTTATTGCGCAGGACGGCAAACAAAAAGCCAGTGACAGTGCAAAATCTATGCAACTTGCTACGGCTGAACTGCAGCACATTGTCGATGGTATTAAGCAGTTAGATCAGTTAAACCGTGAAGTGGCAACCGCCACTGACGAGCAGGCCTCGGTGGTACAGCACCTGGGTGAAAGTGTGCATAGTGTGGCGCACCTTGTAGATGACAGCGCTGAGTCAGCCGCGTCACTGGCCGGGTTTAGCGTGCGTTTGCGTCAACTTTCTACTGAGCTTAATGGGCTGATTGACAGGTTCGTGGTGTAACCGGCTAAACGGTAGTATTTTGATAACTAATGCTATTGATAAACCACAATTTTTGCCCGGTCGGTGTTGGCACCAGTGCGTCGTCATCCACAGCTTTTTTCAGCAACGCCCGCGCCATAGGTGAGTCGATAGAAATGTAATCTTTGCGGCGGTAAATTTCATCCGGCCCGACGATACGAAACGTTAATTGCTCGCCTTGCTCGTTTTCAATCTCGACCCAGGCGCCAAAAAACACCCTGCCGTCTTGTTGTGGTGAATACTCAACAACTCTTACGGCTTCGATTCGCTTTCGCAAAAAGCGTATTCTTGAATCTATTTGCCGCAGCAAGCGCTTGTTTTCTTTGTAGTCGGCGTTCTCGCTGCGGTCACCCAAACTGGCGGCCCAGGCTACTTTGGCTGTGACGTCAGGGCGCTGTTCGCGCCATAAATAATTCAGCTCTTGTTGCAGAGCTTCCAGGCCCTCGGGTGTGATCAAATTGGTGCGCATTCGTCGCTTAAATACCAGAAATTCTTACGTTGGATGGTAGCAGTTTTTTACCTTTAGCCGCTATCTCAGTGCCATAAATTTGACGATAGAATTTTTTATAAGGTTGGCTTTCATTAATAAACCTATAATAAACAATGGCATAAAATTATTTAAATAATATTTCATCGCTGTCATTTAGGTGTCACAAAAATATGCTAGCCAGCTGCGGCGCCCTTGGCTATAGTTGGATTACGACGTAATAAGAGGCGAAGCGCATGAAAACCAAAGTAATAAGCGTATTAATGGCAGTAGCAGTAATGACGTTAGCAGGCTGTTCTACAGCACCGGCAAACTATACCTATGTTGTTGACACTGATTTAGCCGAACAGGCAAATAGTTTAACCCGTACCCAGGCGCATACCGGCCATGTGGTATGGTTGAACCCACCGATGAAGCGTGTACCGGTTAACGAACAAAAATAACCAGACAAACTTTGTAACACAAAGAACTGCCAAGGTTTTTCGCCGCGGCAGTTTTTTCGTTTATAGTGAAGCAAATATTGTGGAGACTTCACTATGGCCAGTTCAGAAACCCCTAAAATTCTTGTTGTTGACGACGATATGCGTCTGCGTGCGTTACTCGATCGTTATTTAGTAGAACAAGGTTACATTGTACGTAGCGTGGCCAACTATGAGCAGATGCAGCGCTTGATGGAGCGTGAGAATTTTCATTTAGTGGTGTTGGACTTAATGTTGCCGGGTGAAGATGGTTTATCGATTTGTCGCCGCCTGCGCCAGCAGGAAAACGAAATTCCTATTATTATGCTTACCGCTAAAGGCGACGAGGTAGACCGCATTATTGGTTTGGAGATGGGCGCAGACGACTACCTGCCTAAGCCGTTTAATCCGCGTGAGTTATTGGCGCGCATTCGCGCCGTAATGCGGCGTAAAAGCAAAGAATTACCTGGCGCACCCAGCCAGGCAGAGGGCGTGGTGGAATTTGGTCCGTTTAAATTTAACCTGGCCACCCGAGAAATGCGCAAAGGTGACGAGTTATTGCCACTAACCAGTGGCGAATATGCGGTGTTAAAAGTATTAGTCAGCCACCCGCGTGAGCCGTTGTCCCGCGACAAACTGATGAACCAGGCGCGCGGCCGGGATTATTCTGCCATGGAACGCAGCATTGACGTGCAGGTGTCGCGCTTGCGGCGCATGCTGGAGGATGACGCTGCAAACCCGCGTTATATTCAAACAGTATGGGGGCTGGGTTATGTGTTTGTGCCGGATGGTAGCGTAACCTAGATGCGGTTATTACCACGTAGTGCTTTTGGCCAGACGGTTTTTTTAATCGGCTTTTTGCTGTTGATTAATCAATTGGTATCGTACCTGTCGGTGGCATTTTATGTTATCAAGCCGACAACACAGCAAATAAACCACCTGATCGCCAAACAAATAAAAGTGGTGTTTATTGATGTTGGCCACGCACAGCCGGTGCTGTCTACAGAGCTAACAAGTCGCTTTCAACAGGCGACAGGTATTGAGGTGTATACCGAGCAGCAAGCCATGCAGCAAGGTTTGGCTGAAGCCAGTTATTACGGTTATTTTTCTGATCTTATGTCGCGTGAATTGGGCGGTACGGCCGAGGTGCGGGTAGCACAGGGCGAGACGTATGCATTTTGGGTGCGCCCTCCGCAAGCACCGCATTATTGGGTAAAAGTACCACTTACCGGACTGGATGAAACAGACTTTTCTCCCCTAACGTTTTATTTATTAATGATTGGTGTGTTAAGTGTGGGCGGCGGTTGGTTGTTTGCCCGTCAGTTAAACCGGCCGTTAAAAAGTTTGCAGCAAGCGGCATTGCAGGTAGGGCGAGGTGAATTCCCACCACCGCTTGCTGAAAACAAAGGCTCCACAGAAGTGATTGCCGTAACCAAAGCCTTTAATTACATGGCACGAGGCATTCGTCAGTTAGAGCAAGACCGGGCACTATTAATGGCCGGTGTTTCCCATGACCTGCGCACACCCCTTACGCGTATCCGCTTAGCCTCCGAGATGATGAACGAGCCAGACAACTGGATCCGCGATGGTATTGTTAATGACATCGATGACATGAACGCCATTATTGACCAATTCATTGATTATCTACGCCACCATAAAGAAGAATCTGGTCAAAAAGAAAACCTCAACACATTGGTCATGGAGCTGGTGCAGGCCGAGCATTTGCAACAACGCAATATTGTCACGCAGTTGGCCAGCGACATACCTGAATTAACTTTAAGACGGATCGCTATCAAGCGGTTATTGAATAATCTTTTAGAAAATGCGCTGCGTTATAGTGACGGTGATATTGAAATTTCTACCGGTTTTGAACGCAATCGCAAACGGATATATTTACAAATACGTGACCATGGCCCCGGTATTCCGGAAGAGCAAATGAAAGCCATGTTTGAACCGTTTACCCAGGGCGATGTGGCTCGCGGCAGTGGTGGTTCTGGTTTAGGCCTGGCAATTATTAAAAAGATTGTCGATATGCACCATGGTGACATTACCCTACACAACCATGCTTACGGTGGTTTGGTGGTAACTGTATTGTTGCAATCAAGGTAGGTGTCGTGTTAATTGTAAAATATTTATTGATTTAAATTGTGGTGATCTATAGAGTTTGCTCGCTATTTAAACATAGGGAGTAAAATAGTGAAATATGTGATTTTTTTATTAATAAAAGTAGCAATGTTGCTGCTTTCATTTGGTGTATTTGCATCTGGTGATGATCATCTAGCTCCAAGAAATCCAGAGGCTATTATTAATCAAAGTCTCCAAGGTTCATTGGATACTCAGGGGTATGAGTTAAAGCGGTTAAGTTATATTAGTGTAAATGGAAAGCAGGTCAATAAAGAACTGTTTTTTATTAATTCTGCTGACGGTGCTCGTTTAGCTTATCGTGATGCAGGGCTTTCTTTCTCTGCACTTGAAGATGCGCTGCAGGATTTCAATTCACCTTTTAGATTTAGTCAGCGAACGTCTACAACTTCAGGTTCAGTAGGTGCTTCTGTCGATGCTTCAGCCGGTATGTTAATGATTGTTGACAAGGAAATTGATGCTATTTCTACGCAAGCGCAAGCCGATGCATATATCTCAAAATGGGGTCTTGCAGTTGAAGCTGATAGTGATGCGTTTGATGCCGCAACGCTAACTAGCGAGTATGGTACATCATGCCCTAGGAAGTGGAGATGTAGAACAAAGTCATATCAAAAAAACAACATAAACGAAACGCTGGATGAAACGTTTGAGCTTTATAGAAATAGTTATGGTTCTGTAAACTTAGATGTGGATGGTACAGTCAACGCTAGTGTAAACGCCCAACTTGATTATCGGTATAAGAAGAAGTTTGGCATTATTTATAAAGTCCGAGTTGATTTTCTTGATTCCAGTTTAGATTATCGCTTTAACGGCGCAATGAAGCTAACAGGTAATGTAAACCAAAATTTTACTGGTAGGGAGTTTGAGTTATTTCAAGCGAAAATTTATGACCAAATTTTTATGGTCGGTTTTATTCCAGTTCAAGTAGATATAAAAACATATGTTCGCGCAGGTACTGGGGACTTGAAGTTGTCAGCTTCTGGCGCAGTTGGAATGTTAAAACCTGTCCATGTTGAAGGCAGATTTAGTTATGTATGTGATGCTAGAAACTGCGTTAAGCAAAATGAGTCATTCAACAATTTCAATGAAAGCTTAGGAATGAACAATATCGGCTATCAAGTTTTGGCTAAAGCAGAAATAGAACCTTATGTAAATGCTGCCGTTCGTGGAAGGCTTTATTGGGGCACGATTTATGCTGAAGTTGGGCTGCAACCTTCTATACCCGTTAAGTTGTTCGGCTATGTTGGAAATTTATGCGGCGACGGTGATGGAAAGTATGGCAATGAAAATGTTAAAGCAGGAATTATAAGTGCTGATATCAGAGCTGGTGTTACCCTTAAAGGAAGGTACTTTCTTTACAAAACAGATAGATACTATAAAGAATTTTATCGTGGCGCCTTAGCCTATAAAGACTTGCTGAATCCTAGTACGGCATTGTCGCCAATTATTCGTCCGGTTGTAAGCGGTACGGACGTTCGATTGACTACGTCGTTGAGAAGCTGCGTCGCTAACGAGTTAGACAAAAAGTTTCAGGATTTTACTATCCATTGGGGTAATGGCACTTCTACAGAATTGGCAGATGTTGCCGGCAGCGTAGAAAAATCAAAATCGCTGACCCCGGGTAATTATACTATTAAAGTTCAACACGCTAGCGGCGCTTATACTCAGCGATCAATAGTTGTTGGTTCCAGCTCAGGTGGTTCCAGCTCAGGTGGTGGTAGCGGTACAGTCACTCCTGGTGATCCAGAAGATTGCTTACATGGTTATGAATATAACGAGGATTTTGGTTTCTGTGTGCCGATAGGAACACGTCCTATATACTAAGTTGAGCGATGACAATCGTTGTTGCTAAGCGAAGTAACGCCATCCTGAAGCGTATTCGTATATGATAAAAAAAGCCTCCATTAAGGCTGTCTCTTCTACACAAATTCCCCGGTTTATCCGGGGAATTTTTTTTGAACCAACTGCAAGACATATGATCTGATCCTGACATAAAAAATGGTTGGGACATATTCCATGGTTTTAACAGATGCTTCAGTATGGGCGAAAACTACCTTCGAGCGAGCACAGCTTAGCGACATCCGCAGAACTAAGCGGTTGATAAATTTAGCAAGCCAATTAGCCGCTCATACAGGGAAATCGATTGTGCAAGCATTAGATTCAAGCGCTGCGATTGAAGCGGCATATCGTTTTGTTCGTAATGATGATATTTCGGCACAAGCTATAGCAGAGTCAGGTTTTGCTGCAACATTACAAGCCAGTAAAGAATTCAATTGCTTACTGGCACTGGAAGACACTACGTCACTTGAATTCTCGCATGATAGTGTGGCCGATGAACTGGGTCATACGACATCGCATAAAAGCTCAAGAGGACTACAAGCACACTCTGTTTTATTATTCGCTCCTGATAAACAGCACGTTGTTGGACTGATTGAACAACAGCGCTGGGCGCGGGATGTTAATCGCTATGGTCAGAAAAAAGACCATGCGAAACGCGCTTACGAAGATAAATGTCAACGGCAATCCAATTTTGACCCACTTACCGCTTAAAACGGTAATCTAAATTTGACCCACCCCTGGCTTCTTTTCAACTTAACGTACTTTCTGCTGCCGGTATGACACCCGCTGTTCTTTTGCCTTTTAACCTATAACTATTTCCGCTGATTTGTACGATATGCGCATGATGTAACAGCCTGTCCAGCAATGCCGCAGTTAAGGTTTGATCATCAGCGAATGCCGTTGACCATTGCGAGAATGGCAGGTTACTGGTCACAATAACACTGCCTTGTTCATAGCGTTTCGCTATCACGTTAAAGAACAGATTGG
>NZ_AUDG01000082.1 GCF_000425345.1 Rheinheimera baltica DSM 14885 | reverse complement strand
AGAGCTTATCCGGCAGGAGCTATGGGGGGTGTTGCTCGCTTACAATTTAATTCGATACAAAATGGTATTGATGGCCAAGTCCCTTAAAAGTGTATTCCCAAACCAACTGAGCTTTAGAGATGCCTCATCGCACATCATCCACAAGCTCACTCTGATGCCAATTTATGCGCCGGGTAATGTGCCCGGATTCATCTTGGAAATAGAAAAAAATGCCAGTCAATTAAAGCTTGAAGGAAAGCGAGAACGCAGTTATCCAAGGACGCTAAAGGTATCGAAAAATCGCTACCCGGTGGCTAAAAGTAAAAATGCCGCTCACCTTAAGTGAACGGCATTAAGCGCAATGCTGGCCTTTTAGTTAATGATAGCCTGGCTTAAAGCTTACTTAATTACTACTTTGTTGCATTATTTTTGGTATTCGCCAGACTTTTTTAGCTTAGCTAAACCTTGATTAAAGTCATCGCGCAATCGCTTTTCTAGTGCTTCAGCAACAGGCATTGCCAGTGCGCTATGTTTAAGATGTAACAAATGATACAAACCAAAGGGACCTATCGTCGTTGCCGCTTTATTTGCATTATCCAGCGGCAAAGGCGCTATCAATTTGCTTTCTGCCCAAAGCATATAATCAATTTTGCCAGAGACGAACATCGCCATGACGCCATTCCAATCACTGTTAAAGTAAAGCTTAGCTTCAATATTGGTCGCTAACAGTTGTAAGGTAGCGTCTTGTGTTGGAACTAAGATACGTAGCTTGGCGTTTCTTAATACACTGTCCTGGCAAACAATGCCCTTGCGACAATACAATACCACTTGCACCGTATCTAGCAGTACTACCGGGACTGCATTATCAATACCCCGTAACACCGGTTCTAACCTTGCAACATCACCATCGACTAAGTTGTCTGCAAAGAGTTTAAGTGTTCTTGCGCCTTCGGCTTCTTGAAACCTAAGTTGGTAGCCTAATTCCCTATACACGTCTTGCAACATTGGTATCAAAATCGCGTGCGTTATAGGATGGTTTGAATGACTAAATAACAACTCGTCCGCCATCACCTGTCTACCAGGCAGTAATGCTGAAAACAGTATGAGTGAGAGCCGGAAAACATATTTCATATTTGGATCCAGTGCACTTTATGGCTACAGTATAAACCACGATTGAACTATAAAAGTGCCAGTGTCAAAACTGGCATAAAAAAACATCAAAGAGCAGCCTTATGATGCGAAATGTTATACAGCTTCACTTCAGTATTGTTATTAACGCGCCGGTGCAGACAGTATGGCAGCGCATGTTGTCTGATGTGGGTTACCGTTCATGGACTTCCGCTTTTTGCGAAGGTTCTTACTTTAAAGGCAGTTGGCAGCAGGGCGAGACCATGCGGTTTTTATCGCCGTCCGGTGATGGCATGGTCGCCACCATTGCAGAGCATCAACCGCTGGAGTTTATCTCGATTAAACATTTGGGGTTTATTGTTGCAGGTGTAGATGATTTCACTAGCGACAAGGTGACCTGCTGGGCGCCAGCGTTTGAGAATTACCGTTTTACTGAAACAGAGGCGGGTATGCGACTGGATATTGAGCAGGAGATTGCCCAGGAGTATGAGCAATATATGCTGGATACCTGGCCCAAAGCGCTCGAAGCACTCAAGCTGCTATGCGAACAGGGCTAAAGTTGGTTAGCTAAAGGTTGATTCAGAGTTATTAAGCGTTTATTTATCTTGTCAGATACCGCTTCTGCCAAAGCCTTATGTTTTACATGAAGTAGATGGGATAGCGCAAAAGGCCCTATCGGTGTAGCTGTTTTGTTTATGTTCTTAAGTGTTAGTGGCGCAATTAAATGGCTTTCTATCCAGAGCAGGTAATCAACTTTTCCGGCATCAAACATTGTCAGAATGCTCTGCCAGTCATTATTGAAATATAGCTTGGTAACAATTTCTCGAGTCAGCAGTTTTAATGTTGCATCCTGAGTTGGCACCAGAATTCGTGACATGGTGTCTTGCAACACACTTTGGTCACAGTAGATATCCAAACGACAATATAGCACCACATTTATTGTGTCGAGTTGTGCCACTGATAACGCATTTTTTAGGCTGCGTGTTATCGGTTCTAACCGGCCAACATCACGATCAACTAAGCCATCGTTTAACAATTTGAGTGCTCGGGCGCCTTCTGCCTCCTGAAATACTAAGGTGTAACCTAATTCGGCATAAACTTCTTCCAACATAGGCTTAAGCACGTTATTAACGAGCGGATGATTAGAATGTGTAAACACCAACTCTTTGGCAGATGAAACCGCACAGAAGCATGAGCATAAGATTAGGCTAAAGATAATCAGTCGGGGCATTGTCACGTCCATTGCGATTGATGCAACTAGTATAGATCAGAATTGTTGCATAACAGTGATAAAACCACCGATGATAATGCGTAAGTAATCTAATTGTAATAGGTATTTATTTTAGGTAATGGAACCGAATGCTAATGCTATGGTCGTAGTTGCTGATAACTTAATGGAGTAAGGCATGAAAAAATTTCAACAACTATGGCGGGAAAACTGCGGCATTATCGTATTTTTGTGTTGCATGTTTGTGTTTAGAAGTGCTGTGGCGGATTGGAACGATGTACCCACCGCCTCAATGCAGCCGACTATTCAAATTGGCGATCGTCTTTTAGTCAATAAAATGGCCTACGATCTGCGAGTACCCTTTACTACTAAATCGTTAATTAAACGTGCCGATCCTGAGCGTGGTGACATTGTTATTTTTATGTCTGAAGCGGCGGGTGATCGCTTGGTTAAGCGGGTTATTGGTGTACCCGGCGATGTGGTTGCAATGCATAACAATGTGCTTAGCATCAATGGCAAACGTTTAGACTATGCTGCACAAGCTGCCGTTGCCGATAATGCGATGGTGTTAACCGAACAGTTGGACGCGATATCGCATCAGGTGAAATTAGCGCCATTTTCTACCGGCCGTGACAGCTTTAATGCGGTAACCGTGCCCGACAACAGTTACTTGGTATTGGGTGATAATCGGGACAATAGCGCAGATTCCAGGGTAATTGGTTTCGTGCCGCGTAACGAGATTGTTGGCCGAGCCAGTACGGTGCTGTTTTCACTGGATTACGATAACTACTTGTTACCTCGCAGTGAGCGGTTTTTCGCTGCGTTATAGTAGATAATATTGGGTCACACTACTTTTTGTTGTCTGGCGTATTGCTGTAAATAACAGATCTTACCTGGGCTTTATAAGCAGCCACTTGCCTATAAAAAGTTAGGTTTGCCAGCGCTAAAAAGTGGTGTTAGTTTTAATAGCAATGCTTACAGACGTGTACATATAATGGACGACATTCTAAAAGAACTAACACAATCAATCGACAACAATAATTTAGAGCTTCAAGTTAGGGCACTTATCCAGTTACTGCAGCAGTCTACTGGGCTGGAGTCCGCTTATTTTACCCGCATCGATGTTGATAAAGGTATGCAACATATTGTTTATTCAATAAATACAGGTCAGTTGCAATTAAATGAAGGCTTGTCAGTTAACTGGGATGATACCTTATGCAAAAGGGCAATAGAACAGCAACAATTTGTGACTACTGATGTGTCTGCTTGTTGGGGCGACTCAGCGGCGGCTGCTGAATTGGGTATCAATACGTATATAAGTGCTCCAGTTGAATTATCCGATGGCCATTTGTATGGCACAGTCTGTGCTGCTAGCACAGAAAAAACCGCTGTCTCAGATAAAAGTGCCAGTTTACTGCTACTTATTGGTCGGCTTATTGCAGTACAGGTTGAACGCGAAAAACTGTTACAGCAACTGGCGTTAGAGAATCGGCATTATCGTAATGTAGCGCTGACCGACCCGTTAACGGGTCTTGGAAACCGGCGCGAGTTAGAGTTGGAATTACAGCGCGAGTTAGCCAATAGCCAGCGCAGTGGCAGTGCAATCTTTGTTGCCTATATTGATTTAGATAACTTCAAAACAATTAACGACCAATATGGTCATGATGCAGGTGACCGATTGTTATTAGCGATAGCTGCCAATTTAAAAAAAGGCCGTCGGGAAGGTGACTTTATTGCCCGTGTAGGCGGTGATGAATTTGTCGTTTTTGGTTTGTTAACGGGTAACGATATTATGCATGCTGCCAAGGCACTGCGTGAGCAGCTTTTTAACAGCACTGAGGGCCGTTTTGATATTGCAGATACGTTCTTGCATTACAAAGGAGGCAGTGTCGGATTAGTGATTGCTGAACCCGGTGAAAAAATAAGCCATTTACTAAAGCGGGCAGATGAAGAGATGTACCGTGATAAAAAACGGCGCGCCACAGCACGCCGTTATTAAATAGTTTTAGGGGTGTTTAGTTGCGCTTAGTCGCACCCACTCATCCTGTACGGCGATAGGGTCAAAGCTGAACTCGTCGCTATAAGCGTCAATCACGCTTTGCGCCTGACTTTCCAATATGCCTGATAACGCCAGTTTGCCGCCGGGTTTTACATAAGCACTAATAATGTTTTTTAGCTCAGCCAAGGGGCCGGCCAGAATGTTAGCCACCACGACATCTGCCTGAAAGTCTTGCGGCTGATTTTGCGGTAAATACAGCTCTATCTGTCCTTCAACATGGTTGCGCTTGGCATTGGCGGTACTGGCTTCTATAGCTTGCGGGTCAATATCAACACCAATGACGCGCTTAGCGCCCAGTTTTAATGCGGCGATACCCAAGATGCCAGAACCACAGCCAAAGTCGACTACAGTTTGCTCTGGTTGAATAGTCGCATCCAGCCATTGCATGCAAAGCGCTGTAGTAGGGTGGGTGCCGGTACCAAAGGCTAACCCCGGGTCTAACATCACATTGACTGCTGTAGGATCTGGAATGTCACGCCAGCTGGGGCAAACCCATAGCCGGTTACCGAACTTGATCGGATGAAAGTTATCCATCCACTCGCGTTCCCAGTCTTTATCCTCCAGCTGTTCTAGCTTGTACTCCACACCCTGTTTAAAAAACGACACTTGCTCTAGCTGCTTTAGTACCTTGTCCATCGGATGCTCGGCATCAAACAGGCCAACTACCACGGTGTTAGTCCAGTAAATTACCTCGCCGGGCATCGGTTCATAAATGGGGGTGTCGTGGGCATCAAGAAAACTCACCGCCTGCGCGCCCCAGCCCATAAGCATATCACTAACTTGCTCGGCTTTTTCTTCAGTGGTTGTCACTCGCAGTTGGATCCAGGGCATAAATAGTCTCGCAGATAAAATTTTGCCGCATTATAGCAAAAAGGCCGCAAAAGCGGCCTTTAATCTATAACTGAGTGCTACTTGATACCCAGTTTATGTTCCAGATAGTGGATGTTGGTGCCACCTTGGCAGAAACCTTCATCACGCATAATGTCTTTGTGCAGCGGGATGTTGGTTTTAATACCTTCTACCAGCAGTTCATCCAGTGCATTACGCATACGCGCAATGGCGATATCACGGGTTTCACCGTAAGTAATTAACTTACCGACCATAGAGTCGTAATTTGGTGGCACAGTGTAATCGGCATAAATATGCGAATCCCAGCGAATACCGTTACCACCGGGTGGATGGAAACGGCTAATCTTGCCTGGCGAAGGCATAAAGGTTTTTGGATCTTCAGCATTAATACGACATTCCACAGCATGGCCGCGGATAATAATATCTTCCTGCTTCAGGGTCAGTGGCATACCAGAGGCAACGCGCAGTTGTTCTTTAATCAGGTCGACGCCGCTTATCATTTCTGTTACCGGGTGCTCTACCTGGATACGGGTATTCATCTCGATAAAGAAAAACTCGCCGTTTTCAAACAGGAACTCAAAGGTGCCGGCACCACGATAGTTCATCACTTTACAGGCATCAACACAGCGACCGCCGATAAAGGCACGTAGCTCTGGTGTTATACCCGGCGCTGGCGCTTCTTCAACGACTTTTTGGTGACGACGTTGCATAGAACAGTCACGTTCACCTAAGTGAATGGCATTACCCTGGCCATCTGCTAATACCTGAATTTCGATATGACGTGGGTTCTCAAGGAATTTTTCCATGTACACCATGTCATTACCAAAAGCGGCTTTGGCTTCAGCTTTGGTCATCTCGATAGAGCTTACCAATTCTTCTTCGCTGCGAACCACGCGCATACCACGGCCACCGCCGCCGCCTGCAGCTTTAACAATGATGGGATAACCAATGCGCTTGGCAATGACCATGTTAGTGGCCGCATCGTCACCTACTGCACCATCTGAGCCAGGTACGCAGGGAACGCCCGCTTTTTTCATCGCTTCAATGGCAGAGACTTTATCACCCATTAAACGGATAGAATCCGGGTGTGGGCCGATAAATACTAAGCCGCTTTCTTCTACCTGTTGCGCGAAATCTGCGCGCTCGGCTAAAAAACCGTAGCCAGGGTGAATAGCCTGCGCATTGGTCACTTCAGCCGCGGCAATTAATGCCGGGATATTCAGATAGCTTTGTGGTGAAGGTGCCGGGCCAATACAAATGGTTTCATCAGCTAGCAACACATGTTTTAAATTACGATCGACGGTGGAGTGCACCGCCACCGTTTTAATGCCCAGCTCTTTGCAAGCGCGTAAAATACGCAATGCAATTTCGCCACGGTTGGCAATCAGTACTTTTTCTAGCATCAGTCTGCCTTTTGCGTTATTCGATCACAAAGAGTGGCTGGTCAAATTCAACCGGCTCGCCGTTTTCAAGCAAAATGTCTTTTACCACACCGGCCTTATCAGACTGGATTTGGTTCATCATTTTCATCGCTTCGACAATGCACAATGTATCGCCCACTTTAATTGTTTGGCCCACTTCAACGAAATTCTTCGCGGTAGGAGAGGCGGCACGGTAGAAAGAACCCACCATAGGCGATTTAACTACATGGCCACTAACGGCTGCCGGAGCTGCGGCCGCAGGTGCTGCAGCTGGCGCGGCGGCAGGCGCCGGTGCTTGTGCATATTGCTGTGGTGCCGGAGCATAATGCTGCATTGGCGCGTACTGTGGTGTCGGGCCATTACGGCTGATACGCACAGATTCTTCACCTTCGGTGATCTCAAGCTCAGAGATACCTGACTCTTCCAGCAGCTCGATCAATTTTTTAATCTTTCTAATATCCATGTCTATTTAGCCTGATTTAGTTATTACTATTTGGTTGTTTGTAATGCTGTTATCGCCGCGTCTAAAGCATAGTGATAACCTCTGGCCCCCAGACCACAGATCACCCCTTTGGCGATATCAGATAAATACGAATGGCGGCGAAACTCTTCGCGCGCATGTACATTTGATAAATGCACCTCAATAAAGGGAATGGCTACTGCCAGCAGGGCATCTCGAATAGCCACACTGGTATGGGTAAAAGCACCCGGGTTAATCAAAATAAAATCTTGTTGCCCCAGACTTTGTTGAATCGCAGTCACCAGCTCATGCTCGGCATTAGATTGTAAATGTGTCAGTTCGACACGTTTTACGACAGCCTGTTCCGTCAAATCTGAAATAATGTCAGCTAAGGTTGCTGAACCATATACCGCTGGCTCACGCACACCCAACATATTCAGGTTAGGGCCGTTTAAGACTAAAATTCGATAAGTTGCCGCCATTTGTGCGTAATTCCCGCTAATTGTTTTAATCCGGCACTATCTTGCCAAAGCTAAGTGATAATTGCATCTGTTTGACAACTTTCTGTCAAAAGCTGAGCAATTGGCTTAACAATAGCGCCTTATTATAGTGAAATCGTGACAAATGGCAGCAAAATACTGGTCTTATCAGCCAGAAGGCAGGCAGGAGTAAGCGGCGCTGGGTAAAAGCGCCGCAATAAAACTTACTGTTGGATTTGTTTCAGGTGGGCAGCAAAGTCACTGGCGTTCTTAAAACCGATAACACGGGCTTGCGTTAACTCATTACCTTGGGGATCAAATATCAATAATGCTGGCAGGCCTAGCACTTGATAGTTACTCAGTAGCTTTTGGTCTTTCAGGCTGTTTTTTGTCACATCCACTTTCAGCAATTGCATTTTTTTCATTTGCGCCTGTACCTCAGGCTTAGGGAACGTTAAATGCTCGAACTCTTTACAGGCAATGCACCAGTCGGCATAAAAATCGACTATCGTGTAGCGCCCGTCGCTATTAGCCAGTTTTTGCTGTAGTTCATCTAAACCATCGACAAGCTCGAAACTGGCGTTTTGCTCTGTGGCCTGGCTGGTTGCAGGCGCTGGCCACCAGTGAGATACATTTAAGTATAAGGCTGTGACTAACAGTAACTGACCGACGATTAATAACACGGCTTTCGCGGTCGCATTTTGCAAACTAAACAGTACCCGGTACAAATAGATAACAAAGGCTAATGTCAACAATGAGCCTGCAGCGATAACGTAGTCAAACGACAGGATGCGGTCGAGTAAAATTAGCGGTACTGCCAGCAATAAAAAACCAAAGGTTGTTTTTACCGCATTCATCCAGTTGCCTGCTTTGGGTAGTAGTTTGCCACCAGAGCTACCCAATAACAGTAGTGGTAAGCCCATCCCTAAACTTAAAATGTACAACGTTATGGCACCCAGCAATAAATCCCCGCTTTGTGCGACATACAACAGGGCTGCTGACAGCGGTGCAGTAGTACAAGGCGAAGCAATAAGGCCTGATAACGCGCCCATCACAAACGCGCCCTTTAATGAGCCCCCTTGCTGTTTATTGCTAATACCGCTGACTTTCTCCTGCCAACTGGACGGTAAACTTAAATTAAATACACCAAACATCGATAGCGCTAACAACACAAAAATCACGCTGGCTACAATAAGCACCGCAGGGTGTTGCATGTAACCTTGAAACTTTACGCCCAAACTGGCAATAACTAAGCCAAGCAACGAATAGGTGATAGCCATACCTTGAACGTATGAAAACGACAAGCTAAAGGCGCGTTTGTTAGACAGTTGCGAACCCTGGCCAACAATAATGCTGGTAAGAATGGGGTACATTGGGAACACGCACGGGGTAAACGCCAGTCCAATGCCGAGTAAAAAGAACCCGGCTAAGGTGGCGATACTGGCGCCATCAGTCAGTTTCTCCGCCAGAGTATTTTGGCTGGACACCGGAATGCTATTGGCACTGTCGCCTGATGTAACACTGGCGGCGATGTTTGAACTATTATTGGCTGCGGCACTGGACGAAGTGTCTGATGCAGTTGCTGATAAGGGTAACAAGGGCAGTTCTTTAGTTACCGGTGGATAACACAAGCCGGCTTCTGCACACCCCATATATTGAATTTTAAACACGCCATCTTCGCTGACATCGGTTAGCGGGATGCGTAATGTTAGCTGATGAAAATACACGTTAGTAACGCCGAAGTATTCATCTTCAATTTGCATGCTGGCTGGATAAGACGGGTGCGAAAAACTTACGGCGATGCCACCCAGTTTTATTTTGTCTTTGTATAAATAGTAGCCGTCAGCGATAGTCCAGCTAATCACTAACTCATCTTGTTTTTGTATGTAGTCAAAAACGAACGCCTGTTCTACCGGCAGGAAGCTATCATCAGCTTTAAGCAAGCTGTCTAAGACGGAACTTTGTTGGGCCTGAACCGGCACCAGCAAACTTAACCAGAGTATCAATGGCAGAAAAAACACTTTAAACATCAGCTTCTACTTCCTTATTTACGCAATTGCGTTGCAACAGCCTAACATTAACATGTGAACATATACGGTGATAGCGACAAAAGGTTGCTGTCTATGCGATAAATGCCACTCCAGCTCAGACCTGTAACTGTGGCGGAATATTTCATTTGGGCTGACGATAATCTACCCGCCTTAAGACAACATTAAGAAATTTTTGCTTTTGCCCTTGGATTTTTTTCCTGTTCGCCCCATATATCCTGCACACAATTTAACACCCATGTTAAAACACAAAATAGCTTTAGGAGATAGAGCATGAATATTCGTCCATTACACGACCGTGTCATTATCAAACGTTTAGAAGCTGAAAGTAAATCAGCGGGTGGCATCGTCTTAACGGGTGCTTCTGCCGAGAAATCTACTCGGGGTGAAGTGGTAGCCGTTGGCTTGGGCCGTGTTTTAGATAACGGTGACGTAAAACCGTTAGATGTGAAAGTTGGCGACAAAGTATTGTTCGGCGCTTATGTAGAGCGTACTGAGAAAATTGAAGGCCAGGAGTATGTGATCACCAAAGAAGACAATATCTTAGGTGTGATCCTGGATTAATTCTATTCGAACCGTATTACGCATTAACTGAATGTAAGGATTAAGAGAAATGGCAGCAAAAGACGTACGTTTTGGCGATGAAGCCCGCAACAAAATGCTTAAAGGTGTAAATATTCTGGCTAACGCAGTACGCGTTACCTTAGGTCCGAAAGGCCGCAATGTTATTCTGGATAAATCTTTCGGCGCACCAATGATCACTAAAGACGGTGTATCTGTTGCGAAAGAAATTGAGCTGGAAGATAAGTTCGAAAACATGGGCGCACAGATGGTGAAAGAGGTTGCCTCTAAAGCCAATGATGAAGCTGGTGACGGCACCACTACTGCAACGGTATTAGCGCAAAACATCATTAATGAAGGTGTTAAAGCGGTTGCAGCGGGTATGAACCCAATGGATTTAAAGCGCGGTATCGACAAAGCTGTAATAGCCGCTGTAGCTGAACTTAAGCTGTTATCTCAGCCGTGTGCAGACAGCAAAGCTATTGCGCAAGTAGGTACTATCTCTGCCAACTCTGACGATGAAATCGGCCAGATTATTGCAAACGCAATGGATAAAGTAGGTAAAGAAGGCGTAATCACTGTTGAAGAAGGTCAGGGTTTAGACAACGAGCTTGACGTGGTTGAAGGTATGCAGTTTGACCGTGGTTACCTGTCTCCGTACTTCATCAACAACCAGGAAGCAGGCCAGGTAGAGCTGGATAACCCGTATATTCTTACTATTGATAAGAAAGTATCTAATATCCGTGAGTTATTGCCAGTATTAGAAGCTGTGGCTAAGTCAGGTAAGCCGTTGTTGTTAATTGCTGAAGATGTTGAAGGCGAAGCCTTAGCAACGTTAGTAGTAAACAACATGCGTGGCATCGTGAAAATTTCTGCAGTAAAAGCACCAGGTTTTGGTGACCGTCGTAAAGCCATGCTGCAAGACATTGCGACATTAACCGGTGGTACCGTGATTTCTGAAGAAATTGGTATGGAACTGGAAAAAGCAGGTCTGGAAGAATTAGGTACTGCTAAGCGCGTTGTTATTACCAAAGATAACACCACCATTATTGATGGTGCTGGCGACCAGGCTGCAATTGATGGCCGTGTTAAACAAATTCGCCAACAAATTGAAGAAGCAACATCAGATTACGACAAAGAAAAACTGCAAGAGCGTCTGGCTAAATTAGCTGGTGGCGTTGCGGTTATTAAGGTTGGCGCTTCTACTGAAATCGAAATGAAAGAGAAAAAAGCCCGCGTTGAAGATGCTCTGCATGCAACCCGTGCTGCGGTAGAAGAAGGCGTAGTGCCTGGCGGTGGTGTAGCGTTAGTTCGCGTAGCGGCTAAGTTAGGCGACCTGCGTGGCATTAACGAAGATCAAAACCACGGTATTAAGATTGCACTGCGTGCAATGGAATCACCGTTACGTCAAATCGTTGATAATGCCGGTGAAGAAGCGTCTGTTGTAGTAAACAACGTGAAAAACGGTTCAGGTAACTACGGTTACAATGCAGCGACCAGTGAATACGGCGACATGCTGGAGATGGGTATTCTTGACCCAACTAAAGTAACGCGTTCAGCATTGCAATTCGCTGCTTCAGTAGGTTCATTAATGATTACCACTGAAGCTATGGTTACTGAGTTGCCTAAAGGCGATGCCCCAGCAATGCCAGATATGGGCGGCATGGGTGGCATGGGCGGCATGATGTAACTCGTTAGCGCTCACTAACGTAAAGCCCCGCTATTTGCGGGGTTTTTTTATGCCAGCAATATCGTATGTTAACGGCGGGCGCTACAATTTTATACAAAACACTACAGTCCTTGGTCGATAAATCGGGCTATAGTTAGCCAAGTTAACTAAACTTTGTGCAAAATATACACCCTAACAAGGTATTGCACGCTATTGCGTGAGTAGAAGCAGGAGACAGGTTATGCGTAAAATTATAGTGCTTTGTGGGTTGGCCGCCCTGGCATTCAGCTCAGTACACGCTGCCGAGGTGAAAGTGCAATGGCAAGACCCGGAAAAGTTTACCGATATTCGTCCGGCAAACGATAGCCGCAAAAGCTATCGCGAGCGTGTTATTCGCAAATTTGATGAGTTCTTTCAACAAATGGGTACGAAATTGCCTGAAGGTTACAATTTGGATGTGACGGTAACGGACATCGATTTGGCTGGCGATGTCGATTACTTTATCAGTGGCGCAGGTAATGCGCTTCGCGTTGTTAAAGACATTTACTCGCCTGCAATGAAGTTTAGTTACGTGTTGCGGGATAACCATGGTGAACAAGTCATGCAGGCTGATGAAAAACTGCGTGATATGGGGTTTATGCAATCGATACGTTCGGCGCATAATTCAGATGAGTTTCGTTATGAAAAACGAATGCTGGAAGATTGGTTTGAGCGTGAATTAAAGCCCGGAGTCGAGCAGCATCAACATATGCTACCTAAAGTGAGTGTTAAACCTGCAGTGTAGATCTCATTAATTTGCTATCACTATGTCTGTCACTTTTAATGTGTGGCAGACATAGCAATGATAAAGTCCTATAAACAGCAAGAACCCGTATGAAATGTTATTGTGTTGTTAGCAGCGTCCTAAATTCTGCGAGTGTGGCATGCAGCTGTTTTAACTGCTGCACCACACGCTGCAGTGTCGCAGTATTAAACTGCTGGCTTTGGCGCATTGCCGCAACCTGTTCAGCAGTTTCAGCCAAGTACGGCATAAAACGGTTACTTGATGCCTGAAATAGCTTATTGTCGGCAAAGATACGCTGATGTTTGGCATGGCCTTGTTGCTGCAGGTTGTCTAACAGGGCATCGGCATCGAGCGCTTTGCGATACAGCTCTTTTAAATTGTCATCAAGTTGAGTCAGTAAAGTATCCATAATAAAGCTTAATGGCGAATAAGTAGCGCTATTATGCCATAAGGCGACGGCGGCTTCAGCAGCTGCAATGTTTATCTGTGATACAAAGTATTTTTTTGTCTACCCGTTTCCTTAAGAAACGTTTTGTTATATTATCTCGTTTCTTAAGTTTTAGTCGCCAGAGTGAGCACTGTGTTAGCAACAGTTAGAAGTATGTTTGATAAAATCGGAATTACGGTGACGTCGCTTTGCGCCATTCACTGTATTATGCTGCCCGTTATCTTACCGGTTTTACCCTTGTTGGGGCTTAGTGCTGTGCATAACCATGCGTTTGAACGTATTGTGTTATTGGTCACCATGGTATTGGGTTTTATAACCCTTTTTATTGGTTTTCATCGCTACCATCGTAAACTCTATCCGTTTTACTCGTTGTTTCTTGGCGGTTTTATTTACTGGCAAAAAGACGCCTGGGGCCCACAAAACGAACATGCTGTGTTAATGGTTGGGGCTGCACTCGTTGTTTTAGCGCATATTATGAACATGCGGTTGTGTAATAACTGTAATAGTTGTGAAGACGAGCACTAGATAGACAGCATAAAAAAATCCCGCCTTGGCGTAATGCCGTTCACTTAAGGTGAGCGGCATTTTTACTTTTAGCCACCGGGTAGCGATTTTTCGATACCTTTAGCGTCCTTGGATAACTGCGTTCTCGCTTTCCTTCAAGCTTGAATTGACTGGCATTTTTTTCTATTTCCAAGATGAATCCGGGCACATTACCCGGCGCATAAATTGGCATCAGAGTGAGCTTGTGGATGATGTGCGATGAGGCATCTCTAAAGCTCAGTTGGTT
>NZ_AUDG01000081.1 GCF_000425345.1 Rheinheimera baltica DSM 14885 | reverse complement strand
CTGATACATCTCTTTAATCATGCCACGGCTTGATAACTCCGCTGACTCGTCACAGCCTCACTTTAACGGCTGCTTTGCATGGACTTCGGTGGCGTTACAAACCTCGTCAGTCAGATTGTGCTTATCGAAGCGATACCAACCTTCAGGGACACGTATCCCCTGTGGCCTAACTAATTCTCTGTGTACGCTTCACCTATCTTGTTCGTCAGTAAAAAAAAATACTGGCTCCGCCATAGGCGCAACACTCGATACGGGTGGTCAGTTACACCTTACCCGACAGGGACTTACACCCTGCAAGATGCATCAAGCTTTGCTTGACGCACTAACGCCCTCCCACCAAGCACAAACACGAGTGCCCATTTAACCACCGTGTTACTCAACGCCGCTATCGTAACGGCACCTGCGGCTAATGCTAAACCGTCAGGTGTGCGTTTGGCATATTCTGCCATCGACAAGCTAATTGCATCAACATCTGTCAATCCAGCGATGGCAGCAAGTAAGTACAGCCCTTCATCAACTGCATATTGTTCCGTAAGTTTGACCAATAACAAAATGCCCGCGAAGGCCGCGCCAAATTTTATCGCTGCAAGCAAGCTAAAAGGGTTAGCCATTTTAACTGCACTTTGCTGAGGTGCTTGAAAACGCTCTCTGCCTCGCCAATAGTGAAATGCGGCTAATATTGCTACCGCCGCAGCCATCGTACTAAAAGGCACTAGCAAGTACGTCAATAACGGGTCAAAAACGATACTCACCATCACCAACACACGAATAAACATCACTAACCATGCCAATAATACGCCACAGGCTTGTGTGTTGGCTGCCAGAGGATCGCCCTCTAACTTCGAGCTGCGAGCAAAACTTAGGGTAACTGCCGTTGATGATGCCAAACCACCACTGATTCCCATTAATACACTGCCACGCGCACTGCCTAACCATCGCACCGCGACATAGCCAAGCAAGGAAATTGACGAAATAAGAATAACTAAAAGCCAAAGCTTGTAAGGATTGAGAGCTTGCCAGGGATCAATAGGGTGATTAGGTAGCAACGGCAATACAATAAAACTGGCGATGAGCAGTTTCACGCCAGCGTATAAATCATCAGTGCCTATTTTACTTACCATTCCATGCAAAGGCTGTTTAAACGTTAATACAGCCGAAGTTAAAATTGCCAGCATCACGGCAAGTTCAGCGTAACCATACATTACAGCGCCGCCCAACAAAGATACCGTAATGGCACTAACCTCTGTGGTTATCCCCGCTGCTGCGGTATTTTTGTTTTCCAACACATAAGCAGTCATCACCGCAACCGCGACAACAAAAATGGTAATAATAAATACCCAGTGTGACTGCAAATTTAATGACAGCCAGGCAGAGACGGCACCCGCCTGAGCAAGCAAAATAAAGGTTCTTAACCCGGCAAAGCTGGTTGGCTGCTCGTCACGACGATGCTTTTCACGCTCGATACCGACTAAAGCCCCTAACATCAGTGCAATTAAAAAATTTTGGACTATTGCAAAATCGAACTCTGACATTTTGTTTTAACTCAGTTATTTAGCTTGTTTCAATCCCAGCATAGCCTAGTTTGCACGGTGTGGGCAGTACAAGGAAAACAAAGAGTTAAATTGAGCAATTCCAGCTAGCACGTTACACTCGCAGCCTGAAATTTTGTTAGTGAGTTTAGTTATGGCATTAAAAGCCACGGTATTTAAAGTGCAGTTGCAAATTGCGGACATGGATAGACATTACTATCAGGATCATAGCCTGACATTGGCACAGCACCCATCTGAAAACGACGAGCGAATGATGGTTCGCCTGCTAGCATTTATATTAAACGCCAGTGAAACCTTAAGCTTTACCAAAGGGCTCAGTACGGAAGATGATGAGCCAGAACTTTGGGATAAGGCCTTAAGCGGTGAAATTAACCTATGGGTAGAATTTGGTCAAAGTGACGAAAAATGGCTACGTAAAGCCGCAGGTCGGGCAAAACAGGTGCAGTTATTCTGCTACGGTGGTCGCAGCGTACCCGTTTGGTGGAAAAACAACGAACAAGCACTAGCCCGTTATCAAAACTTAACCGTGATTGAAATCCCCGAAGACGCGGTAAAAGCCATGGCAAAGCTGGTCGATCGAAACATGAGTTTGCAATGCAATATCAGTGAAAATCAGATTTGGCTATCAAATGCGGAACAAAGTGTACTTATCGAGCCTGTGCCGCTAAAAACGGCACAGATTTAGTACTTACTAACTTAAGCGCGGATCAGTTTGCGTTATCCCGTTTTGCTTCGCGTTGTCTGCAACAAACTGCAGCAAAGCGGGATAGTCGTCCAGTTCAACCAATTCACGAAACAGTGTCCAATCAATTAAACTGTATAATGCCATCGCGACATAATCCCACTTGGCAAACTCTGCATTTGCAGCCTGCTGCTCCAGCACATACAACGAGGTCGCTACCCGCTCGCGTTGTAAATTGAAAAACAATTTATCTTCACCGGTATCCATACCACTGCGGTTGCACTGCAGTAACATAACCAAAGAGTCACTCACGGCATTGATGACGATAAGCTGGTTTTCCTGATACCAGTTAAGCGCGGTGAGGGCCAGCTTTGCAGATAAATAGCGAAAAATAACACCTGAATCAAATATCACCTGTGCGTCGTCTTCCAACATTGGAATGCGCAATGTCGGGTTTATCGATGCTAATATCTCGCGATCAGGCCCGGCAAAAATATTCAAGTTAATAAACTCATAAGGACGACTAGCCAACAGTAAGCGAATACGCCGGACATAGGGTGACGTTTGTGAGCCATATAATTTCATCTTAATTCCTTATTCGGTAACTTATTCGGTTCATTAGTCGCAATGTTATACCTTAGCGTGTTAAGGCTAAATCCACTAACCAAGGCAGTGCCACAGATCACCGTAGCCGCGCCCACTAGAGTATGCCAGCCTATAATCTCGTCTAAAAAAACGTGGCCCCAAAGTACGCCAAATACAGGGATAAGAAACGTCACTGTTAGTGTGGGTGTCGCACCTAAATCCTGTACCAGTCTAAAATACAACAAATAAGCCACGCCTGTGCAAACAACACCCAATGCCAGCACTGCAAGTAAACTCTGTTGTGCCGGTTCAGTAACGGGTAGCGGTATAAACCAAAGAAGTGGTAGCAGCCACAAACTTGCGCCCCACATACTGCCATGAGCATTAATAAAGGCAGGTACCGGTTTAGCCAAACGCGTATACCAGGTAGCAATGCCGTAACAACATGCCGCTCCAGCTGCAGCAGCAATAGCGGTTAACGCGGCAGGATCAGTAACAATGGCGTCAAAGCCGACTAAAATAGCAACACCACAAATACCTAAGAATAAACCCAGTACCATTCTTATTGACATTTTTTGGCGAAAAAACAACCAACCGATTAATGCCCCCCAAAGCGGAGCTGTAGCATTAAGCACCGCCAGTAATGAGGCAGTTAACGTTTGCGCTGCGTAAGCAAAAAGCAAAAAAGGTAAGGCGGTATTAAACAAGCTTAACAACACAAAATGCATGGCGTATTGCCTTAGCGGAAGTGCGCGTTTAAAGGCAATAGCCACTAACGCTAGAAACACTGCTGCTGACAACACCCTACCAAACATAAACCATGCGGGGCCTAGCTCTGGCACCGCCATCCGCATAAATAAAAAAGACGCGCCCCAGATAGCCGCCAACAAAAATAATCGCGCCAGGCTGGCCAAATCCATCGCACTCTCCCATGTTAAAATTATGCTGTAAAAGGCGTAAATAATTTGCCCGTCGATATTGCCAAGCTATGCAACTTTATTGCATAATCATCCCGCTTCATTTTTGCTTTATAGCTTTTGGCCCACGCGATTGCGTGGGCTTTTTATTTGCGGTAAGAGAACTTAACTATTAGCCTTTGTCGTCGTGGCCTATTCTACTGGCAACAGCGCCTGTTTGCTGTTGGTACTTAGCATCAAGTCTTTTGTTGTAAGGTCTGTCGGCAGGTCCCGTCATCAATTCAAAGTTAAGCGCACCAATTTTCATCTTTGGCCGAAGCGCCAAAGGCAATTTTCCGCTGTTATAAAATTCCAGCACAATATTTCCAGACCAACCCGGATCAATACGATGTGCTGTGACATGCACCATTAAGCCTAACCTTGCCAGAGACGAACGACCGTCCAGCCAACCAACAATGTCATCCGGAAGTGTTACCGATTCCTGTGTCATTGCCAACGCCAACTCACCCGGATGCAAAATAAACTTGTCACCATCTGCAATATGTATTTCATCACTCATTACGCTGTTTAACGCTTTATCTACTTCTGCCCGTGGGCCACTTAAATCGATGTAAGGTGCGGCATGAGCCTGAAATACACGGAATTTATTACCCAGCCGAATATCAACACTTACGCCACTAATCATATCGACGTCGGGCTTAGGCTCGATAATAATTTTGCCTTCAGCTAAATAGCGCTCTATATCTCTGTCACACAGTCTCATGTTAATCGTCCGTTATAATAATTTCAGGTTGGCTTGCTGCTGTTGAAGTTGCTTGCCAATGCAGAGCCAACAACATTTGTCGGCAGATGGTACGGTAAATTTCAGCCACTGGCTGCTGCTTTAATACAGCAGGCACGCCAAGATCAGCTTGCTCACGAATATGCTTTTGCAACGGCAGCTGCCCCAGCACGGGCACCTGATAGCGTTCTGCCAGTACAAAACCGCCTTGGGTGCCAAAGATGTCATCATAAGCACCACACTGACTGCATTGATAAAAACTCATGTTTTCAATCAATCCCAACAGTGGAATATTAACCTGCCTAAACATACTGATAGCTTTTTCTGCATCACTTAATGCAACATCTTGCGGTGTTGTCACGACAACAGCAGCGGTAACCGGCAGCTTTTGAGACATTGTCAGTTGAATATCGCCGGTACCGGGTGGCATATCGACAATTAAATAATCCAGGTCTGGCCAAAGGGTTTCGTTTAGCAGCTGTAACAACGCCTGACTCGCCATAGGGCCCCGCCAGACAGAGGCTTGTTGTGGGTCGACTAAAAATCCAATGGATTGCAAATAAACACCATGAGCAAATTTGGGTTGCATCAGTTTATTATCTGATGAACTGATTTTCTCACCGCTAAGCCCCAACATGGTGGGAATTGAGGGACCATAAATATCTGCATCTAGCAGGCCAACCTTAGCGCCTTCCAGCGCCAGTGCCGCAGCCAAATTAACCGCCGTGGTCGATTTACCCACCCCTCCTTTGCCAGACGCGACAAGAATTATCTGTTTAATGTTTTTGTAAGTCGGTGGTAGTGCCAGTTGATAATCCAGCGCCAGCTGGTAATTAAATCCTGCGGCATCTAAAGCCTGCTGTAATGGCTCAGCGATAGACGTTAAAGGTAAAGCCAGTGTGATCTGCAGTGTATTTTTTATCAGTCGGACGCGTGCAAGAATTAATGACAGCGGTGCGCCTGTATCGGGCAACGGCCAATGATGCAATAACTGCATTACAGCTTCAGGTAGAGGCTCAGTTTTGGCAGATTTAAACCAGTTAAACATCAGCAAGTTCCAAATTCAGGCTTTAACACGTTTTTTTAACGGATCCGGCCGTTGGCGGGTGCGGATCGACAGCAGCTAGTGTATCATTTAACGAAATTTTTTCAGTTATTTATGTAAAAGAGCAACGCTTAATGTCGACACGGAAAATTCTTGTTACCAGCGCTTTACCTTATGCCAATGGCTCTATTCATTTAGGCCATATGTTAGAACATATTCAAACCGATATCTGGGCCAGGTTTCAAAAAGCCCGTGGCCATGAATGTTATTTCGTTTGCGCCGATGATGCGCATGGCACGCCTATTATGCTCAAAGCACAAGAACAGGGTATTACGCCTGAACAAATGATTGCCAGAACGCAAATTGAACATGAAGCCGACTTTGCCGGGTTCGGCATTGACTTTGACAATTACTACTCGACCCACAGTGATGAAAACCGGGAGTTTGCCAGCCATATTTACACCAAACTGCATGATAACGGCTACATTAAGCGTAAAACCATCAGTCAGCTTTTCGACCCGGAAAAACAGATGTTTCTGCCCGACCGCTTTGTTAAAGGCGACTGCCCAAAATGCGGCGCCCTGGATCAAAACGGCGACAGCTGCGATGTCTGTGGCGCGACTTATAGCCCGACCGAAGTTAAGAATGCCCGCTCTGTGGTATCCGGCGCTACGCCGGTATTAAAAGACTCCGAGCACTATTTTTTCGATTTACCCGCTTTTAGCCAGATGTTGCAAGACTGGACCCGCAGCGGCAGCTTGCAGGAAGAAATGGCCAATAAGCTGCAGGAATGGTTTAAAGACGGTCTGCAAATGTGGGATATCAGCCGTGATGCGCCCTACTTCGGCTTTGAAATCCCTGGCGCACCGGGCAAATTCTTTTATGTATGGTTAGATGCGCCTATCGGCTATCTGGCCAGCTTTAAAAACCTGTGCGATAAAACCGGTATCGACTTTGACAGCTTCTGGAAGCTGGACTCCGATGCCGAGGTGTATCACTTTATCGGCAAGGATATTATTTATTTTCACAGCCTGTTCTGGCCTGCCATGCTGCATGGCGCTGGTATGCGCAAGCCTAACGCTATCTTTGCCCACGGCTTTGTTACGGTAAACGGCGCTAAGATGTCAAAATCGCGCGGTACCTTTATTAAAGCACGCACCTATTTGGATCATTTAAACCCAGAGTATCTGCGCTATTACTTTGCCTCTAAGCTAAGCAGTAGCATTATCGATTTGGATTTAAATCTGGATGACTTTAGTCAAAAGGTCAACGCCGATTTAGTGGGTAAAGTCGTCAATATCGCCAGCCGCTGTGCGAGTTTTATCACCAAACGCTTCGACGGAAGCTTATCTGCCACCGTTGCTGAACCAGCGCTGATGACTGAGTTTGTCAACGCAGGTGAAAGTATTGCCGAGAGTTTTGAAAATCGTGAGTTTGCCCGTGCTATCCGTGACATTATGACACTGGCAGACAAAGCGAATCAGTATATTGATGCTAAAGCGCCCTGGGTGCTGGTGAAAGATGACAGCAAACAGCAAGAAGCACACGACGTTTGCTCAATGGGCATTAACCTGTTCCGTGTTTTAATGCACTACTTAAAGCCAGTATTACCATTGATGGCAGCAGAGACTGAAGCCTTTTTAAATAGCGAGCTTAACTGGAGTAATTATAAACTGCCGTTAACCAACCACGCTATCAACCCGTTTAAAGCGTTAATGCAACGCGTCGATCCGGTTAAGATTAATGCCATGCTGGAAGCATCCAAAGAAAACCTACAACAACAGACAGTTACTACTGACACCACCGTGGGTAAAACTGCTAAGGTTGAAAAGGCTTCGAATACTGAGCGTGAGCCTATCAGCGATACTATCAGCATTGACGATTTTGCAAAAATTGATTTGCGTGTTGCGAAAATTATCAAAGCCAGCGCCGTTGAAGGTGCAGATAAACTGGTACAGCTACAGTTAGATATTGGCGGCGGTGAAACAAGACAAGTATTTGCAGGTATTAAAGCCGCATATAGTCCCGAGCAATTAGAGGGTCGCTTAACAGTAATGGTTGCCAATCTGGCACCACGCAAAATGCGTTTCGGCCTATCTGAAGGCATGGTGTTAGCCGCTGGCCCTGGTGGCAGTGATTTGTTTATTTTGTCACCAGACGAGGGTGCACAACCCGGTATGCGAGTAAAATAACGCTTCAGGCAGCGTTAGCTGCCTGTCTTTTATCGAAGGCAAAGGATGAGCACAAAAAGCCCCTATCGCAGTTTTAGCGCGCTATTTCTAACAACCCTGTTAATGCTGGTGGCACAAGGCTCGCTATCCACTTATTTGGGTCTATCCCTAGCCCAACAAAACGTCGATTCTATTTGGATTGGCGCACTGATGTCCTGTTACTACCTCGGACTAGTGCTGGGTTCTAAACTTGGCCATAAAGTCATTGCTCAGGTAGGTCATATTCGCGCTTTTGTTGCCAGTGCGGCAATAGTCAGCGCCTGCGCCATGACACATGTGCTGACTAACCAACTGGAAATATGGCTATTAATGCGTATCATCGTTGGTATGGGCATGATGTGCCAATACATGGTGCTAGAAAGCTGGCTAAACGAGCAAACTGAAAGCTCACAGCGCGGTACCGTATTTGCCTTTTACATGATAACGTCTTATTTGGGTATGATTGGCGGCCAGTTAATGTTAAGCCAATTCCCAGAGCTGGGCATCTCGCCGTTACTGATAATTAGTATGTGTTATTCGTTGTGTATTGTGCCTATCGCTTTGACTAAACGGATACATCCCGCGCCACTTCAACCTGCACCGCTAAAAATTTTGGCGTTTTGGAGGCAAGTACCCCAATCACTGACTGCCGTTACCGTAGCAGGCATGATGGCGGGTTCGTTTTACGGTTTGGCGCCAGCGTATGCTGCCAGCAAAGGCATGGAAACTGAACAGGTAACCCTGTTTATGTCGATGACCATTCTGGCTGGACTATTAGCACAGTGGCCAATGGGTAAAATTTCAGATCGGATCCCACGTAGTCGTATACTGCGATTTAATGCTGCGGCGCTTACCATTTTGACATTACTAATTGCACTGCTACCACTAACGGGTATCGCATTACTGTTAGCAACATTTTGCTATGGCATACTGGCATTTACGCTTTATCCCATCGCGTCGGCGTTTGCCAATCAAAATGTAGAGCAAAACGATCGCGTAGCATTATCTGCGACGATTTTACTAACATTCGGCTTAGGGGCTTGTTTTGGCCCCTTACTGGCATCTACATTAATGCAATTTATCGGCCCAGCCATGCTGTATGCGTTTATAAGCTGTTGCGCATTCACCCTGTTTTTAAGGTTGCTAAGAGTTAACTATACCCAGAAGCAGGTAAAACGCATGCTGGACCAGCAGCAAAATGCTCAATTCAAAATGGGCTCAGGTGATTTAGTATCATCTCCGTTGGCAGCCGCACTGGATCCCCGCGTTGATGAAGATACCGTTATGACCCAAATGCATGATGAAGACTTTATCGCTGCTCGCCGACAAGTACCGGCAGGCTATGACGAAGATATTGAACAAGAAGTAGCTGATGATAGTTTTGACACCTTAGTAATATCAGAGTCAGAGTCAGCCAACCAGAGCAATAATTAACGCCGCCATACTTGGGCGTTAATTATTGTTCATAATAACTTTATTCCATAGGTTTTGATTTTTGACAAAGGAAAAGTATTCGTCTGGATGCCAGCATTTGGGTACCAAAGGCATTTTTTTACGTTCTTCGAAATTAGAGACTAGCTGGCTAAGTATCTCCAATAATCGGTCTTCACTGATTCTTTCTAACTTTTTTCTCGCCTGCGGGTAATACAAGTTATTCTCTACACCAATTATGCAACCTTGAGCTGACACGTTATACGTTAAATTACGGGTAACCATTCGGCAAATTGGCTGGCGAATATCTGCCGGATAAAGACCGGTTACAATCGCATATTCATAGCGGTCTAAATCTTGTCTATCTGAGTCTTTTGGTATGTAGGTTATGCCAAAACCTTGCGGAAACACGCCGGTAATGGCAACTAATGCATCTACGGCGACCTTGCTGTATACCCCTTTTTCTACCCCTTTCTCTAAAACAAGCACGACTTTGGGTAAGGTTTCGTATGCAAAACTCGCCTTGGTAGATAGCACTACCGAGGTATAGATCTGCGGAATTTTAAGCAAATTGCCAATTCCGTGATCGGGTTTAACGGCATTTTTAAGTAGCGACAAGACAAATTGTTGTCGATCATTTTCAAGCTTTACAAACTGATCTCGTTCTTCTCTGGAATTACCGCCGTACTTATCAAGTCCAAGTCCATAAGTAACGTATTTTAAACACTCACGATACGATATCTGCAGTAGTGCCATTCGTTCATCATTTTCCAGCACCCTAAACTCATCGGCACTACCATCAGGACCATGCAGTATAGCGAGCGCGTCAGGATGACAACTACCAATATCCTGCAAGAGCGCTGCCATCAAAAGAGGGATCTGCACATCATCCCGAAACGGATGATACTCACCTACCAATAGTTTTTTTCCGTTACTATCAGCTATTCGCTGCAAGATATAGGCGTTGTTCAGTTCACCATCAGCAATAAGTTTATCTAATAACCGTAAAGACAAAATGGCTTTGTACAAATGTTTACTTTTTTGATTACTTAGAGCTATCTGTTTACCTTCAGTGGGCGAGAGTAACTGAATAGAGCCAAGCAATTTTGCGCTGAGAATATTTGTTTCTTCAACAGACTCGCCTTGGCACAACTTCAGAATATCGTGGCATAGCACCTTTAATGCCGCTATACGGCCATACGCTTCTTCAGTACGAGCCTGCTGAAAAGACTGCATCTCAGCCTGTGCTTGTTGCAGGTTACGTTCAACTAAGGCTAAATCACGTTTTCCAACTTGTTGTTAACGGTTCTCAAACAAGAACACCTGCTGTTCTAACTCAAGTTTATCAGCTTGCTGATCAACAACCTGCTGAAAATACAGCGTGGCCCGCTCATAAATTGAATCAGCAACAACGGTATAGTCTTTAATACGGCTAATAAGCGAAGATACTAATTTGCTGTATGTCGATTTCCCAATGGCGCCTAAAGTCATTCAGCTAAGGTATCCCAATAAAGTTTTAATTACTCTGAAGCTAAAATCGCCGCTATCTGAGATTGTTTTACAACTAGAAATCAAAATGTTAGCACAAGCTTACCTGCAGTAGCATTTGCTGTCATCAATTGATGAGCTTGTTCTACCTGCTGCCAGTTAAAATCTTGCTGCAGTACAGGTTGAATTGTACGCTGAGCCAATTGCTGCGCAAATGTATGATTAAATGCCTGTACTAAATTCGCTTTATACCTGTTACTGCGGTTACGCAGCGTTGAGCATATAAGTTGGCCACGACGTTTAAAAAGTGGCGTTAAATCCAGCGCGGGCAGCTCCCTTCCACCCATCATTGCGTAGATAATAATTTTACCGTCCATCGCCAACAATGGCATTTCACGGTTTATATACTCTCCAGCGACGGGATCTAAAATAATATTTAGACCATTAGCCCACTTAGAAGCTAATACTTGTTCAAACGCTGTGGTTTTATAATTTATCAATACCTCAGCACCTAAGGCTTTGCACACGACCAACTTATCATCATTGCTAGCCGTTGCCGCAACGTGCGCGCCAAGAGCAGTTGCCAACTGAATAGCTGCAGTGCCTACCCCACTAGCACCGGCATGAATAAGTACCCGTTGGTCAGCTTTAACATTACCAATACTGCACAGTAATTGAAATGCGGTTAAAAACACTTCGGCAGTTGCTGCGGCCTCAGACATGCTATAACCCACTGGCACCGTCATAGCATGGTTTGCCTGAATAACAGCATACTCAGCATAGCCACCGCCTGGAACCAAACCAAACACCGCTTTGCCCAGCCAGCTTTTATGTTGCGGTCCAGTTGCAACAACAATACCAGCTACCTCTAAGCCTAATACGTCACTTTCACCTTCAGGCGGCGGATAAAGCCCGCGCCGCTGCATTAAATCAGCCCGATTAACGCCTGCGGCGGCAACCTTAACCAACAACTGTTCTGCACTAGGTTGCGGAACCGGGCGCTGTTCAAAAGCTAAGCTGCTGTCTTTACCTGGATTAACAACAGTGATTACTTGCATTGTGGATGGAATAGTAGCCAAAAGTGACTCCTTTTGTATTTCTATTGACCAGCATGATATAAGTTAGCGTCGCTTTACTAAAAATTCTGCTTTAGCTTTACCCTGCGCTTCTCTACAATGCGCCATTTAGTCTAGCACAGCGTATAAACTGCCATGAAAAAGCCTGCGAACACGTCATCATTGCCTCGTTTAACATTACAGGAAACCCGAGAAAAGTCATTAAAACGGCTTCATCCATGGGTTTTTTCCAAAGCAGTGAAAGCTGTTACAAATGAACCGGGCTGCGGTGCCACTGTTGAGATTGTTAGCAGTAAAGGTGAATGGTTAGCCTACGCCTCCTATTCAGCATCGTCGCAAATTCGTGCTCGAGTATGGAGCTTTAACCAAGATGAACAGATTGATGCGGCATTCTTTGAGCGGCGAATTGCGCGTGCTTGGCAGTTACGCACCGAACTGTTTAACTTGGAGCAAACCACAGGCTTACGGGTTGTAGCCGCCGAATCAGACGGCCTGCCCGGTATTACCATTGATAAGTATGATACGGTATTAGTGTGTCAATTGTTGTCTGCAGGCGCAGACTTTTGGCGTGATAGTATTGTAAAAGCGCTTATCGAATTATTTCCTGGCCACAGTATTTATGAGCGGTCTGACGTTGATGTTCGCAAAAAAGAAGGCCTAAAACCAGTAACTGGTTGGTTACACCTGCCTAGAGACTCCGGCGAAGTTATTATCAAAGAACACGGTATGGCGTTAATGGTAGATATTGTACAGGGCCATAAAACGGGTTTTTATCTGGACCAGCGTGCTAGCCGCGCAGCTGCAAAGCGCTATGCTCAAGGCAAAACCGTATTAAACTGTTTTAGCTATACTGGCACCTTTGGGGTTGCAGCGTTGCAAGGAGGGGCGGTCTCCGTTACCAATGCTGATTTATCAGAGCTTGCATTAAATACCGCATTAAAAAACGCAGAGTTAAATAAACTCGATCTGACGAAATTAAACAATGTGAAATTTGATGTCTTTAAGCTGCTACGCCAATATCGCGAGCAAGGCACGCAATTTGATATTGTTATTCTTGACCCACCTAAATTTGCAGAAAGTAAAGCACAGCTGATGGGGGCATGTCGCGGTTACAAGGATATTAATATGGTTGCCATGCAAATTGTTAAACCTGGCGGCTTATTACTAACCTTCTCGTGTTCTGGTTTAATGGAAGATGGACTGTTTCAAAAAATTGTTGCTGATGCCGCAATTGACGCCAAACGTGATTGCCTGTTTATCGAAAAGTTGAGTCAAGATAGCGATCACCCAATCGCCAGCTTCTATCCGGAAGGTAGCTACCTTAAAGGATTGGTCTGTAAAATTTACTAAGACGACAATGTTAAGCCGTTTTACATAGAGCTTGCCCACGTTTTACGTTAAGCTAAACTGGTCTGACAATTAAAGGAGAAAGTAATGAAATTAGCAGCATTCGTTTTGGCATTGAGTACATTCTCTGTATCAGCGGCCAATTGGCAACTTGATAGTAGTCAATCTAGCTTGCATTTTATCTCTGTTAAAAACGAATTAGTGGCTGAGTCTCATCAATTCAGTCAATTAAGCGGTAAATGGGACGGTGAAAACGCATCAGTTAGTATCCCGGTAAGAGCAGTATGCAAACTAATATTCCGATCCGCAACGAACGTATTTGGCAATATGTACTGCAGGCTGAAAAGTACAATAGTATTGATGTAAAGGCACCACTAAAAAGCGACAGCATCGCCATGTTGACAGTGAATAACTCTGTATTGGTGGATTTACCGCTGACAGTCACTATTGCCGGTGAAAGCGCCACGTTGTCTGCAAAACTGCGTATTACCAAGCTGAGTGATAGCGTATTACAGGCCAGCACAGAAACACCGCTAATGGTGAACATAAACAGCTTTAAGTTAGGTGCTGGTGTGGCTAAGTTGCAGGAACTGGCTGGATTGAAACGAATTGAACCACTGGTTCCGGTTAGCTTTAATGTGCGCTTTGCGCAACAATGAAAAACCAATGACGATGTAAGTGTCATAAATAAAAAAGCAGCTTAAGGCTAATGCCGTTCACTTAAGGTGAGCGGCATTTTTACTTTTAGCCACCGGGTAGCGATTTTTCGATACCTTTAGCGTCCTTGGATAACTGCGT
>NZ_AUDG01000080.1 GCF_000425345.1 Rheinheimera baltica DSM 14885 | reverse complement strand
CATCGGTGCCGGAAGGTAAAAGCAGTTCAACATCGCGCTTTTTCAGCAGCATTGGCTGGCTAAGCAACATGCCTTGCGGCGTCAGTTCAACAAAGCCGGTATTATCATCCTGCTGCCAGGCGAGAAGTTGCCGCTTACGATAGCTGAAATAAGTCGGGTCAATGCCTTGTTGTTTTGCAAATTCGGTTTGCGTTAGCCCACTGGCTTTATACTGGTCAAACAGCGCCAGCCACTGCTCGGTTGTTCTGCGGATCATGTGAAACCCCTGTCTGGTAGTAGATCCAAACAGGGTATGAAAACTTAGCTAAGCTTGGAATGTGTGGTTGGGGTTACGCTTACGGAATACCATAGTAACTACCCAATTTGCCTTTGAGATGGTGTTATCCCGTTTAGCGAATCATCAATAGCAACACGGCCTTGTGGTGAATTTGCAGGATGATTGGCAGTTTCAAATTTATTTTTTAAGTTATTTATCGGTTTTTCAAAATAACTCCAAACAATTTGGCTGACTAATATTGCAAAGACGGTTTTTAAGATTAGCGACAATGAAGGATGTTGAGCAAGATCCCAGCCTATATAGCTGAGTGATTTCAATAAAAGTATTTCTGACGGTCTTTGGAGTAAATAAATGCCATAGCATAGCCCTCCTAAATATGTTAAAAACCGGCTTCTCAATAAAAAAGACGCTGTTGTATCTCTATTTTGAATGCACCATAAAACCAAGGTAAAGAAATACAAGGCTAGAATTGAATAGCCAAAAACCCGACAGAAAAAAGTATATCTATCAAGCCCTCCGGCATAGAAAATTACAGCAAGGCAAATTGTTAAGGTAACTAAAAAATAACTAACAAGTTGTTTATTGATAAAGTAATTTGATCTCACAATAATGGCCAGAACAAGACCTGCACTCAAGTTGTCAAATCTTGATATGGTAGCTAAGTACTGAATTCTTTCGTTGTCTGGGAAGGAATCAAGCATTAAAAATCTGAAAATTGGCGATATGCAGATCAATAACCCCAAAGTGATTTTGAGCTGTTTGATTGTGAGTTTGTGAATCAGCAATGGTGCCAGCAGGTAAAACTGCTCTTCTATCGAAATTGACCATAAAGGGGCTAAGAAATAAGAGGGTTCAACGCCTGTTATAGATTCTCTGACATTACCCAGGAAGAATAAATACCACAGTGGGTTGCCTGATTCTTTTATAAACTCTGCATCCCAATACGAGACGTTGTGAATAAAAGACTGTGCGACCGGAATGATGATAAAAAGACCAATAACAAACGCATAATAAAGCGGGAATATTCGAAGAACCCTTCGCACGTAAAAATTTCTAAAATAATGCTCTTTGTTTTTTGTATCGATTAATATGCCACCAATCAAGAAACCGCTTATCACAAAAAACAAATCTACACCTATCCAACCAAGATGAGCAATAGGTGACAATGTTTGGTAAATATCACCAGAGCTTGGCCAGAAATGGTGAATGGTAACAAGCAATATTGCTATACCTCTCAACCCTTCTATTTCAGCAATTTTTCCATGGTAGCGGTATTCCATAACCTCAACATTCCTTATTGTATTTTTATGGTTTTATGTACTTGGTGATGTAATTGTAAATACTTTTAACGTCATCTCTTTTACCTGATGCTGATTGTGTGTGATAAATTCAATGTTTGCAACTTGCTCACGCAAGATACCGTTTTGGCCGGTAACGCTGCCATAACAGTAATAGGCCCGTAAGGGTAAACAGGAGTGATGCGGCAGCTGTACTGATAAGCAGCGGGTTGTTAAAGTTGCTGCGTTCGTCGTAATCCATAATGTGCAGCATCCAAAAAAAGTCGAACACCCGCCACAGGCTGGTTCTTACCCGGCTTACTGCGCCCGTGGCCGGGTCGAGATAAAAGGTGCTGTTGTTGTCGTCGTTAAACTGCACCTGCCATTGTGGCGTTGGCAAATGTTTTACTTCTGCTGGCAGTTGTTGCAGTAGTTGGCTGTAGCTCAGGGCGCCGTTACCCGTGTACTGAGCTTGTGCTAGCCGGGTTATATCTTGCTCAGACAGCGTGTTTAGCAACTTACCGCTGCTGGCGCTATAACGAAAGCGCTGGCCTGCATCGTCTATAACGTACACCGGCATAGCGCTAAGCTGGTTGTTATCAAGGGTTAACTGTTGGCTGATGCTAAAGCTGGCTTCGCTGCTGTGGTGTTCCAGTACCGAAGCGGGGCTTACCAATGCCTGCTGCCAGCGGGGCACTGGTTGAGTATGTAAGTGCTCGCCTCTGACTTGCTCTATGGGTAGCACCGCCATAACCAGCCCGCTTAAAAACCATAGCAGTATTTGTACGACTAAAATTAAACCCAGCCAGTTGTGCAGACGCCGACACCATTTCATCATAAGACGTTAATCGATAAGGTTAATAAGGCTATATCAACAGAAATGGGTTGCTAATGTAAAGCGGCAAAATGTCGCAGCAGCTTGCACAAGTTACCGGTGGTTAAACGATAAATAGCTCGTTCTTTACCCAGCGCCGTGAATTTGCTGCTATGCCATTTAAACGTCAAAGATATATCATCACTGGTAAGATTGTACTAATGCTGCAAGCTCGCCATTTTTTCGCATATTGTCCAGCTCGACCTGCATTGCCAGTGCAATATCAGTGGGGAACCGTAAATTTAACGCGAGGTAGTGTTTGCCAACATCCTCTAGCTTAAAAAGTGGCTCTGCCGTATCGGCTGGCATATTCTGTTCCAGCATCCAGCTACGTAAGGCTCGTTTAGAACCGGCCAACAAGTCGACTTTGTTAGCTAAAAATAGGGGTATTGGCTCGGTTCGGGTAGAAAAACCCATCAAATTCCTGTCATAGTTAAAGCCATTACTTTGCAAGAAAGCCTCTAGTCTGTCTCCGCGAGATACGGCCACAATATAGTTTTTGGCTTCTGTTAAATTGGTCGGGTTTATTTCAGTGCGGCCTTTTAAGCGAAATAGGTAGCCCGGCTCACTGGCAATAGGGCCAACCCAGTGAAACAGTGATTCGCGGTCAGCACTACGAGAAGTAGAAAATACACCGCTAAAGTGATGATGCTGCGCTTGCTCGAAAGCACGACGCCAAGGTAACAAGGTAATAGTGCAAGACAACTGTAACCGCTGGCACAAGGCGTTCACCAGATCAACATTAATGCCGGTTATGGCATTTTGCTGCAAGTAACTGTAAGGCGGAAATTGTTCGGTATAAAAATGATATTCAGTAGGTGCGGCTTTTAGGTTAAATGTTGCTACCACGGCACTTAAGAGGGACATGTAAAAATAAAACCGCACATTCATGGCGCTTGCTCGCTCTAATACCATTACAAACGATGTTTAAAGATACACCAAAATATGATTTTTGTTATTAGAACCGCGCGCTAAGCTTGCAAGAAAAACAGCATTTACCCGCAATCGACAGGCGCTGTAGTGTTAGCCTTAACGATGTCATTTAGGTTTTAAGGTCATTTTTTGTTAGCTAGCGGCCTTGACGGCCGCTGCAGGTTATTGCATAACAATGGAATGAAAGTGCTTACATTGGTGTGATTATGCAATTTACTGGTTGTCGCTTGTTCTTACCGTTACTGTTAATAATGACGCTGCCAGCTGCAGCGGTAACCGCACCGGCTTCGGTGTGTCAGCCGCTTTCCGCCAATGGGTATGTGATGCAAAAGGACGACTATGTAGACAAAGTGCAAGGGTTTTGGCTTGGATTAAGCATTGGTAATTGGACGGGGTTGGTTACCGAAATGGATAAAATTGGTGGTGACGGGCCGGCAGGGCAGTTTTACACCCGCAATGATTGGCAAGCGAAAGACCAACCAAGTATTTGGGGGCAGGGCATCCCAAGTGAATTATCTGGCACTATTGATTGGGTTGTTGCAGCGGAAGATAACGTTTGGGGGTCTGATGACGACAGTGATATTGAATATATCTATCTTAAATTGATGTATGACAGCCGTCAGCCTTTACTTAGCGCTGAGCAAATTAGAGCCGGCTGGCTAGCACATATATACACCGACACTGACACGCCGTTTAAAACGTTAGACGGCAAGCCGGAAAATTATCTCTGGGTGTCGAATCAGTACGCGTTTGATTTAATGCTGCAAAATATCTTACCGCCGTATACTGGCATGCCGGGTAATAACCCACACTACGACATGATTGACGCGCAGCTTACAACCGAATTGTTTGGTATTTTGGCGCCATTTCGTCCAGACGTAGCGTCGAGGCTGGCCTATTTACCTATCCGTACAACGGCATATGCTGAAGCGGCAGACATTGCCAATTTTTATGTGGTATTGCATGCATTGGCTGCGTCGGTGGATAGCAATAAACCGTTGCAACCTCAAATACTGCATATTGCCTCACAAGCTCGTGCTGACTTGCCGTCAAATCAATATCCGGCAAAAATGTTTGATTTTGTGCTGTCGCTTTATAAAGCGGGTGTGCCGTGGGAAGCCGCCAGGGATGCGCTGTATCGGCGTTATCAGTTGGAGCAACAGGATGGTTATGAAATAACCGGCAAAAAGTTATATTGCAATGGATGTTTTGCTGCCGGAATAAATTTTGCAGCCAGCTTAATCAGTTTGTTTTATGGCGAAGGCGATATACAACAAACACTTAAAATAGCCACACTTGCGGGATGGGATTCCGACAACCCTGCTGCTACCTGGGGCGGATTGTATGGTTTTATCCTTGGCAGGCGCGGAGTAGAGCAAGCTTTTGAACAGCGCTTCTCCACTAAATTTAACATCCATCGCACGCGGAAAGGTTTTGCCAATAACGGCATAGACAACTTTGCCAATATGGCACATATGGCAAGCACGATTGTTGAAGATGTATTACGCCAGCACTTGGCCGTAAGCATGCCTGCCGATGCCAGCTGCTGGCATATTCCAGCGGTTGTTAAGCCGATACCTGAGCCATAAGCATTAGCGTTTTTTTGCGAATCATTTAGCGGTGTTTGCCGCTTGTCCAACCGTCGCTGGCCAGCAGGGCTTCACCGGAGGCAATAGCCCCTTCTTCCAGCGACGTTGCCATGGAATCGTTCCAGCGGTTTAAATAGCCAAATAGTGCAATAACGCCCATGATCTCGACAATTTCGCCATCGTCCCAGTGTTGACGCATTTCTGCCTGAATAGCTTCGTCTACGGCATTGGGTACTTGAGACGCTGCAATTGATAATTCCAACGCGGCACGTTCTGCAGCGTTAAAGGCCGGATGGGTTCTAAATTGCCAAATATTAGCGATTTGGTCATCGGGGGCGTTGTAACGTTCTGCGGCGCGAATAGTATGGGCCTGGCAGTAGCGGCAACCGGTTGCATGGCTGGAAACGTAGGCAATAAGCCGTTTTAATGCAGAAGTTACCCGGCCATTATTTTCCATAACCGCCATATTTAACTGAATAAAGGCTTTGGCTATCGCAGGTCGATGGCTCATGGTTAAAACGCTGTTAGGACAAAACCCTAGGGTTTCATTGAAAAAGCGCGCCAGTTCGGCAACCTCTGGATTGGCGTCGGCGGTTAGTGGTGTGACAAACGGCATGTTGTCCTCTGTTTTGTAAATGAAGGGTAAGTTTTTTATAAAAACAGAAAACTACTGTCACTGTAAAGTGCATTGCCACAATTAGCGTTGATAAGTTTTATTAGGGCGTGTTGTATGAAGGGCGAAAACTAACCGTTTGCTCAGCGGTATTAGCCTACACCTAATACCGGTTAGTTTAACCAGTATTAGGTAAGTACGCCGATGTACGTCTGAGATTTAATGTTGGCGGCTATTGCGGTTGTCGCGAACCAGCCACCAAATAAGGTAAGCAACAATAAGTAGGGGTAACACAGAAGCAATAAGTGATAGCCCGACACCTAAAATGGTACCTGCAACTGCCGCGACAACCCCCAGCACCGTTGCAAATGCCGCCAGTAATGTTGGCAAGCAGTAAATGCCTACAACAATTAATAAGATAATGGCAATTTTTCTGTTCATATCCTGCTCCTGCTAATCTGGGATGTTTTGTTATTTATTAATAATTATTCAAATGCCGTGCCATTATTATTTTTTATTTAAATCAATTGCTTATATTTGTTATCGGTTGGCATTCTGGCTGGAAGTGCGGGTTTTGGCGATTTTAGCTATTAATTGGTCAGAATATTCACTACGCTTTTAATCTAAATTGCTATTGTTATTGCGTTGGTATTAACTAACTTTAACGAGTTTGCACAAATTCAAAAAAGTATGGTGTGGAAGTGGTTAAGAAGTGGTGTTTGTTAACGTTGAACAATAAAGGTATTTTGATATTTCATATTTTGAGGTTAGCATCAGCATGCTAATAATCAGGGACGAATTATGCGTTTAATGCAATGTACTCTATCGCTGTTGCTACTCATTTCTATCCAAGCTACAGGACAGCAATATTCTGCTGGCGCCTGCATTTTGTTGCAACAACAGATAGATCGTTTTGCTGCTCAGCCACAAAATTCGAATTATCGTTACGCAAAGCGTGAATACGAAAGATCTTGCTTAACACCTGCCGTGACACCAAAGCCTGCGGTGAGGGACAAGCGCGAGACTGTGACCACCGAAGTGCCCCCTCCCGCTAAACGCACAACGGAGGTGGTTAACCCTACAACGGTTACTGAATCCTTGCCAGCTAAGACCAAAGCAGAGTTAGCGCCCGTTTCTGTAGCATCTTCGCCTGAGCCGAAACCAGATCAGGCGGCGTCCGAAACTATTACTGTTGCAGCCCAGCCCGAACTTGTGGCTGCTGAAGCGCCAGTTACTGAGGTAACCACTACCTTGGGAACGGATCAAACAAGCGTTGACGCAGTTGCAATACCGAATAACGTGGCGGTACTTGATGATATGGCGGTATCCAAAGATATGCCTGCATTAAACGACGCTATGATGCTAATACTGAGTAATATCCCGCTGGTGGCTGCCAATATCGTTGCCGTCTTGCTGGTAATATTTTTGCTAACATCCTGGTTTGGTTTGAACTTACCTGGTTTTAAAGGCGTGTTTGCCGAGTATAAGCTAAACCGTTTATTACGCTGGCGCCTGTCAGGGCGCTATCAGCATTTTCGCAAACTTAAATTATTTACGGCGAAGGACGAGCGAACCGATGTTGATCATCTGGTGCTTAGCCCGTACGGCATTTTTGTTATTATGGTAAAAAGCAATCGGGGCCGTATTTTTGGCAGTGAAACCCAAGCCAACTGGACCCGGCAGTATTTTGGTAACAAAAAGCAGTTTATGAACCCGTTACATCAGAACTTTAAAAATATTGAAGCGGTTAAGCATCTATTGCATATACAAAATAGCGATACTGCGCAGCATGTGCATTCGGTTGTGGCTTTTAGCCGCTTGTCGCAATTTGAAACTGAGATGCCCGCACATGTCACCTATGTTGATGTTGTTTCAATATACCTGAAAAAATTTACTGAACCTTGTTTTACTGATGAGCAATTAAACCGCTTTGGTGCCGTGTTAAAGCAAGCGAGCGCTGAACGTTAGCGCTCGTAAAGGCTTTGTTTGTGTTATCAACGTTTATATTGTGTTGGGCAATAAGCGCGGCTAACATCCGGGTTGCGTAATTTTAAATGCTTGGTTTTTCGCCCATGCACTCTGGCCCGCCAAAGCCGGAAAGAAGAGGGCTTAAGTTCACGCCGCATTAATGTAATGACGGCCGTTTCGTTAAGGCCGTACAGTTGTTCAATTGCCTCAAACGGGGTTCTGTCTTCCCAAGCCATTTCGATAATACGTGACACGCTGGCCGCATCAGACAGGTTCATGTTTTACCTTCTTTAATTGTGTTACTGATAAACTTATCACCCAGTAAGCCCGCATCAATATGGCCAACTTTGACATAAATTAATGCGCCCTGTTCTAAAGTAAAGGGGGTGTGCTGGCTGTAGCGTGGGTTACGAAGCCAACTACCGGTGGGGTATTGCCCGTGTTCATCGCAAAACAAACCTTCCAGTACCAGTATTTCTTCCCCCCCAACATGAATATGGCGGTTAAAGTGGGTGTTAGGGGCCCAGCGTACCAAGGCTGTACTGACACCATTATGTTCGTGCAGGGGTAATACCGATAAGCCCGGCACTAACCCAGGCCGCCATGACTGCTGTTGTGTATTGATAACCTTTTGTTCGGTGTCACTGACGGCAAATTGCCACAGTTTAACCAACAAGGTACAGCCATTAGCTGAAAACGGCTTGTGTGATGTGCCGGGCGGGTTACGCAAATATGTGCCTGTTGGATAATCGCCGTGTTCGTCACTAAACACGCCATCTAATACCAGTATTTCTTCCCCACCATCATGTGTGTGTGCACTGTAGCCACTGCCTGGTGCATAGCGGACAATGCTGGTGGCACGAGCAACTTCTGCTCCGGCCCGGTCCAGCATCATGCGGCTTACGCCAGGTAATGGTGAGTCAACAAACTCATGTTGTGCAGCGTGTATTACTACACGCTGACTAAAATCACTATTTACCTGCATTGGTTAGCCATTAACCGAAATGGCAGAAGCACAGCTTATTACCATCGGCGTCTTTAACATAAGCGCCGTAAAACGTGTTCTCAATGCGTTGCCCTGGCGCACCGTCGCAGGTTGCACCTAAACTGATCGCTTTTTGATAAAGCGTATCTACCGCAGCTTTTGAACCCGGTGAAAACGATACCATATTACCGTTGCCCGGATTTGCTGGCTGTTGGTTAAAGGGTACGCATACCGCTAGCATGGGCTGTGCCATGCTTTTGCCAAAAAAGGCAATGCGGCCCATATCAATTAATGATTTGCTGCCCAGATCGCCCAATAACTGGCCATAAAACGCTTTAGCCGCCGTTAAATCACTCACACCCAAGGTTACATAACTGATCATATTTGACGCTCCAGATAGAAGAAATAAATGATATCTGACCATTACGCAGCTTAAGGCGAAATGGTGCAGTGTGAAAACGAATTTGTTTTAGGGGTTTTGCGTAAAGTGCGCCAGATTATTGCTGTTATAAGTAGGCTTTACTACGACGGTGCCTGCCAGCTTGTCGTGCCAGCCTTGCTTTTTCGCATCCCAGCCAATCCAGAAAAAACCCAACCCCAGCGGCAAGACCGCCAGATAATAGCCAATATAGCGAATAACGCATTGTTTTGTTGTTGGGTTATTGCCTGTCTTAGCATCAACGATGCGTGCTGCAAGCGCCATTTTTCCTGGAGTTGCCTGACGATACAGCCAAAACGCAATAATGGCCAGAATAGGAAATACCCACTGCACCAGATAATAGGCGCCGGTAACCTGAAAGTTGCTGCGGTCTATATAAGCCCAGCCGTAAATAAGCAACATTAACGGTAAGGTAATGCAAACCAATAACAAGCTATCAATAACAGAGGCAACCACACGTTCCCAAAAGCCAACGTATTTTAGCGCGGTTGCAGAAGAATCAGGTGCAGTATTCATGGTGTGCGTCTCATATTAGTTTGTCAGACAATTACAACCATTAGGCATAATCATCGTGCTGATAAGCGCTAGAGTAGTTAACTATTTCATTAGTTCCCGACATTTAACCCGCTGTCGTAACCGCAGTTAACCTGCGGATATTACATAACGTTGACATTATATTAAAGCGCTATCTGTGGTTAGCTGCAGGCGTGTTGCGGCTATTTTAGTGTTGTTGTCAGGCTGTGGCATAATGCCCACACTACATTTTATTCGGGTGCAATTACGCGATGACTCAGCCACACCAGCTTAACGCTCTGTTAGATACCTTGTTACAGCAATGTCAGCCGTTATATGTAGAGGGTAAGGTGGCAGACTATATACCGGTGTTATCGCAGGTGGAGCCTGAGCAAGTAGGTATTGCGGTAGCTACGCTTGATGGCACTGTGTACAGCGCAGGTGCCGCAACACAGGCATTTTCATTGCAAAGTGTGTCGAAAATTTTCGCCCTGGTTATGGCGATGAACCGTATTGGCGACGAGCTATGGCAGCGCGTTAATATGGAGCCTTCCGGTCAGCCATTTAATTCTATTGTGCAATTAGAATGGGAAAAGGGTATTCCGCGCAATCCGGTAATAAACGCCGGTGCTATTTTAGTATCCGATGTGTTGGTCAGTCACTATTCTGCCAGTAAAAGCGCTTTTTTAACCTTTATCCGAAGGCTGTGTGGAGAAGAGGCGATTTATGCTGACCCGCAGGTGTATTTATCTGAGCTGGAACATGGCAATCGCAATGCGGCATTGGCCTACCTGATGAAAAGCTTTGGTAATATTGACGCCGAAGTACCGCAGGTGTTAGAGCAGTACTTTCACCAGTGTGCTACCGCTATTAACTGTGAACAGTTAGCGCGTTCATTATTATTTTTAGCAAATAGAGGTGTGCAGCCGCATAATAATGAACAAATTTGTAGCCGACGTGACGCACACCGTGTCAATGCCATTTTATCTACCAGTGGCATGTATGATCAGTCTGGCGAGTTTGCGTTTAAAGTGGGTTTGCCGGCAAAAAGTGGTGTCGGCGGCGCCATTATTGCCATAGTGCCACAATTTGGCGTGATAACCGCCTGGAGCCCGCCACTTAACCGCTTTGGTAATTCTGTCGTGGCTATGCAACTGATTAGTTTGCTCGCCGACGAGCTAGGCTTATCGCTGTTTTAATGACTTTTTTGTAGCGGAAGAATTAATCAATACCGCGGTATTGGATAATTATTCCGCTGTCCTGAACAGATAAACAGCGCTAGGCTATTAATCAACTGGTTAATACTGTGGTTATAGCAATGCAGAATGTTCAAGGGCGTCCCTTATCCGCTTCCGAAAACCAAAGCCGGGCCCGGTTAGTCGATGCGGCAAGGCACCACTTTAGTGTTCATGGCTACGCGGCCACGACAACACGCGATATCGCCACAGCTGCTGCTGTTAATCCTGCCATGATTCGCTACTACTTTGGCCATAAAGCGGGGCTTTTTGAAACTGTGTTACGTGAGACGGTCGCGCCGATGCTTAACTTGATTAATAAGCATCCAGCGCCAAACGGTCCGGTTAATTTGGCCGCACTGGTTCAGCAATACCACAGTATGATGCTGCCATACCCAGAGCTGCCAAAATTGATTTTTCGCGCTTTACATAACCCCGATTCAGTCGAGTATGACATTGTTATGCAGGTATTTGATGGTGTGCTGCGCTTTGGTATTGACCGACTGTTAAAGCAGATAAGCCACTCTACCCCGGCAACAGATGATGTAGACGGCAAAGCCGTGGTTGTTAGTGCGTTGGCCTTGGCCGTGTTTCCTTTTTTGTTGCCACCACCTTTTCGGCAGGTTCTTAACTTTTCCGCTACCTCAGATCAATTGGCTGCAATTGCTAGCTTGGCTGATCGACTATTCATTCCTGCAAAAATAGTGCAGCACGGAGAAAAAAATGCGTAATTTTATGCTGATATTCACCGGTTTATTGCTAATGGCGTGTCAATGGCAAGAGCCTGCTGCAGCGTTTGGTACGGTTGAACGCGACCTTATCCATGTTAATGCCCAGACATCAGGGCTGATTACTGTACTCAACGCACAAAAAGGCGATAGCATTAAAACCGGACAGATATTGCTACAACAAGATAACACCGAGCAACTGCTTATCGTGGCACAAAATGAGGCACAACTTGCATTAGCCAAGGCGCAGTTAACACTGTTACAACAAGGCAGCAGGCAAGAGCGGCAAGAACAAGCTAAAGCTAATTTGGCACGCGCTGCGGCGATGTTAGACGATGCTAAGCTGACGCAAACTCGACAGGTCGCACTTTTTACTCAAAAGTTGAGCTCTGCCGCGGCGTTGCAACAAGCTGACGCAGCGTTAGCGGTAGCACAGGCGAGTTATGATGTTGCAGAGCAGCAACTAAAAGAGGTGATGGCCGGGAGTAGGCAGCCTGACATTGAGCAGGCGCTACAACAGGTAAAACAGCTTGAAGCGCGATTGCAGCAAGTGCAGTGGCAATTACAACAACTTACCGTCGTTGCAGAGCGGGACGGTACTGTTGACGATATCCTTTGGCGCAGGGGGGAGCGCGTGCCAGCGGGGGCGACGCTGTTAACCTTGTCAGTAGATGACAGTGCGTATGCAAGGTTATATTTGCCCGCCAATGCTTTAGCAAACTGGCGGCTTGGGCAGCAAGTAGAGGTATGGCTTGAAGGGCGCGATGCAGCAGTTAATGGCACTATTCGTTTTATCAGTCCAAATGCCGCATTTACCCCACACTTTGCGCTGCATCAGTTAGAACGCAGCCGGCTGGTGTATCTGACAGAAGTAAGCCTGCCACAAGACCTTGGTATACACACTGGAACCCCAATTCGGGTGTTGTTGCCATGAATGATATTGTTATTAAAACTCAAGGTCTGACCAAATATTTTGACGATTACTGCGCGGTAAATGATCTGGATTTAGCCATAAAGCGAGGTAGCATTTACGGTTTTCTTGGTCCCAATGGTTGTGGTAAATCTACCACTATGCGGCTGTTAACGGGCTTATTAACACCCAGTGCTGGCGAAGTAAAAGTCCTTGGCTATGATCTGCCAAATCAAGCTGAAGCACTGCGGCTTAAAATTGGTTATATGACGCAAAAATTTTCGTTATACGACAACCTAAGCGTACTGGAAAACCTGCAGTTTGTGGCGCAAATTTATGGTTTGTCCCGCGGTCAGCGTCGAGAGCGGCTGTCTCAATTATTAGCCATGTATCATCTGGAAGATAAACAACACGTTAGAGCGGGCTCACTTAGCGGTGGACAAAAGCAGCGTTTGGCTTTGGCTGCGGCCACGTTACATGAACCCCCGTTATTATTACTGGATGAGCCAACGTCTGCGGTTGATCCGGAAAACCGCAGAGAGTTTTGGGAGCGCTTGTTCGACCTAAGCGATAGTGGCACCACTATTTTAGTCTCAACCCATTATATGGATGAAGCAGAGCGTTGCCATGGTTTGGCGATTATGGAACTGGGTAAAAAGCGTGCTGATGGCAGCCCGGCACAGCTAATGGAGCAGTTAAAAGCGACTGTGTTTCAGCTAACTGGCGCCGGGTTACGACAAGTAGGCAAGCAGCTGGCGGATTTAGCCCCGGTTATTTCTACTGCGCAAATTGGTAATACCCTGCGTGTGTTGCTGACCCCCGGTTTGCCTGACGCTAAAGCATGGCTACACCAACAGGTAGCGCATATTAATATAGAGCAGGTTAAACCCAATCTTGAAGATGTTTTTGTTGCAAGTACTGGAGTGGGTTATGCCAAGTCTATTCAGAATTAATGCCATTATGCTTAAAGAGCTGCGTCAACTGGCGCGCGACCGTATAACCTTCGCCATGATTGTGATGATCCCGCTTATCCAATTAGTGTTATTTGGTTATGCCATTAACACGGATGTGCGTCATGTGCCAGCGGCTGTGGTCGATTTTGCCAACACCAGCCAGAGCAGGCAATTGTTGTACGACCTGGAGGCGTCGCAAGTTGTGGTGTTTATACAGCGTTTCGACAGTGTACAACAAGCAGAACAAGCGTTAACCAAGGGAGATGTGGCCGCAGTGCTGGTGTTACCAGTCGATTTTCAGCGTCGCTTGATATTACGCCAAAGCGGGTTATCGCATCAGCCGGTAGCACAATGGATAACTGATGGTAGCGATCCGATATTAAGTGGTGCGGTAAGTGCGCTGAGCCAGTTACCGTTAACGCCTAACGGCGTGCAGGGAAGCAACGCACCGACGGCCGTTATGGAGATCGTCAGTTATTTTAATCCGGAAAAACGCTCAGCAGTAAATATTGTGCCCGGGCTTATTGCGATAATACTGACTATGACAATGGTACTGTTTACCTCGGCAGCCGTGGTGCGGGAGCGGGAACAGGGTAATATGGAGTTTTTAATTACCACGCCAATGCAACCGCTTGAGTTGATGCTGGGTAAAATAATCCCATACATTGCCGTAGGCTGTATTCAAACCAGCATTATTCTTGGTTTGGGACATGTTTTATTTGCCGTACCATTGCCTACGCATTGGGTGTCGTTGGTTGTAGTTACATTGCTATTTATTTTGGCAAGTTTAACGCTGGGGCTTATTATTTCCACGCGGGCCGCCACGCAGTTGCAAGCCATGCAGATGACTGTGTTTATTTTACTCCCCTCTATTTTACTGTCTGGTTTTATGTTTCCTTATGCGGCTATGCCAAAGGCAGCGCAGTGGTTGGCGGAAATTTTACCGGCAACGCATTATGTCCGGATGATAAGAGCGGTAGTATTGCGTGACGCGCACTGGTGGTCGCTAAGTTATGACGTGATTTATTTAACCTGCTTTACGTTGTTGGGGTTATTACTCGCCACATTACGGTTTAAAAAGCGTTTGGATTAGGGCTTGTTGATCTTTCGAGATGGATTATTAGACAGCATGATGGGCTGGTACAATTACTTTCGCCAAAAACTAACCATGACAACCCATCATGCCAAGGACAATGTTAACAGACGAGTGCTGGTCAAAGCTAATCAGATTGATGCTTAAAACAGGCCGCATTTATGACAAACCGGAACACAGAAATACTTTCGAAGGCATTTTGTACCGGATGCGGGTCGGTTGCCCATGGCGCGATGTGCCAGAAACTTTTGGAGATTGGAGCGCCATCTACCGGCGTTTTAACTTGTGGTCTAAAAAAGGC
>NZ_AUDG01000079.1 GCF_000425345.1 Rheinheimera baltica DSM 14885 | reverse complement strand
GTCGTTGGAGACCACAACGTTGATAGGTGAGGTGTGGAAGCGCAGTGATGTGTTAAGCTAACTCATACTAATTGCCCGAGAGGCTTAACCATACAACGCCCAAGATGTTTTGCGTGATAAAGCGCTAAGAAAGTACAGTGTGTAAATACTCATCAGCCTGCTAAGTTAAAGAGCATAAACAGTTTTTGCCTGGTGGCAATAGCGCTGTGGAACCACCTGATCCCATTCCGAACTCAGAAGTGAAACGCAGCTGCGACGATGGTAGTGTAGCATTCGCTATGCGAGAGTAGTTCACCGCCAGGCTCCCAATACGAAGCCCCGCTCATCGAGCGGGGTTTTTTTATGCCTACAATTTGGTGATTATATGTTCAACGGGGTTCTTATATCGCTTAAAAACCTTTATAAAGCACCTTAGGATGAGTCCTTGAATACAAAAAAGCCCGCATAGCGGGCTTATTCTTTAATGTTAAGTTATTAATTACGATGCAAGTTGCCGTGTATAAGGCTTCAATATCAAATCCCGCTATAGTCAAACTTATTATAGACTTTGAACATAAAGATACAGTGATTTTAGAATATTCATCTTTTGCTCGTCGTTTGCATGATCGTGCGCTAAGTTTTCCAGCGCAAGACTAAATTCTTCCATCGTTAGGTTGGGTTTATCCAGTCCATGCATCAGCTTATCAGTGCGGTAGCGTTGCCACTTTTGCTGCTCGTTGTCGTTGAGGCTGTGCGGGTAGTTACGGGCACGGTACAAAAACAGCAGGCTGTTTAAGCGCTCGTCACTAAATACCGGGGCATTTACGGCCAGCAGCTCCGGCGTGAGCAGATGCAGTTGTTGCATTCTTTGTTTATCACCGTCATTGATAAAGCCATTATACAGCTGATAATCCGGGTTTGTCTCGGCCGGAAATTCATTCAACTGCTGATAAAGCTCTATGGCTTTAGCTTGCGTATCACGGTGATGCCGCAAAAACTCAAGGTGCTTAAGGCATTGTGTACGGTCTATACCAAATTCTGCCGCCCGCTCTTCGCTCAATGTTTTTGCCGGTGCCAGAACCGGGCATTTATTTAAATGGATCAGCTTTAAACCCAAGCGCTGTTCTCCATCGGCTAAATCGGCGGTTTTGGTGTACAGCTTTTGCTGTAACGTGCCGATATCGTTTTGCAGCAGTGGCGTCGGATCAGCTTGTAAGTTATAGCAAATTATCGAATTTTTATTGGTAGGGTGAAATGCCAGCGGCACTATCCAGCTAACGCAGCCCTGCGTAGCTGGAAATTTAGACGACACATGCACCAGTGGTGTCATGCCTGCAACATCAATTAATTCAGCTGCTTTTGCTTTTTTACGCATTTCATATAAATAATGAAATAGTTTTGGCTGCTTTTCTTTGATTAACTTTGCCATTGCGATAGTCGCGTAGACATCAGAAAGCGCATCGTGAGCATTTTCATGCGATATGTCATTGGCGCGCGTCAACTCTTCCAATTTAAAACTGGGGCTGCCATCTTCACGTAAAGGCCAAGTAATACCGTCTGGCCGTAACGCATAGCAGGCACGGACCATGTCGATAATGTCCCAACGACTGTTTCCATGTTGCCATTCTCTCGAGTAGGGCTCATAGAAGTTTCTAAATAAGCTGTGGCGAGTAACCTCATCATCAAAGCGCAGGTTGTTGTAACCTAATACACAGCTATTGGGTTCGCTAAATCGCGATAAAATGCGTTGCATAAACTCACTTTCGTTCATGCCTTTTTTATTACACAGCTGTGGGGTTAAGCCAGTTATTAGCGCTGCTTGAGGATGCGGTAAGTAGTCGTTAGCAAGCTGGCAGTACCAGACGTCAGGCTCGCCGATGATATTAAACTCTAAATCGGTACGAACTCCAGCAAACTGGGCTGGACGATCTCGTTTGGGATCTGCGCCCCACGTTTCATAGTCGTGGAAATAAAAACTGCTTTGTGTTGTTGTCACAATAGCTTATCCGGTCTTAATTAATTGAAAATATATTCTAAGTCTAGCATTTAGCGTGATACTGATACATGAATTTTACCAAACTAGTGTTGCCTGCTACTGGCATATTGGCAGTACTGCCTCAGCATTGTCAGTGGTTCTGAATGGGTATTTTTCGGGTAAGCGAGTCCAATAGTACGCTCTAGTTTTAGTTCATTAATGGGTCTAATCAGAATGTCATTTCGCTGTCTCATGTTGTCAAAATCGGGTACCACTGCACAACCAACGCCAGCTGATACAAGTCCTAAAGCATATTCAATGGTTTGTATGTTTGCGCGCAAATCAGGTTTGATGCCGCGCCGTACTAGCTCAGGGTATAACGTGTTCCAGGCATCACATGGCGAGCGTTGTATAAGCGGCAAATTTTCAAAATCAGTTAAAGCGATATTGTCCTGCAATATCAACGCAGAACCCGGGGGCAGGGCAAGCAAGTAGTTGTCCTGCCAGATAGGCTGAAAAGCCTCCCCTGCTTTTAATAACTGTCTTGTAATAATTCGCGCCTCACATATCTCATCCGGCTCAACCAAATGCAGCTCCAGCCCAGGTACACTGGTGCTGAATTCTCTTAATAAATGACTCATGCGTTCTACACCTAGTGCTTTTATCAAGCCCAGGCGGAATCGTATTCTGGCGACAGGTTCGTTGAATGATGCTTTTAATGATTGTAACTGATTCAGTATACGGCCAGCGTGGCCGTATAACTTTTCACCATCCTCAGTGGGCGTAACACCTTTTGGTAGTCGGATAAATAGCGTGACCCCAAGCTCTTGTTCTAACTGTCGTAGTGCAGAAGACAGAGACGGTTGCGCTACGCAACACTGTCTGGCAGCTGAACTAATGCTGCCATGTTCATACACGGCAACAAAGTATGTTAACTGGCGAATGTCCATAGGTTAAAGCTATACCTGATACAGAATTATTATATTTTAACTCTACATTAAAGCAGGCTAATCTGGCCATAATAATTATATTTCGCTGGTTTTATTGAGGAATTAGCTATGACACGTGCACATTTTGATTGGCAGGACCCGTTTGCTTTCAGCAGCATGCTTACAGAAGAAGAGCGGATGATACGCGACAGTGCTCATCAGTATTGTCAGGATAAATTGATGCCACGTGTACTTATGGCAAACCGTGAAGAGCATTTTCACCGCGAAATTATGACTGAACTTGGTGAGTTGGGATTGCTGGGCGCAACTTTGCCTGAAAAGTACGGTTGCTCTGATGTGAACTACGTATGCTATGGCTTGGTTGCGCGAGAAGTTGAGCGGGTAGACAGTGGTTATCGCAGTGCAATGAGCGTGCAATCTTCATTAGTTATGCATCCCATATATGAATATGGCACTGAGGCGCAGCGCATGAAGTATTTGCCGAAATTAGCCAGTGGTGAGTGGGTAGGCTGTTTCGGTTTAACTGAACCGGATGCAGGCTCTGATCCTGCGGGCATGCGCACAACGGCGAAAAAGGTCGACGGCGGTTATGTGCTAAATGGCAGTAAGATGTGGATCACTAATTCACCGATTGCCGATGTGTTTGTGGTGTGGGCTAAATTAGACGGTGATATTCGCGGTTTTGTGCTAGAAAAGGGTATGAAAGGGTTATCGGCACCCAAAATTGAAGGCAAATTTTCTCTGCGAGCCTCTGTTACCGGTGAAATAGTCATGGATAACGTTGAGGTCTCCGATGTTGCGCTGCTGCCTAACGTAAGTGGCTTAAAAGGCCCCTTTGGTTGTTTAAACAAAGCCCGATATGGCATCGCGTGGGGCGCACTAGGCGCGGCTGAGTTTTGTTGGCATGCCGCTCGGCAATATACGCTAGATAGGCATCAGTTCGGCCGCCCTTTGGCTGCCAACCAACTCATTCAGAAAAAACTGGCTGATATGCAAACCGAAATTAGCATCGGCTTATTGGCGTGTTTACAAGCTGGCAGGCTGATGGACCAAAACGTGTTGGCCCCTGAAACCATTTCTTTAATAAAACGAAACTCATGTGGCAAGGCATTAGATATTGCCCGGGTAGCACGTGATATGCACGGTGGCAACGGTATTGCTGATGAATACCATGTCATTCGTCATGTAATGAACCTTGAGGCGGTAAACACTTACGAAGGTACTCACGATGTGCATGCACTAATATTAGGTCGGGCACAAACTGGTTTGCAGGCTTTTAGCGGCGTTTAAGCGAGTTTTTTTTCAACGGAGTAAGCCTAATGTCAGACATCGTGCATCCCTGGGTAATTGAATACCGTGAACGCTTGAAAAGTGGAAAGTTGCCGTCGCACAGCAGCAGCCATAATATCGACTTTGCTACTTTGCATCAGCTGTGGCATAGCCAACTCTGTAGCAGGTTACTCGATTTGCAATCGCGTTTATTACAAGCTAAAGGTCAGAGTTTCTATACCATTGGTAGTGCTGGCCACGAAGGCAATGCCGCTGTAGCCGCGGCATTGCGTGTTACTGACCCTGCTTTTTTACACTATCGTAGTGGCGCTTTCTTTATCGAACGCAGTAAACAATTGCCGGGCAGTACGCCATTGTATGACATGATGCTGTCATTCTGTGCCAGCAGCGATGACCCAATTTCCGGCGGTCGTCATAAGGTGCTGGGCAGTCTCGCGTTAAATATTCCACCGCAAACAAGTACTATTGCCTCGCAGCTACCCAAAGCCGTTGGCGCAGCGTTTGCGATAGATTTAAGTAAGCGTTTAGGGCTAAACGGCCAATGGCCACATGATGCCATAGTGATGTGTAGCTTTGGTGATGCCTCTGCCAACCACTCTACGGCGCAGGGTGCAATTAATTCAGTTTGCTGGGCTGCCTATCAACAGGTACCGGTGCCAATACTGTTTGTTTGCGAAGACAATGGGCTTGGTATTTCTACTCCTACGCCAAGCGGTTGGATAGAGCAAGACCTGGCAGACAGGCCTGCTTTAAAGTACTTTGCCGCTGATTGCCGAGATTTGGCGCAAAGTTATCATGTTGCGCGCCGTGCCGCTGATTACGTTCGCAGTAAGCGTAAACCGGCTGTACTGCATTTATCAACGGTACGACTATTCGGCCATGCCGGTGCTGATGCAGAAGCTGCTTATCGCACTAAAGCACAAATTGAGGCTGAGTTAGAGCTTGACCCGTTACTTAGCAGCACCGCCGCATTATTAGCGACTGGGGATGTAACTGCCGAACAGTTGTTAGCACAGCTTAATGCTGTTGTAGCCCAAATTGCCCGTGTTTCAGAGGTTGCCAGTAACCAGCCTAAGCTTAATACTGCGGCTCAAGTCATGGCATCAATAGCACCGCAGCGACCAATGCAACCATTGCCTGAACTACCCGATGTCGAATCGCGCAAGCAATTATTTGCTTTTGATCAGCACAACATGGGTAAAAAACAACACCTGGCGAAATTGTTAAACTGGGCGCTGCATGATGTCTTGTCGCAATATTGCAATACCGTGGTTTTCGGCGAAGATGTCGGTAAGAAAGGCGGTGTTTACGGTGTGACGCAGCACTTAGTCCATGCTTTTGGTAGCAACCGTGTGATCAACACCTTGCTTGATGAACAAAGTATTCTTGGCATGGCGATTGGTCTTTCGCAGCAGGGTTTTGTTTCGATACCGGAAATTCAGTTTCTGGCTTATGTCCATAATGCGGAAGATCAAATTCGTGGCGAAGCGGCAACCTTACCGTTTTTCTCTAACGGTCAATATCATAATGCGATGGTGATCCGTATTGCAGGATTAGCTTATCAGCGTGGCTTTGGTGGGCATTTTCACAATGATAACTCTTTTGCTGTGTTTCGTGATATTCCTGGTCTAATTTTACTGTGTCCATCTAACGGGTATGATGCCGCGTTATTGTTACGTCAAGCCGTGCAACTTGCACATCAGCAAAAGCGGCTGGTTATTTTTCTTGAACCGATTGCACTGTATATGACCCGTGATTTAGTCACTGCTGGTGATGGCATGTGGTTGTGCGATTATCCATCTCCTGATACACCTTTACCAGATTTTGGTGAACCTGCAGTTTACGGTGATGGTGACGATCTGGCCATTATTAGCTATGGCAACGGCTATTTTTTAAGTCGTCAGGCTGAGCAGGAGTTAACGCTTACAGGCTATCGTCTTCGAGTGCTGGATTTAAGGACCTTGGTGCCGCTGCATATTGATAAGATTGTGAATGCCTTACGCGGTTGCAAAAACGTACTTATTGTCGATGAGTGCCGTCGTCGTGGTTCACTTAGCGAAGAATTGTTTACGGCTTTGCATGAAGCTAAGCCAGGACATTTTATGGTACAGCGTTTATGTGCAGAGGATAGTTTTATTCCTTTAGGCGCAGCTGCCTATGCGGTGTTGCCGTCTAAACTGCAAATTGTTCAAAAGGCACTTGCAATGCTTTCGATTCAGTCTGAGCAGGTGATGTTATGAAGAAAACAGCATTGGTGGTCTGTCCGGGGCGCGGAACATATAATAAGGCTGAGCTGGGTTACATTGCTACAAACTGTAACGACAAAGCGTTGATAGCGCAATTTGATGCGGTTAGAGAAGCTTCAGGTTTAGCAACAATATCTTATTTAGATAGCCAAGCCATATTCAGCCGAACCTCGCATTTAAAAGCAGAAAATGCTGCGGGGTTAATTTTTGCAGCTGGTTTTGCCGACTTTCAAAGTATTAACCAAGAACGTTTTGATGTGGTTGCGGTAACCGGGAACTCAATGGGTTGGTATACCGCACTTAGCTGCGCAGGGGTAATAACGCCACAAAGTGGTATGCAGTTAGTTTCCGATATGGCACAGCTAACGGCAGGTGAAGCAGGCGCGCAGTTTATTTATCCGGTGATTAATGATCATTGGCTGCCAGATGCTGAGCGAGCAGCTTTGGTTCAGCAGCAATTGCGTAAACATAATGGTGAGTTGTTTATGTCAATTGTCTACGGTGGCTATGCCGTTATCGCGGGTAGCGAACGTGCGGTAAAAGATGCCATGTTGGCATTGCCGCCTTGTGATGAGCGTTTTCCGCTTTTGCTGCAAGGACATGCCGCTTTTCATACCGAGTTAATGCAAATGGCGTCAGATAGAGCTTTGTCACTGTGGCCCGCCGCACGATTTAACCAACCTCAAGTACCCTTGATCGATGGTTGTGGTCACGTCTGGACACCTTATGGCAGCGATTTAACTTTGCTGCAGCGCTATACGTTAAAGCAGCAAGTGTGCCAGACCTATGACTTCAGTAAAGCACTGCAAGTGGCGGTTAAGGAATTTGCACCTGAGCATATTATTTTGCTGGGTCCTGGTGGCAGTTTGGGGGGGGCGGTGGCGCAAAGTCTTATTCAGATTAATTGGCAGGGGTTGAAAACAAAACAAGATTTCGTGGCTGTTCAACAAAGTCCAGAACCTTTGGTGCTTAGTTTAGGAATATCAGAACAACGGGGCGTCGTTACCTAACCACTAATAATGTCTGGCGACTTGGTTCAAGACATCCAGTTTAGACTGATAACGTTTTTGTTCGTTTTCAGATAACGTATTTCGTTTTGCCCGCCCTAAATAATAAGCTGCTTCTTCTTTTTGATTAAGCTCAAGATACACAACAGCCAGACCAAAATACGCTTCATGTGTTTTATTGTTGAGCTTGATGGCATGCCGGTAGTACGTTTTTGCGTTGTCGTATAATTTGGCTTGTAGCGTTTCATTTCCCAACATTACATAGTAATAAGGGTTATTTTGTCTTTTCATTGCGACTTGATGCTGTAGCAATTTCGCTTTTTTAGTGTCACCGATGTGTTGATAGAGAAAAGCTAAATTAGCAAGGGTATTGAGAGACTCAGGATCAAGCTGCAAACTATAGTTATAGGCAAGCTCTGCCTTGGCATAATGTCCTGTTTGTCGATACAAAACTGCCAAATTTGACCAAGTTACCGCAAATTCTGCATCGGCGTCGGCTGACGCCTGATAGTAGCGATAGGCTTGGGCAATATTATTATCCGCAAAAGCCTCGGCGGCTTTGTTATTGTAAAACATGGCAATAATACGCTGCTTGCTGACAGTTTTGCTCGGGAACTGTTTTTTCAACACATAAGGGTCAAAATCTACAATGATATCCGAGCCAAAGGAGATTGCTGACGACGCTGTATCCGCAATCAAGCTTTGCTTAATTCGAAGGTTAACATGACCATTTAGCCACGTTGTGTCATTCTGACTCGTCCAATACTCCGGAATATTTACATCCTGAAACACAGCCTGTAGGCCGAGTTCCCACGCAATACTGTATGTGAGAATAGCTAGACTCAAACAATTTGCGTTGCCGTTTTGCATTGTTTGTTGTGCTGTAGTAGTTGCTGAGTGTTGATAAACTAGTTCACTGTCGGCAAGCTTTAAAATATAGTGCATAACCGCCTTAGTACGTTCAGGCATTAGACTTTTGCTTCCCGTAATATATCGAAGCTGCTGTTTAGTCTGTTCAGATAGGGCAAAGATGTCATCTGGTGACGTTATTGCGAAAACGTCGCCACTAAAATGCTCTTCAGATAGCCATAAATCAGACGTTGACGATTGCAGATGTGGCAACCGTGTACTTTGGCAGCCAAAACAGCCAAGGAACAACATAATTATGGTCACTTTATACATAGCCATATTCTTATTCCTAAAACATACTTGCAGATTGCAGTACCATCAAAAGAGTTTAGACGTTTTTCGCAAGTATCAGTGCGACTAAAGGATGACTGGTTGTTATTTAGTGATGGATAAAGTAAAAATAACCGTACACAGGCACAGGAATCCACTATGAAAACGTTATTACTTTTGGCTCTACTCGTTACATTTTCTCTTGTTGCAAATGCAAAAACTCCCATTGGTATTGTTATACATGGTGGTGCGGGCACCATTAGTCGCGACATGATGACGGCTGAACAAGAGCAAGCTTATCACGCTATGTTGGGGCATGCCGTTAATCAGGGCTATGACGTGTTAGCTCGCGGTGGATCGAGTTTGGATGCGGTAACCGCAGCTGTGACGATACTTGAAGACTCGCCATTATTTAACGCTGGAAAAGGCGCGGTATACACGTTTGATGAAAAGCACGAATTGGATGCATCCATTATGTATGGCCTGGATCGAAGTGCAGGGGCTGTTGCAGGTGTAACTAATGTAAAAAACCCCATATTGTTAGCCCGAGCAGTGATGGAAAAGTCAGTGCACGTTATGCTGTCTGGTATGGGAGCTGAGCAATTTGCACAAGAGCAAAAACTTGAGTTAGTTGAAAATAGCTATTTTGATACTGAATTTCGCTATGAATCACTTAAACGTGCGAAGCAAGCGTTAGTATCATTGCCTCATCAGGCGAATGCCACTTTTGACCCAGCCTGGAAAATGGGTACCGTAGGGGCAGTAGCGATTGACCGCAATGGCAACCTTGCTGCTGCAACATCCACCGGTGGTATGACGGCAAAACGATATGGCCGTATTGGCGATGCACCGGTAATTGGTGCCGGTAATTTTGCTGATAATCATAGCTGTGCCGTATCAGCAACCGGTCACGGTGAGTTTTTCATTCGCTATCAAGTGGCCAGTGAGATATGCGCCAGAGCGAAATATCAGAACAAGTCTGCGGCAAAAGCGGCGCAAGAAGTACTGGCAGAATTAAAAAGTGTTGGTGGTGATGGCGGTGTCATTGTTGTAGATAAAAAAGGTGAGCTCAGCTGGGCGTTTAATACCCAAGGTATGTACCGGGCAATGAAAACTGAAGGCGGTGAAATGCATAGTGAAATTTTTGCCGCTAAGGAGTAATTTAACCAGCAAACTCAGTAAATTCGGCTAACCTTAATCAGAGCCTGATGCTCGGAATAATTGTGCAGGGGGAAGCATGGATTTACTCAAAGTGGCAGATTATATGCACCGTTATCCGGTTACGTTTACCGCAGATATGCCGGTAGAAATGGCCGTTGATCGTCTGATTAAAGGCCGTCAAACCGGTGGGCCTGTTGTCGATAACCATAAGAAAATCATTGGCTTTATTTCTGAACAAGATTGCTTGCAACGGATGCTGATGTCAACGTATCACGATCAGCAATCGGCAAAGGTAGCCGACGTGATGAATACTGCAGTGCTAACCGTTAAAGATTACGATGGGATTATCGATTTGGCGCAAATAATGCTTAAAGCTAAGCCTAAATTATATCCGGTAGTTGATGATGATGGTTATCTACTTGGTATTATTACACGGTCTGATGTGTTGGCAGCCATCGATAAAGAGCTACATTCGCATTATGGTAAGGTAGGATAGCGTTAGCGCTGGATTTTTACCTGCTGCTCTTGGTAGCATGTCGCCCTCTGTTAATGAGGGCGTTGTTTTGTCTGAAGCTGTTATCTCTATATCTGATCTGTACTCTCGTCTTTCCCTTTGTCTGTTAAAAGACCAGTTTCGTCTGCGCCGGCGTTTGCAAAACTGTAAGACGCTGTCTGAAGAAAAAAAGACGTTGCAATTGCAACGTATTGCAGCTGACACTGCGCGATCAGAAGCATTGCGGTCCGCTCGTGCTAAAGCTTTGCCCACTGTAACATACCCACCTCAGCTGCCGGTTTCTGAGAAAAAGGACGATATTAAAGCCGCTATTGCTGCTAATCAGGTGGTGATCATCGCGGGTGAAACCGGTTCGGGTAAAACCACGCAAATTCCGAAAATTTGCCTGGAACTTGGTCGTGGCGTGGCTGGCATGATAGGTCACACCCAACCACGTCGACTGGCAGCGCGCAGCGTCTGTGATCGTATAGCTGAAGAGTTAAAATGTCAGGTGGGTAACCAGGTGGGCTATAAAATCCGCTTTGGCGATCACACCAGCGACAACACCTTTGTAAAGTTGATGACCGACGGCATCTTGCTGGCAGAAATTCAGCAAGACCGGTTTTTAAACCAATACGACACGCTAATTATTGATGAAGCGCACGAGCGAAGTCTGAATATTGACTTTCTGTTAGGCTATTTAAAGCAATTGCTGCCAAAACGGCCAGATTTAAAGCTGATCATTACCTCAGCAACTATTGACCCGCAGCGCTTCTCCAAACATTTTTTCAATGCACCTGTTATTGAAGTGTCAGGCCGTACTTTCCCGGTAGAGACCCGTTACCGGCCAGTCAGTGAGCAAGACGACAAAGATGCAGACCAACTACAGGGTATTTTTGATGCGGTAGACGAGCTTTACCGCGAGCCGCGGGGCGACATCTTAATTTTTCTTAACGGTGAGCGCGAAATTCGTGATACCGCCGATGCTCTGGATAAATTAAAGTTACCGCACACAGAAGTATTGCCACTGTACGCCAGATTGAGCGCAGCGGAGCAAAATCGAATATTTCAAAGTCATAGTGGTAGACGCATTGTATTAGCCACAAATGTAGCCGAAACCTCATTAACCGTGCCCGGCATTCGTTACGTAATAGACCCCGGGACGGCACGTTTATCGCGTTATAGTTATCGTTCAAAGGTACAACAGTTGCCAATTGAAGCGATAAGCCAGGCCAGTGCGAATCAGCGCAAGGGGCGATGTGGACGCGTAGCCGCGGGGATCTGTATTCGCTTATACAGCGAGGAAGACTTTAACGGCCGTGCCGAGTTTACCGATCCGGAGATACTGCGCACTAATCTTGCCTCCGTTATTATGCAAATGCTGGCGCTGGGGCTTGGCGATATAGCCGCTTTTCCTTTTTTACAAAAGCCAGATAGTCGTTTTATTAATGATGGTATTAAATTACTGGAAGAACTTGGCGCTATAGAGTTACAAGGCAGTAATAAAGGCTTAAGGCTAACAGAACTTGGTAAAAAGCTTGCACGGTTACCAATAGATCCGCGATTAGCCCGTATGGTGCTTGCGGGTGCCGATAACGGCGCCCTGAATGAGTTACTGGTATTAGGTGCGGCACTGTCTATTCAAGATCCCCGGGAGCGACCATTAGATAAGCAGCAAAAAGCCGATCTAAGTCATGCACGTTTTGCTGATCCTGATTCCGATTTCGCCAGCTGGTTAAAGCTTTGGTACTACTTGCAGGAACAGCAAGAGGCCCTGAGTAATAATCAATTTAGACGTCTTTGCCGGCAAGAGTTTTTAAATTATTTGCGGGTGCGAGAGTGGCAGGATCTAACTGGCCAATTAACCCAACTCATGCAGGAACAGGGCTACAAGTTAAACACTCAGCCCGCCAGTTATATGCCGGTGCATCAAGCTATTTTAAGCGGTTTGCTTGGCCAAATTGGCTTTAAAGACACAGAATCTGATTACCTTGGCCCTCGCCAGACACGGTTTTTTGTGTTTCCTGGCAGCCATTTATTTAAACGCAAACCTAAGTGGGTTGCCGCTGCAGAGTGGGTAGAAACCAGCAAACTATATGCCCGAACGTTGGCTAAAATAGAGCCAGAATGGATAGAGCCACTAGCTCAGCATTTAGTAAACCGAAATTATAGTGAGCCACATTGGGAGAAAAAACGGGGGGCTGTTATTGCTTACGAGCAAGTCAGTTTATACGGTTTGGTTATCGTGCCCAAACGCGCCGTGTTATTTAGCAAGCTAGATCCTGCTGTGAGTCATAATCTGTTTATTCGTGACGCGCTTGTGAATCAGGAACTGGGTAGCAACGAGACTTTTTTACAACACAATCAGCAATTAATCGATAATGTTACTGCGCTGGAAGACAAATCTCGTCGGCGTGACATTCTGGTTGATGAAGCCAGTTTAGCTGCATTCTATGCTGAACGTGTACCGCAATGGGCTAATAACCGCATCGACTTTGCGAAATGGTGGAAGAAAAAACGTGCTGAAGATGCGCAATATCTTAATTTCGATCCCAACAGCCTGTTAAATCGTGATGCCAGTGATATTACGGCTGACAAATTTCCGGAAACCTGGCGCCAGGGTAATTTAACCTTACCACTTGAGTACCATTTTGCCCCTGGCGAAGTGGATGATGGTGTCAGTGTTGTCGTGCCATTGGCTTTGCTAAACCAAATTGAAGACTACGGATTTGACTGGTTAATACCTGCACTGCGGCATGAGTTATTGGTTGCACTTATCAAGTCGTTACCAAAGCAATACCGCCGTAACTTTGTGCCTGCACCCAATTATGCCGATGCACTAATGCAGAGTATATCCCCAGAGGATGGCAAGCTGTTAGACGCCCTCGCAAATCGGCTTAAGCGAATGTCAGGCATTGTAATTCCTGAGGATGCCTGGGATTTAACCAGTATTGCAACGCACTTAAAAATGAATTTTAAAGTGGTTGATGATAGTGGTAAAACCATACAGCAAAGTCGTTCACTTAGTGTGTTAAAACAAGGCTTACAAGGGGAAGTTCAACAAAGTTTAAGCCAGGTTGCAGAGCAGGGCATAGAGCAGGATAAACTTACTGAATGGAGTTTCGGTCAGTTACCGCGAGAGTACGTTAAAATGCAGGCAGGTTATGAAATAAAAGCTTTTCCTGCCTTGGTGGATGAACGCGATTCTGTAGCAATAAAGTTGTTAGACAATCCGCAACAAGCACTTGATAGCAGTAAGTTGGGCATGCGTCGCTTACTATTGTTGAATATTCCATCTCCAGTGAAATACCTGCAAGAGTCCTTACCGAATAAAGCCAAACTGGGGCTGTACTTTAATCCATTTGGCCGTGTGCTAGAGCTTATAGATGATTGCATTGCAGCAGGTGTTGATGCGTTGGTTGCTAAAACGGCGATGCCACAAAATAGTATTGAGTTTGCTGCGCTGCGTGAAACGGTTCGTGCTGAGCTTGGCGATGTCGTGGTTACGACGGCGTTAAAGGTAGAACAGATTTTAACCTTGTGCCATGACATTCAAAAACGTTTGAAGGGCAAAGTAGATCTTGCGCATATCCAATCACAGGGCGATATAAAGCAACAACTTAGTGAGCTTATTTTTAAAGGGTTTGTCAGCACACATGGGGCAAACCGCCTCGATGATGTATTGCGATATCTGCAAGCCATGTATAAGCGACTAGAGAAATTACCCGTTGACCCTCAGCGTGACCGGTTATTGATGCACGAATATCAAAAAGCGTCCGACGCTTACCATAACTTGTTGGGTAAGTTTGCTGGCGCAACAGTGCTTCCTGAACAGGTAAAGGCCATTTATTGGATGCTAGAGGAGTTGAAGGTGTCGCTGCATGCACAGCAGTTGGGAACGCCGTACCCTATTTCAGTAAAACGCATTCTAAATGCGGTAAACGAGATTAAAGGTTGAGTATCGGTGAACTTTGTTCTAGTGTGGAGCGATATCTATTTGCGTTTTAAAGTACTAATGTAAAGTTCTATAACTTAACGCTGATGTAGCAAGGGGAGACGTTATGCTGACAAAAGGAGATAACCGGCATTATTTCAGGATGATGGTTAATGCCGAAGTGCAATTGTTGATTAATGATCCTGAAACGGGGCGTACCGTTGATGGAATATGCCGTGACTTGAGTGCGTCAGGCATGTCTGTGGATGTAGATGAACCATTAGAAATGGGCACCTTGCTTCGGGTACGACTTGATTCAGCCAATGCCAGTATTCCTCCGCTGGATGCTAGTGCCAAAGTGATACGCTGTAGTCAGGAAAGTGAAGAAGTGTATCAGCTCGGCCTGGCGTTTATGGCACTAAACTGATTCAGACAATAAAAAAGCAGCCTTAAGCTGTAATGCCGATCAGTTAAGAAATATTTTCCTGATCAGTTGACCGATCCTGTGTAGATGTAAGAATCCGATGAGCCATTAAGCCATCGGATTTTTTTATGGAACTGTCAGAAGCATTAGCACGCACGTCAATCAACCGCCTTACCGAATTTGCATCGCTGTCCGATGTTCTGGAACCCGATATTATCCAGTCTTGCCTGGCTTCCAACGGCGTTGCCACCTTGCGCAAACGCAA
>NZ_AUDG01000078.1 GCF_000425345.1 Rheinheimera baltica DSM 14885 | reverse complement strand
CCTTAACTCGGCGAATAGCTGCATCAGAATGCCTTTTTTAGACCACAAGTTAAAACGCCGGTAGATGGCGCTCCAATCTCCAAAAGTTTCTGGCACATCGCGCCATGGGCAACCGACCCGCATCCGGTACAAAATGCCTTCGAAAGTATTTCTGTGTTCCGGTTTGTCATAAATGCGGCCTGTTTTAAGCATCAATCTGATTAGCTTTGACCAGCACTCGTCTGTTAACATTGTCCTTGGCATGATGGGTTGTCATGGTTAGTTTTTGGCGAAAGTAATTGTACCAGCCCATCATGCTGTCTAATAATCCATCTCGAAAGATCAACAAGCCCTAGTTTTGTTTTTCTCCATGCATAGGTTTTGTTGTAATTGCCAATCTATCGTTGGCTATTACCCGAGTTAAATTCCCATCGTAAATAGCTACATACTTATCGGATATAGCTACAATTTCACCTTCAAACGACTTTCCATCTTTAACGATCGTCGAACACCTTGAATCAGCTAACCTACAAGATACAAATTTACTAATTTCTTTATTAGCATTCTCCATACCAGAGGAATAGCCAGAAAGCACTAGGAGGACGGCTACTGTCATAACGCTGACTAAAAATATTAGAATAGAAATGAATAGCGAAGTTAGCACCGTGGGAATAACTGCGATATCAAAATGTTTATGGTTCCTAATTTTCTCTTTCAACGTATCTATTTTCCCATAAAATTTGGTCTTTAGTCGGTCAAGAACTACGATAGTGTAGTGGTCTAATAAAACCGGACACCATTTTAGGTGGTAAGATTACCACGTTAGGAGAGGTGTTCAATGGCAAAACAACGTCGTACGTTTTCAACAGAATTTAAGCGTGATGCTGCAGGTCTGGTGCTTGACCAGGGCTACAGTATTGCACAAGCAGTTAAGTCACTTGGTGTTGGTGAGAGTGCACTTCGCCGCTGGGTAGAGCAGCTTGAGCAAGAACGCGGTGGAGTAACCCCCAAGGCTAAAGCTCTGACGCCGGAGCAGCAGCGGATTCAGGAGCTGGAAGCCAGAGTGAACAGGCTGGAGCGGGAAAAAGCCATATTAAAAAAGGCTACCGCACTCTTAATGTCAGACGAGCTCGAACGTACACGCTGATAGACCAGTTAAGAGAACATGAAGCGGTAGACATGGTCTGTGACATGTTTGATGTGCCCACGAGCAGCTATTACGAGCATAAGCAGCTTAGCAAGCAAATCAATGTTGAGCGCTTAGAGCAGCGTAGTAAAGTCAAAGCCTTGTTTAAAGCGAGCCGGAACTCTGCCGGCAGCAGAAGCCTGCTCGGCATGATGCGTGAGCTGGGTTATCAGATAGGCCGTTTTAAAGTCATGAGCCTGATGAGAGAGGCCGGGATAGCGAGCAAGCAACCTGGCCCTCATCGCTATAAAACAGCGCAAGTTGAACGACCGGACATCCCTAATCATCTCGACAGGGAATTTGATGTCAGCGCACCTGATAGCGTGTGGTGCGGTGATATTACCTACATCTGGGCAGAAGGCCGCTGGCACTATTTAGCTGTGGTTTTAGATTTGTACCGTCGTCGTGTTGTTGGCTGGGCCTTATCGGCCAAACCGGATGCAGAGTTGGCGGTTAAAGCACTGGATATGGCGTATGAGCAACGAGGCAGGCCACAAGGTGTGATGTTCCATTCTGACCAGGGTTGCCAGTATGCCAGCCGCTTATTCCGCCAAAGATTATGGCGTTATCGCATGACTCAAAGTATGAGCCGTCGCGGAAATTGTTGGGATAATGCCCCCATGGAACGACTGTTCAGAAGCTTAAAGTCTGAGTGGGTGCCGGTAACCGGTTATATGAGTAAAGCAGAAGCACAGCGTGATATTAGTTTTTACCTGATGGATTATTACAACTGGCGCAGGCCACATCAATTCAACGATGGTGTGCCACCGGCAAAAGCTGAGGATCTATCTAATTTACTGTCCGGAATTAGTTGACCACTACAATCTAACTCTTTTGACTTCCATTGATTAAGCTCTAACTCTCTAGACTCTCATTCTCTTAGACTTTTGAGAATCTAACTCTTTTGACTTCCATTAATTAAGCTCTAACTCTCTAGACTCTCATTCTCTTAAACTTTTGAGAATCTAACTTTTTTGCGGTCTATTGCTTAAGCTCCAACCAGTCAAGCTGATCTGTACCAGCAACAGTGGACACTTCACTAAGCACTGTTCTTCAATTCAAAATTCTCTGGGCTAAGATAGCCAAGAGCACTATGCCTTCTGGTCTTATTGTAATCAACCTCAATGTATTCAAAAACGTGCTGTCGCATTGTTTCCCGATCCATTATTGGCTCGTCCTGCAGCGCTTCAACTTTCAATGAATGGAAGAAGCTTTCCGCTACCGCATTGTCCCAGCAGTTGCCTTTACGGCTCATGCTTTGTACCAACTGGTGCTTTTTAATCAAGTCACGGTAATCATGCGAGCAATACTGGCTGCCGCGATCACTATGAACGATCACCGATTTAGGGAAGCCGCGACGGAACAACGCCATGTTCAATGCGCTGCACACCAGATCTGCTGTCATACGGTTGCTCATCGACCAGCCAATGACTGCTCGCGAGTACAGATCAATGATTACCGCCAGATACAGCCAGCCTTCACTGGTCATCAGGTACGTGATATCACCGACCCATTTCTGGTTCGGGCCTGTTGCGCTAAAGTCCTGTTCAAGCAAGTTTGGGGCTACTGGCAGCGAATGCTTGCTGTCGGTCGTCACTTTAAACTTGCGGGCCGCTTTAGCCACTAAACCCTGCCGCTCCATGCTGTTCAGTATGGTTTTGATATCCGGTTTCTTGCCATGCTCAGCAAGGTCTACCTGAATACGTCTGGAGCCATTACGCGCTTTGGAATCGTCGAACGCTTCCTTTATCAGCACATCACGCTCGGCACGCTTCACAGCCTTGGGGCTTGGTGTTAGGCCGCTTTTACGCCAGGCATAATACCCACTACGCGACACCTGAAGCACCGCTACCATTCTGATTAACGAGAACAGGTGCTGATGCTCCAGAATAAACTCAAACCGGGCAACTTCAGCAGCAAGCTCCGACTCTCGTTCACTGGTGGTAGACTTTTTCTCCGCCGCAGTACGCCAGTTATATAACTGAGATTCGTGCAGTTTTAATTCTCTGGCAGTGGCTGCAACACCAATCTTATCAGCCAGTTTCAGGGCTTCAGCTTTAAATTCACCGGTATGGGTTTTGCGGATTTTCTTTGTTGACATTATTCACCTCGTTAAGCGATTGTACTCGCTTAGCAAAGTGTCCAAAAGTGTTGGTACGGATCACTAGATTTAAAGCCGAAATATTAAAACGGCACTACTATTGAATGCCGTTTAAACAAGCGTGTTGTGCCAGGTGTTACAAACTATTTAAAAATGCCAATAACGCAGCTTTATCTGCTGATGAAAGGTTTTGATAGTTCACTTTACTGGTTTCAGCTTCACCGCCATGCCAACGAATGGCTTCGTCTATAGTGCGGGCGCGGCCATCATGCAAGTAATTAGCATCTGGGGTGCAGTATTGGTAACCATCCAAGCCAAAGGCATCCCAGCCGGTATTGCCTGCCACACCACCGGTAACACAGACAGATAAGCCCAGTCCCCATAAAGGTGCTGTACGCCACTCGCTGCCACTGGCACCGCCTTCCGCTAAGTTGTCAGCCAATCCCGGGCCCATATCATGCAGTAGCATGTCAGTATATGGCCGGATTGTCTGGTTTCGTAGCTCTGCCAGCGGGTGGTAAGCACTGGTTTGAAAGCTCTCGACATGGCAACCATTGCAACCGGTGTTGCTAAACACGGCCTTACCCTGCAGCACCTGCGGGTTGTTATAGTCACGCTGGCCCCGCACGCCCAGTAATGAAATGTACTTGACCAAATCTGCTAAATGTTGCTGCGGCAATTGCGGGCCTGTGCGGCAATCAGTCTGATTCGCACCGCAATCCGGCTCTGGAAGTACTGATGTCATCACGCCCATATCCGTGTTAAAGGCCGCTGCTACCTGATGTTTTACACTGCTGGTTGCGGCTTTGTAACCGAACCGGCCCAAACGGGTATCGCCGGTAACGGGGTCGATAACCCGATGGGCGCGGCCGGAAATGCCGTCACCATTAGCATCATCCTCATCTTCCAACGCCAGTATGGCTTGCTCCGGTATCGCTTCTAATAAGCCTATACCATTTAACTGGGGGGCAATACGGGCAGAAAACTTCTCCGGCACTGTGCCACTGAACTGATACTGAGGTGTACGTAACCCATTGGCGTAACTGAACGAAGCAATAGATGGCATACCTTCGCCAGTTGCCCCAGCCGTAGCTCGTGGCTGTAAAACCCGGCCCAGCTCAGGGTGAGATAACCCCTGCGCATTACCGACTTTAAACACCCACTTGTCCAACGGAGCACCAACAGCTGCAACCCCTGCCCGGCCATTGCGGACATGACAGCCAGAACAGCGGGCATTGATATAGTGTGAACCGGCTAAGCCAACCATACTGTTAAAAGTGCCATTTTCAGCATTTTCATCGTGATTACCATCCAACACTGAACTATGGTGTACACGCCGGCCCCGCACAAATGGCTGGCCATTGTCGTAACCCAAATTAGTGGCCATTTGCTGAAAATGGCCGTCTGGTTCGGCGGTCATTTGCACATGCAAGGTCGTGTCGCCCCCTAGGCGCGCGCTAACAGGTAAAGGTATAGAGTCACGCTGCAGGTAGCGCCCGGGTTGAAACACCTGTTTGTCGGTGACATCCCACGGCACTATGCCCTGACCAACAATATATAAAAAGGTGGTGCCATAGTAATTAGCGCGACCGCGCGGCAAGGTTGAGGCGTCGAGAAACTGACTGACCTCAAATTCCAGCCTGTCGCCTATCTGAATGGGCCTACCTTCCCGACAGTTATAGCTTTCCTCTTTCCAGTAGTGGGTGTAATCAACCATGTTCATTACGCCGTTACCGCAAAACTCTGCCAGTGTATTTCTACCGATATACCACCAGCGGTTTTCTGCCTGTAAGTCGTCCAGTTTATTCTGCGTCACCACATTCATCCGAATACTGCTACCACCTTTCGCAACATAGTCGACTATTTCAATCGCGGCGGTTCTGTCTTCCCAGTAAAATGTCAGGTAATGATCGTAGGCCTGAAAATGGTTCTCTTTAGCGTGGCGGTCGCGGGCGCGGTCAGAGAAACGTGTTACCAGTGCATCGCCACGGTCATACTGAATGGCGGGTTCCAACGCGGTGGCTCCGCTAAACAGCGGCACCACATTAACTGACGTTAGCGGACAGCCGTTAACATTAACCGGTGTGCCAGCAGGCGTATTAGGACAGTTATCCAGCTCATTGCTTACACCATCGCCGTCACTGTCCAAGTCTGGCGTAGGGTCTGGATCCGGGTCGGGTGTTGGATCTGGATCCGGCGTAACGATATTGCCCAGCGTAAACGTTTGCATCGCCGTATCAATGGCATAGCCTTTTGCGGTATCCCAATAGGTGAAAAAGTAGCTAAGCACACTACCCGGCGCTAACCCCGTTAACGGATAGTTATTCACACCGTTTTGCTGCTGCATACCCACGTTTATCTGGCCAGCGTTATTGACCCGGTAATGCACGTCTGCCCAGCTACCGCTGTTAACATAAAACCGTATACTGTCGGCCCCGGTTTGCGCCACGCCAAATGTGCCGGCGGCTGTGGGGCAGCCATTACTATCAACGGCACTGCCCGTTGGCGTATTGATACACTGGTCCAGGTTATCGGCTATACCATCGTTATCACTGTCAGTGATAACCGTACCACCGCTCTGCCAAACAATATTATCAATGGCAAACTCAAAGCTGTTGCCGGGTAAGGCGCCATCCATACTGGCAATATAAAACATACCGGTTAACGCCTGCAGTGCTATAAATTCGCCACGTAAATCTGATACCGGAATAGTGGCTTCGGCCCAGTCACCATTGCGCACTAAATCATAGCGGCTTTCATAGGCGGGAAAATTCACCCAGTGTTGATTAGTGTAGTCATCAGCAATGCCAATTTTAAAACTCACATTGGCCGGAATTTTTATGCTGAATTTCATCGTGCCATTAGCAAAGTTGCTCATATCGCGCACTTGCCGCGCCTGAATACCGCCGCCAAACCACTGCCCGGGGCTGGTGTAGCGCCAGGCAATGACATTACTGCCCTCCAGCGGTGCTGTGTTACCGGCGGTCACCGAAGCCTGGTTCCAGATATAAATATCTGAACTTACACCGGCGTCCAGTTGATCGGTGGTGGCAGCGTCTGTAAACACACCAAAGCTGCCACTTTGCGGTGGGTTAACGTTGCCATTAAACACTTGTCCCATGCCATTTAGCTGGTAAACCCGCACATAATCTATATACATTTTTGCCGGTAAGGGGGCACTAACCTGAGCATTGTTAGCAGCATCCGTAAAATTGCCACCTACCGCCAGATTCAACAACAGGTAAAATGGCTGCTGCAGTTCGCTTGATTCTTCAGTAATGTTAATCGGCGCATCGTACATATCGTACTCCACACCATTATCCACTACGGTGAAACGTAATTGAGTATCGGTCCAGTAGGTGCGGTAAGTAACAAAACGATTACTCAGTGGTTGAGTGGCGACATAAGCATTGTCGGTTTGCCAGGCGGTCATCGCGGCGCACGATGGGTTTTGTGGCACACAGGCCGCATCGGCGTAAAAAATGGCATTGGCAGCGGTATAGCTGTTGATATTAGCGCCCGGATGTCCGGCGTCTGCTCTGGCCTGGGCCCGATGGCCCATTTCCATCATGTCAATTTCGCCCTTTGCCGGCCAACTGGCTGTACTGGTGCCAAGCATCCACACTGCCGGCCATAAGCCTATACCCAACTCTGGCACTCGTACGCGTACTTCAATCATGCCAAATTGCACCGCCAGTTTATGCTGGCTGTCTACTTTTCCAGAGCTAAAAGCACGACCGCCGATAGCTTCATTGCGGGCCTGCAACACCAGCGCCGTGTTGCCTGGTTCACCTGGTACCGGCTCAATACTTAAGTTATTGGCGCTATACCATTGCAACTCCTGGTTGCCCCAGCCGCAAAGACCCAGCTGGCAACCATCGCCTTCAACCTTATTCCAGGTATTATTATTTACGTTATTAAAGTTATCTTCGAACAGCAGGTTACCAATGACGGGGTTGGTAACATCGGCCAGTACGCTAGACGGCGTCACAAGCCAACACAGACCAAGCAGACTGCAGAACCAGGCGCGCGGTTTAAACCACGTCGGTAAATTGTTAAATTGTTTCATTTGCAAAAACCCATAGGTTGCACATTGTCAAATAAGGGCACAGCGGGCACATTAATTGCCTACCATAGCCCCGACTGGGTTTGCTGAATGTAAAAATGTTTTGAGTGAAAGCTACTTGCAAAGTGGCATCCGGCATTTTTGCAGGCCACGCTCAACCACAGATCTTGCCATCTGCAATTTTATGCTTTGTTTTATCCCGTCCTAAGACACTTGTTTTGCCGCACTTACCTGCTTTGTCCTGTTACCATAGGTACAGACAATATTATTATGTTAATACAGAAATGTAAGCGCTTTCTTAAGCTAGTTGATATCCGTTTTCAGGTCAAGATATCAGGCTTAATTAACAAAAAAACATTATCCATTAACATATCAACCGCAGGCATAAGCCGGTTTAAAGTACAGCGGCATTACCTGCTCATCACCAGCAAAAATACAAATTTCACCCTATTGAAACATCACTACTACGCCCTTATATACCAACTAGTACAAAATAAATGTAGGAACAAAGATGTCTAATACCCTTGATTTACTCAATTGGCGTTATGCCACAAAAAAAATGACACCACATCAAACTGTGCCAGCAGAAAAACTGGACATTATTCTGGAAGCTATTCGCCTAAGTGCCAGCTCAAGTGGTCTACAGCCATATCAGGTATTGGTTATTACTAACCACGAGCTTAAAAAACAAATTCGTCCCGTTGCCTGGGATCAGTCTCAGGTGACCGACTGTTCGCATTTATTAGTTTTTGCGGCTTGGGATAACTACACAGAAGAGCGCATTAACAGCATGTTTGATCTGGTGAACGAACAGCGTGGTTTTAAAAACGAAGGTTGGGAAGCCTACCGGCAAAAGTTGTTGGGGTACTATCCGCAGCGCCCGGCACAAGAAAATTTTGAGCATGCTGCGCGTCAGGCTTACATAGGTTTAGGCTCAGCCTTACTGGCAGCAGCAGAGCAAAAAGTAGATGCCACGCCGATGGAAGGTTTTGAACCGGAAAAAGTAGACGCCATTTTAAATCTGGCCGAACTGGGATTGAAGTCAGTATTACTACTGCCTTTGGGTTATCGTGAAGCGGAAGGCGACTGGCTGGTAAACTTAAAAAAAGTCCGCCGCAGCACGGCAGACTTTATTATTAACCGATAACCGGCCAACGCTAGGTTAAAGCCAGTGCGATGTTAATCACACTGGCTTCAGTTCTAGGTAACGTGTATTTAGCAACACAGTTATCTGACAATTTCCATTTCATCTAACACATTTTGTGCGCCATCTACGTACTGCATTAGCCACAGCACATAACGGATATCAACGTGTATCGCACGGGTAATTTCAGGATTGAAATACCAATCTTTGGTAATAGATTCGTAGGTGGAGTCAAAGTTTAACCCTACCAGCTCACCTTTACCGTTCATTACCGCTGAACCAGAGTTACCGCCAGTGGTATCTGCACTGGTAAGGAAGTTAACCGGCACCGAGTTAAACGCTTTTACGTCTGGCTCTGGACAGCTAAACAGCTTGCAATGCCAGGGTAACTGAGGCTTAGCGGCCAAATTCTGATAAAAATAGCCGGCAGTCTGGCCATTATTGTAGGCATCTACCAGTTTTTGCGGTGCGTTAAACGGATACTCTGCCTGCCGCTTGGCAATTAACCCTTTTACCGACGTAAACGGCGTTTTATAAACACCATCCACCGCCGGGTAACCCTCTACCGAGCCGTAGGTAATACGTAGCGTACTGTTGGCATCTGGATACACCGGTTTACCCTGCGCGTTGTTATACGCGATAACTGCCTGCATATAAGCCGGACGCACCTGCGACAGCTGGCCACTTAATGTTTTTTCCTGCTGCACTAGCGCTTTATTTTTTGCATATATCGCAACAGCAATACGAATAAACGGGTCTGTACTTTGCACAAACTCTGCTGGTGCCTTGCCTAACCAGTACTTACGCCCTTCTGTCGTGGTTAACTGGCTTTGCGGATACAAGGTGGCAAGCTTTGCGCTTACTTCAGCTTGGCTCATACCGGCGCTCACAGCTAAAGCGGCATCTAGTTCAGCGACACGCACCGCATCTGGTTGAGCTAAATACTCTGCCACCTGCTCTGACCAAATAGCAACATCCATCGCCGGATCAAAACTTTTCTCCATTCTGGCTAAACGGCTTTCAATCATGCTTAAATCACGTTGCTGATACCCCATGTCACGCTCAGCATCTGGCTTTTCGCTTTCTATCGCCAGCCGATACAAGGTCATCGCCGCTTTTAACATATCGCTGCGTTTGGCATTATCAAAGTAATAAGTTTGCTGACTATACGCTTGCTCTGCATCAATCACCTGCTGTAGTGCACTAATGCTTTGCTGATAGGCGCTGCGACTGGCGTCGGCATTTATCCAATCAAGCAATGCTTGCTCTTGCTGTTGTTTAATGGCATGAATATCAGTAACACCGAACCCATCTAGCAAACCCTGCAGTTTTTTCATCCTGTTATTCAGGCTTTTAACGGTAGAGGCATACTTTACTTTTAAGTCGGCATCTTTCGCACTGAGGTGATCAATGGTATCAATGATTTGTTGATAGGTTTTTACCTGCGCCGGATATTGCCAATTAGCAGCAAATGCAATTTCATCGGCTAATCGATAACGACTGGTACGCCCCGGATAACCGGCCAGCAAAATACCATCGCCCTGGCGAACACCGCTGGCATTAACCGTTAAAAAATGTTTACTTTTATAGGGTACGTTATCAACCGAGTAAGGTGCAGGCTTTCCGTCTTTGCCAACGTAGCCACGTATAAAGGTATAGTCACCGGTATGGCGCGGATACTCAAAGTTATCAATATCTCCACCATAATTGCCTACAGACTCTGATGGTGCATAAACCAACCGCACATCCTGCAGCATTAATTGTTTAATCTGAAAATATTCTAAACCATGATGAAAACTGACCACCGAGCAGCGGTAGTTCGGGTCGGCTTCACAGCTTTTAATCAGTGCTTTACGGTTTGCTTCAATCGCTTCATAACGTGCACTGCCGCTAAGCTCTGGCGCTAATGCGCCCGCAACCTGCGCCGTAACATCGGTTACCGCTTCAGTAATATATAAACGCTCCTGCGCACCGGCTGGTAATTCTTCTGACAGCGACTTGGCTAAAAAGCCTTTTTCAATCAGGTTATTGTCTTTCGTTGAGTTGTTTTGAATCGCGTTATAAGCACAGTGATGGTTTGTTATTACCAAGCCATTAGGCGAAACAAAAGACGCTGAGCAGTAGCCCAAACTGACCATAGCGTTCATCGGGTACTGGCTTAAATCAGCCAACTGCTTGCCCGGAATTTCAATGCCTTTGGCAGTTAATTCGTCTTGTAACTGCGCCATTTGGTAGGGTTGCCACTGGCCTTCATCGGCCACAGCACCCAGGCTTAAGCCTAGCACGGCAGCAATCATTAGGGTTTTGGTTTTCATGCGCATTCCGTAGTTCCGGTTATTTTCATTATTGTCGCGGCAAATTATCCATGTTGCGCCCGTTAGCGCAACCTCGATGTGTTAAGTGCGTTCAAATTAGGTTAAGTCGCCACTTAGCCAACAGACAGTCAAAACCAATTAAGGTAAGCTTGACGCAATTTTTTGCTGCAGTTTAAATAGGTAGGTTAATTAAAGTAGTAGTACGCAGTTTACTCACCGGCCTTACCATAGTACTGCCACTTATTATCAGCTTGGAGTTATTACGCGGGTTGCTACAGCTGATACTAAGCGGCGGCCTTGGCAGCAACAAAGCGCCCGGCCATCGCCACCAGCAATAAGCTGCTACCCCAGCAACATCCACAGCGCCACACCAAACATCAGGCTGGCGCCGATGCGGTTTAAATACTGCACCCGGTTGGTTTTACTGAAAAACAGCGCCAATGCTTTGCCGCCGCTGGCGTACAGCAGCATAGAGCCAAATTCCAATAAGATAATAATAACTACCAGCACCAGCAACTGCGGCCAAAACGCCAGTTGGCTATCAATAAACGGCGGCAACAGCGCCATATGAAAGGCCCAGCCTTTGGGATTAGACACCGCGGTAATAAAGCCCTGACTAAACAAGGTGCGCCGCGCAAGTTTAGCCGGTAGCTCGCCCGGTTGCGGCAACGCCAGCTTGCCTTTAGCGCGCCACATTTGCAGGCCTATGTAGCCGAGGTAGCAGGCGCCGGCAATTTTAAACCACTGAAACACCGCCGGAAATTGCAGCATTATCGCCGCCACGCCGCATACCGCCAGTATTGCCACCAGCGCTACGCCGAGCATTTCGCCCCACATCATCCACAACGTACGCCGTACACCCTGGCTCATGCCCAACGTCATCGCCAGTGTCATGCACATACCCGGCGTCACCGAGACAAATAAAAATGTCGGAATAAATGCACCCAGCAGGGCCAGATTAACCATAACCACCTCAACAGCAAATTAGCGCTATTCTGGCTGGTTGTATCAGCGCCAGCAAGGGTTTTGGGCAGGGTATTTAGTGCGATAACCGCAGCCATAGAAAAACATTGCTATCAAATTTTTGCAGCACCTGTCGAAACCATCCCCGCCGCTTCGACTAAGCTGTGATACGTCAAACTAATGCGTTTTACTCAGGAGAAGCAAAATGTCAGGTAATACCGTAACACTGCACCGGGTAATGAAAGCCACACCAGAGCGGTTATACCGCGCTTTTTTAGATGCCGATGCTCTGGCGAAATGGTGCCCGCCGCATGGTTTTACCGGCAAGGTGCATAGCATGGATGCGCGGGTGGGCGGCGGTTATAAAATGTCATTTACCAATTTTAATACCGGCCAAAGCCACAGCTTTGGCGGCACTTATCTGGAGTTAAAACCAAACGAGCTAATTCGCTATAACGACCAGTTTGATGACCCTAACCTGCCCGGTCAAATGCTGGTAACCATTAAGCTAAAACCATTGTTGTGCGGCACTGAGCTGACTATTGAGCAAAGCGGCATACCAGAGGCGATACCGCTTGAGTTTTGTTATGCCGGCTGGCAGGAGTCGCTGCAACTGCTGGCACTGCTGACCGAGCCGGAAATACCGGATAGCCCATAACAACGCGAACGGCGGCGCTGGCCGCGCCGCTATCGCTGCTTTAGCCTTAACTTAAGCTGTCTGCCTTTTCTACGCCGATAAAGCGATATTGCTCGGGTGCAGGTTTAAAGCTGTGCTCGGTAAAATACATCATTGCCTCGTATAAATGCTCTGGAAGCGCCGGGTTATAATACGCGTACATTTGCTGCGCCAATTCATCTTCAATTAACGCTTCTGTCAGCATCAAAAAGATTTCACCGGTCAGGCCTTGATAAGCCTCATCCAACATCATCTGGCTTAAAAAGCGGTTTTGCATGGCAAGGTGCTGCAGTACCAGCTGCTGCACGGCTTCTGCTTGCACCGGTAGGGCAAGTAACGGCAGATACTGCGCTACCCAGTTATCAAACTCCTCTGTCAAATGCTGTGATTGCGCGGCACTTACATTACCCATTGCCTGTAACGCAGTTTCGTACTCGCCAGGTTCTGAAAACTGGTTGGCAAAATCTTGTTGCCACTGTGCCGCTTTATCCTGCGGCACAGTGCTAAACAGGATTTGCATATTTTGTTTCCCTTGTGCAATTGTCATAGCTACCTCAATGTTGTTAATCATCTGCTGAGTTGCATCGAGTTTGCTAAGCAGTAAGGCATGTTGCTGCTGCAATGCGTTTACAGCGTCAAAGTCTGCTGCCTGCATCATGTCGCGGATCTGCTCCAGGCTAAAATCCAGCTGCCGGTACAGCAGAATTTGCTGTAGCTTTGCCAGATGCGGCTCTGAGTAACAACGATAACCGTTGTCCTGCCGCCGCAGCGGCGTCAGTAAACCTATCTGATCATAATGATGCAAGGTTCGCACACTGACACCGGCGAGCTGACTCACCTGACTAACACTAAACCACTTTTGCACGCTGCTGCGCCTCCGCCTTACTTAACTCACTAACCCGATGCACTAAGCCTGAGCTATAACGTTGCGTTAGGGTCAAGTGCTATGATGATTTTTTTAACCTAACATAGCAAAGATAAAAAACGGCTGGCGCTTTATGCAACTTACTAAAGTGAGAGAGTCAAATTCACCAATGTACATTCACATTGCCAGATTGTACAAACATTGGTACCATCCTTTTATTCCGTTTCAGATGTGGCAGTTAAAGAACGGTATGTTGAAAAATAGGAGAGCAACCGAATATGAACATTCTTACTGTTAGCGAAGCACGGGCTAACTTTAAGGCGGTTATTGATACTGTACTGGATACTCACGAACCGACGTTAGTGACAAACCAGCGCTCTGGTAATGTTGTGATGATTTCTCAGGAAGATTACAACGCCATGCAGGAAACGCTGTACTTACTCAGTACGCCGAATAATGCAAACCGTTTGCGGGAATCGGTAGCACGCATTAAAGCTGGCGCCTTCGAGGTGAAGGAACCTTTTTTAGATGAGCAAGAAACTAACTAAACCCGGTGTTGCCTTTGATGCACACGCCTGGGATGACTACCAATATTTTAAGCAGTACAACAAAAAGCTAAGTACCCGTATTGATGAGCTGATCAAAGAAGCCATGCGCTCACCACTGGAAGGTAAAGGCAAACCAGAACGGTTAGTAGGCGACTTCGCCGGCTTTTACTCACGCCGGATAGACCGCGAGCACCGCTTGGTTTACACCTACATAGATGGTTATCTGGTAATAGCGCAGTGCCGGTTTCATTATTAATAATCGAAGCAAAATAAGCTACAAATGAAGCTTTTTTTGCTTCGATTGTAGTTACAAGCTTCAGCGATTACGAAGTGCTTAGTTGATGAAGTCCGGTCACTCAGGGAACAAACAATCAATCACACTGACACCGTTGATTCCAGCACCAGAAAGCGAAAAGCCCCGATGATACTCACCGAGGCTATGACGCCGACCAGGCACCCCCAATCCACTTGGCAGAAAGTGTATTGGCTAGTTGAATGCATTTCAACAGCACCGCTGCATTTAGCTGGCCTCAAGCAGTAACGTCATGTTTTTTCAAGTTGCGCATCCATCGGTTATGTTCTAGATTGGGTATTCGGTACAACCTGATAAATATTAAGAACTTCAATTACTTTTGAAACTAGTTCTTTGTTGGCCAAAATAACGAGAAAGGGATGTCAGATTGACATTAAAGCTGCTATCGCTACGTGGCGACAGCTGTATCAGTTAATTTTGATCTGACCCTGAGGGATCCCCACGAATTTAGCCCCCGCATTCAATGTTGTAACTCGTTGTATCTAGCAAGTGTTTGCAGTGGCGCAAGGTACTGCGCCACTGTGTTGTTGTAAACATTACCTGCTTTGCCACCGCTCTTAACCCCAAGGTATGAAACGATAAGACACGTTTATCCCGATAGCTGTTTGCCTGGAACCGGCGTTGCTGATTGGCTACGGTCAGCCCAACACCCAGTAATATCAGCACTAATGAAGCTAAATTGCTCAGCAGCAGTAACAAGCTTATTCGGTGTATTTTTGTACTACCGTTTTTCTCGAATCCCA
>NZ_AUDG01000077.1 GCF_000425345.1 Rheinheimera baltica DSM 14885 | reverse complement strand
AAAACGCACACAGATAACTTCAGCGAGGCACTAACAGTGCATACTGGCCAACCGCTGAAAGAGCGGAAAATATGAGTTTTTACACAGCCTGAGCGAATTGCAGCTGTTCAGAGCAGGCGATCTCGAAAGAAACGAATCTCTGGTTTGCGTTAATTGCGGACATTCGATTTTTGTGAACTTCTCATTGTAGTGGTCTAATAAATCAGGTGACCTAATCCAGTGAACAGCTTCGCAACTCATCGAGGACATCGTCGACGGCTCTATCCGCAGATTGCAGAGCCCCCTCCATGAAAGAGCGCCACTCGGTCGCTGTCTCTGTACCTGCAAAGTGTATTCTCCCAACTCGAGCAAACAAATCGGGGGCCTGCCACCAACCTCCAATCCCTCTTCGACTTGCATAGCCTCCCAAAGAATATGGGTCTGCATTCCAATCTATGGATCTCGCAAAGACAGGCTTAGGAACTGAAACATCGCTCAAAGACTGAATATATTTTAAGATGCTTGCAATCCGGTACTCTTCCGATTGTGAGCCTAGTCGGCGTGCACTTGAAGCCGTTGAAAAAACAGTGAGAATACCTAGACTGTTATCTGCCGGCGAGCTATCCACAGCCGCATTGAGAATTCCACCAATGGCAAGTCCTCGTCCAGATGCCCCAACATCTCGCCACCAAGGACTCTCAAATACGAGTATGGTTTTAATAACATGACCGCATGCAAAGTCGGTAATGACTTCGCTCTGGTAATCAGGGAGTTGTGGTAATAATCCAATGCTGCCATAAAGTTGAGGTGGTACTGCCACTATGAGTTGACGTGCTCTGTAAATACCTGTGGCCGTATCTACCGTGACCCAATCGTCGCACTGATGGATTTTAGAAACGGGTGAACTAAGTATTAATGATGTTCCTAGCTTGTCAGCAAGGTATTCAGCAAGTGGCTGCGTGCCTTCTGCAAGATACCACTGAGTAGAGTCAGCCTCACCATCAGAGCCACCAGTTGATTTCAGCTGATCAAGGAATTCATACGCTGAAATACCTTGGAGTGATGTGCACATTTCTCCCTCGGCGTATGCAGCAACTAAATCGCGAGGTGTTTGAGTGAGAATAAATTTATTCACGAATTCATTAGCTGATATTGTATCCAGCATATCCATATTGCTTTGGAAAGATTCAAGCTTATGCTCGAAACGCCACATACCCACAAGTACATCTAACTGACTTAAAAGAGAGAGGGGAAGTCGGTCACCGCTTTTGAATATCGGCTCTGAACTCGGCGAAAGTAAGAAAAAATTGTCTCCGGTTGTGTTTGGTAAAATTCGAGTCAGACCAACTTCATCGACTAGAGCTGAAATTCGTTTCTGAGAATCCCCAATAAATTGAGCTCCAAGGTCGATCGTATGGCCAGTATCTAGACGCTGTGATAAGAGACGACCGCCAATCCTATCACGCGCTTCCAACACTGCAACAGATACTCCAGCAGACTTAAATAGCCTCGCCGAAGATAAGCCTGCAAGCCCTCCGCCAATAACAAGAACATCGTAGTTATGGATTTTTTGCTTTGAAGTATCAATCATCTTTTCACCCATTTTCAATTAAATTGAGTCAAATAAATATGAAAAACCACTTTATTCATCAAAGTAGCCATTAACGTTTCTTGCTATGGAAGAACAAAACATACAAGCATGGCACGACGATAAAAGATGCGATGGTCCCGGAGATAAGCCCTCCTGTCATAACGGCATTGAATGAACGCCACAGCGGATCATCTGCTATCAACAAAGGGATTAGCCCAAGAATTGTGGTTAATTGTGTTAAAACGACAGGGCGGAATCTTTGTATCAATGCTGATTTAAGGGATGCAGTTTCAGATTTTCCAGATGCTATCTCAATATCGACCTGTTCAATGATCAGCATTGCGTTCGAAACAATCATGCCTATCAATGCAAATATCGCGAGATTTGCCATGAAATCGAAAGGCAGCCTGAAAATTATCAAAGTTAACAAAACTCCAATAGCACAGAAAGGCACGCTTAAAACAATTATTGCAACTTTTCTGAAGGAGTTATATTGATATAAAAAAAGAACTATCATACCAAGCATACATATTGGCAAAAATGAGAAAACAGCTTCAAAACTCACTTCGCTCTCTTCAATTTCCCCACCAAATTCAATTAGAACATCGAATTTATTTCGAGCATCATCTAATGTACTGGCAATGTTCGAAACTAACTCCATAGACGTCATTGCAGGGTTCAAAGCAGTAATAGTCACCGTTGACCTTAAGTTCCTTTTCTTGATAATTGATGGATGAAGCTCCAGAGAAACCTGAGCAATTTCGGATAAATAAACAGCCTTATTAGACTGTTCAGAAAAAATTTGAATATTTCTTATCTTTTCTAGAGATGAATTTCCTGACGGCATCGCTAGTACGATAGGCAACTGATACTCACCCTCTTGCATTTCAGAGGCGCTTTCACCTATGGTATTTTTTCTCAATGCCGTAAATATATCCTCACGCGTTATTCCTGCATGACTTGCTGCTTCTTGGTCGATTGTGACTACCAGACTTGGAACTGGAGCTTCCCAGTCCTGCATAATGTTGATAGTACCTTCCACATTGATAAGAGCCTGCTGAATAGATTTTGCTGCTTCTAATAATTCAAGGTGGTTGTCACCGATTATTCTCATAGCTGCTTGCCCTGGAGGCGTAGAACTCATAAAAAAGGGATTTATACCAAGTTTGGCATATTGGAAGACTGGGGGCATTTCGCTTCTTAGCTGACTTATAAACTCGGCAACATCTGTATCCTTGCCAAGATTTACGACTAGATAAGCTTTATGCGGCGCGGGCTCTGGCGGGTTTAAACCCAAAATAAAACGAGGCCCCCCCTCACCAATGTAAGCAGTAGCATCGGTAATCTCTGAATATCGAGATTCTTGGGAAAGCCAGCGTGTAACCTCTTTTGCAACTTCAGCAGTTCGTTCAGCCGGAGTTCCTGCTGGGAGCTCTAGGGTAATTTGAAGCTGAGGGCGTTCAGAAGGCGGGAAGAAAGCTTCAGGGATAGAGCCAGACAAAAACAAAGAAAAAACGAGACTTGCCGTCGTTGCAGCTAAAAATGTCTTTGGCCGTTTAATCACACTGTCCCAAAGGCCAGACATAAAGATCATTAACTTTGACGGCTGTTGATTATCGGACGCCCCCTTATTTGTTTTGATAAACCATTGAGCAAAAATAGGCACAAGCATAATGGCTACAAACCAGGAAATGATCAAAGTCACGCCAATTACTATCGTTAAGGTCTGCATATAAATAGCAGTCAGATTATCGGTGAACATTGGGGGTGCAAAAGCAAGGAACACGGTAAGACTGGCAATAAGCATTGGAGTGCCAAGATTTTCCCCCGCCTGCAGAGATGCAGATTTCCTCGATTCACCGTGCTGAACTCGTTTTGAGATGTTTTCAACGATAACCATCGGGTTATCAACTAATATACCTAGCGCAATAATAAAAGAGGCGATACTGACCTGATTCAGCTCGATACCCATAGCCCGCAAAACGACCAACGACATCACACAAGTGATTGGCACAGCCAGACCAACAAGTGACCCTGCACGAACTCCTAAAGCAAAAACGGCTACCGCAGTAACAACCAGAATCGTTTCTAATAACGTAGAGGTCATCTTTGATATGACTTGGTCTACAACTTCACCTTGATCAGTAATTATTTTTAATTGAAAGCCAGCAGGTAAGTTATTTTCCCATTGTGATATTTTTTTACGAAGTTGTTCGTTGAAATCCACCATGTTTACGCCGGGGGTCATATAACCCGCCACAGCAATAGTCTGACTTCCATTTAAATACGCTGCATTATTTAATGGCTGAGCCGCGACTCTTTCCACGTCAGCTAAACTGCCTAGCGTTAATATACTTCCATCTGGGAGCACTATTGGTGTAGATTTAATGTCTTGTATTGATTTGTAATCACTTCGTACATACAGTCGACTTTCAAGTGAATCAAAGTTCACTCTTGCTATATTATCTAGAGCACTATTATTTTTAATTTGTAAATATATATCGCTTGGCTTTATTGAATACCGTGATGCAGCAAATGGCTTTAATTTTATTGATATTTGCTCTTGTGAAATACCGTGCAATGTAACTTTATCTATGCCTTTTATACTGTATATGAAGTCGCGCAGCTCACCTGCTTTATCCCGCAATTGCGCAAAAGATTGCTTCGGCGCACTAAGAGCCACCGTCATTACAGCCACAGCATCGTAACTATCATCAACAAATGGACCTGACACACCCTCAGGAAGCGAGTTTTGCAAATCCTGCATCTTAGCTTTCACTCTGAGCCATGCTTGATCGTAATCCGATGTTCCATCCTTAATTTCCAAAGAAATATAGATTTCTCCCGCGCGTATAGATGTCACGACATTTTTGGTTTCTTCAAGTTCACGTAAAGCGCGTTCGATCGGGATCGCTAACAAGGCTTCTGTTTGATATATATCTAGCCCGGGGTGATAGGCTGTCACGACCGTTACGTTTATCGGAAGTGTTGGTTCTTCCTGCGATGGATAACTTGGATATAGGGCCATGCCTATGCCTGTCAGCACAAGAAAGAAAAAGAGCACTATGCGGCTATTGGAAAGTGAAAAGCCTGTAATTGACATCAGTGCTTCTCCTCTGACACTCGAACATGCTGGCCGTCACTTATAAATGCAGCTCCTGCTGCAACATACCGTTCTCCAAGTCTCAAATCACTACTGATCCAGTACCCTGATGGTTGGATGTCGACTATTTGAACCGGTCTTCGACTAACAATTTGAGCTTCGCTGTCATAGGAGTAAACAAATGTACTTTCATTAGTTGCTTCGCCAGAAACTGAACCATGCGGTACTAGAATCAAATTCTCCCTATTTTGCAGCCGATAATTAACTGAAACGACGACCCCTGGCGGCAAAAATTGATTGTCTGGAAGATGAAGGTGAAGCTTGATCGGTAAACTCACACCATTCGTTGCTCGCGCAGAAATATGAGCAACAGAAGCGTTAAATGATTGCCCTTGATGAGTGATAGTGATGCTGGGTTCCTTTGTTGAACGAAGTGTAGCGGCCAAATAAACAGGAATTGATGATTCAACAATTAGTTTTGCAGAGCTATCAAAGGAAAAAATAACTTGGTTTTGCTCAACTTCCTCGAAGGGCTCAACTTGCCTACTAGAAACGACACCGTCATAGGGTGCTTTTATCACTGCCTGTGCAAGGTCTCTTTCAGCTAATTGTACTTTGCTATTTGCATCCCGAAGTGATGCTTGTGCAGTTAGGTAGAGAGTTCTGGATGCCTCTAATTCCTGTTGAGATATTGTCTTGTTTGATCGCAGGCGAGTTAGTCGTTCGTAATTTGACGTATATTCTTCAAGTGCAATTTGAGCCTTGGATACCTCAGACCGAGCGCTATCGAGCACGAGCTGATAGCGCTCCAAATCCATTGTTGCCATTACTTCACCGGCTTTTAGTTGACTACCAATATCAACCATGACTTTATGGACTTTACCAGAAACACCGAACGCTAGCTGAGCTCGGCTTTCGGTCTGTGTAATACCTGGGAAGAGCGATTCCTGCTGGTAATCGTTTGCTTTTACCTCGTTTAACAGAACTAATTGCCTATTTTCCTTAACAAGCTCGGTAGTGTTTTCACTATTACACCCCTGCAGCAACATTAGAGAAGCAAATAGTAAAATGACGACAATCGTGCATCGTACATTGCTAAAATACATAAGTAACTGATCAGTTATATAATTAAACGAACTCATGGTGACCCACCTTTTTGTATGTCATAGCGGTAGATATAATTTAGTTGTTTGGTTTAAGAAGGACCTGAACCAACTGACGTAAACGCTCCGGCGAGTATTCAACATCTTCAGTAGCGATCTGACAGGACAAGCCATCTACGTAGGCAAATAAATAGTGCGCAATCTCTTCGGGCGTGAACAGATAAGTAGCACCACTATCAACTTGTATTTTCTTGATCATTTCACAAGAAGCAATAAAGAGCTCTTTAAACGACGCCTGGACAGCTTGCTTGATCTCTTCGTTCCGAGATGATTCAGCAAGAATTTCCAGATACATAATAGTTTTAACTTTGTCACCTGTGAGATAGAGCTCTCTCTCTAGCGCGTCCAAGAAGTCACTGGCACTTTCAATTCTCCTCAAAGCTTCCAGATCGCTGGTAGAGTAGCGCTTAGCAATCTCCAAGATGAGTTCATTTTTTGAAGTGAAATACTGATAGAGACTAGCCTGACTGACTTGTGATGCACGCGCGATCTCAGTCATGCTAGAACCATGAAATCCTTTTTTAACGAAGCATTGCACTGCACCATCAAGAATAGCCTCTACTTTAGCCTCTCTAGCTGCGTAATTAATCGGGCGACCTAAGTTTGACATAAAAGCACCACTTATATACATGACTAATCAATCATATAAATTGAAGTGAATTATGTCAACTTGCGTTGGACATAAAAGTGAGTTCCTGAAGACTTTTTTAAAATTTCTGAGGGCAATCGTCTGCTTTCAGAAAAAAGCGCCGATTTAATCGAATCTCAGTGAATTTCCGCTTCTGGCACAAAGCTGCTATCCGAATAAGTGGTACTTTTAGTGAAAGTGGTGGTGCAGTTAATTTGCAACGAATGGTAACAAGCACTTTCAAACGGGTGGTACTTTTTATGCAATTAACCAGTTGGCAATTTTTACAAAGAACATTCACCTTGCACTGAATTTATACTGATAATTTTTCAAACAGGCTAAAAAATGAAATTAGAACAACTTAAAATGCATTACGAGGCCGGTGATTTAAAGATTGCTGTTATATACCGTGACAAATTCGAAGGTGACAAAATTCCAGGTTGGGTCACAAAATTTATTAAGCACAATGGTGTCTGTCTAACACTTGAGTTAGAGCAAGGGCGTGATGGTATTCGATGTAAACGTACATTTAAATCATTAAATGATGCTTTTGCTGCATGTAAAAGAGTTGGTTTCACGGAGGTTGATGTTAAGTCATAAACTCGCACAGTTTAGAGAAGTTAAGTATTTACGATATACCTACCCCTCACACAGAGTGTTTGTAGTGGTCAACTAATTCCGGTCAGGAAGTTAGATAGATCCTCAGCTCAGCTATTGCCGGAGGCACACCATTGTTGAATTGATGTGGCCTGCTGCAGCTGTAATTATCCATTAGCTAATAACTGTTATCACGCATCGCTTTAGAACCTGATTATAAACGCCAAACCGGCATCATTACGCTTGAATTTATTGAAAATGTACGACGTTGCTTTTAATTAGACAACTCTTCTAACATGGCAATCTTAGCCCCTAAAATGGGGCCGGACTTCATTAAACAACTACAAGAAAAATGCCGCTCAGTTAATCCATAAAATGCATATTTTAAATTTGTTAAAAAAATTAATAGAGCTTCTCAATCATGTTTTTAAAGTAAATATTTGCTCTACTGGAACTTGAAAAAATTGTGCCATTTTTAAAGCGATCACAACAGACGGCGTAAACCGTCCTGTTTCTACAGTACTTATGGTTTTGCGGGATACCCCGATCGCGTCAGCCAGTTCTTGTTGGGACAACTGACGCTCAGCCCGAAATACTGCGATACTGTTATTGACCCCCTCCATTAGCTATCCCCCTCATCCCGGAGTTTAAATAACACCGTAAGACCCCATACCAAACTGGTCAGCACCAACATTAACAGCACATAATTGTTCAGCGTAATAACTTCTGCTACAGCCGCATCAAACTTGCTGAGTAATTTAGAATCACCCAGAATATATCCTGGTAACAAAAGCAGCAACATCGCAAGAAAACCGTTACTGTTCGCTTTGTTGTTTATTTCCCGGGCATACTCCTCACTGTATATACCCAAAATTTCACGCCAGCCACCACTGTTTCCACCTTTTTTACTCCAGATAACTACCGTTACCAAAAAGCATAATGCGAATAACAAACTCAGACCACTTATCCAATTCGACCACTGCCACTGCAGCTCACTCAGGACGTTAGTTGCTAACTTGCTAGCAAACATACCACTGGCAAAAAGTGCAGAATACGACCCAAACTTTAATGTCGTAATTTGCTGTTCCGGACTCCAATCATTCATTTTCAACCCCTCAATTGATACCTTAGGGTCTCAATATATAACCTAGAGGTATCTCAATGCAACCTTTAGGTATCAGAGAGAGTGTAAGTAAATATTTCAATTACCGCTAACATCGCATAATAACGTAATTTAATTTAGCTGTGGTTTTCAAAATAATTAAGAATATCAGGCCATAACACCTGAGATTGGCGTCGAAAGTATCCCATATGGCCAATAGTGATTAAGCCAAGGTTTTTCGGATTGATATCCTCACTTATTCTGACACTCCCCTGATAATATTTGACAAAAGCATCCCGTGACCGTGGCATTGCCCATTTATCATCGATAGCATTGACCGCCTTTATCGGTGTTTTTACATCGGCAAACTTGTCTTGCATTCCAGGATATTGTTCATCGTCAAAAAAGTAGTGCGGGAAGCCACACCAACGCTTCCACTGCTTATAGACGCCCAATGGCAAATCCTCGCCCATACCCAACTTGCTCCAGCCAAGAAAACCCTGGACGCGGGTGATCAAAGGCGCCACAACATGCCACATTAATTGCACCCTTAGCCTCTCCGCCTTTGGCATCCAACCATGCCAACCCGCGCCGGTACCAAAAAAATAAGCAGCATTAATATGCTGGTGGTTATCGATAAGTCCCAGAGCGTGGCCACCGTATGAATGTCCCAGCAAAAACAACGGCAATGTTTTGCTGCGCATTTTGTCGACCACCGCTTGCAAGTCTTTACGCGCCCAGTCCCGAAAATCCACGTCAAAGCCTTTTAAGCTAGCCGGAGCCGACCGGCCAATTCCCCGGTAATCAAAGGTGATTACATCTAAGCCCAGCTCGGCTGGCGTATTGAGCAAAATGGCGATAAAAACCCTGGGGTACACCGGTAGCGCTGGCAACTATGATTAAGCCTTTGGCAGATTTTGCTTGATAATGCTGGGCGACCAATGGATAACCATCGGTTGCGGTAATAGTAAAAAAGGGATTGCTCTCTGACATTACTCGCTCCTTATCTTAAACTGAGCAAAGTATAAAGTATGTAGTACACTACAGAGTCAAGGGTTTTAAATTTATAAGGTAAAGAGCAAAATGAAAGCCAGTGATGTTGCCAAATCTGCCGGAATATCAAAAGAGACGTTGCGCTACTATGAAAAAACCGGGTTGATATCCACACCAATAAGGCAAGCTAATGGCTATCGAAATTATCCGGCATCGGTATTAGATGAGCTACGTTTTATCAAGTTGGCGCAAACTGTAGATTTTACTCTTAATGAGATAAAACCGGCCATTCCATTTTTAAAAAACCCGGACCCTCGCTGCCCGCAATTAATTCAGGCGTTAAAAAACCAGGTCAGTCGGGTTGATGAAAAAATCGATGAGCTGCAGCAAGCGAAAGCAACCCTTAATCGGTGGCTGTCAAAGCTGACGTTACAATCCCAAACATGAGCATCCATCGTTTGAAAGTCACAAATAGTACAATGGCTATTTTTGCCCAACCCCCGAAAATGTACACTTAATCGTCATCGACAGCGTTGTGTAATAAGTCCATTCGGCTTTGGCCTTGTCAAACTCTATGTTTCGCAAATAATCAGCAACGACAGGGATATTCTCACGTTCCAGGAAAGTGAATGCGCGTTGTTGTATTTCTTAGAATAGCGTGTCTGCAGATATTGATTCATCAACAAATAAAGCAAGTAACACACCTGCGGCCTTTAAGTTTTTACTGGCGTCTTCCATCGCTTTTTTCATTTGTTCGCCAGCAGCATGTTTGGCCAACTTTTCGTAGTGATGAACAAGGTAGATAAACGCCTCAATTAAATTTTCGTTCACTTCACGAAAGCATTAATAAGCAAAACAGAGTAAATACAACCTGACCGAGCCTTTGTGCATGCGCCGAAGTTTATAAACGGTGTAGTACTTAACCAAGGACTTGTAGTATTTACTGCTCTCAGCTGAGAGCCCTGCGATCTCCAAAAAGTCCTTTGTAAAATCGTGCAGCGGCTGAAAATACTGTCGTCACACGATTTCCTGTTTAAGTTCTTTGTGGCTAAAGTTTTTAGGTTCCTTTTTCAAGCTGGTGATCCGATACATCTTCTCGTCAGCATTTAGCAAATCATCTCACTGCTCAAGTACCGTCGTTGACGCCGTTTCAGTCAGTAGAGTTAATACGCGGCTTCGTTCGTGATTGACAGCCCGACCTACCATATCTTGTAACGTCGAGTACACTGGAGCTACAACCCGTTGACTGGTCATGTAATGCAGCAACTCACGCAAAATGAAGACGGGCGCGTGGACAACATGGCTATACGCTTCGCTTTACTCTCCAGCTCTTCGCGAACGTCTTTATTACAGATGCGATAATTGAGTAGCTCCAGAATCGTCCTCTGGTTGATAAGCCGAATGGGCCGAGATGGGACTTTTAGAGGGTCATTACGTCCACCAAAATAACGATTGATCAAATACTGTAGGTCAGTCATCACCTTGGGGTGCTCAATGTTGAAAAACTGACGCTTCGCTTTGAAGTAGCCCAGTTCCAGCGCCAGATAGACGCCACCAGAAAATGTTTTAGTCGCCATAACACTCAGTTCAGTAGTGCTGAAATCAAAGTACAGCTCTCGCTCGTCATCCGTGAACTGCGGTAGTTCGAACAGATCGTCAATTTCTTGTTGAGAAAGTATTGCGAGGCGGTGAGAAGATTTGGTCTCATCAGGCAAATTTATTGGCATGTACTACCTACTCGAGTAAAAACTGAACATTTTTCAACCACTTTAACGCTCTAATTTTCCTAGATAAAGTAGCATCACTACAGGTATTTGTAAGAGGGAATCAATGCTGCAATGACAACCATCAGTAGTTCAGCCAATTCAAGCTAATTACCAATTCGTACCTGTTATCTTGTGTAGTACTTCGCAAAGTATCTGGCTGAAGTGAGTGTAGGCCTCGATGGTCGTACCCGATAATGGAAAATAAAAAACGTTAAGCCATATCTAAGATGTTCGATCAGCAGTTTGAAATCATTATTGGCGCAATCTGATATGTGAATGGCGCACTCTGATTATGTGAATTAGAACTGGTGCATTAAGATTGATATATTTCGCAAAACGCGTACTTATTGCAAAGGAACCAAACCATGCCCAGCAAAACCATTTTCATTACCGGCACCAACTCAGGATTTGGGAAAGCAACCGTGGAGCAATTTGCCCAAGCAGGCTGGCAGGTCGCTGCGACGGTACGTGACCTGTCAGCACATGGTCAGTTGTTCAAAGAATTCCCCAGTGTCACACTGTTTGAACTGGACGTGACAGACTTTGCACAGGTCGAAGCCGTCACCCAAGCGGCCATTGCAAAATTTGGCACAATCGACGTTGTGGTCAACAACGCCGGATACTGCCTGATGGGACCGACCGAGACATCAAGTATGGAGCAAATCAAGCGGCAGTTTGATACCAATGTGTTTGGTGTGTTTGCCGTCACCAAGGCCTTTATTCCACATTTTCGCAGCCAGCGCACCGGCATGTTCATCAACCTGTCGTCAGCTAGCGCTCAGTTCAACTACCCGTTCATTGCCGCCTATGGGAGCAGCAAATGGGCAGTACGCGGCATGACTGAGAGTCTGGGCATTGAGCTGGCCCCATTTAACATCGAAGTAAAGGCCATCTATCCCGGCCTGCATGCCACCAAAATATTTACCAAGCTGGACGACGGTGGCGATGCGAAAACTCCGGCGTTTGGATTTTATGAGAAGTACTTCAAGATATTTTTGTCGGCGCAAGAATCGGTTATCAGCGTGACCTCTCCGACCAACATTGCCAACGAAATTTTCAAGGCGGCCACTCACACCAAGGGTAAACTCCATATTATTTCAGGGGGTGATGCCAAGCTATATGCTTTCCTTAAAATTATTTTGCCGGAGCGAATGTTCCAAAAAATGCAGCTCCGCAACATGTTGAAGCCACTGTCTAGCATTGAAATTTCATTCGCAAAAAGGATATTCGGCTCTAATCTGGCCAAGCTCGAAGTCGGCAAACAAAAACAATAGGAGCACAGTATGGATTTTGCACAACACTTGGTCAGGTACTACAAAGGAGAGTGGCTGGAAGCCATTCTCTTAATGGCTTTTGGTATCACAACTACAGGTCTGGCAGTTGTGATGTGGCAACATGCTGGCCAGAATGTTCTCCTAAAGGGGCTTTTTTACCCTATTGTATTCTTTGCCGCATTTACTGCTCTGGCGGGAGGTTTCTGTGTCTACAATAACAGCTTGCGACTTGCCACAATGCCCGCGCAGTACGTACAAAACCAGGTGGAATTTGTTCAAGCCGAGCAAAATCGCTTTGAAGGTGCCAAAGGAGTCAATACCTGGTGGATGCCTCTGAAAGTACTTTGGGCTGTTTTTGCCATCGGTGGTATTGCGGTGTCGTTTACCACCCGTAGTGACTTCATCCACGGCATCGCCATAGGTTTCATCGTCATCGGAGCGATGGGGTTTGTGATTGATGGATTCGCACACCACAGGGCCAAGGTGTACACCGCTGTGCTGCTCTCTCAAAACGTTGTTCAACCATGAACAATCGACAGGGCGCAAGCATCCATGGCAGCTGACCGGATTCCTCTGTTTGGCCCTGGCCTCACACGGCTGGCCTTACTGGGTTTGGATGTAGATCAGGTACTGCGTCAGCCAGGCATCTCGCCTACTTTGCGCCACCAAACCAAAGTGTCACTGACTACGAGTCAGTATTTCGCTCTCTGGGCTGCCATCGAAGCTGTGAGCGGTGATGCGCTAATTGGACTGCGCATTGGTGGTGAAGCACGCTCCGACCAATTCGATCCGGCATCCTTTGCTGCCCTGCATTCCCAAACCTTTGGCGAGGCGCTGAGTCGCCTGGCGCGATATAAGCGCCTGACATGCCCTGAGACAATTCGCATAGAGCCCTACGTTGATTCAGTTCGCATCAGCTTTCACTGGCTCTGGGCGCATAGCGAAGCGCCCCATGCCTTGACCGATTCCGGATTTGCCAATATCGACCTGCTTCTACGCAGTGGTACTGGCAAATCGATTGCACCTCTGAGGATTGAGTTAGCGTATATTCGCAAGGATGTGCAACGTTATGCAGACTACTTTGATTGCGAAGTATGTGTAGGGGCGGAGCTCGATGCACTGGTCTACTCCAACTCGACATTAAACGAGAGATTTATCACCAGCAATGCGAATCTGATCGCGGCGTTGCTTCCGGGTCTAGACTTACAACTAGAATCCATCTCGCCTCAGTCATTGGAGCAGCAAGTGAAAGCGGTACTAACCGAGATGATGCGTGGCGAACGCCCCAGCATGGAGGCTGTAGCTCGGCAATTACTCTTGAGTCCACGTACCTTGCAGAGACGACTAACAGAGGCAAAGACCAACTACCAAAGTATTCTGGATAACGTACGTCAGGACATAGCCTGCAAATTGCTGAGCCGCACAAGCATGGAACCTAATGAGATTGCTTTTTACCTCGGCTTTGAAGAGGTTAACTCCTTCCATCGGGTATTTTGCAAGTGGCTTGGTATGACGCCGAAACAATGGCGCACTCAGGAATCCATCCAGTCAAGTACACGGAACTCGGTTCCCAGACCTGTGTGTTGATCTATGGCCTGACAGAGGATATCAGATGTACTAGCTCAGACTTGATCTGACAGTTACCAGTTTTGTGGTGGTGTCTGTCAGATTCGAGTCAGATTCTTTTCTGCCCAAACCCGTTTCCCATCAATCAATGTTTCAACTGGCGTTCTGCCGTTGCACATTTTGCCTTGATGAGTTCGTTCATTGTTGTAGTAAGACAGCCACTCGTCCAGATCTTTTTGCAGCTCCTCCAGCGTTTGGTACAGTTTTTTGCGGAAGGTCACCTGATAAAACTCGTTCAGGATAGTCTTATGGAACCGTTCGCAGATGCCGTTGGTTTGCGGCGACATCGCTTTGGTTTTCGTGTGGTCGATATCGTTAATCGCCAGATAAAGCTGGTAATCATGGTGCTCGACCTTACCGCAATACTCCGTGCCACGGTCAGTTAAAATGCGAAGCACAGGCAACTGGTGTGACTCGTAAAACGGTAGTACTTTGTCGTTCAGTAAGTCTGCTGCTGTGATCGGCGTTTTCGTGGTGTAGAGCTTGCAGTGCGCGACTTTGCTGTAAGTATCAACATAGGTTTGTTGGTAAATACGACCCACGCCCTTTAGGTTTCCGACATAAAACGTGTCTTGCGACCCAAGATAACCAGGATGCGCGGTTTCAATCACACCACAGGCTTCATCGTCGTGTTTTTTGCGCTCAAGTGCCGCAATCTGTTGATCGGTAAGCTCAATTCCATCTTGAGCAACCTTGGCTTCTAGGGCTTTCAAGCGCTTCTTAAAGTTCTCTAAATCATGTCGCAACCAGATTGAGCGGACGCCACTGCCAGAGACAAACACGCCTTTCTTGCGCAGTTCGTTGCTGGTTCTGTGCTGGCCATGGGCCGGAAATTCAATCGCGTAATCCATCACTGCCTGTTCAACAGCTTCTTCGACACGGTTCTTGATATTTGGACTTCTGCGGCTTTTTTCGATCAGCGCATCAACACCGCCATCGTCCACTAATTCACGGTAACGATAAAACGTATCACGAGACACACCCATGACTTTACAGGCTCTGGAAACGTTGCTTAGTTCCTCTGCCAGATTGAGTAAACCTGTCTTGTGTTTGATAATTGGATTGTTACTATGGAGCATGAGAGTTACCTCTTTGGTTTTGATTAAGGATTCGACACCCACAATCAAAACTGGTAACTCTCACCTTTTCAAGGCGATGTGTCAGATCAAGTCGAGACTAATTCACATAATTATAGTCACCAAAAAAGTCATCTATACAATACAATGCAAATATTTACATATTCCCTACCCTTATGTGATTTAATATCAGCCTTGGTAGTCCTTTTAGGAAATCCCATAACGCAATAAAACCGCCAATAAAAAGTGTCCTAATCCCTCGAAACGAAAACGGAGCAACTGCTTTAAATTCGTCATGCTCTACCCTTCCATATATCGCAATACTTTGAAGAACTGAGTAAGCGTTGCAGCAACCACACCGTCGGCGTGATTGCCGTGTAGATCAGAATGGCAACAGCTTTGTCAGCTTGTCTGGTGTATCTGCGGTGGGCAGCTCTTTAAACAACCTGGTCAGGTAATCATAAGGTTCTAATCCGTTGATTTTGGCAGTTTCGACCAAGCTGTAGAGTGTCGCACTGGCGTTGGCACCTGATGTGGTGTTTGCAAACAGCCAGGCTTTACGGCCGATGACGAATGGCTTAATAGCACGTTCGGCGCGATTGTTGTCGATGTTCAGCCT
>NZ_AUDG01000076.1 GCF_000425345.1 Rheinheimera baltica DSM 14885 | reverse complement strand
AAGGTAGTTTTACCGTGGTCAACGTGACCAATGGTGCCTACGTTTACGTGCGGTTTTACTCGTTCAAATTTAGCCTTAGCCATGAATAGACCCTTCTTTATTTAATTGCGGCCTGCCTAAGCAGGCCATACTAAGTTATTAATATGCTTTACGCGCAGCGATGATAGCTTCTGTAACGTTGTTAGGGGCCTCAGAATAATTCAATGGTTCCATTGAATATGAAGCGCGACCCTGACTTAACGAACGCATGTTGGTTGCATAACCAAACATTTCAGATAGCGGAACGTGCGCATCAACGATTTTGATACCACCAGGTGCATCTTCCATACCGTTGATAATACCGCGACGACGGTTCAAGTCACCAACAATATCACCCATGAAGTCGTCTGGTGTCACCACCTCAACTTTCATGATAGGTTCAAGAATAACTGGCTTGGCTTGCAGTGCACCTTTTTTGAAGCCCATCGACGCAGCAATTTTAAATGCCATTTCGTTTGAGTCAACATCGTGGTACGAACCGTCAAACACCGTAACTTTAACGTCAATTACCGGGTAGCCAGCAAGAACACCGTTTTTCATTTGTTCTTGTATGCCTTTATCGATTGCCGGGATGTATTCTTTTGGAATAACACCACCAATCACAGCATTCACGAACTCGTAACCAGCGCCTTCTTCCTGCGGCTCAATCTTAAGCCAGCAGTGACCAAACTGACCACGACCACCAGACTGACGTACAAACTTACCTTCAACTTCTGTTACCGCTCGCAGTGTTTCGCGGTAAGAAACCTGTGGTTTACCCACGTTTGCTTCTACTTTGAACTCACGACGCATACGGTCAACGATAATATCCAGGTGAAGTTCACCCATGCCAGAAATTATAGTCTGGCCGGACTCTTCATCAGTATGTACACGGAAAGAAGGATCTTCAGCAGCCAGTTTACCTAGCGCGATACCCATTTTTTCCTGATCAGCTACAGTTTTTGGCTCAACCGCCACAGAGATAACCGGTTCTGGAAACTCCATGCGCTCTAGCGTGATAATGTGCTCAGGTGAGCATAGAGTATCACCTGTGGTTACGTCTTTAAAACCTATACCGGCAGCGATATCACCAGCACAAACTTCTTTGATTTCTTCACGGGCATTAGCATGCATCTGTACGATACGTCCAATGCGCTCTTTCTTCATTTTAATCGGGTTATATACCGTGTCACCTGACTTGATAACGCCGGAATAAACGCGGAAGAATGTAAGCGTACCCACGAATGGATCAGTTGCGATTTTGAAAGCCAGAGCGGAAAACGGTTCTTCGTCATCTGAATGACGCTCCCCTTCCGACTCGTCTTCGTTAATACCCGTAATGGCTTTTACTTCCGTCGGTGATGGCAAGTAATAAATTACATTGTCCAACATTGCCTGGACGCCTTTATTTTTAAAGGCAGAGCCGCACATTACCAATACCACTTCATTACGTAGTGTTAAATCACGTAGCGCTTGGCGAATTTCATCTTCAGAAAATTCCTCGCCTTCTAAATAGCGCTCCATTAACTCTTCGCTGGCTTCCGCAGCAGCTTCGATCATGTTCTGACGCCACAAATGACTCTCTTCAGCCATATCAGCTGGAATGTCTTCGTAGGTAAACGTCATACCCTGATCTTCCATGTTCCAGTTGATGGCTTTCATTTTAACGAGGTCGATAACGCCTCTGAAATCATCTTCAGCACCAATAGGTAACTGAATTGGAACTATGGTGCTGTTTAATCTGGTTTGCGCCTGTTTAACCACGCGCAAGAAATTTGCACCAGTACGATCCATCTTATTTACGAAGATCATCCGCGGCACTTCATACTTATTGGCTTGACGCCAAACCGTCTCAGTTTGCGGTTGCACACCCGATGATCCACACAGAACGACAACTGCACCATCAAGTACGCGCAACGAGCGCTCTACTTCGATGGTGAAGTCAACGTGACCTGGGGTATCAATCAAGTTGATACGATGCTGTTCAAATTGCTGCTGCATCCCAGACCAGAATGTAGTAGTTGCAGCAGACGTGATAGTAATACCACGCTCCTGCTCCTGCTCCATCCAATCCATTGTTGCAGCACCGTCATGAACCTCACCAATCTTGTGAGAGCGGCCCGTGTAAAACAATACGCGCTCGGACGTAGTGGTTTTACCCGCATCTACGTGCGCACAAATACCAATGTTACGGTAGCGTTCTATTGGGGTTGTACGTGCCACAATTAATCCTCTTTAAGCAAAGCTTACCAGCGGAAATGCGCGAACGCTTTGTTCGCTTCAGCCATACGGTGAACGTCTTCACGTTTCTTAACCGCAGAACCTTTGTTATCAACAGCATCAAGCATTTCACCAGCTAAACGCTGAGCCATTGATTTTTCACCACGTTTACGGGCAGCTTCAACCAACCAACGCATAGCAAGGGCATTACGACGTACAGGACGTACTTCACATGGTACCTGGTAGGTAGAACCACCAACACGACGTGACTTAACTTCAACTGTAGGACGAATGTTGTCCAATGCTACTTCAAAAATGTCTAAATGTTCTTTCTTAGACTTGGTAGCTGCTAATTCTAATGCGCCGTATACAATTGATTCGGCAGTAGATTTTTTACCGTCGACCATAACGACGTTTACAAACTTGGCAAGTAACTCACTTCCGAACTTAGGATCTGGAAGAATTTTACGTTGACCTATGACGCGTCTTCTTGGCATTCGTAACTCCGATTGCTTCAGGTGATTCCAAAACTTTTAATACATTAAAGAAAAAAAGTTGTTTAGTTTGGCCTTACTAACGGAGTACCGTTATTTCTTAGGCCGTTTTGCGCCGTACTTAGAACGGGCTTGTTTACGATCTTTAACGCCAGCACAATCTAATGTGCCGCGTACGGTGTGGTAACGCACACCTGGCAGGTCTTTTACCCGGCCACCGCGAATAAGCACAACACTGTGCTCTTGCAGGTTATGGCCTTCACCACCAATGTAAGAAGAAACTTCGAATCCGTTAGTTAAACGAACACGGCATACTTTACGTAATGCTGAGTTTGGCTTCTTAGGTGTAGTGGTGTATACACGGGTACAAACACCACGCTTCTGCGGGCAAGCTTCAAGCGCCGGAACGGTGCTCTTGGCTACCTTCTGGCTGCGCGGCTTACGCACTAGCTGGTTGATTGTTGCCATTAAATACTCCTGGTTAATATATACCCAATAAACGTGAAAATTCCGCACCCCATATTTGGGGTCGCGGAATTCTAATGGTCAAGCTTTGACCTGTCAAGTTACAAAGCCAATTGCTGCTAATTTAAGCAACAATCGGCCGTGTTTCTTGCTTTACTCGTCGTTGCCCGATAAATCCATGTTCAGTGCGTCAGACAATGCCTGCTCTGCCATCTCTGAACTCATTGCCGGTTCAACAACTTCCGCATTGCCACCACGTTGACGCTGACGGATACGGTTTTGGTGATACGCAAAACCAGTACCAGCCGGAATCAAACGGCCAACAATAACGTTTTCTTTCAGACCGCGCAGTTCATCAATCTTACCGCCTACGGCAGCTTCAGTTAGAACGCGAGTGGTCTCTTGGAACGATGCAGCCGAGATGAACGAGTCAGTCGACAGTGACGCTTTAGTAATACCCAGTAATGAGCGCTCATACTGCGCAGGCATCTTGCCAGCAGCTTCAAGCTCACGGTTGGCGATATTAACGCGTGCTACTTCAGCCTGTTCACCTTCAAGGAATTCACTATCACCAGGGCTAGTAATCAAACACTTACGCAGCATCTGACGAATGATCGTTTCAATGTGCTTATCGTTAATCTTAACGCCCTGTAAACGGTAAACGTCCTGTACTTCGTTGGTGATATAGCTGGCTACATGGTGGATACCACGTAAACGCAGAATATCGTGTGCTGACTCTGGGCCTTCCGAAATAACTTCGCCTTTTTCAATGCGCTCACCTTCGAACACATTGACCTGACGCCATTTCTGGATCATCTCTTCATGTACATCACCCTGATCTGGCGTGATTAACAGACGACGCTTGCCTTTTGTTTCTTTACCAAAGCTGATAACACCTGAAATTTCCGCCAAAATAGCTGGATCTTTTGGTTTACGCGCTTCGAATAAGTCAGCAACCCGTGGCAGACCACCGGTGATATCCCGTGTTTTCGAGCTTTCCTGCGGAATACGTGCCAGAACTTCACCCGAATTAACGGTAGCACCATCAGTAACTTCAATGGTGGTAAAGCTTGGTAGACGTATTTCCTGCAACGCACCGTCATCCATAGTTAGAATAAGTTTTGGCTCTTTAGCGTTTGCTTTGGCCAAATCTTTAACTACGGTACGGGTTAAGCCCGTCAGTTCGTCTTGCTGTACTTCGGTGTTGGTATCATCGATATCGCTATGATTAACCTTAGCACCACGTTCAACGATAATTGGGTGTGAATGCGGATCCCAGTTGGCCACGATTTGGCCAGCTGCGATCTTCGCGTTGTCATCTGTCGTAAGGATTGAACCGTATGGCAGTTTATAACGCTCTTTCTCACGTCCCAGCTCGTCAAATACTGTTACTTCAGCAGAACGAGAGGTGATAACAATTTTGTTATCTGCATTGCGTACGAACTTCGCATTTTGCAGTTTTAACGTACCAGCAGTTTTAACCTGAACGCTGTTCTCTGCAGAAGCCCGTGATGCCGCACCACCGATGTGGAAAGTACGCATCGTTAACTGAGTACCTGGTTCACCGATTGATTGAGCAGCAATAACACCCACTGCCTCACCAGCGTTGATCAAGTGGCCACGCGCTAAATCACGGCCGTAACATTTGGCACAAACGCCAAAGTCGGTCTGACAGGTAATTACTGAACGCACGTGGACTTCGTCAATAGAGTTCTGCTCTAACGCGTCACACAGTTGCTCATCAAGCATGGTGCCATCAGCTACCAGCACATCGCCGTTTGTTGGTGATACTACATCGCCAATAACAACACGGCCTAGTACGCGCTCACGCAGACCTTCTACCACGTCGCCACCTTCAATCAGTGGTTTCATGACGATGCCTTGCTCTGAACCACAGTCGCTTTCAGTAACAACCAAATCTTGTGCTACGTCAACTAAACGGCGTGTCAGATAACCAGAGTTAGCGGTTTTCAGTGCAGTATCGGCAAGACCTTTACGCGCACCGTGCGTTGAGATGAAGTATTGTAATACGCTTAAGCCTTCACGGAAGTTCGCCGTAATTGGCGTTTCGATGATTGAACCATCTGGTTTCGCCATCAGACCACGCATAGCGGCTAACTGACGGATCTGCGCCGGTGAACCCCGTGCGCCAGAGTCGGCCATCATGTAAACAGAGTTAAATGACTGCTGTTGTACCGTATTGCCATCGCGATCAACTACGTCTTCTTTAGACAAGTTGTCCATCATCGCTTTTGACAGTGATTCGTTGGCAGTTGACCAGATATCGATAACTTTGTTGTACTTTTCACCGGCGGTAACAAGACCCTGTTGGAACTGGTCCTGAATTTCGGCGACTTCAGCTTCTGCCGCATTAATAATGTCAGTTTTCGCTGCTGGAATAACCATATCGTTAATACCTACCGATACGCCTGATAACATAGCGTAATGGAAACCGGTATACATGATTTGGTCAGCCAGGATAACAGTCTTCTTAAGGCCGATACGACGGTATGCACCATTTAACAGCTTAGAAATTTGCTTTTTACCCATTGCCAGGTTAATTGAATCAAAGGCTAAACCTTCTGGCAGAATAGAGTACAAAATTGCACGGCCAACAGTAGTGTCGCGCACCGCTGTGGTTTCAGTACGAGTACCGTCTTCCGTGATTTCAACTTCAGTAATACGTACTTTCACTTTCGCATGCAGGCTGGCACAATCGGCGCGGAAAGCTTTTTCAGCTTCCTTAGCACTCTTAAACATCATGCCTTCGCCTTTAGCATTAATTGCTTCACGCGTCATGTAGTACAAACCTAATACAACGTCCTGAGAAGGAACGATAATAGGCTCGCCGTTTGCTGGTGACAGGACGTTGTTCGTCGACATCATCAATGCACGAGCTTCTAACTGTGCTTCAATGGTTAACGGTACGTGTACCGCCATTTGGTCACCGTCGAAGTCGGCGTTATAAGCCGCACACACCAGTGGGTGTAATTGAATAGCTTTACCTTCAATTAACACAGGTTCAAACGCTTGAATACCCAAACGGTGTAGTGTTGGTGCGCGGTTTAACAGTACCGGGTGTTCGCGGATAACTTCATCCAAAACGTCCCATACTGCGCCTTCTTCTCGTTCAACCATTTTCTTCGCAGCTTTGATCGTCGTCGCTAGACCACGAGCTTCAAGCTTGCCATAAATAAATGGTTTAAACAGTTCAAGTGCCATTTTCTTCGGCAAACCACACTGGTGTAAGCGCAGTGTAGGACCTACGGTAATTACAGAACGACCGGAGTAGTCAACACGCTTACCAAGTAAGTTCTGACGGAAACGACCTTGCTTACCTTTAATCATGTCAGCAAGTGATTTCAGAGGGCGCTTGTTCGAGCCTGTAATGGCACGACCGCGACGACCGTTGTCAAGTAACGCATCTACGGCTTCTTGTAACATACGCTTTTCGTTACGTACGATAATATCCGGCGCTGACAGGTCCAAAAGACGCTTCAGACGGTTGTTACGGTTAATAACGCGACGGTATAAATCGTTTAAATCTGAAGTCGCAAAACGACCGCCGTCCAATGGTACCAATGGACGTAAGTCCGGTGGCAATACTGGCAGCACTGTCATAATCATCCACTCAGGCTTATTGCCAGAAGTGTGGAACGCTTCCATCAGTTTAAGACGCTTGCTGATTTTCTTACGCTTGGTTTCAGAGTTGATTGTTGGCAGCTCTTCACGCATTTGCTTGATTTCAGTCGCCAGTTCAATGCCTTTTAATATGTCCAGAATTGCTTCTGCACCCATTTTGGCTTCAAACTCATCACCATGCTCTTCCAGCACGTCTAGGTATTCTTCTTCAGTCAGCATCTGACGACGTTCTAAAGACGTCATACCTGGCTCTGTCACAACATAGCTTTCGAAATACAATACGCGCTCGATGTCACGTAATGTCATGTCCAGCAACAAACCAATACGGCTTGGCAGTGACTTCAAGAACCAGATGTGTGCTGTTGGGCTAGCAAGTTCAATGTGACCCATACGCTCGCGGCGTACTTTGGTCAATGTCACTTCAACGCCACATTTTTCACAGATCACACCGCGGTGCTTTAAGCGTTTGTACTTTCCGCACAAACATTCGTAATCTTTAACCGGGCCAAAAATACGGGCGCAGAATAAACCGTCGCGCTCTGGCTTAAAGGTACGATAGTTGATCGTTTCTGGTTTTTTCACTTCACCAAATGACCATGAACGGATCATGTCTGGCGAAGATAAACCGATACGGATAACATCAAACTCTTCGGTTTTAGTTTGTTGTTTCAGAAACTTTAATAAGTCTTTCACCTTAGCTCTCCTGTAAGAGGTAAACCGGAATGGGGCAGCAAGCTGCCCCCCAACTTAACGTCGGTTTATTCCTCTTCCAATTCGATGTTAATACCGAGCGAACGGATTTCTTTCATTAATACGTTGAAAGATTCTGGCATGCCAGGTTCCATTCTGTGGTCACCGTCTACGATGTTCTTATACATCTTAGTACGGCCGTTAACGTCATCAGACTTAACGGTCAACATTTCCTGCAGCGTATATGCTGCACCGTATGCTTCAAGTGCCCACACTTCCATCTCACCGAAACGCTGACCACCGAACTGTGCTTTACCACCCAGCGGTTGTTGCGTTACTAAGCTGTAAGAACCGGTAGAACGCGCGTGCATCTTATCGTCTACTAAGTGGTTCAGTTTCAGCATGTACATGTAACCTACAGTAACCTTACGTTCGAAGGTATTACCGGTACGGCCATCATACAAGGTTATCTGACCGCTTGACGGTAAGTCACCTAGCTCAAGCAATTGCTTAATTTCGCTTTCTTTAGCGCCATCGAACACTGGAGTCGCTACCGGTAAACCTTTACGAAGGTTCTCGGCTAAACGACGAATTTCGTCGTCAGTGAAGCTTTCGATATCAACGTTCTGACGCGATTCACCCAGTGAATACACTTTATTTAAGAAGCTACGGATTTCCGCTGTTTCTTTGTGCTCTTTGATCATGGCGTCAATTTTATCACCGATACCACGAGCCGCTAAGCCTAAGTGTGTTTCAAGGATCTGACCGATGTTCATACGTGACGGAACGCCCAATGGGTTCAGTACGATATCAACTGGCTTGCCGTGTTCGTCATATGGCATATCTTCTACCGGAACGATAGTTGAGATAACACCTTTGTTACCATGACGACCCGCCATCTTGTCACCAGGCTGTATACGGCGTTTAACGGCCAGATATACTTTAACGATCTTAAGTACACCAGGTGCTAAATCATCACCTTGCACAATCTTACGACGCTTGGCTTCGAACTTCTTGTCGTATTCGATACGAATTTCTTCGTACTGTGTCGCCAATTGTTCCAGATCGTTCTGCTTATCTTCATCGCTTAAGCTTTGATTAAACAGCGCGTCGCCTTTCATGGTATCCAGCTTGGCACGGTCAACACCGCTTTGCTCCAGCAGGTTACGGGCACGGTCAAAAATACCGGCTTCAAGAATACGGAATTCTTCATTCAGGTCTTTCTTAGCCTGTTTGACTTCCATTTCCTCGATTTCACGGGCACGTTTATCTTTCTCTACACCATCACGGGTAAATACTTGAACATCAATAACCGTACCGGTTACTGAGTTTGGTACACGTAATGAGGAATCTTTAACATCAGACGCTTTTTCACCGAAGATTGCGCGTAACAATTTTTCTTCTGGTGTTAATTGGCTTTCACCTTTAGGGGTTACTTTACCAACCAGAATGTCACCGCCTTTCACTTCAGCACCGATATAAACGATACCAGCTTCGTCCAGCTTGCTCAGCGCAGACTCGCCCACGTTTGGAATATCACCAGTGATTTCTTCAGGTCCAAGCTTAGTATCACGAGCGATACAGCTTAATTCCTGAATGTGAATCGTGGTTAATCGATCTTCTTGTACCAGACGCTCTGATAACAAAATCGAATCTTCGAAGTTGTAACCATTCCATGGCATAAATGCCACCCGTAAGTTCTGACCAAGAGCCAGTTCACCTAAATCGGTAGACGGGCCATCAGCCAGTACATCACCACGTTCAATCGGTTCACCATGGTTAACGCAAGGACGCTGGTTAATACAGGTGTTCTGGTTAGAACGGGTGTATTTAGTCAGGTTGTAAATATCAATGCCCGCTTCACCAGCGACCATCTCTTCTTCATTTACCTTGATAACGATACGACTAGCATCAACGTAATCAATAACACCGCCACGCTTAGCAACAACAGTAACGCCGGAGTCTTTTGCCACAACACGTTCAATACCAGTACCTACTAACGGCTTATCAGCACGTAATGTAGGAACAGCTTGACGTTGCATGTTCGAGCCCATCAAGGCGCGGTTAGCATCATCGTGTTCAAGGAACGGGATCAGTGCAGCAGCAACAGAAACGATTTGCTGTGGAGCAACGTCCATGTACTGAACTTGATCAGCCGGCATCAAAGTGAATTCGTTCTTGTAACGACAAGGAACTAATTCTTCAGATAGACGGTTTTCTGCATTCAGTTCAGCGTTGGCCTGAGCGATAACGAAATTACCTTCCTCAATTGCTGACAGGAAATCGACTTCATCAGTTACTACGCCATCTTCCAAACGACGATATGGGGTTTCAAGGAAACCATACTCGTTAGTTTGGGCAAACATAGACAATGAGTTGATCAGACCGATATTCGGACCTTCAGGCGTTTCGATTGGACAAACGCGACCATAGTGCGTCGGGTGTACGTCACGAACTTCGAAACCTGCACGCTCACGTGTCAAACCACCCGGGCCTAGTGCAGAAATACGACGCTTGTGCGTCACTTCTGATAGCGGGTTGTTCTGATCCATAAACTGTGACAGCTGGCTTGAGCCAAAGAACTCTTTAACGGCAGCAGAGATTGGTTTAGCATTAATCAAGTCCTGAGGCATAACAGCGTCTAAATCGCCTAGCGACAAACGCTCTTTCACTGCACGTTCAACACGTACTAAGCCTACACGGAATTGGTTTTCAGCCATTTCACCAACACTACGAATACGGCGGTTACCTAAGTGGTCGATATCGTCCACTTCACCTTTACCGTTACGAATGTCAATTAATACCTTCATAACCGCAAGAATATCTTCTTTGCTTAGTACACCGACACCGGTGCCTTCGTCAAAGTTAACCCGACGGTTGAACTTCATCCGGCCAACCGTTGATAAATCATAACGGTCTTCAGAGAAGAACAGGTTTTCAAATAAGGTTTCAGCAGCATCACGCGTTGGTGGTTCACCAGGGCGCATCATGCGATAAATTTCTACCAGCGCTTCCATACGGTTGCTGCTTGGGTCGATACGAATGGTTTCAGAGACATAAGAGCCTTGATCCAAATCGTTGATATACAGAGTTTGAAAACTCTCGTAACCGGCTTTAGCCAGTTTTGCTAACAGCTCCAATGTGAGCTCTGCGTTCGCCTCGGCAATAATCTCTCCGGTTGAACGGTCAGCATAATTTTTTGCCAGCACACGGCCTACCACGTATTCGTGTGGTACTTCCATCATAGTCATGCCGGTTTTTTCCAGCTGACGTACGTGGCGTGCAGTAATACGACGGCCTTGTTCTACTATGACTTCGCCATCGTTGTCTTTAATATCGAATGCAGCAGTTTCACCACGCAGACGATTGGCAACTACTGCCATTAGCAGTTTGCCATCTTTAATTTCAAACTGAGTGCTTTCAAAGAAAGTACTCAAAATTTCTTCAGTGCTTAATTCCAGTGCACGCAACAGTATTGTAGCCGGCAGTTTGCGACGACGGTCAATACGTACAAACAGGTTGTCTTTGGCATCGAATTCAAAATCTAACCAAGAACCACGGTAAGGAATAACGCGCGCGTTATACAATACCTTGCCTGATGAGTGGGTCTTACCACGGTCGTGATCGAAGAACACACCTGGGCTACGGTGTAACTGAGATACGATAACGCGCTCAGTACCGTTAATCACAAAAGTACCGTTTTCAGTCATCAATGGGATTTCACCCATATAAACTTCCTGCTCACGGATATCTTTGATCGTGCCTGGTGCTTCTTTGTCGAATAACACCATGCGTAATTTTACACGTAATGGTGCTGAGTATGTAACGCCGCGGATCTGACATTCTTTAACGTCAAACACGGGTTCCCCGATGCGGTAGCTGACGTACTGCAATTCCGCACTGCCTGAATAGCTTTTAATAGGGAATACAGAGCGGAATGCGGCTTCTAAACCGTAACCTCCTTCCGGATCAGGCTCGATAAATTTGCTGAATGATTCAATCTGGATCGACAGCAGGTATGGCACATCCAATACTTCTGGACGTTTGCCGAAGTCCTTACGGATACGTTTCTTCTCAGAATAAGAGTAAGTCATGGGGTTCCTCAGCTTGCTGATTTTTTTCCCAACAACCCATTACAGGTCGCTTTTGATACCAGCCATAGTATCAACAGGGGTGGGGAAATCATTGTCCCACAGCGCAAAAAGGCCGGTGATTAATTCATCACCAGCCCAGCCTGAAACTCAGGCGAATAATCCGGTATAAGCCGGATTATTTAACTTCAACAGATGCACCAGCTTCTTCAAGATCTTTCTTAAGAGCTTCTGCTTCTGCTTTTGAAACGCCTTCTTTGATTGCAGCAGGAGCTGATTCAACCAAATCTTTCGCTTCTTTCAGGCCTAAACCGGTAGCGCCACGTACTGCTTTGATAACAGCAACTTTGTTTGCACCAATACCAGCCAATACTACGTTAAATTCAGTTTGCTCTTCAGCAGCAGCAGCAGGACCTGCAGCAACAGCTACAGCAGCAGCTGCAGACACACCGAACTTTTCTTCCATTGCAGTTACTAACTCTACTACGTCCATTACAGACATTGCAGCGATAGCATCTAAGATTTGATCTTTAGTCACTGACATTGCTCAGATTCCTAAATTAGGGGACGTATCCCGATTAAACTCGTCTTCAAACCAAACGTAAAATTACGCGGCTTGCTCTTGTTTTTGGTCGCGAACCGCGGCAATTGTACGTACAAGTTTGCCGGCTGCTGCCTCTTTCATAGTGCTCATTAAACGTGCAATAGCTTCGTCATAAGTTGGTAACGATGCTAACACTTCAATGTTTACTGTGGCGCCATTAAAAGCTGCACCTTTCAGCTCGAAGTTTTTGTTCTCTTTGGCGAAATCTTTAAAGATACGCGCTGCAGCACCTGGGTGCTCTTTAGAGAATGCAATTAACGTCGGGCCTACGAATGCGTCTTTCAGACACTCAAACTCAGTGCCTTCTACTGCACGGCGAACTAGCGTATTACGGACAACTTTCATCCATACGCCAGCTTCACGCGCTTGCTTACGCAGCGCAGTGATATTGCCTACAGTGACACCGCGAGCGTCTGCGACAACCGCAGATAAAGCACCTTTGGCAGCTTCCTGGACTTCAGCAACAAGTGCTTTTTTGTCTTCAAGCTTAATAGCCATGGGCTCTTAACTCCTGGTTCATCCGGGCATAATTGCCCGTTTGCCTACACATCGCTCTATGTTGCCATAAAGCGCGCGATTTACGGTGAGACCAGAAGGAATCTAATTCATTCTGGGGCCTACACCGTCTGCGTAGGTTTGTTGTTTTAAGTTGCGCATTTCAATAGAAAATTGCAACACCTACGGTCTTGGACGGAAGCTGTTATTTCCGAAAAAACACAGCTTCTACCCTAATTTTTGAGCGCGAGATTATAAAATAATCAACGCGCCCTGTAAAGCGTTATAGCTTAAACTGCAGCGTTCAATGACGCCTGGCTTAATGCTAAACCTGCACCATGAGTAGAAGAAATGGTCACTTTCTGAATGAACACACCTTTTGCAACTGATGGCTTAGCACGCTTTAATGCTACCAGTAATGCTTCTAAGTTTTCTTTCAACTTGTCAGCATCAAAATCGATTTTACCGATAGTAGAATGGATAATACCGTTCTTATCGTTGCGGTAACGTACCTGACCCGCTTTTGCATTCTTAACCGCTTCTGCTACGTTAGGTGTAACAGTACCAGTTTTAGGGTTAGGCATTAAACCACGCGGGCCTAAAATTTGACCTAACATCCCTACCACACGCATAGCGTCTGGTGAAGCAATAACAACGTCGAAATCCATTACGCCTTTTTTAACTTGTTCAGCTAACTCTTCCATACCAACAATGTCAGCACCAGCAGCTTTAGCAGCTTCAGCGTTTGCACCCTGAGTGAACACAGCAACGCGAACAGTACGACCAGTACCGTGAGGCAATACAGTTGCGCCACGAACGTTTTGGTCAGATTTACGGGCATCAATACCCAGATTTACAGCAACATCAACGCTTTCTACGAATTTGCCAGCTGTTAATTCTTTTAACAGTGCAACTGCTTCGTTGATGTCGTATTCGCGAGTAGAATCCACTTTAGAACGGATTAACTTAGCGCGTTTTGTTAATTTAGCCATCTGTTAGCCCTCCACCACTAAACCCATTGAACGGGCAGTACCTTCGATGGTACGGACCGCAGCAGCATGATCAGCTGCAGTTAAGTCTGGCTGCTTGATCTTAACGATCTCATCAACCTGAGCTGCAGTGATTTTACCCACTTTTTGGGTGTTAGGACGACCTGAACCACCTTTTAAACCGGCAGCTTTCAATAACAAGAAAGACGCTGGAGGAGTACGGGTTTCGAACGTGAAAGAACGATCGCTATATACAGTAATTACTACTGGGATTGGCATGCCTTTCTCAAGACTTTCTGTACGGGCGTTAAAGCCTTTACAGAATTCCATGATATTCACACCGTGTTGACCCAGCGCCGGACCTACTGGTGGCGACGGGTTAGCCATACCGGCTTTAACCTGCAGTTTAATAAGTGCAGTGACTTTCTTTGCCATGTTTCACCTCTGTTTCTGGGTCGTAGCCTCGTAAGTGCGAGGACAATTACTCAAACGGCTTCCCAACGTTAAAAAGGGCGCAGATTATATTTTAATCAGCGCCCGGTTACAATCTATATATTAGGCTTTCTCGACCTGAGCAAATTCCAGGTCTACCGGAGTAGAACGACCGAAAATAAGAACCGACACTTTCACGCGGCTTTTTTCGTAGTCAACTTCTTCAACAACGCCATTAAAGTCAGCGAACGGGCCTTCAGTAACACGAACCACTTCACCGGCTTCAAACAATGTCTTCGGCTTCGGCTTATCAACGTTATCCTGTAAGCGATTCAGAATAGTCATTGCTTCTTTTTCAGAAATCGGTGCTGGACGATCTGACGTGCCACCGATAAAACCAAGCACGCGAGGTACACTTTTAACTAAGTGCCATGCTTCTTCACACATTTCCATCTGAACCAGAACATAACCCGGAAAAAATTTGCGCTCAGATTTACGCTTTTGACCTGCGCGCATTTCGATCACTTCTTCGGTCGGCACCAATACTTCACCAAATTTTTCTTCCATTTGATGAATTCTGATATGTTCACGCAGAGAGGTTGCAACTCGTTGCTCGAAGCCAGAGAAAGCTTGCACCACATACCAACGCATTTTTTCTGCCATGGTTATATCCCTAATCCTGTTAAAAATGACACGACACGCAATAATATAGCGTCCAGCCCCCACAGCAATAAGCCCATGATCAACGTTGCTACCAAGACGACGATAGTAGTTTGCAAAGTTTCCTGCCGGGTTGGCCAAACAACTTTACGCACCTCTGTACGAGACTCTTTAGCAAAGTTAATAAAGGTTTTGCCTTTTTGGGTTTGTCCTGCCACCACACCGGCGATAATTACCAGCACCACAATGGCAATTGCACGCTCAAGCGCTGATAATTCATAGACATAGTTACCTACCACTGCCAGTGACAAAATAACAAAGACCAGCAACCACTTGATTACATCAAATCCGCTTTTTGGGGTTTCACTTGCTGCGTTCATGCTTTGACTCACTTCACCTAGACTTGCTTATAGCAACACACTACCGGCAGAGCTTACGCTGTGCCGAAAAATATTGGCAGGGGCAGAGGGATTCGAACCCCCAACCATCGGTTTTGGAGACCGCTGTTCTACCAATTGGAACTATGCCCCTACAAGGTTGTAAACCTAACATTTAGTCGGGTTTTCAAATAGCCGCTCATTATACTGTCTTAAGTTACTAACACAAGCATACCGTAGAGTATTGCGGCATTTTTAACGTGCTTTTTGTTTTGAGCGTTTTGCATTGGAAACAAAAAAGGCCCCAACGGAGCCTTTTTTCATCAATCACTTAATTAAGCGATGATTTTTGATACTACACCAGCACCAACTGTACGGCCGCCTTCACG
>NZ_AUDG01000075.1 GCF_000425345.1 Rheinheimera baltica DSM 14885 | reverse complement strand
GGGGGGTGTTGCTCGCTTACAATTTAATTCGATACAAAATGGTATTGATGGCCAAGTCCCTTAAAAGTGTATTCCCAAACCAACTGAGCTTTAGAGATGCCTCATCGCACATCATCCACAAGCTCACTCTGATGCCAATTTATGCGCCGGGTAATGTGCCCGGATTCATCTTTGAAATAGAAAAAAATGCCAGTCAATTCAAGCTTGAAGGAAAGCGAGAACGCAGTTATCCAAGGACGCTAAAGGTATCGAAAAATCGCTACCCGGTGGCTAAAAGTAAAAATGCCGCTCACCTTAAGTGAACGGCATTAGGCGTTAAGCCTGCTTTTTTTTGTCGTTGTGCGTAGCACTAAACAAATAGTTTACTCTGACAGATCACCGGGCACTTTAATATTTACAGCGTGAAGGCCTTTAGGACCCTCAGACAAGTCAAACTCTACGTCTTGTCCAGCTTTTAGCGTGCGGTAGCCGTCCATGCTAATAGTTGAATAATGGGCAAAGATATCCTCGTCACGGCCATCTTCGCGGATAAATCCAAAACCTTTGGCATTATTGAACCATTTTACTTTACCGGTAGCCATACAACTTACTTCCTTCTCTAAGTTAGCTAAATTCTGTATTCTAGTATCGACAGCGGGATTGTTTGTAATCCCAACAACTAATGTAGATAATTTGAGCATACAGTCAAGTTATTTGCAAAATTAAACTAATATTTAACTAACAATTAACTTAAAGCTCCTTTGATGGAATACACAGGCATGGCTATAGTTTATGAGCGGCATTAATCACGGCAACGAACAACAAGGCGGATTGGAAGAGTTAACACGGCAACGAGTGGCTCCTCCGCCAATGTATACAGTTTTACTGCATAATGATGATTACACACCGATGGATTTTGTCATTGATGTTCTTAGTCGGTTTTTCAACATGCAGTATGAGCAGGCGACCGAAGTGATGTTAAAAGTACATTACGAGGGCAAAGGTAAATGTGGGGTTTTTACAGCAGAAATAGCGGAAACAAAAGTGCAGCAGGTGATGCAATACGCAAAAGAGCATCAACACCCGTTGCTTTGTACCATGGAGCGCGCATAAGGTAGGCCTTTGCATGATTCTGGTGTCGTTACTCAGGTGGATTAGGAGTGGTGTATGTTAAATAAAGATCTTGAGTTAACTCTGAATTTGGCTTTCAGGTTCGCGCGTGAGCGCCGTCATGAATATATGACAGTTGAGCACTTACTGCTCGCATTGCTAGATAACCCTGCTGCAGGAGACGCCTTGCGTTCTTGTGGCACTAACATTGAAAAACTGCGTCAAGAACTGGCCAGTTTTATCGATTCCACTACGCCGGTCCTACCCGATGGTGAAACCGAGCGTGATACACAGCCTACATTAGGCTTTCAGCGCGTGTTACAACGGGCGGTTTTTCATGTGCAGTCATCCGGTAAGACAGAGGTTACCGGTGCTAATGTGCTGGTGGCTATTTTCAGCGAACAAGAGTCGCAAGCGGTTTACTTATTGAAAAAAATTGATATTAGCCGCCTGGATGTCGTTAATTTTATTTCTCATGGTGTAACCAAAACCGAAAAACTTGAACAGCATGATGAGCATTCGTCTGAAGAAGGTGCTGAAGCGACAGCGGATGATAGTAAATATTTAGAAAATTTTACGGCAAACTTAAATGTGCAGGCAAAAAACGGCCAAATAGATCCGCTGATTGGTCGGGAACATGAAGTCGAGCGTGCAATACAAGTACTTTGCCGTCGGAAGAAAAATAACCCCTTGTTGGTTGGTGAGGCCGGCGTTGGAAAAACAGCTATTGCGGAAGGGCTGGCATACCGTATTGTGCATAACGAAGTGCCTGAAGTTATTGCCAATGCAACAATTTATTCGTTAGATATGGGCGCCTTGCTTGCAGGGACTAAATACCGTGGCGATTTTGAAAAACGTTTGAAATCATTGCTAAAAGAGATTGAGCGTGAAAAGGACGCCATTTTATTTATTGATGAAATTCATACTGTCATTGGCGCCGGTGCCGCATCGGGTGGTGTGATGGATGCCAGCAATCTAATAAAGCCATTATTATCAAGTGGCCGATTGCGTTGTATGGGCTCCACTACGTATCAGGAATTTAAGAGTATCTTTGAAAAAGACACGGCGTTAGTTCGGCGGTTTCAAAAAATTGATGTGGTTGAACCCAGTATTGAAGATACCACTCGAATTTTATTTGGTTTAAAAGAACGGTACGAGCAGCACCATAATGTACGCTATACACAAAAAGCGATTCGTGCAGCGGCGGAATTGTCGGCAAAATACATAAACGAGCGGCATTTACCCGACAAGGCGATTGACGTTATTGACGAAGCTGGTGCCAGTCAGCGGTTATTACCATCCTCTAAACGGCGTAAAGTAATTAATGTTCCTGAAATAGAACATGTTATCGCTAAGATGGCGCGTATACCTGAGAAGTCCGTATCAGCGTCTGACAAGGATGTGCTGGCGAACCTGGACCGCAACCTTAAAATGGTGGTGTTTGGCCAGGATGAGCCCATTGAGGTGCTTACAGCTGCTATCAGGCTGTCGCGCTCTGGGCTAGGTAGTGAAGAAAAACCTATAGGTAATTTTTTGTTCGCCGGCCCGACTGGGGTAGGTAAGACCGAAGTGACCAAGCAACTGGCTAAAGTGCTTGGGGTTGAACTGTTACGTTTTGACATGTCTGAATATATGGAAAGGCATGCTATCAGTCGGTTAATTGGTGCGCCACCAGGCTATGTGGGTTTTGAGCAAGGCGGTTTGTTGACGGATGCTGTATCGAAGCAACCTTATTCTGTTGTGTTGTTGGACGAGATAGAGAAGGCGCATAGCGATATCTACAATATTTTATTGCAGGTAATGGATCACGGCACCTTAACGGATAACAATGGCCGAAAAATCGATTTTCGCAATGTTGTGTTAGTGATGACAACCAATGCGGGCGTGCAAGAAACTGTGCGTAAGTCGATAGGTTTTCAGCAGCAAGATAATAGCCACGATGCCCTGGCTGAGATTAACCGTACATTTAGCCCTGAATTTAGAAACAGGCTGGACGGTATTATCTGGTTTAAACATTTGGCCCTGGATATTATATTGCAAATTGTTGATAAGTTTATTTGTGATTTGCAAGTGCAGCTGGATAGAAAGCAAGTATCGTTGGAACTGAGCGCTGCAGCCAGACAATGGTTGGCAGATAAAGGCTACGACCCTTCTATGGGAGCCAGACCGATGGCACGGGTTATTCAGGAACAGTTGAAAAAACCGCTAGCCAACGAAATACTGTTTGGCCGCTTATTGCACGGTGGTGATGTCAGGGTAGGGCTGGTTGACGATAAACTAAGCTTTGAATATCAAACTGAACAAGAGGCTGCACTTACTGAATAGTATATTACAGAGGTAGCTGATATTAACAACAAACCCGGCCATGGCCGGGTTTGTGTTAGCGGATATAAAGTAAGGAGCCAGCTTAACGCTGACGGAACACGATACGACCTTTAGTTAAGTCATAAGGTGTCAACTCTACGGTTACCTTATCGCCGGTTAAAATACGGATATAGTTTTTACGCATTTTACCTGAAATATGAGCGATAACGACATGGCCGTTTTCCAGTTCAACTTTGAACATGGTATTTGGCAGGGTATCCAAAATGGTACCTTGCATTTCAATTACGTCTTCCTTCGCCATTCAGCGTACTTGCCTCTTAAAATTGGGTGAACCATAAAAAAACTGCGCAGATTGTGCCGAAATCATCGGCATAAGTAAAGCAGCAAGCGCTTTTTTAACCAAATGAATGCCATTGTCCCTGAATAAAACGCTGTTGTGGACGAAAAACAGCCTTATAAGCCATTTTTTGGCATTCATTAATTTGATATCCAAGATACAGCCACTGTTTCTGATTTTGCTGCGCACACTGCAATAAATAGAGTACTGCCAAAATACCCGGTGACAATGCGCTTACCGATGGATGAAAAAAACTGTATACCGCTGAATACGCATCTGATGTTGTATCAACAATGGTCACGGCAACCAACTGCTGTTGTCGGTATTGTTCCAGAAAATGTAATTTCATCCATGAGCAGTTAAGCATAGTGTTAAGTTGCTCACGTGAGGGTGGAAACATACTGCCATCGGCATGTTTATAGGTTATGTAGTCAGCAAACAGCGGAAAATAGTCGGCACTGGGTTTATCAACAAATTTATGTGTCAACTCATTGCGTTGGGCTTTGTTTAACAACCTGCGTTGACTGCGGCTGGGTGAAAAGTCGATAGGGTTTATTCTTACAGACTGGCAAGCGCTGCAGTCGGGGCAGTGCGGTGTATATACCTGCTCGCCACTGCGCCGGAAATTAAGTGCCAATAGCTGTTGGTATAGCTTTGGCGATAACGGTTGATCAGGTAGCAAAAATACCAGCTGTTCATCTTCGTTAGGTAAATAGCTACAGGGTAACGGTGCAGTGAGACCAAATTTTAGTTCAGGCATTATTGGCGACCAATTCAAGATACTGTGGTTGCCAATCATCTGCTGTAGTAGTGGTCTGACCATATTGATACAATAAACGAACGTAGTCGTTGCGTGATATTGCTTGAGCGCCTTGTTGTTGTAAAAATGGATTAGGCATTTGGCAGTCTATCCAGCCAGCACCCAATTGTTGTAGCTGATGTTGTAGAGCAACTAATGCCAGTTTCGCCATGTTTGGTACCAGGTGAAACATAGATTCACCGCAAAATAGCTTACCAATCAACACGCCGTATAATCCTCCGACGAGTTTATCTTGCTGCCACACTTCAATACTGTGAGCATAACCTAAGTTGTGTAGCTGGCGATAGGCGTGTTGCATCTCAGGCAAAATCCAAGTACCAGGTTGTTTAGCTCGAGGTGCAGCGCAGCACTTTATCACGTCATTAAACGCAAAGTTTATACTGCATCTGAGTTGGTAACGGTTAATCTGTTTTTTTAACGTCCGGTTTAACTGCAATGTATCCGGTGCGAATACAGCACGAACAGAAGGACTCCACCAGAGTATAGGGTCACCTTCACTAAACCAGGGGAATATAGCTTGAGAGTAAGCACTGATTAACCGTTGTGGGGATAAATCGCCACCCATGGCAAGCAATCCATCGGGTTCTGTTAGCGCACGATCCAGCTTGGGAAAGCTGACATCATGCGCTGAGAGTTCTGGCAGATATATCGCCACGTATAGTCCTGGATTACTTGTTCAAAGCGTCCAGGTAACGTTCGGCATCTAGCGCAGCCATACAGCCGGTGCCAGCAGAAGTTATGGCTTGGCGATAAATATGGTCTGACACGTCGCCTGCAGCAAACACGCCTTCAATGCTAGTTTGAGTGGCATTGCCTTCGCTGCCACTATGAACAGTTAAATAGCCGCCTTTCATTGCTAGCTGATCTTGAAAAATATCCGTATTGGGTTTGTGACCAATGGCAATAAAAACACCTTGCAAGTCAAGCTGCTCATCAGCTTTACCTTGGGTTGATTTTAATCTTACACCGGTAACGCCCATCTCATCGCCCAGCACTTCGTCAAGTTCACGATGGGTATGCAGAATAATATTGCCGCTGTTAACTTTAGCCATTAAGCGGTCAACCAGAATTTTCTCTGCTTTAAAACTGTCGCGACGATGAACTAAATGCACTTCTGCAGCAATGTTTGACAGGTAAAGTGCTTCTTCTACCGCGGTATTACCACCACCCACGACGGCGACTTTTTGATTTTTATAGAAAAAACCATCACAGGTAGCACAGGCAGAAACACCACGGCCACTAAAAGCTTGCTCTGATGGTAAGCCTAAATATTTGGCTGAAGCGCCGGTACAAATAATTAACGCGTCACAGGTATAAACGGCATTGTCACCTGTTAGGGTAAAAGGACGTTGAAGTAGGTCAACAGTATGGATATGGTCAAAAACGATTTCTGTATTAAACGTTTCTGCATGCTCACGCATACGATCCATCAGCGCAGGGCCGGTTAAGCCATGCGCGTCGCCTGGCCAGTTCTCTACTTCAGTGGTGGTCGTCAACTGCCCACCTTGCTGCATGCCAGTAATTAAAACAGGATTCAAATTAGCGCGTGCTGCATAAACTGCAGCGGTATAGCCAGCCGGACCTGAACCAAGAATAAGCAGGCGACTGTGTTTAACATCAGACATGTGTTTCTCCGAAAGCAAAAGCATAAAAGCGGGTTATGGCGACGATTCTAAAAGAATGCAAGCCTAAGCGAAAGTGGCACTATAGATTTAATCAAATCAGCACTGTAAAGCCATTTATGCTGTGCTATCGTTAGGCAGCTATTTTTGTGTTTTTAGTCTTATTTTTTACCTTAAATGTATACTGTTTATCGATAACAGAGGTGGTATTGCTTTATCAAATAATAAAGATAGTTTTCTTCGTTACCTTGTCTACTTTGTTGATTTTGACGCCACATAGTAAGGCATGGGCAGAGCGTTTTAGTCGATTAGGTGTCGATGATGGTTTACCTAATGCAACCATTTATAGCGTGCAGCAGGATAAAACCGGCTATCTTTGGCTGGGCTCTACTAATTCAGGCTTGCTGCGCTATGACGGCTATCGTTTTGTCGAGTTTCCTCTGCTCACTAATGAAGAACTTGTTAACCATCAAACACCTGATGTGGGTGTAGTCTTAATCGATGATGATGACGCTATTTGGGCCGGTACTTGGGGCATGGGCTTGTCGCGACTTGATGCTAAAACGTCAAAGCTGTCGCGTTTTACTGAAGCAAAAGGACTGGCTGGCAATCAGATTCAAGCGTTGCTTAAAGATAATTCTGGGCGGGTGTGGGTAGGAACAACTGCGGGTTTAAGCCGGATTGAAACAGATGATAGTATCAGTCATATAGGTCGTGACCCACTGTATCCAGTACTGGCAGACCAAAGAATTTGGAGCCTGACAAAAACAACTGATGGCGCTATCTGGATTGGCACCTCTGCTGGTTTGCATCGCTGGCATGACGATGTGGGGCTTAGCCCCGTTATTGAATTAGTGCCCGGTGCTGACAATTTAAGCCGAAGCAATGAAATCAGAGTAATAAAAAATATTAACAATCAGCTTTGGGTGGGAAGTCGTATAGGCTTATTCCGCTACGAGACAGAGCAGCAACGGTTTGTCGCTTTACCCCTGATGGCAGCAGGATTGTCAGAGCCCGTACTAAACGTTATTACCGGTGGAGATGCCCAAAATACCTTGCTGATTGGAAGCTACAATGGCCTGTTTCGTATTAATTTAGACGGTGAAACTCCACTTGTGACTCAGTCACTGAGCCACGTTAATATTCGCAGCATTTTAACGGATCGCTCTGGCGTGTTGTGGTTAGGCTCACGGGAGGGAGGGTTATACCGGAATATTGTTTCGAGTAACGCTTTTACAGACATTAGTAGTATATCTGCTAGTTTAGCGCAACAAGATGGCTTTTCAGTTACTGCAATTTTAAAACATAACGGTCAAATGTGGCTTGGTGGTGCAGAAACCTTATATCAGATAACGTTAGATGACGGTCAATTTACTCAATATAATGTCGGCAGTCGTGTAAATGCGGTAGTCGCAGGTGCACTTAACCAAATTTATGTGGCAACCGACAACGGATTACTACTTTATCATCCGGATACCGGTATTAAAAACCTAAGTGAGCCTTTCGACTTGGCCGGTGTTGCTAATCGGAATGTTCGCGATTTAAAAATTGATGATTCAGGCAGGTTGTATTTAGGTATGTGGGGCGAGGGTGTTATTGCCTGGCAACCAGAACAGCATGCAGTTCAGCATTGGTTGACGCAATTATCTGAAACATCGGTCGGCAATGCTGTACAGCAACTCTTTGTTGGTGAAAATAACCAGCTGTGGGTTGCCACCCGATACAGTGGCGTATACCAAATTAATCTGGCTACTGGCGAGATGCAGCAGTTTAGTGCTTTACCAGACTCTAAAATAAAACTAGTACACAATAATGTGCAATGCGTTAGCGAGCATGCTGCGCTGTTGGTAATATGCAGTCGTGAAGGTTTGGTGTTAGTTAACCAAATAAGTGGTGAGCAACAGCTGATCACAACAGAACAGGGTTTACCCTCTAATAATGTTCTAGGTGTATTGCAACAGGGTAAACAATTGTGGGTTATGACCGCAAAAGGTTTAGGATACCGACCAACATCAGGGCAACGGTTCTTACATTACACCAGCCATGATGGTTTGGTTAGTTCGGAGCTAAACACCAACGCGATGTTTGCCGAAAACGATACACTTTATTTTGGTGCAATAGCGGGGTTGATTGCAGTTAAACCCTCACTGCTTACTGACAATAACGCTGTGCCTCAGCCAGTATTATCATCTTTTGTTATCGATCATCATATTGTGCAATTAAAACCGCATGGCAAGCCGTGGCCGCTAATCAAACTGTCGCCTGACAGCCATACCATGAGTTTTGAATTCAGTGCCTTAGACTATCAGGATCCGCAGCGGAATCAATTTCAATACAAACTGGCTGGAATTAATCAAGATTGGGTTATGGCGGGTACCAATAATAGTGCTTTCTACGCGAATTTACCTGTCGGCACTTATCCCCTGTGGCTTAAAGTATCAAATAACCATGGTGTGTTTAGCGCTGCTGAAATTGTCGCTACGTTACAGGTTTTACCGCACTGGTGGCAGCAACGCTGGGTTATTTACTCTGCAATGTTATGCGTTGCGTTAATACTTTGGTTGCTACATCTTTATCGCCTGCGCCATATCAGGCAAATTAACCGGTTGTTACAGTCAGCCGTAGATGATAAAGCCCGGGCTCAAATAGTACTTGAAACCCGAGTTACTGAGCGAACAAGTGCATTAGAAGAGAGCTCTATTACTTTGTCGCTGCGAACCAAGCAGTTAGAGCGCAGCTTGGAAGAACAAGCGAAAACGAATTTGGAATTAAAGCGCCTGGATAAACTTAAAGATGAGTTTATCGCTACCGTAAGCCACGAGCTGCGCACTCCGCTTACGGCAATTCGAGGGGCAGTAGGACTTATCGCGCAAAATGTATTAACGCCTGATCATCCTGCCTATCAAAGTATGTTGCAAACTGCTCAAGCCAATAGTGAGCGTTTAGCTCAGCTAATTAATGACTTACTCGATTTGCAGAAATTTGCCGCGGGGAATTTTACGCTAAACGTTGCACATGTAGATTTAGCTGACTTGGCGTCGCAAGCGATTCAAGCGATGTTACCTTATGCAAAACGTTATGATGTTGAACTTACGTTAAAAGTTAGTGGGAGTGATACATTTATCGTCAAGGCAGATGCACTGCGGCTACGCCAGGTAATTGATAATCTTACGTCGAATGCCATTAAATTTTCGCCCAAGCAAGGGACAGTCGTTGTTAGATTAAGTGCGACTGAGCAAGACGTTAAGTTAGAAGTTGAAGACTGTGGAAGTGGCATACCAGAGATGTTTCAACAACGAATATTTGAGAAGTTTTCTCAAGCTGACAGTTCAGATAGTCGGGCAAAAGAAGGTTCAGGTTTAGGCTTGGCTATCTGCAAGAAAATTATTGAAAATCACCATGGTGATATTGGGTTTAGCTCAATAACCGATCAGGGATCAATTTTTTGGTTTACATTGCAGCGCATAGGTAATGGTCCTAAACCTTAGTTTTTCATTAACATTCGTAATATTGATAATGTAATAGCTATACTTGTTCCTAAATAAATCATTTTGTTTCTGATAGTTATATTAATTTTCTGAAAAAGGTTTATCTCATACATTTGTAAAGAATTTATAATACATTTGTAAAGAATTTATAATATGTTTGTAATGGATGTCTGGGTGATAGTTGGTTAAGTTTTGAGCGGCAGGATGCGAAACGTACAACATGGACCTTATAAAACCTACCAAGGGCACTATGATGAACAAAATGACTACTTTACTGGCACTTGCGTCTGCCAGCTGTTTTACCCTGAGCTTTACCTCTGTTGCAGTCGCTGAAGGCTTAAACATCGCCGAACAAGCAATTACTTTACCAGCGCTATTAGAAGAAACGTCTGACCGTTACATTATTAAGTTCAAAAACCCAGCCGCACAGGAGCTGATGAGTACTGACGGCACCGCAGCAAATGTTGCCGAGTTTTCAGCTCTGCGTGCGCAGCAGACGCTGCAAAAAGCCAACGTCTCCGCATTGAAACATCTTTCCGCGGTTAATGCGTCAGTCGCTAAACTTTCACCTAAACAACTTAAGATGTTGCAAAGTGATCCAAACGTTGAATACGTTGAAGTTGATGCTAAGCGCTACTTAATGGATGTTATTACTCCATTTGCACAATCTACCCCTTATGGTATCACCATGGTGCAAGCGAACCAGGTGAGTGACAGCAGCGCTGGTAATACTAAAGTGTGTGTTATTGATACTGGATACACTTCTGGCCATGAAGATTTGCAGAGCTCTGGTGTAACCGGTTTTGCTTTTTCGGGTCATGGCAACTGGTATTCGGATGGTAACGGCCATGGTACCCACGTTGCGGGCACGATGGTAGCGTTGGACAACAACAGTGGTGTTGTCGGTGTGATTGGATCTGGTCAGGCCGGTGTACACATTGTAAAAATATTTAATGATTCAGGTAACTGGACTTTCGCATCGGATCTGATTGATGGTATTCAGTCTTGTCAGAATGCAGGCGCTAAAGTGGTCAACATGAGTCTGGGTGGTGGTTCATCCAACCAGACTGAAAATGCAGCAATGAACAGTTTTTATAATAGCGGCATGTTATTGGTTGCGGCAGCAGGTAATGGCGGTAATACCAGCTTGTCATATCCTGCGTCCTATGATGCGGTTGTTTCCGTTGCAGCAGTGAGCTCAAGTGGTGCTCTTGCCAGTTTCTCACAGCGTAACTCGCAGGTTGAAATTGCCGGACCAGGTGTTGGTGTAAGTTCTACCTGGAACAATGGTGGTTATAACAGTATCAGCGGTACTTCAATGGCATCGCCTCATGTTGCAGGTGTGGCCGCTCTGGTATGGAGTAATCATCCACAATGTTCAGCAGCACAAATCCGTAGTGCCTTAAATGCGACAGCAGAAGACCGTGGTTCATCGGGTCGTGACACGTCTTATGGTTGGGGTATTGTTAAAGCGAAAGCTGCTCATGATTATTTAACCAATAATGGCTGTGACGGTTCGGGTGATGGCGGTGGTGATGGTACACCTCCAGGCGGTGGCGCATCATTCCCTAACTTGTCGGGTACCAGTGGTCAGTGGTTAAGAGGCAGTTATCAAATTCCGGCTGGCGTATCAACTTTGACCTTCCAAATTTCAGGAGGCACAGGTGATGCTGATTTATACATGCGTTATGGCAGTCAACCAACAACAACGTCATATACTTGTCGGCCTTATCTAAATGGTAATAATGAAGTGTGCACGATTAACAATCCGCAGGCAGGCACTTGGCATGTCGGCATACGTGGTTATACCGCGTTTAGTGGTGTGACGTTTACGTACCAATACTAGTAATACCCAAAAGGCCGGGTTTTCCGGCCTTTTTTACATGTTTAGCGCAAAATAATATACCGCGAAAAAATGCAGGATGCTGCCAACCAAAACAAAGATATGCCAGATCACATGATGCATAAATAAGCGTTTCCAGGCATAAAAAATGACGCCAAGCGAGTAAATTACCCCCCCAGCAAGCAATAGCAGCAAACCGCCAGTTTCAACATTGCTTAACATGGGTTGAATAGCAATCACCACCAACCAACCCATACCGAGATAGAGTGTTAACGATAATTTTTTGTATTTTAATCCTGTTGCAAGCTCAATAATGACACCTGCAATCGCCACAGTCCAAATTAATGCAAATAGGGGTAAACCCCAGTTGTCACGCAAATTTAGCAGTGTGAAAGGGGTGTAGGTGCCGGCAATAAGTACAAAAATCGCTGCGTGATCAAGTTGACGTAGTTTGCGTTTAATGTCGGTTTGTTGGACGCAGTGATACAGTGTTGAGCTGCTATAGAGCAAAATAATGCTTGTTCCATAAATAACACTGCTGGCCAGATGCCAGTGGTCACCTGTTTGTAATGACAGTTTAAGCATTACTATCAGGGCAAGTACGCCCAAAATGGCACCAATACCATGAGTAATAGCGTGGAACCGTTCTTCAATTGGAGAGTAATAGGTTGTTGTCATAACACGTCCCAATTCTTCGAGTTAGCCATGTTAGCACGTCAATCGGTGTCGCTGGCGCAGTTTTGCAGGTAGAATGCGTGCTTTATTTGGAGGTGCCATGTCTGCAACGACGCCATTGTTGATTATCGTTGGCTATGTTTGGCCAGAGCCGAAGTCTTCCGCTGCGGGCTATCGGATGCTCAGCTTAATTCAATTATTTCTGGCCAAAAATTGGCGGGTAATTTTTGCCAGTGCGGCAGAACTTAGCCCGCACCGATTTGCATTGGCTGAGCTTGGCGTTGCGGAGCACTGCATCAGTTTGAACGATAGTAGTTTTGATAACTGGATAGCGGAGCAAGCTCCGCAGGCTGTGATGTTTGACCGCTTTATGTTGGAAGAACAATTTGGCTGGCGTGTAGAGCAAGCTTGTCCAGACGCTATGCGCATCTTAGACATGGAAGACTGTCATGCGCTTAGGGATGCGAGACATCAGTGCTTTAAAAGCGGCAATCCTGTGAACGCGCAAGCACTAAATTCTGAGTTAGCGCTGCGTGAAGTTGCAGCGATTTATCGTTGTGATCTTACCTTGGTTATATCTGAATTTGAGATGCAGTTGCTCCAGCAGCATTATGCTGTGCCAGCAAGCCTGTTGTGTTACTGCCCGTTTTTAATGGACAACACCTCGTTATCAAATGTACCTGACTTTAATCAGCGACAGCATTTCGTCGCGATAGGTAACTTTCGCCATGCGCCAAACTGGCAGTCTGTTTTGTGGTTACAGCAAGGTATCTGGCCGCTGATCCGTAAGCAGTTACCGCAAGCCGAATTACATATTTATGGTGCTTATCCGCCGCCCAAAGCCACAGCATTGCATAATGCTAAGCAGGGTTTTCTGATCAAAGGCTGGGCTGACGATGCGGTTAGTGTACTGCTGCAAGCCCGAGTTTGTTTGGCGCCGTTAGCCTTTGGTGCTGGGTTAAAAGGCAAACTATTAGATGCCATGCGCTGCGGTACTCCCAGTGTTACAACGGATATTGGTGCTGAAGGTATGTTATTAGATAACCAATGGGCCGGCATCATTGCAAATGATGATATTGCTTTGGCTGAGGCGGCCGTGAAGTTATACCAACATGTCGACTTATGGCAACTTGCTCAAAAGCATGGCTTTGACACTGTACAGATCAAATTTAGTTTAAAGCAGCATGAACAAAGAATATGGCATGAGTTGATACAGACACTTCAGCAGATAGAGATGCATCGTCAGAGAAATTTTACCGGCTTAATGTTACGCCATCATGCTTATCGCAGCACTAAGTTTATGGGGCAGTGGATAGAAACAAAAACGCGTCTGGCAGCATTAAGCAACCAGACTTAAACGTTTTAACGGCATCCTCTTGGTGGACGCTGTGCACTGCCATTACGTTGCGCCCACATGGCAGCAGCTGATTGACCGTTGCCAGTAGACTTCGCTTTTACTGCTTTAGCCGGCTTAGAGGCGGCTTTTGGTGCAGTAGCTTTCTTAGCCGCTACCGGCGCCGCTTTTTTGGTTGACGTGTAACTTGCGCCCAGTTCGGCAAGCTCTGCCAGACGAATATTTTTACCGCCGTCTACGCTGAACCAACCTGGCTTTTGCTCCAGCTGTGGTGCTTTACCAAATGCGGCTTTATAGGCTGCTGTAAATTCGGCAACAACCAGATCTTTATCCAATTTAGTCATACGGATCCTTAACAGATATTATTTTATGCATGTAGCTCGGTATTTATACAACATTTTGCCCTGTTAAGACAAATGTGCCTGTTTTTTTTGTTGGTTGCAGTACAATAGCGCCATGTTAATAGCGGGGAACCGAGACATGGTTGAGCGCAACATCTTAGTAAAATGGTTAAACGACGAACTACAAATTAATAAGATACGTGATTATTGCCCTAATGGCTTGCAGGTTGAAGGTAAAGCGCAAATCAACCGCGTGGTTACAGGGGTGACAGCGAGTCAGGCACTGTTGGATGCAGCAGTAGCAGTTAACGCCGATGCTATATTGGTGCACCACGGTTATTTTTGGAAAAATGAAGCTTATCCGGTTATTGGTATTAAGAGAAAACGGCTGCAAACGTTGTTAAACCACGATATTAATCTGCTGGCATATCACTTACCGCTCGATGTACATCCTGTGCTTGGCAATAACGCCCAGCTGGGGCTATTGCTGCATGCAACAAATGTTTGCGCGGTGAATGAAGCTGAACCAAACGGTGTACTGATGCAGGGGGAACTGATTGCTGAAACAGCATTGGATACCATAGCTAAGTCACTTGAAAGCAGTTTAAACAGACAAGTACTGGTGCATGACGCCGGTATTGGCAGTGTAAAAACACTGGCGTGGTGTACAGGAGGCGGCCAGGGTTATATTGAACAGGCTGCAGCAGCAGGGGCCCAACTCTTTATTACTGGTGAGGTATCAGAGCAAACCATACATTTGTCTCGTGAACTGGGGATCCATTTTATTGCTGCCGGCCATCATGCGACCGAGCGTTATGGTATCAAAGCGTTGGGTGAATGTATCGCCAGGCAATTTGGTCTAGATGTGCAATTTATTGATATCGATAACCCGGCATGACAATAAAAACTGATCGTAGTTTTGACGGTATAGCGACTAAGTTTCAGCATAACATTTATGCTAATACCAAAGGATTGCTGCGCCAGCAGGTACTGCTGCGTGATTTAGCTGATCTTAATGTGTTACAACAACCTACACGTATTTTGGATGTGGGGGCGGGGCAGGGACAGATTGCATTGGCGCTGGCTGCACAGGGCCATCATGTGCATTTGACTGACATTTCTATAGAGATGTTGCAGATAGCACAGCAGGCTGCAACAGCACAGCAGATAAATCAGGTGAGTTTTGAACATATTGGTTTGGCGGCATTAGCATCAAGCCAAACACAGCAATATTCACTTATCTTGTGTCATGCTATGCTGGAGTGGTTAGCTGAGCCAGAAACCGCTATTGCCCAGCTAAAAAAATTACTGCAGCCTGGCGGTATATTGTCACTGATGTTTTATAACAAAGAAGCCAAACGATTTGCCAATATTGTCTATGGTAACTTTGATTATGTGGCTGCCGATTTTAAAGTTAAAAAGAAAGTTAGTTTAAACCCTCAGCATCCGTTATCTCCGGCTGATGTATTAAGTTGGTGTCGACAGGCCGGTTTTACCCTAATGAGCAAAACCGGGGTACGTTGTTTTCATGATTACCTGCGCGAGCCAGCACAGCAGCAAAGTCATTTTGACCAACTACTGGCACTGGAACTGCAGTATAACCGCACTGAACCCTATGCGTCTTTGGGGCGTTATCAGCATTTTTTGTTGCAGTCTGACTAGGGCCTGTTGATCTTTGCTGTTTATAATTCAGCCAACCCACATTGGCAGCCATAATAGACAGCAAGCCAAGGCAAGTGTACTTGCATAATTCCGGGCCAATTTATCATACCGGGTTGCTACTGAACGGTAATGTTTTAGCCTGGCAAACACGTTCTCTACTAAATGGCGATATTTGTACAGACACCAATCAATATCGCCATTTCCAATTTTTGAATTACGTTTACGCGGTATCGTTGGGACGCCATTTTTCGCTCGGATCTGCTCCCGTACTTTCTCACTGTCATAGCCCCGGTCTGCGATAACATGCTCGGCATCAGGCAGTTGT
>NZ_AUDG01000074.1 GCF_000425345.1 Rheinheimera baltica DSM 14885 | reverse complement strand
CACAGCACCACTGGATTTCACGGCTGGAGGTAATGCCCTTGGAGTAGGCAAACAAAATAATCTTTAACAGCACAGCGGGGTCATACGCCGGACGGCCATTATCTTCATTCTGGTATTTGCTGTGAAATATCGACAGGTCCAGCTTGTTATCAATCAGGTAATGGATGGCGTGTTCAAAAGTGCCAGGCTGCAGTTGGTCGAGATAATTAATCACCACCATGGCACTTTGGTTGTAATCGTAAGGGATGTATTTAGGCATTAGGCGTTGTCCACTTTTTAATCAGACAACGCTATTTGATCACAAACTCGAACAGCTGAAAAGAGGTTTTTCTACAGCCTCAACGCTGAAGTAAAACCAACCGATAAAACCATTGTTCTAAGCGAGTTAAAACCTAACATCACCACGGCATCTTTAATTGAGCCTACTTTGCGATGCCCCCCGTAACGCACAGAATTTGCCATGCGCAACACCTTTGCACTTAAGGCTTGGTCGTTAATGAGAATTTGTGAGATGTGATTACTGGTTATATCTGGGTTACTGAAACTGGCGATGAGTTCTTGTACTACTTTGGTAATGCTTGGCAGATTTGTTGCGTTTGAGATCAAGTGCTTCATAGTTTGGCCTAAAAGAAGTAGTTTGACATATTAGAAATATTTTATTTAAGAAGTATAGGCAAGTTTTTATTCAAGGTGTTGTATTTATTTTATAAAACGCTATTTTCACTCATTATGCAAGGGTCAGTTGTGGGTTGTGATGATTAATTGTATAAGTGACTAATATTATTTGGTTTTTTTCATGTGTTGCGTTAAACTTTTTTCAATCACGCCCCTGCGATGAGCATCCTTAATAAATATATCAAGCTGTTGCTTCAGTCCTGCCCATTTAGGGTTGAGCGCCAATGTTAAATCAGCTTGGTCTGCTTCAACGTTATTTCGATGAAACACCATAGTGCTGAAGTGATTATTAATTAGCCAGGTTGCGACATGTTCATTCATATAAGCTAAGTCGCAGCGCTGGTTCACTAACATGTTAAATTGGTCAAACTCTGAGTCAGAATCTACCCTGATAAGGCTACCCTTATCCAGCTCGATGTTTAAAGCGTCGTATTTATAATAGCGCCTTAAGCAAATACTATTCTTATCCAAATTGGCTAAGTTCTGTTGCAGCGGCTTTAAGGAATATAAAAAGTCACGATGATTTACAATAGGTTGAGAAAAGAGTAGGGCGCTAGCATCAATTGTCCATTTCGCCGCTAAAACGGTTGCGTCATACTTACCTTCATATACACCAAGCTCGGCACGTTGACGGTTCTCAAATACATACTGTAATTGATACGGTTGCCCGAGAAAAAATGCATTTAACAACTCTGGCACAACACCTTGTGGCACATTATCGTCTGCAGCATACATATACGGAGGGACTTGTGGATAATATATTGCGATTTTAAACGTTTCAACGCCCAATACCTGAAACGAAAATAACAAAATAGTTAGCATGAATTTTGTAAACACCCTGTGTTCCTTCGAAATGTTGCTGTCCAAAGGTTCACTGCCACTGCTATGTGGCTATTAATATATTCGCCAGATATGACAGTTGTTTAATGTGGACTACCTGATTTTATCACCACATGCCAGGCTGAAATATGCAAGTTATACCGGTTATTTTGCAACATATACTTTAACAATTTTGACAATGAGTGAGCTGTTAAGATGCCTTAGTGCATAAACGTAGGGTTGGCGCTGCGGGCATGTTAATGCCAGCGGTAAAGCAAAGATAATGAAAAATGACGAGGCCTACCGGGGAAATAGCGGTCGCCGTCAAAAGCACTGAAGTCGGCACGTTCGGCGTAGGCACGGTTATTAACATTGATTACCCTGCCATAGAGTGTCAGAGCTGGGCTTATTTGCCAGCTGCCGCGCAGATTAAACAGGTTATGACCCTCATACTGATGCAAGTTTTCAGGGTCGGTAAAGTAGCGGCTGGTGTAATGCCATTCCAATCCTAACTGCGTGTTATCCGACGGTGTCCAGCCTAGTTGAATATTAGCAAGTAACTTAGGCGCGGTATCAATGTCATTGCCGTTAATATCGATGCCATTTAGCACTTGGCTATAGTTGTAGGTATGACGTGCTGAACTAGCTGCAACGGCGATATCAACTGTGTTACTAATATCGTACTGTAATTCCAGTTCAATACCACGGTGGCGTGATTTACCATCATTCACATTAAAAAAAGCACTGTCGCGAAAAATAAAGTTATGTTTAGACATCTGGTACACGGCGAGGCTGTAGCGTAGATGCGGCAGGCTTAAACGATATCCTATCTCCAGATTATTTGCGGTCTCGGCTGTTAAATCTGCTACGCTTTGATCGCGCTGCAATTGATACAATTCAGCGGTTTGTGGTGCGCGATAGCCTCGTGACAAATTGGTATAAAGCAACGAATTAGCCGTTAACTGATAACTGACGCCAAATTTAGGTGACAGATTATCAAATTGCTGAACACCGTTTTCCGGCCGATTAAAGCGACACCCGCCCATTGCGCATTCGCTGCCATCGTCTTTGGTGCGACCGGAGAGCATATTGTTGTGATAATTGTATCGCACGTGTTCATAGCGTAGTCCACCATGCACCAGCCAGTTATCAAACTGCCAGTTAAGTGCGGCAAAGGGCGCGTACACTCTGGCTGATACGTCATAGTCGTAATGTTTTCCCGTTGGCACGGTTGCCACAACAAAGGGCGAACCGGTGGCAGGAAAATCTTGCTGTTCCAGCATGTCACCGCGAGTGTATTCGCCGTCAAAACCCAATTGCAGTTGAAACGCAGACGTTAAATCCCGTTGCCATAATGACAGGATCCCTACACCTTGCTGGCTGTTTTGTTCCAAGGGTGTGCCGGGTAAGAAATGCTTGATAAAGGTCATTTTCTGGTCACGCAGATATGGGGTAACCGTCAACATATCACCGCTTTTTAAATCCCAACTGGCTTTACTCCATAACCTTAGTGCGTTGGCATCACGGTATGGTTTAGGTTGTTGCGTGTTGTCGGCAGGTTGTTTGGTGTGTGCATAGTTGCTGGCGTAACCTGCAGTGTCTTGGCTTAGATTGGTTAAAGTTACACCTGTTTGCAGCGTAAACTGCTGTGCGCTATAACGATGACGCAGGTTGATTTTCTGCTGCTCTACGCCTTCATCGACACGATAACCACTGTCTGACGTGATGCTAGCGTTGATGCCAAGCCCGGTATTGCCGAAATCTTTACCGGCACGTAGTTTGTAGCGGCTATAGCCATAGGAACCTAAATCCAGCCCCAGCATGGCATTATCATAGGTGGTGTCGGGTGTTATTACGTTAATGACACCGTGCACGGCATTAGAGCCATACAGAACTGAACCCGGTCCTTTTAATACTTCTAAGCGCTGTGCCATTTCGCTGTGCGCTTCAAACAATTCGTTAATGTTACAAAAACCCGCTGCGCGCAGTGGAATACCGTCTTCAGCTGTTAAAATGCCACCACAAGCGCCGGCGCCGGACAGCACTTGTGAACGCAGCGCCGGCAAATATTCCTGACCATTGCCGCGTTGCAGGTTGGCACCAGACACTAGCTTTAACGCTTCTTCAATGTGTGTTGGCGCAATCAATGCCAGGTCTTGCTGAGCTACCTGACTTAATGTCTGTGGCAGATTACTGGTTGATGCTGCTGTGCGAGACGCTGTTGTATTAATACGTTCTATTGGTTCTTCTTTTGCTGTGGCTTGTGCCGTAAGCATGGCACCTAACGTTGCTATTATAAGTTGTGAAACGTTCATAACACCTCATTAGCTGTGTTTTACCACGTTGACCTAAATTGTATGCCTACGCCGTTTAGCCCCGCTGTAGGTGTAACTTGCACACCATAAAAGGGTTCGGCAAAGTAAAAGCTGGCAGCAATACCGATTAATGCACCGGCTAGCACATCTTGGCTGTCATGATGGTCATTATTTACCCGGCTGTAACCGACATAGCTTGCTAACGCGTAAGCGGGGGCACCGTATTGCCAACCGTATCTTCGCTGTAAAAAGGCGGCACCCTGAAATGCCATAGCAGTATGGCCGGAGGGGAAGGCGTCATTGTCTGAGCCGTCCGGCCGGTTTTTATGGATTGCGCTTTTTAATGCGTAGGTACTGGCAATGGTGGTGGCAAAACTATAATAAAATTGTTTTGCGCCGCTATCATCGTTCAGATACTGCGTCATCCCCCACGCTGCAGCCGGGAGGGCAAGGCGCAGCACATCAGCCCCAGTGTCATCGGTGTTAGCCATGGCACTATGCAGCGGGGTAGTACTCAGTAGCGCTGCGACAGCGAAGCTAATAATGCGTGTATTCATCAATATTCCGTTAACGTTGGCAATAAAGCCGCATTACAATTCAATATATTGCGGCCAGCCCAACAGAGGATTAGTTAAACCTTGTTTACCTTCTAACGCATCCAGCTTTTCCGGGCTAGCATCAGTATGTGTTAATGCTTGATAGCTTTTGGCAAAATTTAAGGTGCGTAACAGGGCAGGTATAAAATGCTGACCTAAGTCTTCCCGAATGGCATTGGCATTCGCTTCTGGAAGTTCAGTTAGTGTGGCTTCGGTTTGCAGTTGAAAAAACGCATCGCTAAACCAATGAGGCTGCAGCGTAATGTTACGAATGCGCTTTTTTAAATCTTGTCGTACTTTATCACCACCGGTCAACGCACGGTAAAACACCACTTCTGCCAGCACTTCTTCTAATGAAAAGTGTTCAAACTCGTCAAAATGCGTGCGGGCGTAAAACTGTTGCTGTAACAGTTGCATTGATTGAGTGCGGCGGTGCTCTGTTAGTGCATGTTTATAATGGGCAACACCGGTCCATTCTTCGGCGTCTGGTGGGCTGGCAATATGTTGCAGTAGTTGCTCTTCTACATCACCATACAATGAGGCTTTACCGGTTTTTTTACTAACGGTTACCAGCATGTTCCAACCTTTTTGAAACGGTTTTACTAAGCCTTCCGGCGCTAACAATAGCGTTAATGCCTGATGTATATCGCTGTTGCTCAGCTCTTGCAGCCCCAGGCTTACCACACCAATAACGTCATGTGACGCCTGTTCAAGCAAATGCATTTTGTGTTTATTATAAAACTTGTCGGCAAACTTCAGGCTCATTAGCACTGCTTTACTTTTGATGTGTTTGAGCTCGTCTTCGCTAAGTTTATCTTCGGCTTGTGCTGTGGTAATCACCTGCGTTAGAAAGGGGCCAAAACTGCCATCGCGTAGCATTAGCTGCATGAAGAAGCTCCTTAATCCAAAAAGCTGAACATATCGTCCACTTCGCTGTATTCATCGTCTGTGGTTTGGTTTTTCTCTTTTGCTTGCAATACCAGCTCGCTGGCAAATTTATTGATAATACCTTCCCACGCTGAATTTTCGTTACGGATCAGAGCTTTAATTGCAGTTTCAACGTCTGGTGTTAACTGCTGAATAAGCGCCAACAAGCTGCGTGGATCGTCTATACCCAAATTATTGGCATCTTCGGTCTGACTACGCTCTGTATAGGCTTCAGCTTCTTCCAAATGTTCTTCATCTTCATACAGTTTGTCTTCCCAGTAATTTTCATACTCGAGAATTTCACCGCGGTAAATTTCAATAAAAGGGATGCTTAAGTAGAATAAACCAGCCGGATCGTCTGCTATACAACTCAAAATTGCGGCCTGTTTGTCTTCCGTATCCTGGGTGCGAATAAGGTAGGTAAGAAAATCAAACGTATGCTGTTTCAGTTCTTCAGCATTGTTTTTAATTTTTTCTTCCCAGTAAAGTGGTTGCTGACACACAATATCGCGAATGCGTTCTGGGCTCATTAACTCAGAAATAATAGATGGGAAAGATATATCATGTTCGCTGTTAATTTGGGTAAGCGTGACAATATCAATATTTTCAATAACCTCTACCAGCTGGTCATCACTCATAGTGTTGGCGATTAGCTCAAATTTCTTACTGGCTTGTTTGGGTTCGATAAGGGCCAGTTGTTTAATTTCAGCTACGGCGATTTCAATTAAATTCGTACTCATTACACTTACTCTCCCTTAAAGCGAATATCATCGAACTGATCATCGTAACCGTCTTCGTCGCTGTCTTCATCGGCGTCGTAATCGTCGTTGCCATCTGCGCCATAGCTATTATCGTCATAATCATCACCGTTTTCGTCTTCGCGTGTGTCGCTACTGCTGGCATCCTCACTGTAGGTTTCACTGCCATTGCGTCGTTTGGCCGTAATTTTTCCGTTAACTTCAAGTAAAAATAACACGGCACAGGCTTCAATCAGTTCGGTTTCAGAATAAGTGCGAATGGCCTTTACCAGCTCGACATCGGTATTGTTAAATGCGACTGAGGTTTTAAACTCGTCCCAGCTGGGCGCGGTGGCGCTGTTGATCCATTGTTGCCATTGTGGCACGACTGCGGCGGGAAATTTTACCCGACCATATAGCGCCATCGGTAAATATTCCGGCAGTGATTCAAGCATTTGTGGGTCGGCCAGTAATATGGCTTTTATCTTAGCGGTAAATTGTGCCAGGGCATTGGGGGTATCTGGGTCCATATAGGACTCAATGTTTTCCAATGCGTCTGTTTGCAATGCACGAATTCGTGCCATATTCAGTTTGGTAGTCATATCACTCTCAGAACGGTAATGTGCTTATGAATAGTACTGATCCCACAACTCTTGCATCGCAGAAGTGGGGTCGGTAACAATGACATTATTGAAATCTTTAATAAACGCCGCTTTTTGTTTTGGATCTGACAACACAGTATAGGCGGCAGTGACCCGTTGTAGTTGCGCTGCAGCTTGTTCTTTTTCAACGTCGCTTTGCCCATGCAGTTTATCCGGATGGTATTTATTCGCTAAGCGCCGATAGGCCTTTTTAATGTCGTCATCGCTAGCATTGGTTTTTACGCCAAGTACGCGAAAGTGATTTATCATAGGTTGTCCTGAAAAACTAAGAAGAGTTGCACCCGCCCGCTGATTTTTACCGCTTAAGGCAGCCGTGAATAATAACAGATCGTGCTTAGCTGTGCAGCTTATGCTTAAGTATGCGCTATTTCTGCTGGTGAATAAACCATAGGGGGTTTATCGGTAGCGTAAACATTAACGGCGCAAACTTATTAAAATTTTCGGCATTGTCAGGGCACTGTATATTGTCTGGATAGTGTTTTTTCCAGGCATCGTTAACCAGAAACAATGTATCGCTATGCACGGCAACGCCTTCAACCGCGGTTTGCACCATTTTTTCATATGCCGGGCAGGCGCTATTAGGTGTGGTTGGTGCGTAGTAGGCCATCTGCTGCACAAAAGGCCGCTGGTGTTGGCTGATGTCAATTATCCAGATTTGGTCATCGTTGCGCGCAACGGCTACCAAATATCCCGGATGGCCAATTTTGGGGCTGGGTAGATAATCAAGGTCATTAATCGGGTGATCTTTGGTATCAGGCAGCGGTAAGGCAAATGCCGAGTCCTGAACCTTGACATAGTCATCTTGTTGCCAGAAAGCACTGTCATATTTCGTTTGAAAAATCATCGGTGCGTTAGCCGCATTTTGCTCTAATGCCAGATAAATATTGCCGGCATTATCGAACGCTAAACCTTCAATACCATCATTGGGCGCATTACCAACCTCTGCTGAGGCTGGAAATTGGACAGGACGTACAGTGGTGATCTTTGCGAAACTTAATGCTTTATCGGTTTTAATCTTCACCAATAATGTTGGGTAATCTGTTGAGTTTGTAACGCCATAACGTGCTTTGCACTCAGGGCTTAAAGTGATAAACGAGGAATCTTCGGTCACGGTCACAAGAACGGTATCGTCTAATCTGTCCCATGTCAGTGCTTCATAATCGGGATATTGACTAAACAGCTCTCCAAAGCAGCCATTCAGTATATTGTCAGATACGGTGATTGATATTGGTGCCGCATTGAGCTGTGCTGTCTCAGGGTTTACCCGCAACAATTTATTGCGCATATGCTCTGCGGCACTGTTATCACCCAAATGAATAATCTCATTATGCCGCCAGGTGAAGCCTGAGCTTTGCGGGTTAACCAATGTTTGGTGTTGTTGATCCATAAGCCACTTACCTGCTGCATTAAACGTCGTCACAGGGTGCTCGGCTGATACAGAAAAGGTTGTACACATTAATGTTGTTAGAGTTAAAACTGAAGCGAAGACAGTGTGTAAGCTTTTCATAAGTTCATTCAAGTCGGTGATCTCCCTATCATTGTGCCAGTGAACGCATGCAAATTAAACCAGGGCTTTGCCAAGGTTAGCCAGGAAGTGCGTTTTGTAAGATGAAATTCGGTTAAGGTAGGTTTAGTGGCCTACCGCCATCGAGTTCAAGTACCTTTCCGGTTATGTATCGGCTATTTAGTAAATACGTAACGCAGTTAGCCATTTCATTTGCTCCAGGCTCAAGCTGCAACAGAGACTTATTTAGTGCCTTGGTTTTGTAAGCATCACTGTCGTCCTGATTAAACATCAATAGGGCTGGTGCAATCGCATTTACTTTTACTTTTGGCGCTAGTGCCCGGGCAAAACTAAAGGTTAAGTTGGTTAACGCGGATTTTGACGCGGCGTATGCCATATGTTTACTGCTTCCTACACTGGCAACAAAATCGGTAATATGAATAATGTCGGCAACGGAACTGTTGGCCAGCAGTGTCGCTAAAGCCCGGTTAATAATGTAAGGCGCTTTAGCATGTACAGCCTGCATCGCATCATAAATAGCGGCATCATTTGACACATTGTTGCTAACATCGGTTATAGCATCCGCACGCCAGTCAGAAGCATTGTGGATTACCGCTCTAAGTTTTTGATAATGCTGTTTAATATGTGAAATAAACTCACTGAGTTGCTCAGTATCACAGACATCGAGTTGATAACAGTTTATGCCCGCGTCCCGCATTTGCTGCACTCCTGCCTTTTCACTGCGATAGGTTGCTAACACCTGAAACCCAGCTTGTTTTAGCGTTAAGGCGCAGTGCAAACCCAGCCGTTGGCCCGCACCGGTAATAATAATAACGTCAGACATGAGTATTCCTGTAATCGAGAAATCTGAACAAGCTGTAACCAATACGTTACGCGGCTGCTTTGGTTTAGTGTATGGCAAAGAAACTTGGTTTAAACCAATATTCAACTAAAACAGTATTAGTAATCAGTTAACAAAAATAGTAAGCGCTGTCTCAGTGCAATGACAAACAGAGGACACATTATGACGACAAGCAGACGACGTTTTTTAAAATTATCAGCCGGTGGTATTGTTGGCTTGAGTGTGGGGGGCCTGAGCTTAAGAGCGTTTGCCGCTGAACAAGTTGACCCGGAAAACCCGCAGGCTAAAGCACTACATTATGTACATAAATCAGCCAAAGAGGGACAAAATTGTTCAAATTGTATTTTGCTACAAGGCAATGCCGGTGAGGCATGGCGGCCATGCGGTGTATTTCCAGGCAAACTGGTAAACGCCGAAGGTTGGTGCGCCGCCTGGGCGAAAAAGCCTGGTTAATATATTCCACTGATGGGCAAACCGGTTCGATTTGTTAAATCTGGCCGGTTTGCGCTCTACTCAGCAATCAACACTCGATAATATTTACCGCCAAACCACCGCGGGAGGTTTCTTTATACTTGGTTTGCATATCTTTACCGGTGTCCCACATGGTTTTAATCACTTTATCCAGCGAGACTTTCTGATCGCCACTACCGCGAAGTGCCAACCGTGAGGCATTTATGGCTTTAATTGAGCCCATGGCGTTGCGCTCTATACAGGGCACCTGTACCAAGCCACCAACCGGATCGCAGGTTAAGCCCAGGTTATGTTCCATGCCAATTTCCGCTGCGTTTTCTACATGTAACGGTGTGCCGCCCTGAATCTCTGTTAACGCAGCGGCTGCCATTGAGCAAGCAACGCCAACTTCGCCCTGACAGCCTACTTCAGCACCGGAAATAGAGGCATTTTTCTTATACAAAATACCAATAGCTGCTGCAGTAAGCAGATACTGTACGGCGATATCGGGAGTTACCGGTTGAATAAACTTGTCGTAGTACATTAACACGGCGGGAATAATACCCGCTGCACCGTTGGTTGGTGCGGTTACAACGCGGCCGCCTGCGGCATTTTCTTCATTTACTGCCAGCGCAAACAGGTTAACCCAGTCCATAACCTGTAACGGATCGCTGCTTTTCTCGGCCATCAGCTTTTTAGACAACGCTGGCGCGCGGCGTTTCACTTTTAAACCACCAGGTAATATACCTTCAGTTTTAATGCCTCGTTCAATACAAGCGCGCATGGTAAGCCAAATATTGTTTAGCTCATCAGTAATTTGTGCCGGAGTGCGTAACACTTTTTCATTTTCCAGCATCAGGCCGGCAATCGACAAACCATGCTCTTTACACAAGGCTAAAAGCTCTGCGCCCGACTCAAACGGAAATGGCGGCGGGTTAGCCGCAGCAAATTGGCTTGCCGCTTGTTTTTCTTTGGCAAAATCTTCAGCTTTAACAATAAAGCCGCCGCCAATAGAAAAGTACACATCGCTTAGTACGATGTTTTTATCTTTATCAAAGGCAATCAGCTCCATACCGTTGGAATGCTCTTTAAGCGTTTTACGACGGTGAAACACTATGGCACCTTCACGAGGAAAGCTAACCGGTTGCTGTTTACCCAGCCTGATTTGCTGCTCGTCGTTAACCTGCTTTAACAGGCCCGGCACGGTGTCTGGGTCAACAGTTTCGGGCAAATAGCCCGCCAAGCCTAAAATTACCGCTTTGCCTGTGCCATGGCCAATACCGGTTTGGCCCAATGAGCCATAAAGCTCAACCTTAACACTGGCTACCTTGTCGAGTAGGTTTTGTTCGGTTAAATCGTCGGTAAATTTTTTTGCTGCCCGCATTGGGCCTACGGTGTGCGAGCTGGAAGGGCCTATGCCGATACTAAACATGTCAAAAGCGCTGATAATCATAATAATGTCTGTTGTCTGCTAATCAGAATGAAGGCATTGTAGCCCAAGGCGGCGGGTTTCGTAAGCCGGTTGGTAACTGGTCGGTGCTTATTACAGATGAGAAAAACTAATGGGTTAGGGAAGCCATAAGTAAAATTTGTTAAACGCCTTTTCCTCTGTAAGTTATTTTGAAAAAATTGTTATCGCTAATAAAGCTGGCTTTAATTGACAGGAATCAGTCTAGAGAAGAGAATTATCCGGGTTTTCTTTTCAGTCATTAAAGGGATCACAATAATTACGCATGAGCCGTTGCCAAATGCTCTTAAGAGCAACCATTTTATTTTTATTGTGTTCGTGGTCTTTTGTTGCGATGGCAGATGCACCATCACCGGACTCTCAAATAACACTGGTTAATAACCGCTTATTTTTACTCGATGACGTAAAATCCAGCTTAAATCCTCAGCAAGCGTTTACCGCGTTCAAACACAATGAGTTTACTCAAAATAGTCAAAATAAAGTAAGTTTTGGTTTTACCCAAAACACAATCTGGGCGGTATTACCCGTTGAGAATGCCGCTGACGTGCCTCTGCCAAGCGTTATAAAAATTGACAATGCCTGGCTAGATAATATTGATCTGTATTTTTTTGCTGCCGACGAATTAATTAACCAGGTGTCGATTGGCGATAACGTGCCTCTTACGGAACGTTTGCGAAAAGAACGGATGCCCTCGGTTGCGCATGAATTTCCCACTGGCACGTCTCATGTGCTTTTTCGGTTTAACTCTCAAGACCCTATGACCATTCCTATCTATCTAGGTAGCGAAATGGCAATGGCCTCGACCTTTGCTAAAAATGCTTATTTTTATGGTGCTTTGTATGGTGGGTTACTGATACTGCTTATATACAATCTCGCCTTGTATTTTTATTTAAGAGAACTCAGGTATTTACTCTATCCCATCTATTTATTGGCGTTTACTGCATTCAATTTCACTTATACCGGACATGGTTTTTGGCTGGTTTGGTCAGGCTCGGTAACCATGCAACAGTGGTTAATGCCTGGCCTGATGTTCTGTTATCTGTTTTCGGCAGTAATGTTTACTTTAGGCTTTTTAAATACCCGTACTTTTTTACCCGCTTTGCATGGCTATAGGCACCGAATATATGTCGGTTTAATAGTCTTAGCCGGGCTTATATTTTTGTCTGGCAATCGCTCGTTTATCATAATGATTCAGTTGGTCATGTTAACAATCCTATCTGTATGGATGCTAATGATTGGATGCTTGGCGTACAAAAACAAAGATCCCCTAGCCAAATTTTTTATCCCCGCAGTCATTATGGGAGCCGGAGGGGCTACTATTTCCAGTTTTGCGACCTGGGGAATTATTCCTTATTCGCATTGGGCGTTTCGAGGGATAGAAGTGGGTATGCTGTTAGAGATGTCATTGCTGTCTATATCTCTTGGTTTTAATTTCAAATTAACTCAAGAGGCTCGTATAAGCGCAGAAAGTAATGCACTGCACGATCCTTTAACTAACTTGTATAATCGCCGTGCATTTTCCCAGCTGGTTCACCCAAGTTGGGAGTTAGGAAAAAGGAACAATAACCCCATGTCTATCATGTTGATGGACTTAGATTGGTTTAAACGAATTAATGACCAATTTGGCCATGCTGTAGGAGACAAAGTGCTAGAAGGTGTGGCTAAAGAAATTAAAAGCCGCATACGGGATTCTGATATCCCACTGCGATGGGGTGGAGAGGAGTTTTTGATATTTTTACCCAATACCAATAGTGTTCAAGCTAAACAACTAGCAGAAGATCTGCGCGCGAAAATTGAAAATATTAAAATTGATAACATAGGCAACGTGACGATGAGTATTGGTGTTGTTAGTGCGACGCCTGATCAAATCGACTTGGAGCAATTAGTTAATTTAGCTGACGAAGCACTTTACTCGGCTAAGGAACAAGGCAGAAATACAGTGATTGTGATGACTTATAGCAAACCTACTGCTAATGAGCGCAGATATTCATAATCTGGCGCCACTAAATCTTCCTTTTTACGCCCCCTTTACTCACTCTCCTCCTTCTTAGCTATTGATCTAATATCAACGTCCATATACAATTTTGCCACTAAAATTTTAGGTGTTTTTAATAATTGTGAAAAATAAATTTCTCCTTGCTTTTTTTATACTTATTTCGTCATTTCAATGTTTTGCTGATACTTATTATGTTGGTCTCGATTATACGATGACAGGTATCGAGCTTAGTGGAGAAAAAGCTGAACCAGATGCAACTGCAATACGATTGGGGGCCAGTAATAATAATATGGCTCTTGAAGTTCAATATCTCACCTCAAATAAAACAGAAAACATCTATAGTATGACGTTCGATTTAGACCAAAGTGTTGGACTTTATTTTGTTCTGCAATCTGACATTGATGATGGCTACGGCATAAATGTTTCATTAGGTTATGCCATGAATAAAATGGCTGTTTCTGGTCCATCGGATACATATAATGGTGAAGACAATTACGATGGTTTTTCATGGCGAATAGCAATACATCGAGAAATTCCTTACTTAGAACAGGCCCAAATTAGGCTTGCTTATCAATCGCTATATAAAGATAGCAATATTGAAATAACAGGCATATCCCTTGGTATTACATACCAGTTTTAGCATCTGAACATTTGCTACAAAAAGGCATTTTCATGAAAATCAAATCATTTATCAACTTTCAAAAGTTGTCATTTATTGCTGTATTATCTATTTGTGCTGTAGTGACCGCATGTGGCTCTGATAACAATTCGGATAAATTAGCTAAAGCTGTAAAGTTGGAAAGCCAACGAGCTCAGGGTACTCTTATTGAGTCAGTTACAATACTTGGAGATAGCACACGATTGAAAGCTGGTGAAACACATCAACTTAGTGCTTCCGGAGTAGACAGCAATAATGAAACAAGGGATATAACTAACGAATTAACATGGGAATCAAGTGATACTAGCATCGCTACCGTCAATAATGCAGGTCTAGTGACAGCAGTCGCTAATTCTGATATCAATCAAGGTATAGTTATCATAACAGGTACAACGATTAATGGTATTTCAGGCGAAGGCGAAATTTCTGTTAGTGATGTTGCCGTAACGACAATAAGTCTAAAACAAATCACTCCGAGTTCTGGCAGCATAAATACCTGCATTGACGCTTATATTAGTGGAGATGTTGGCTATGTAGACGGTTATACTTCGTTAAATACAATAAAAGGTATGAACTTCAGTTTAGACAGTGACTCCACTGCGATTGTTACTTCTAAAGGTGCACTATATACATCTGCGGCGCAATTGGAAACTAGCACTATTACGGCTCGTATTGGCGATATTTATGGACAATTAACCATTGCTGCTGATCCTATTAATTTAGAAACTCTTGATATACTTTTTGATGATGAAGTTACTAAAATCATTACTTTAAATGTTGGTGAACGTATTCAAGTTAATGGCCAAGCTAATTTAGACCCTACCGTTTCTACCAAGCAATATTCTATAGACAATTCTATTTCATGGTCACAAGGCGATCACGAACTAATAGGTATTACAAACTCTGGTGACAACAAAGGCACTATTTTAGGCCTTGCGCCAGGCGTTACTACATTGATAGGAAGCTGTGGCGGCAAAGAAGCAAAAGCCACAATTGAAATTAAAGGCGAATCTACAATTGATTCTTTAAAAATTAATGATGGTAGTGACATTATTACAATAGCGCCATCAGAGTCTATAGAGCTCATACTAACCGCAAATTACAACTCTGCGCCCAACAGCATGAATGTTTCAGAATTTGCGCAATGGAACCTTAATGGTAGTGACTTATTTGATGCTGAATTGACGGCTTTAGGCACAGACAAAGCAAGTTTTAAGTTAACTAGCTCAGCAAATAATAAAGGCAGTGCCATTATCTCTGTTATTTATGACAACATTATCAGTAGTGTACGTATCAATGTAGAATAATACTCTTAGACTTGTAGAATTTATAAGGACGGGCGATGTGTTGCTTCGAGTCTCTCATAAAGAGACGCACGAGCAAAATGTCGAAATGACGCTGGATGCTGTACAGCATTAAGTAGAGTTTTTAACAGAGCAACTTGGACCATTTCCTGAAAAAGTCATTTACGGTAATTGAAAAGCCGGATTTTGGTCCTGGCGCTTATGCGCTACCACAACTGATATTAGTTAGCAGTAAGATTGGATTTAGAGTGGATCAGAATAATGAGCATCCCTTCAGTCATCTATACCGGCGAGTGGCGCACGAAACTGTAGTGGCATTCAATGGCAAGGCACAGCCAAGGATCTTGGTCGATTTACCGGACACAATGTCAGTAATGAGCTGCCAGTAGCCGCTGAAATTACCTTTTTGAATAACCAGTGCTGCACACCGAGTATTCAAGTGATATTTGGTGGTAGAAACAATAAGGCCCATGCGCTTATGTATCTGCGTGCGCTTCGCAATTTTACTTCAGCAGCCAAAGTTACTATCGTGAGCCGTTAGTGTTGTGATGCACCCAGCCTTAGCAAATAGTGACTTCTGGCACTGTGTGTTAACGCTACCTTAGTTCACAATTGTTGAAGATTAGCGGTTCCAACAAGGTGAAAAACATGACAACACTGAAAATACTTACAGTTCTACTTCTGAGTTTACTGACTTTCGGCTGCGGCTACGTAAAGAATGTTCAGCTGCTGTTGACGGGAGATTTAAAAGCAGACAAGCCGACAACTATTCCGTTCGATTGTAAGCGTAACCCCAACCACACATTCCAAGCTTAGCTAAGTTTTCATACCCTGTTTGGATCTACTACCAGACAGGGGTTTCACATGATCCGCAGAACAACCGAGCAGTGGCTGGCGCTGTTTGACCAGTATAAAGCCAGTGGGCTAACGCAAACCGAATTTGCAAAACAACAAGGCATTGACCCGACTTATTTCAGCTATCGTAAGCGGCAACTTCTCGCCTGGCAGCAGGATGATAATACCGGCTTTGTTGAACTGACGCCGCAAGGCATGTTGCTTAGCCAGCCAATGCTGCTGAAAAAGCGCGATGTTGAACTGCTTTTACCTTCCGGCACCGATGCCTTA
>NZ_AUDG01000073.1 GCF_000425345.1 Rheinheimera baltica DSM 14885 | reverse complement strand
TAACTGACGTACCGATTCAGTGCGAAAGAGCGACATCCCTATCACCGCCCAAATCATGGCATCCATGGGGAGTTTGCGTTTGCGCAAGGTGGCAACGCCGTTGGAAGCCAGGCAAGACTGGATAATATCGGGTTCCAGAACATCGGACAGCGATGCAAATTCGGTAAGGCGGTTGATTGACGTGCGTGCTAATGCTTCTGACAGTTCCATAAAAAAATCCGATGGCTTAATGGCTCATCGGATTCTTACATCTACACAGGATCGGTCAACCGATCAGGAAAATATTTCTTAACTGATCGGCATTACGCCTTGGCGGGATTTTTGCTTTTAAGGGTTACGATATTGTCAATCGTTGCCGGCTCTTTGCCGGATAGTTGCTAAAAATACCATCGACCCCATATTGCTGCATACGGTGGATATCGTCGCCTTGATCCACGGTATAAACATACACTTTTAACCCCCGTGCTTTAGCATCGTTAACAAAAGCCTGATTGATAAAGCTGACATCACAATTAACAGAGTAGGCTTGCAGCGCTTGGGCAAAGGCTGCGTAATCCAGTGGTAAACTTGCAGTTAGTGCGCCGGTTTTTAAATCTGGCCGTTGTTGTTTAATGACAGCGAGCAGATGATGGTTAAAAGAGGAAATAACCAAGCGTTGACTGTTAAAGTTAAGTTCACGCTCGGCTTTATCTAACAAAGCCAGTAGCGGAGCTGCGGTATTGTCGCCTTTTAGTTCGATGTTCAACCATAGCGAGTTGTGTTGTAAACGTTGCAATATCTGCCAAAGAGTAGGGATGCGTTCACCGCGGCCGGCGTCCAGCTGCATCAGCTGCGCTAAGCTGTACTGGTAAATACTACCGCTGCCGTTAGTGGTGCGAGCCAGATGATGATCATGAATAACGATAAGCTCGTTTTCAACGGCGAATACATCTATTTCAATAGCATCAGCACCCTGAGCTATAGCCTGATCAATAGCCAGCAGGGTGTTCTCCGGGTAGTCGCCGCTGGCGCCACGATGAGCAATGATTTGCATAAAAACGACCTCCATTTCTCTGCACGCTGTCTGCCTCTGCGTACATTTTTTCTGTAACACGCCATGAACCCTTCCTTGGGGCTCGATTCGGCCATCCAGGCCTGCAACGGTCACAGAAAAAAGCACATCCGTGTCAGCCAGTAAGGTGTTATATCACTTCCGTTCAGCAAAAGGCGCGCCCATGCGAGTGAGGGTGCCTGGCTGCTGATCGTCCAGGAAAGACAGCTTATCGGCAGCAAAAGCCAATACTACTGTTGAGCCTAACTTAAAGCGGCCCATCTCAGCGCCTTTTTCCAACGTAATGGCATTTTTTCCCTGTGCAGGATAGGTCCAACGAAATACATTTTTCCCTGCAGGGGGGGTTACTGTGCCGGCCCAAACCGTTTCAATGCTGGCTACAATAGTTGCACCCACCAACACCAGTGCCATTGGGCCCAGCTCGGTATCAAAAATGGTTACCACGCGCTCATTACGGGCAAATAAGTCGGGCACGTTTTCTGCGGTTAACGGGTTAACCGAGAATAAATCACCCGGCACATAAATCATCTGGCGCAAGGTGCCTGTAACGGGCATGTGAATACGATGGTAGTCTTTTGGCGCCAGATAAATAGTGGCAAAATCGCCACCGATAAAGGGTTCAGCACTAGCATTATCGCCACCGAGGAGAGCTTGTAGCGAGTAAGTGTGGTTTTTTGCCTGCACTAACTCGCCCTGAATGATTTCACCCAGCTGGCTAATACACCCATCTACCGGATGAGCAATAATATTGGCGTCGCTGGCTAATGGCCGGATACCGTCTTTTAATGGCCGGGTGAAAAATTCATTAAAGCTGGCGTAGTCTTGGGCGCGTTCAAATTGCGCTTCACGCATATCAATACCGTATGCTTTTATAAAGCGGTTAATGAGAAAATGAGTAAACCAACCCAATTTTGCTGCGGCCAGTTTGCCTACCAGGCGCGAAATTAAATGCTTTGGCATAATGTACTGCAGGGTAATTTTTAAATTATCCATTATATTTCCAATAATCAGTTAGTAGGTTAAAAATAATTCGGTTTATCCTGCGCCATGCTGGTGAGGATTTTTAAATAACTTTCGTAACGTTCGCTGCTGACATCGCCACTTTCTACTGCATGTTGTATGGCGCAGCCAGGGTCTGATATATGTTTACAGTCGCGAAACTTGCAGCGACCCAGCCAGGGCGTGAACTCGGTAAAACCGCGTGTCACCTCTTCAGCGCTTAGGTGCCACAGCGCAAATTCGCGAATACCCGGTGAGTCAATTAAATCACCGCCGTTGGGTAAATGGTACAGACGTGAGACTGTTGTTGTATGCTGACCAAGACCAGAATTCGCCGAGACGTCTTGTGTATGCGCTTCTAGCCCCGGCATTAAGCTATTCATCAAAGAAGATTTACCCACACCAGACTGACCTACGAATATGCTCGTGCCACTATGCAGATAGTCCAGCAGTTGTGTCATGCCTATACCACTTTTCGCACTTACCAGTAAAAAGTCATAGCCTAATGTCTGGTACAAAGCCAGTTGCTGTTCTAACGCGCTGTGCTCAGTTGCAGACAATAAATCGGCTTTGTTAATAACTAACAACGGTTTTATACCTGTAATTTCGGCGGCAACCAGGTAACGGTCAATAATGTTTAGCGATAGCGCAGGCAAAATAGCCGAGACGATAATCATCAGGTCAATATTCGCGGCAACCGGTTTTAACCCGTCATAAAAATCAGGCCGTAATAAAACTGAACTGCGTTCCTCTACCGCGTCAATAACCCCATCGATGCCACCGGTTGGGTGCAATGCCCTGCGCCACACTACGCGGTCCCCCGTGACTAATGACGCGACTGAACGGCGCATATTGCAACGCACTACGGCGCCGGCACTGTCTTCGACATCGGCGTGTTGGCCAAAGCGACTTAAGACCAAACCGGTTTCCACAGCGGCAAAGCTGGCATCATCAACGGATTCGACACCTTTGTTTTTGGCTACCCGCAGCCTTTTGTTCGCGTTATCTGTAATACGTTGTTGCTGGCGTTGGGTTAGATGTTTTTTCTTTGTCACGGTTGGCTGTTTTCGCTCTGATGTAAAGGATGCTATTACTGCTAAGCTTATGGCGTGTATGATACCCGTATTCTGTAAATGAACAAAGCAGCATGCTGCGTAAGGGCTTTCGATGAGTGTAAATAACAATAATTTAATCTGGATTGATCTGGAAATGACTGGATTAGAGCCAAAAACGGACGTTATTCTGGAAATGGCGACCATTGTAACCGACAGTCAGTTGAATATTCTGGCCGAAGGGCCGGTGTTTGCGATTAAACAACCTGATGATGTGCTGGATAACATGAGTGCGTGGTGTGTTGAGCAACATGGCAAAAGTGGTTTAACCGCGCGCTGTCGTGCCAGTACCGTAAGTTTGGCCGAAGCCGAACAACAGACTATCGCGTTTTTACAACAGTACGTTAGTGCGGGCAAATCACCCATGTGTGGCAATAGTATTGGCCAGGACCGGCGTTTTCTGGTGGAGTATGCTCCGGCACTGGAAGCGTTTTTTCATTACCGCAATTTAGATGTTAGCACTGTAAAAGAGTTAGCAAAACGGTGGCACCCTCAGGTGTTGGAGAGCGTACAAAAATCTGGCAGCCATTTAGCATTGGACGATATTCGTGAGTCAATTGCTGAATTAGTAACCTATCGCACGCATTTTTTCAAATTAGCGTAATAAAGTGCTTGCATAAGCCAACTGATTTTGTAAAATGCGCGCCATCACGACGCAACAGTGTCTGTTGATGCGAGTATAGCTCAGCTGGTAGAGCGCGACCTTGCCAAGGTCGAGGTCACGAGTTCGAACCTCGTTACTCGCTCCAAATTCGATAAAGAACGCACTTTGCGCAAGCTCAGTGCGTTTTTTATTTTCTGCGATATAGTTATTATACCTTACAAAGCGATACGGTTCTGTGGATGGTAGATTCTCCTTGTGTGCGAAATTGTTGCTTGGATCAACAGGATTGCTGTTTAGGTTGCGGCCGTAAAATAGACGAAATCATGGAATGGCATCAGGCAACTGACCTGCGTCGCCAGCAAATTCTAGTGCTTGCTGCAGCGCGGATGGCCGAAACGCATCAGCAAGTTTCTTTCAGGCGTCTCGGGGTAAACCCTTCTGAATAATGCGTACCAAGCGTTCTGTGCTTCGAGGCAATAACGATTCAGCCTGCCAGCCTTTGCGTTTTTGTTGAGCCAATGCCCAATGCACATGCTCTGCAACTAATTCGCTGCAGTGGTTTAATGCGTGTTGCAGTGCTTCAACAATGTCGGTGTGATAGGGCGCATTGCCAAGCGCAACAGCAATATTGCGCTGCCAGCGTTCATAGCCAATACGTCTTATTGCACTGCCCTCGGTGTTTGTTAAAAAGTCATGTTCTTGCCACGCAAACAGACTGAGTAGACTCTGGCTTTGCCATTGCGGCCGGCGTTGAAAATCACCTTCAATAGTGAGAGGCGCATCACGATTTTCCGGACATACTAACTGACAATCATCACATCCGTAGATACGATTGCCCAATAAGGGTCTGAATTCCTCCGGTATGGCGCCTTTGAGTTCAATGGTCAGGTACGAAATACATCGTCTGGCATCAACGATATAGGGTTCGACAATGGCACCTGTTGGACAGCTGGTAATACAGGCGACACAGTTGCCACAATTACCGTCGTGCGGAGAATCAACGGGGAGTGGTAAATTCACCAGCAATTCACCAAGAAAAAACCAGGAACCGGCTTCATGATTTAGTAACAAGCTGTGTTTACCCACCCAGCCAAGCCCTGCTTGTTGTGCCAGCGGGCGCTCTAAAATTGGCGCAGAATCGGTAAAGGGGCGATAGCCTAGTTCAGCCACGTGATGATTAATACGTTGTCCCAGCTGCTTTAAACGGTTACGTATTAACTTATGGTAGTCTCGTCCCAAGGCATAACGGCTGATATAGGCCTGGGTAGGATCGGCTAAATTGGTAGCAAAACCGGCCCCTTCTGGCAGGTAGTTCATCCGCACACTAAGCACGCGCAAGGTACCCGGCACGAGTTCAGCCGGTCTGGCCCGCAACATGCCGTGGTTAGCCATATAGTCCATTTCACCGTGATAACCTGCATCTAGCCACTGTTGTAGTTGCGCTTCTGCATCAGTAAGAGAAACGCCTGTAATACCCAGCTGTGCAAAACCGAGCTCTTGCGCCCAGAGTTTTATTTGTTGTGCCAGTGCGGCGTAATCCATAGTGGTACTAATTAGCCCAAACGTGGCATTAATTTAACATAGATGTTCTGGCTTAAGCTAACGGCTCGGCATAGTAAAACCCTAACGGCCGACTTTAGATATAACACACGGTTTTACTGGCTCAGCGCAGGTTAAATTTGTTAACATAGCACTGATTTAACAACCCTTATGACGAAGTGGTGACCGCAAGTGCAATATCAAGCTGAGTTAACAGATGAAGCTGCAACATTGTTGTTGGCACAGAAGGTAGCGAAATATGTGATGCCGGGACAGACCGTGTTTTTACATGGTGGTTTAGGCGCGGGTAAGACTACATTCAGTCGCGGGCTGTTAAATGCGCTGGGTCATACTGGTACGGTAAAAAGCCCAACCTATACCTTAGTTGAACCCTATCAGCTTGGGGCGTTAACGGTGTTTCACTTTGATCTTTACCGGGTGCGTGATGCCGAAGAATTAGAGTTTATGGGTATACGTGATTATTTTCGTCACGATACGTTATGCTTGATTGAATGGCCAGAACAGGGTATGGGTTATTTACCTGTGCCCGATCTCGACATACACTTAGTTTTTGAGTCTGAACATCGGCGGGTAACGCTTAGTGCAAATACCCTTGCTGGTTCCAATATAATAAAAGCCTTACTGGATGATGAAAAATAACAATTACAAAATCAAAGGCTGTTTACTGCTGTTCACGTTATTCAGCTTTATGGCTGTGGCGTCGAATCAGGTAAAAGGTGTGCGCGTATGGCCGTCACCCGATAATACCCGGGTGGTATTTGATATGGCTGCTGCGCCGGAGCATATTAGTTTTAGCCTGGATAACCCTGATCGCTTGGTTATCGATTTAAATAATACTACTGGCAGTAGTAGCTTGCCCCCGTTATCGGGCGAGTCAGCTTTAATTAAATCTATCCGTAGTAGCGGTGATGCGAACAAGATGCGCATTGTATTGGATTTAACCAAAGCGACTAAAGCCAACGTGTTTGCGCTGCCACCAACCCCTCCTTATGGCCACCGTTTAGTGGTTGATTTGCCCGACGATCAACCGGTAAGAAATCTGCCACCACCCTCTATTCGCGCTGCGCGGGATATTGTGGTTGCTATTGATGCGGGGCATGGCGGAGAAGACCCGGGATCTATTGGGCCTAGTGGCTTTTACGAAAAAAATATCACGTTGCCAATTGCCAAACAATTAGCACAGCTGATAGATCGTCAGCCAGGCATGAAGGCAATGATGGTCCGTACCAATGATTATTATCTTCACGTCAATAAGCGTACTGAAATCGCCCGAGGCCAGCAAGCTGACTTATTGGTTTCAATACATGCCGATGCCTTTACATCACCGCAGCCGCGTGGTGCGTCGGTATGGGTATTATCATTGCGTCGCGCAACCACTGAAGTAGGTCGTATGCTGGAGCAAACCGAGCGTCATTCCGAGCTACTGGGCGGTGTTGCTGAGATTATTAAAGATTCAGCCAATGAACGTTATCTGGCGCAAACCGTATTGGACTTGTCGATGAATCACTCCATGGTTACGGCTTATAAGGCGGCGAATGAAGTGTTGCAAGAGCTGGATAAAATTGCTTATTTACACAAAAGAGAACCGCAAGCAGCGAGTTTAGGTGTGCTGAAAGCGCCTGATATTCCTTCTATTTTGGTTGAGGTGGGGTTTATTTCCAACCCTAAAGAAGAAGCTTTACTAAAATCGGGTAGCCATCAGTCAAAACTGGCGACATCTTTGTTCACCGCGTTAAAGCGACATTTTGAAAAGGCGCCTCCTGCAGATTCGTTGTTTGCGATGCAACGGGCTAAAGAGCACCGGGTTAGCGCTGGCGAGTCTCTCTCTTTATTGGCACAGCGTTATAACGTCTCTGTGGATGAGTTACGTAATGTTAATCAGTTAACATCTGATAGCATTCGTATTGGTCAAACACTGCGGATACCCTAACAATGCCTATCCGTATCTTACCGCCGCAATTGGCTAACCAGATTGCGGCAGGTGAAGTTGTTGAACGTCCCGCGTCTGTCGTCAAAGAGTTAGTCGAGAACAGTTTGGACGCCGGTGCCGACCATATCGATATTGATATTGAAAAGGGGGGCAGTAAACTCATACGGGTACGTGACAATGGCAGTGGTATTGTTGAGCAAGAACTGGTGTTGGCTCTTAGCCGGCATGCTACAAGCAAAATTGCCGATTTAGACGATCTGGAAGCGATTAACAGCCTGGGCTTTCGCGGCGAAGCGTTGGCGAGTATCAGCTCGGTATCCAGACTAACATTGACCTCCCGTACAGCGGAACAAACTGCAGCGTGGCAAGCCAGCGCTGCAGGACGAGACATGCAGGTTGATATTCGCCCGGCGGCTCATCCTACCGGTACCAGTATTGAAGTGTTGGATCTGTTTTTTAATACGCCCGCACGGCGTAAGTTCTTGCGCACCGATAAAACCGAGTTTGGCCATATCGATGAGCTGGTTAAGCGCCTGGCATTAAGCCGCTACGATGTAAGCTGGCAATTGACACATAATGGTCAGAGTGTACGTCGTTTGAAAGCCGCCGTAACTGCAGAGCAGCGTCAAAAACGTGTTGCCACACTGTGTGGCCGTGCTTTTGCTGAACACGCCGCCTTTATTGAAAACCAGTACGGTGACGTAAAAATTTGGGGCTGGATTGTGGCGCCTGGCGCATGCTCAGCTCAGTTACAGTGTCAGTACAGCTATGTTAACGGTCGGATGATGCGGGATAAATTACTGAACCATGCCATTCGCCAGGCCTATGCCGATACCTTACAGCCAGAGCAACAGCCCGCTTTTGTATTGTATTTAGAACTGGACCCGCGCCAAGTTGATGTTAACGTGCATCCGGCTAAGCATGAAGTGCGTTTTCATCAGGCCAGATTAATTCATGATTTTGTCGTGTCAGCACTAACCGATGCCTTATCACAGTTAACACCCCACCCAGAATTAAGCGCTGCTTTACCCGCAGAGCATAGCGTGCAAGAACCAGTGGCGCCCTCGTACCAACAGCAAAATAGTCGTGACCATCGTGGTCAGAGCAATTATCGGCAGCCGTCAGCTGGGCGAACATCGGCTGGTGCTGTCAACAGAGAATTGTCATATTGGCAACAGTCACAGGCAGCGGCCGAGCAGGTTAGCGCTCAAAGTATTAAGGCTTCGCCGCCGCAAGAAGATATAGCCAGTGTGCAACCGCTTATTGCTGCCAATCGTTATGTGTTGCGCCAACAAGACGACACCATACTGGTAATTGATCTGGTCCCTACGTTAGTGGCGTACTTTAAAGCACACCGCCAGCAACCGATGCCAATATTGTTGCCGCAACGTATTACGGTCAGTGCTGCGCAGCTAGCACGACTAACTGAGCAGGCTGAACAGTTTAGCCTGGCGGGTTTTGACATGTTGTTGAACGATCAGACTTTGATAATACGCGCAGTGCCAGGCTGGTTGCGACACACAGTGATAAGCCAATGGTTACCCGAGTGGCTTGATAAGCTAAGTCTGACGCCAGAGCTCGACGTAGTAACACCGCTATTGGCAATGCTACTTAATGCTAATAGGGTGATGGCCTCAGCAGTGTTAAACTCGGTTCCACAGGTTTTGGAAGCAAGCCAGTATTGGGTAAGTACACCACTACAGCTTGATGCTACCCTGTGTGTGTTATCGGAGCAGAGCTCATGACGCCAGCCTCAAATGGAGTGATTTTTTTAATGGGGCCAACGGCCTCAGGTAAAACAGCTCTGGCGACCGAATTATATAAACAATTACCGGTAGAACTCATTAGTGTTGATAGTGCGCTGGTATACCGTGGAATGGATATTGGAACGGCCAAGCCTACAGCTGCAGAGCTAGCGCTGGCACCACATCACCTTATTGATATTATTGACCCGGCACAGAGTTATTCTGCTGCAGATTTCAGAGCGGATACGATCAGGTTAGTTGCGGAAATTAAACATCGTGGTAACATTCCAGTTTTGGTTGGCGGAACCATGCTGTATTTCAAGGCTTTGCTGGACGGCATTTCGCCATTACCTGAAGCGGATAGTACAGTACGGCAGCAACTTGAGCTAGAGGCCGCAAAGTTAGGGTGGGCTGCGTTACATGCAGAACTGGCAAAAGTTGATGCTGTTTCTGCCCAACGGATCCATCCCAATGATCCTCAGCGTATAAACCGCGCACTTGAGGTGTATAGAATTACCGGACGTAGTTTGACCGAATTAACTGCAGAAAAAGGGGAACCTTTTGCTTTTCCTGTGTACCAATTCGCTATAGCGCCAGTAGAGAGAGCCGTTCTGCATCAGCGTATCGCAGAGCGTTTTGAACAGATGTTGAGAGCAGGTTTCGAAGCTGAAGTGGTTGCTTTGCGACAAAGAGGCGATTTACATGCGGATTTGCCTTCAATGCGTTGTGTGGGCTATCGACAAATGTGGCAATATTTGGATGGTGAATGCAGTTATGCACAAATGACAGAGCGCGGAATTGCTGCAACACGTCAGTTGGCAAAGCGGCAGCTTACCTGGTTACGAGGTTGGCAAGAACTAAAATGGTTAAAAAGCGACGCATCGTTGGAGGAAAACTTGCAAGCCGTTTTATCTTCGCTAAGCTAAACAAGTTAAAGAAAAAGATGTTTTAACAACTTGAAATAAAAAAAATAATACCTATATAAGTCGGACTAATAAAAAAAGGAAAGCGGCACATGGCAAAGGGCCAATCTTTACAAGACCCATTTTTGAACACCTTGAGACGGGAACGTATTCCAGTATCAATTTATTTGGTGAATGGTATTAAACTTCAGGGTCAAATCGAATCTTTCGATCAGTTCGTTATTCTGCTGAAAAATACGGTGAGTCAGATGGTATATAAACATGCTATCTCTACTGTAGTGCCGGCTCGCGCCGTGAATACTATGGTGGTTCACAATAATGGCCAGAGTGACGAAGACGACACAGAATAACATTAGGGGTTGTTCGCTTGTCTGACATTAACGTTATTCCGGAACAAGCGATCCTTGTCCATGTTAATTTTTCCCAGCACCACACCAGCGAAGATTTGAGTGAGCTCAAACTGCTGGTGTCGTCGGCTGGTGTTGAGTGTGTGCAAGTTGTGACGGCAAGTCGCAGTGCACCCGATGCAAAATTTTTTATTGGTTCTGGCAAAGCAAATGAAGTGGCAGAGCTGGTCGAGCAAACGCAGGCTACGGTAGTGATATTTAATCACTCTCTGAGCCCGGCACAAACCCGTAATCTTGAACGACAATGCTTATGCCGGGTTATTGACCGTACCACGCTTATTTTGGATATATTTGCGCAGCGCGCACGTACTTTCGAAGGCAAGCTGCAAGTTGAACTGGCGCAATTACAGCATTTGGCATCGCGCTTGGTGCGGGGTTGGGATAGTTTAGACCGGCAAAAAGGGGGGATTGGTTTACGTGGCCCAGGTGAAACCCAACTAGAAACCGATAGGCGTTTACTGCGTGAACGCGTTAAAGCGTTGCAAACCCGGTTAGCTAAATTGGAAAAGCAACGCGAGCAAGGGCGCCGCTCACGTCAACGGGCAGAAGTACCGGTGGTATCTGTGGTTGGATATACCAATGCAGGTAAATCGACGTTGTTTAATCGGATGACTCATGCTGATGTCTATGCGGCAGATCAACTGTTCGCGACGTTAGACCCCACCCTACGTAAGCTCAAATTAAAAGGTGTCGGCGAGATAATCTTGGCTGACACCGTAGGCTTTATCCGGCATTTACCCCACGACCTGGTGGCAGCATTTAAATCTACATTGCAAGAAACCCGTGACGCGGATTTACAGTTGCATGTGGTTGATGTTGCTGACCCACGCAAAGATAACAATATGCAGCAAGTTGCTGCTGTACTTGAAGAAATAGACGCTGATCAGCTGCCGCAGTTAATCGTTTTCAATAAAATTGACCTGCTTGAGCAAGCGCCACGTATTGAATATAACGAATACGGCCAACCAACCGCAGTGTTTTTGTCTGCAGCAAAGGGTCTTGGCGTTGATTTGTTAGAGCAAGCCTTGTCTCAGCTGTTATCAGAACGCTTTATTGACATGGTATTGTTATTGCCGCCTCATAAAGCGGCATGGCGGGCACGTTTTCATCAACTGCATTGCATTGTTTCGGAACGGTTTGATGACGATGGAAACTGCGAGTTGACCTTAAAACTGAGTGAATCAGTTTGGCAACGCTGTATTAAGCAATCGGACGGCGTGTTGGAAAACTATGTCGTCAGCACGGCAGTTATTTGATACATTAACCCTTATTTTATAACTTAGAACGGAGTAGAGCATGGCTTGGAATGAGCCCGGCAATAATGGCAAAAACAACGACCCTTGGAAGCAAGGCGGTCGTGATCAAGGCCCACCCGATCTGGATGAAGTATTTCGCAACTTCGGTAAAAAGTTCGGTGGGATCTTCGGCGGTGGAAAATCATCTGGTGGTGACAGTAACGGCGGCGTAACAGCGGCATTTATGCTGGTATTAATCGTTGCCGCACTGGTTTGGGCTTTTAGTGGCTTTTACACTATTCAAACTGCAGAACGCGGCGTGATTTTACGTTTTGGTCAGTACCATAGTGAAGTAACAGCCGGTATTCACTGGAAACCGACTTTTGTTGATACGGTTATCCCAATCGACGTCGACGAAGTTCGTACACTGCGTACCGATGGCTTTATGCTGACGCAGGATCAGAATCTGGTCCGGGTGACGTTTGAAGTGCAGTATAAAGTGCTAGACCCAATGTTATACCTGTTTTCTGTTGTTGATGCAGACAACAGCTTGAAAGAAGCGACAGACTCGGCGTTACGTTTTGTTATCGGCCATTCTATTATGGACGACGTATTAACCCGCGGCCGGGAAGTGGTGCGTCAAAGCACTCGAGCAGAGCTAGAGGCCATAATCGAGCCCTACAAGTTGGGTTTAAGTGTGGTTGATGTTTACTTCCGTGATGCACGGCCACCAGAAGAAGTTCGCGCTGCTTTTGATGATGCTATTTCTGCACAGGAAGATCAGGAACGCTTTGTTAAAGAAGCAGATGCCTATGCCCGTGAAATTGAACCGCGCGCTCGTGGTCAGGTCAACCGTGTTATGCAGGAAGCCGAAGCCTACAAACAGCAAATTGTGTTAAAGGCACAAGGTGAAGTGGCCCGCTTTGAGAAACTATTACCTGAATACATCGCAGCACCTAAGGTAACGCGTGATCGCATGTACATTGAGACGATGGAACAAGTGTATAGCAATACGTCTAAAGTGCTTGTTGATGTGAAAAATGGCAATAATATCATGTATCTTCCTCTTGATAAGATGATGAATGGTCAAGGCGGAATGACAGAACGCAGTCAACCAGCAACGCTTTCTTCACCGCGTACTCAGTTAGATAGTAATAATACTGAGCCAAGACAAAACACTGCCCGTGGCAGTGAACCGCGCAGTGGTAGGGGGTAAGGTATGAAAAATTTTCTAGTTGCTATTTTGGTTGTAGTGGGCGTTATCGTTGTATCTTCTTTATTTGTTGTACCAGAAGGGCAGCGCGCTATTGTAATTCAGTTTGGTAAAATCCAGGAAGACGCTGAAAACAACGTTAAAGTGTTTTCACCTGGCTTGCATATAAAGTTACCGTTTATTGAAGATGTTAAAATGTTTGATGCTCGGGTGCAGACTTTAGATGACCCTGCTGATCGCTTCGTAACGGCTGAAAAGAAAGATTTATTAGTCGACAGTTATGTAAAATGGCGTATTCGCGATTTTGGTGCCTATTACGTTGCAACGCGCGGCGGTAATAAGGCGCAAGCAGAAGCTCGTCTTAAAGGCATTATTAACAACGGCCTTCGTTCTGAATTTGGTGCCCGGACAATTAAAGAAATTGTCTCTGGTGAGCGTACGCAGCTGATGGAAGGAGCCTTGTCTCAGGTTGCGGCATCTGCAAACGAGTTTGGTATTGAAGTTATTGACGTTCGCGTAAAGCAAATTAACTTACCGAACGAAATCAGTAATTCTATTTTTGCCCGTATGCGAGCAGAGCGCCAAGCTGTAGCGCGCGAACACCGTTCAAAAGGTATGGAAGAAGCAGAGATTATTCGGGCTGACGTTGATGCGCGTGTCACGGTAATGGTTGCAGATGCTGAACGTAATTCACGTACCGTACGTGGTGATGGTGATGCTCTGGCAGCGAAAGTCTATGCGGATGCCTACAATAAAAACCCTGAGTTCTTCTCTTTCGTACGCAGTATGGAAGCGTATAAAAAGAGCTTTGATAGTAAGAATGATGTGTTAGTTGTACAACCGGATAACGACTTCTTTAAATATATGAAGTCAGACAAAGTACAGAACTGACAATAATCCATTTTAAAAAGGCCCGTTAGGGCCTTTTTTGTCAAAATAGCTAGCGGAGCAGCCATGTACCAGCAGTTTTATCAGCGCTTTTTGCAGGAAAACAAAGGCAAACAACATTTTGCTTGCCATTCTCACCACTATTGGCCAGATGTTACCCGCGAGGCAATGTTGGAGTACTGGGACGATACTGCCCGTTTAGTTGATGACAAATGGCATTACATTTTTGGCGAAAAAGTGCCACAAACGCAGCAATTAATCGCTGATATATTGCAGTTACCTCAGCCTGAGCAGCTGGTATTTGCGCCAAATACGCATGAACTGGTAATGCGCTTATTAAGTTGCTTTGATTTACGCAAGCCACTACGAATTTTAACAACTGACAGTGAGTTTTATAGCTTTACAAGGCAGGTTAAACGGTTGTCAGAATATGACAATGTGCAGGTTGATATTATCCCCACACAACCTTTTGATAGTTTTGAACAGCGCTTTGTTGCTGCCGCAGCCAGTCAACCTTACCAGCTGATATTTTGCAGCCAGGTGTTTTTCAATTCTGGTGTCGCATTAACAGATTTAACCACTTTTGTGCTGCAGTTAGCGGCCGGTAGCGACGCCATGATCGCCATTGATGGCTATCATGGTTTCATGGCACTTCCTACCGATTTGTCGACCATTGCTGAACGGATATTTTATTTGTCTGGAAGTTATAAATATGCGCAGGGTGGTGAAGGATGTTGTTTTATGTCGGTGCCATTAGGCAACAGTGACCGCCCGTTATACACCGGCTGGTTTGCTGAATTTGGTACCTTAGCGGCTGAAAAATCAGCGACCGTTTTGTACAGCGAAGATGGTTATCGTTTTGCCGGTGCAACGATGGACTTCACCGCGCTGTATCGTCTTAATGCGGTGCTACGTTTATTTAAACAGCAAGGTATTAGTGTGGGACGTATTCATCAGTATGTACAACAGCTACAGCAGGCTTTTCTAACAAAGTTAGCTAGCCTTAATCATCCTCAGTTAAATGTGGATAAACTACTCAGTAAAGACCTTAGTTGTCATGGGCATTTTTTAACTTTTCGCTGTGGCAGCGCCGCCGAGGTCGCTGACTTGGCAAAAACGTTGAAGCTTAGCGGTATTGAAACAGATTATCGTGGTGATCGTTTGCGTTTTGGTTTTGCGTTGTATCACAACAGTGACGAGTATGACCTAAGCTGCTTGCGATAGGGTAGCGTTTAACTTGTTGAATAAAAACTATAAAATCTGCCGCTGATAAAAAAGCGGCTTTTTTTCATCCAGACGGCTGAAACTTGCTTACCAATTTGGTAGAATCCCCGCCTAATTTTTCCCATGATGTAGGAACCATGGCCAAAAACGTCGTAGTGCTCGGCACCCAATGGGGTGACGAAGGTAAAGGTAAAATCGTCGATTTATTAACAGACAAAGCAAGCTTTGTTGTGCGCTATCAGGGCGGACACAATGCTGGCCATACGTTGGTTATCGATGGTGAAAAAACCGTATTGCATTTAATTCCATCGGGCATTTTACGTGCAAACGTCAAATGCGTCATTGGTAATGGTGTAGTGTTATCACCTGAAGCGTTCTTAAAGGAAATGACCATGCTGGAGCAGCGTGGCGTACCGGTTAAAGAGCGTTTACTTTTGAGTGAAGCCTGTCCGCTTATTTTGCCGTTCCACGTTGAATTGGACAAAGCACGTGAGCTGGCGCGTGGTGATAAACCTATCGGTACCACGGGTCGTGGTATTGGCCCCGCGTATGAAGATAAAGTTGCCCGTCGCGGTTTGCGTGTCGGCGATTTGTTTAATCCTGAACTGTTTGCTGAAAAGTTAAAAACAGTAATGGATTTGCATAACTTTACGCTGACTCAGTACTACAAAGTGCCTGCCGTTGATTATCAAACGACTTTGGACAATGCTTTGGCCATTGCTGAGATACTTAAACCGCTAGTGGTTGACGTTACAGAATTACTTGACCGTGCTCGTAAAGCTGGCCAGGAAATTATGTTTGAGGGCGCCCAGGGCACCTTGTTGGATATTGACCATGGCACCTACCCATACGTTACATCGTCCAATACGACAGCGGGTGGTGTTGCCACAGGTGCCGGTTTTGGACCTCGTTACATTGACTATGTGCTGGGTATCGTCAAAGCCTATACCACGCGTGTTGGTTCTGGTCCGTTTCCAACGGAGCTCGATTGTGCTGTTGGTGAACACCTTGGTGTCAAAGGCCATGAGTTTGGTGCTACCACAGGCCGTAAGCGCCGTTGTGGCTGGTTTGATGCCGTCGCGGTGAAACGTGCTGTGCAGTTAAATAGCATTTCAGGCTTCTGTTTAACCAAGCTTGACGTGTTGGATGGCCTGGATACCATAAAAATTTGTATTGGCTATAAAGACGCCGCAGGCAATGTCACTGAAGTGCCACCTTTGGCGGCTGAAGGCTATGATCTGGTTACACCGGTTTATGAAGAATTACCTGGTTGGCATGACAGCACCTTTGGTGTGCAGACACTGGCGCAATTGCCTCAAGCTGCGCGTAACTATATCAGCCGCTTAGAGCAGTTGACCGGTGTACCGGTTGATATTGTGTCTACCGGGCCAGATCGGGTACAGACTATAGTGTTGCGTCATCCGTTTGCTTGACGACATCTAAATACTAAGTTAGAACGTATAAAAAACGCTGCCTACAGGTTAATGCCGTTCACTTAAGGTGAGCGGCATTTTTACTTTTAGCCACCGGGTAGCGATTTTTCGATACCTTTAGCGTCCTTGGATAACTGCGTTCTCGCTTTCCTTCAAGCTTGAATTGACTGGCATTTTTTTCTATTTCCAAGATGAATCCGGGCACATTACCCGGCGCATAAATTGGCATCAGAGTGAGCTTGTGGATGATGTGCGATGAGGCATCTCTAAAGCTCAGTTGGTTTGGGAATACACTTTTAAGGGACTTGGCCATCAATACCATTTTGTATCGAATTAAATTGTAAGCGAGCAACACCCCCCATAGCTCCTGCCGGATAAGCTCTGGCAG
>NZ_AUDG01000072.1 GCF_000425345.1 Rheinheimera baltica DSM 14885 | reverse complement strand
CGGCAGGAGCTATGGGGGGTGTTGCTCGCTTACAATTTAATTCGATACAAAATGGTATTGATGGCCAAGTCCCTTAAAAGTGTATTCCCAAACCAACTGAGCTTTAGAGATGCCTCATCGCACATCATCCACAAGCTCACTCTGATGCCAATTTATGCGCCGGGTAATGTGCCCGGATTCATCTTGGAAATAGAAAAAAATGCCAGTCAATTAAAGCTTGAAGGAAAGCGAGAACGCAGTTATCCAAGGACGCTAAAGGTATCGAAAAATCGCTACCCGGTGGCTAAAAGTAAAAATGCCGCTCACCTTAAGTGAACGGCATTACCGCTTAGCGGGCTTTTCTTATCAGGCTAATGTTTAGTGCAGGACACGGGCCCGCAATGTTCCCGGAATGGCTTTTAACTCATTCAATGCCTGGTCAACATCGTCAGAGTCGATATCAATCACCACATAACCAATGTCAGCATTAGTTTGCAGATACTGACCGGCGATATTGATATTGTGCTTAGCAAAGGCTTCGTTAATTTTGGTCATCACACCAGGCTGGTTTTTGTGCACGTGCAATAAGCGTGAGCGGCCTTTGTGCTCTGGCAGTGACACTTCAGGGAAATTAACCGCAGAGAGCGTAGAGCCATTATCACTGTACTTCACCATTTTACCGGCGACTTCAAAACCGATGTTTTCTTGCGCTTCCTGCGTAGAACCGCCGATGTGCGGCGTTAAAATAACATTATCGAATTCACGCAGTGGTGAAATAAACTCTTCTTCGTTTCCTTTAGGCTCCACCGGAAACACGTCAATAGCAGCCCCGGCCAGTTTATTGCAACGCAATGCTTCTGTTAACGCATCGATGTCGACCACCGTGCCGCGCGACGCGTTAATTAAAATGCTGCCTTGTTTCATCAGGGCCAGTTCGGCTTCACCAATCATGTTTTTAGTTTGTGCAGTTTCTGGCACATGTAAGGTAATGATATCTGACGTTTTGAGCAGGGTGCCAAAATTCACCTGAGTTGCATTACCTAATACCAATTTGTCTTCAATGTCATAGAACTGCACGCGCATGCCAATGTTCTCTGCCATGATAGACAGCTGGGTGCCGATATGACCATAACCAATAATACCCAGAGTTTTGCCACGAGCTTCAAATGAGTTGTTGGCGGTTTTTTGCCACTCGCCACGGTGTGCTGCAGCGTTACGTTGTGGAATGCCGCGCAGCAACATAATAATTTGGCCCAATACCAGTTCCGCTACCGAGCGGGTATTCGAGAATGGGGCATTAAAAACCGGAATAGCCCTTTTTAACGCCGCGGTTAAGTTGACCTGATTAGTGCCAATACAAAAACAACCAATGGCAACCAACTTTGTTGCTGCATCCAGCACTTTTTCGGTTAACTGTGTGCGTGAGCGAATACCAACAAAGTGGGCATCTTTAATGCGTTCTATAAGCTCGTCTTCAGGTAATGAGGTTTTTAAGTACTCAATATTACTGTACCCCTGGTTCTTGAAGCTTTGCACCGCACTTTGGTGTAAGCCTTCCAGCAGCAATATTTTAATTTTGTCTTTGGCCAGCGAAAATTTTTCCATGTCACATCTCTTCATTAAATTAAAAAATAAAATCAGTTAGTTATTATTCTTATTATTATGGTGTTACTTAGCGGGCCCTGCTGTGGTACTTATTTTATTACTTTGGTGCCATCGGCACTGCCAACCAAAACCATATTGGCGGGGCGGTGAGCAAAAATACCGTTGGTGACCACACCTACGATATTGTTAATCTGCTGCTCTAACATCAATGGGTCAATAATCTGTAAGTCGTGTACATCAATAATCACATTGCCGTTGTCTGTGGTTACACCCGCGCGCAATACCGGCCTGCCACCTAGTTTAGCTAGTTCACCCGAGACCGAGCGACTTGCCATAGGGATAACTTCTACCGGCAGCGGAAACTTACCCAGTACGTCTACTTGTTTGCTTGCATCGACAATACAAATAAAGGTTTCAGCTACGGCGGCGACAATTTTTTCGCGGGTTAGCGCTGCACCACCGCCTTTAATCATATGCTTTTGGGCGTTAATTTCATCTGCGCCATCAACGTAAACACTAAAGCTGTCAATGCTATTTAAATCCAGTACTGGGATCCCTAATGCGATGAGTTTTTCTGTCGATTGTACAGAGCTTGATACGGCACCACTGATCTCATGCTTAATACTGGCCAGCGCATCAATAAAATGATTTACCGTTGAGCCGGTGCCTACGCCCACTACCGTGTTACGCGGAATATACTCTAATGCTGCCCAGGCGGCGTTTTTTTTCATTTCATCTTGTGTCATCACTGATCCAAATTCGTTTAGCCATACAGATGGATATTATATCGAAAGGGGGGGCCGACAAAAGGGCAAAAATGGAAAAACGCGAAAACTGTTTTACGGCATGGTTTAGATGTAAGTGTCGCCGGCCACAATACGCCCTCTGGCACGCCACAGCAACTCGCCTTAATGCCTGCGGCAGGGCTCAGAAACTCTGTGGCGACCAGATCGCGTTTCTGGCCTGCTTTCTTGGGTTAAGCCTTAAGCAATCAGCAAAAATCAAAATTTTTACCCGGCGTAATAATCTGCTTTAATGGAATATCCCAAGCCTCAACCGGAACGGCATCAACCTGTTGGCAGCTATGTGCGAGGCCAATAACCCGGCAATGGCTGTCAGGCGGCAGTTGCGACAAGGTGCGATCATAAAAGCCACCGCCCATTCCCAACCGGTTGCCATGCTCGTCAAAGGCGACTAATGGCGTAAATATAATATCTAACTGATTGACCGGGATCAGCTGGTGACACTGCGGCAAAGGCTCGGGAATGCCAAATTTATTCGGGTAAAGTAGGGTTTCACTGTTATACCGCACAAACAGTAAATAGCCAGCAACCACCGGGTGAAGCACGGGCAGGTACACTGTTTTATTTAATTGCCACAGCGCCTGTATCAGCGGAAAAGTATCTAACTCACCGTCATTGGCCAAATACACGGCAATATGTTGTTTATTAGCCAACAGTGCGTTGCCACTAAGCTGTTTTGCTAATGCATTTGCTGCTTGCTGCTGTAAAGCCGGGCTTAACAATTGGCGCCGCTGGCGAACCAGGTGTCTAAGTTGTTGGCGTAACGAGGGAGTAGCAGGCACGATAATACTTTACTATGGACAAAGATAAGACGAGTATGCCTGATTTGCAGCAGAAAAAAAGAGGTTCTCCAAATTGCCGTGTCTGGTGTTAGCCCTTGAACCATAGGTTCAAGGCGGGAGTCAGATGACTACCTCAGGCTTCCCGGTACGAGCCGGGCTTGCACACTGGTAGTGCAGAAGAATCCCTAGGTAAAAACAATTATCGGCTCAGGGACATCCACCTGATCACCAACAATCCAGAGAACAGGCTTGAGTATAACACCACTGTTTCTGCTGTATAAGGTTATTGCATGGTGTTTTATCGCAAACAACGCTAGTTGCATGGTTTTACAGCAACTTTTGTTTACGCTTTATACCATAGGCAAAACTATGCAGGGAAAGTTGGCGCTGCTGCGTTGTGGTGGTAGCATAAAGTACAGTTAATAACAGCACGAACAGTGATATGAGCAGCCCATTTTTACTGACATACGATGAGTGGATGTACAAACTTGACCAGGCTTATGTAATGGCGTCAGCCGCAGAAGTACATGGCTTAATTACTGGTTTACTTAGTGCCGGGGTGGAAGCCAACCCACAACAATTACTGCCGGTGTTGCAGGACTTCTTAAATGATGGGCAAGCCCTGTCGCAAGACGTAAAACAACATGTGGTCAATTTGGTAGAAACTACCGCCAAAGAGCTGGCACAAAATGATTTTAGTTTCAGCATGTTGCTGCCCAGCGACGATGACAGCCTGCCAGAACGCTTAGACGCCATGGTTGAGTGGACGCAGGCTTTTTTAGTAGGCTTTGCCGTACAACAAACCGATTTATCGCTGGTATCTGATGATGTGCGTGAAGCGCTGGACCAGTTATCAGAAGTAACCCGCATTGATATTCATACCACTGATGATGGTAGTGTTGAAGAAAACGACGAAGCCTATTTTTTGGTGTTGGAGCATATTCGCATAATGGCGCTGGCGTGTTTTACTGAAGTGGGGCAAAAATTCGGCCACCAAGCGGCAGCAAATAAAACCCTGCACTAAATACAGGTACGAGCAACGTGGCCAAAACAATTAAGCAGTATGATGTGGTGATCAGTGGTGGTGGTATGGCAGGCGCAACGTTAGCTTGGGCCTTACTTAAAGCCATGCCGTCGCTTAACATTGCCATTATTGAGCAACAGTCTGGCACGGTCAGTTCAGCCAGCTTTGACAGTCGCAGTGTCGCATTGGCAGCAGCGAGTGCAGGGTTATTACGGCAATGGGGCCTGTGGTCAGCACTGGAGCAACATGCCTGTGCCATTAAACATATTGCTGTATCCGACCGGGGACACTTTGGTAAAACGCATCTTAGTGCAAATGAATATCAGCAGATGGCGCTGGGTTATGTACTGGAAGTAGACTATTTAGGTGCCGTGTTGGCCGATAAACTGGCTGGTTGTGCGGCAATTACCCGTATTGCACCAAATCATATTAAGCAAATTATTCCGCAACAACAGCAGCAACATTTGATCCTGCACGATGACACTGAACTGCAGGCTAAACTACTGGTTATTGCCGAAGGTGGAGCAGCGCCCAGTCGCGCCTTGGCGGGCTTTACCCTGCAAGAGCAGCCTTACGGCCAACATGCAATAATTGCCAATCTTGCGCTGGCGCAACCTCATCGGCATACCGCGTTTGAACGTTTTACCGAACATGGACCTATTGCTTTATTACCGTTAAATCAACAGCGTTATTCTTTGGTATATACCACTGCTGCAGATAATGTTAATGCGCTAATGCAATTATCTGATACCGATTTCTTAAACCATATACAGCAAGCATTTGGCTACAGGGCAGGGGTATTTAGTAGCGTTGGCCGCCGTGTTAGTTATCCCCTTAGCTTAAAACGCAGTGGCGAAATAGTGCGCCATCGTGTCGCCTTGTTAGGCAACAGCCTACACAATGTGCATCCCATTGCCGGACAGGGCTTTAATTTGGCGCTACGTGACATTGCTCAAATGGTACAGCAAGTGTTAACGGCACAACAGATTGGCGACTATGCCATGCTGCGGGCATATCAAGCCGCGCGCCAGCAAGATATTAATGTCGTTACCACCGCAACTGACGCCTTGGTACGTTTGTTTTCTAATCGGTCTCGTACAGTAGCATTAGCACGAAACAGTGGCTTGTTAGCAATGACCTTATGTGATGAATTAAAACGCCCGCTGGCAGAGCAGGCTATGGGGCTGCGAAGTTAATATGGAAAACATTGATATTACCATTGTTGGTGCAGGCAGTGCGGGCTTAACGCTGGCGTTGTTGCTGGCGCCTTTAGGCTTGAGCATTGTTGTGTTGGAACAAGGCGATGCGCCCAATAGCACCTTGACTAACCCGCAGCGGGTGAGTGCGTTAAACCTGGCCTCACAGCGTGTGCTTAATCATGTGGGAGCCTGGCAAGCCATTGCGGCGAATGCCCGCAGTTACAACGCAATGCAGGTATGGGACGCCGACAGTTTTGCCCGTATTGAATTTAACGCTCAAACCGAGCGGCTGGAACAATTAGGCTGGATTTGCGACAACGAACAAATTCGCATGGCGCTGTATCAGCAGTTGCAGCCGTTTAATAATGTGCGCTGCGAGTTTAACTGCACAATAAACAGTCTGGTGCAAAGCGAGCGGGATGTGCTGGTGAACATTAACCAACAGCACCTGTTGTTAAGCCGGTTATTGGTTGGCGCAGATGGCGTTAATTCGATGGTGCGGCGCACCATGCAGTTACCGTTAACCCATTGGGATTACCAACAGCAGGCCATTGTTGGCACAATTATCTGTGATGAACCCCACAACAATATCGCGAGGCAAGTATTTTTACCCGATGGCCCGCTGGCGTTGTTACCGCTGCCACAGCCAAATAAATGCTCTATTGTCTGGAGCTGTGCGCCAGAGCGTGCTGCTGCGCTGCTGGCCATGGATGATCTTAGTTTTAGTCAGGCACTGACGGCGGCCAGTAATAGCGTACTGGGGCCTATTAATATACAAACGCCGCGACAGTCTTTTAACCTGACCATGCGTTATAGCAGTAGCTGGCAGCGTGGCAGAGTGGTTTTAGTTGCTGACGCCGCGCACAGCATACACCCACTGGCCGGGCAGGGCATGAACTTAGGCTTGATGGACGTTGCAGCATTAGCAGAACTTATCAGTGAAGCGCTGGCAGATAACAACGATTTTAGTGAAAGCCGACTATTAAGGCGTTACGAGCGCTGGCGCAAGGCTGAAGCGCAAACGCTGATTGGAGCAATGGAGGTGTTTAAACGTGGTTTTAGCAACACACAACCGCTACTTAGGCTGGTAAGAGCTGTAAGTATGAGTGGGGTAGATAAGTTACCCTGGTTAAAAAGTAAGATCATCGCTGCAGCCCTTGGCAACAGTGGCGACCTGCCAAAATTGGCACAGCCACAGGTAAAAACAGCCCATAGCGCCTGAGTTAGTTTTTTTAGTTATTCTCGCTTTCGCATTATAAAAACTAATTAAACAGGGGCTGTTTGCCGTCACAAGCTTGCGTTATAATCCGGATGCCTTTTTATCCGCTTAAACTACATGGGTATTCAATTGCTTGTTTTGATTACTTATATAGTTGCGCTGTATTTAGCGCCAGCGGGCCTTACAATAAGCAGGAAATAACAATGGCTAATCAAACTGCGTTACATGGCAAACACCTGGAAGCCGGTGCCAAAATGGTCGACTTCTTTGGCTGGGACATGCCCATCAATTACGGCTCTCAAATTGAAGAACACCACGCTGTGCGTCGTGATGCCGGAATGTTCGACGTTTCTCACATGACCATCGTTGACTTAAAAGGCGCGCAAACCCGCGCCTTTTTGCGTTTTTTACTTGCCAACGACGTGGCAAAGTTAACCGTACCGGGAAAAGCATTATACAGCGGCATGCTTAATGAAACCGGTGGCGTTATTGACGATTTAATTGTGTATTTCCTGCAGGAAGACTTTTTCCGTCTGGTGGTTAACTCAGCCACACGTGAAAAAGACCTGGCGCATATTAACGCTCAAGCCAAAGCATTTGACGTGAGTGTTACCGAGCGTCCGGAATTTGCCATGATTGCTGTTCAAGGCCCTAATGCCAAAGCGAAAGTGGCTACGTTATTAACTGCCGGGCAAAAAGCCGCGGTTGACGGTATGAAGCCATTTTTTGGTGTACAAGCTGGCGAGTTGTTTATTGCTACCACCGGTTATACCGGCGAAGACGGCTATGAAATTGCCTTGCCAAACGAGCAGGCGGCTGATTTTTGGCAAAAACTGCTAGAAGCTGGTGTGGCACCGGCTGGCTTGGGTGCACGTGATACCTTGCGCTTAGAAGCAGGGATGAATTTATACGGCCAGGATATGGACGAAACGGTATCACCATTGGCGGCTAACATGGGCTGGACTATTGCCTGGGCACCTGAAGATCGTAATTTTATTGGTCGCAGCGCTATTACACAGCATAAAGCCGACGGCACCTTTAAACTGGTCGGCCTGGTAATGGAACAAAAAGGTGTGCTGCGCCACGGCCAACGTGTGGTTGTTAATGGCGGAGAGGGTGAAATTACCTCTGGTACATTCTCGCCAACGTTAGGGTTTAGTATTGCCATGGCGCGTGTACCTGCTTCAGTAGGTGATACCGCAGACGTTGATATTCGCGGCAAGATGGTTCCGGTGAAAGTGGTAAAACCGGCATTCGTTCGCATGGGTAAAAAAGTCATCTAAACTAACTAAATTAATTAAAGACACCAGCTAAGGATTAAACAATGAGCTCAATTCCTAAAGGTTTAAAGTACGCCAGTAGCCACGAGTGGGCGCGCGATGAAGGCAATGGCATTTACACTGTAGGTATTACTGAACACGCCCAGGGTTTGTTAGGTGATATGGTATTTGTTGAATTGCCTGACGTGGGTGACAGCGTAACGCAAGCTGATGACTGCGCAGTAGCCGAGTCGGTTAAAGCGGCATCTGATATTTATGCACCGCTGTCTGGTGAAATTGTTGAGGTAAATGAAGCCTTAGCTGATTCACCTGAACTGGTTAACAGCAGCCCTTACGAAGACGGTTGGATGTTTAAAATTAAAGTGTCTGATACTGCTGAGTTATCAGCGCTATTAGATGACGAAGGCTATAAAAACTCGATTGACGAGTAAGCACTGATCACATCCCGCTTAGGCCCCGTATTGCATTAACACGTAGAATACGGGGCTAAATTTTAGTCGCCACAGAACCATTACCAGGACATTCAAGGCATGACCAACTCCGCTGTGAAAACCCTGTCGCAACTTGCGAACCACGAAGAATTTATTCAACGCCATATTGGCCCGGACGCCGCAGAAACCGCTGCAATGTTAAGCGAGCTGGGTGTAGACACTATGGAAGCGCTGATCGCGCAAACGGTTCCTGCCGATATTCGTCTGACAACGCCACTGGCTACCGGTGACGCGCGCAACGAAACAGAAGCGTTAGCGTATTTAAAGCAAGCTGCCAGCAAAAACAAAATGTTTAAATCTTACATTGGCATGGGTTACCACCCAACGTTAACGCCTAATGTAATTTTGCGCAACGTGCTGGAAAACCCGGGCTGGTACACGGCGTACACGCCATATCAGCCAGAAATTGCCCAGGGTCGCCTTGAATCACTGTTAAATTTTCAGCAGCTAACGCTGGATTTAACCGGCATGGAACTGGCCAGTGCATCATTGCTGGACGAAGCCACGGCCGCGGCCGAAGCTATGGCATTGGCTAAACGGGTAACTAAGAGCAAGTCAAACTTGTATTTTATTGCCGATGACGTGCACCCACAAACTATCGACGTGGTAAGAACCCGTGCCGAAATGTTTGGCTTTGACATCATGGTCGGCAGCGCAGCTGAGGCAGCAGAGCAAGATGTATTTGGTGCCTTAATTCAGTACCCCAGCACCAACGGTGATATTCGTAACGACAGCGCGTTAATTGCCGCACTACAGGCGAAAAAAGCCATTGTTGCTGTAGCCACTGATCCTATGGCTTTAATGCTATTAAAAGCGCCAGGACAGCTAGGTGCCGATGTGGTGTTAGGTTCGGCACAGCGCTTTGGTGTGCCGATGGCATTTGGTGGCCCACATGCGGCGTTTTTTGCTACACGTGATACTTACAAACGCTCTATGCCAGGCCGTATTATCGGTGTGTCGAAAGACCGTCGTGGCAATGCAGCACTGCGTATGGCTATGCAAACCCGTGAACAACATATTCGCCGTGAAAAAGCCAACTCAAACATCTGTACTGCACAAGTGTTATTGGCCAATATGGCGTCATTTTATGCGGTATACCATGGCCCGCAAGGCCTGAAAAATATCGCCGAGCGTATTCATCGTAGCACCGATATTTTTGCTGCTGGTTTAAAAGCTAAAGGCGTAAATATTGTAAATGCGCATTGGTTTGACACCGTAACCTTTACTGTTGAAAACCGTGACGCTGTTATCGCACGTGCTTTGGCGGCAGGTATTAACCTGCGTACTGACGTTGCGCAATCGTTAGCGGTAAGCTTTAACGAAGCTACCACGGCTGGTGATATTGCCGAGCTATTTGATGTAGTGTTAGGTCATGGCCACGGTATCGACGTGGCAGCATTGGACAGTGCTATTGTGGCTGAAGGCTCAACGTCTATTCCGGCGGATTTGCGCCGCGTTGATAGCGTATTAGGCCACCCGGTGTTTAACCAGTATCACAGTGAAACTGAGATGCTGCGTTATATCAAAAAATTAGAAAACAAAGATTTAGCCTTAAACCACTCGATGATTTCGTTAGGTTCATGCACGATGAAGCTAAACGCGACTGCCGAGATGATCCCGGTTACCTGGCCAGAATTTGCGTCATTGCACCCGTTTGTGCCACGTAATCAGGCTGAAGGTTACTATCAGATGATCGGCGAGCTGGGCAACTGGCTTGTAGATATCACCGGTTACGACGATATTTCTATGCAGCCTAACTCAGGTGCACAGGGCGAATACGCCGGTATGGTTGCCATTCGCAAATACCATGAAAGCCGTGGTGACGCGCACCGTAATATCTGTTTAATTCCGGTTTCTGCCCACGGTACTAACCCGGCAACGGCAGCAATGGCTAGCTTTGAAGTGGTGCTGGTAGACTGCGATAAGTCTGGCAACATCGACATGGCAGAATTAAAAGCCAAGGCAGCCGAAGTGGGCGACCGTTTAGCGGCCATCATGGTAACGTACCCCTCTACTCATGGTGTGTTTGAAGAAAGCATTCGTGAATTATGTGATGTAGTGCATTCCTACGGTGGCCAGGTGTACATGGACGGCGCCAACATGAACGCACAGGTTGGCGTTACTTCGCCAGGCTTTATCGGTTCAGATGTGTCGCATTTAAACCTGCATAAAACCTTCTGTATTCCGCACGGCGGCGGCGGCCCGGGCATGGGCCCTATTGGTGTTAAGAGCCATTTAAGCCCGTTCCTGCCAAACCATGCGGTAGTAAAAATTGACGGTACCGGTGAGCAAAATGGTGCAGTATCGGCCGCGCCATTTGGTAGCGCCGGTATTTTGCCTATCAGCTGGATGTACATTGCGATGATGGGCGGTGAGGGCTTAAAGCAAGCCACTGAGTTTGCCATTCTTAATGCAAACTACATGGCGAAAAAGTTAGACCCGTTATTCCCAATACTGTACCGCGGTACCAATGGCCGTGTAGCGCACGAATGTATTATTGATATTCGTCCGTTAAAAGAAGCCAGCGGTATTACCGAGATGGACATTGCCAAGCGCTTGATGGACTTTGGTTACCATTCACCCACAATGAGCTTCCCGGTAGCCGGCACGCTGATGATTGAACCAACCGAATCTGAAAGCAAAGCCGAGCTGGACAAGTTTATTGAAGCGATGACCGCAATACGCGCTGAAATTGCTAAGGTAGAAGCCGGTGAGTGGACCGTGGACAACAACCCATTAGCCTTCGCACCACACACCATGCAGGATATTTTTGACCCGGCATGGGACCGCGCGTACGACCGTCAATACGCCGCCTTCCCGGCAAGCTACGTTGCAGAAAACAAATTCTGGCCCACGGTAAGTCGAATCGACGACGTATACGGCGACCGCAACCTAATTTGTGCCTGCCCAAGCCCGGAATCGTATCGATAAGCGTTTAGCGTTAAGCAGTAACAACTAAAACCCCGGCCAGCGTGCCGGGGTTTTTTATCAGCAGGGTTTAAAAAATACTGCCAATGCTTTTTGTATTATTAATGTGAATTAAAGGTTTTAATTTGGGTGGTCGTGAGGCAGAATTTCCTTTCATGTTGAACTGGCAGAGTCCTGTTATGCGATTTCGCCTGGTGGTGGTCACAACCTCCTTGTTTAGTGCGCTGGTAAGCTGTGCTGCATTGGGTACTGCAGAGCAAAATGCCAGAGTGCCGCTTGATCGTCTGCAAGCCTTAGCAAACGGCAAACCTGTAACTCCTTTACCGCCGGCATTTTCAGCGCAGGCAGCAAAAGGTATCGCTAATGATCAGCTTGCCATGTATCTGGCCGGTGTTATCGACAGTGGTGAAGGGCAAAGCTGGTGCGTAGCTGCATCTAATTTGCCACCGCATGAGGTTAATCAGCAGCTGTTGACAGAGCTACAACGTGATTTGAAACAGAAGAAATCTGCCGCGACAGCTAACTCCGCAGTATTGCTGGCCGGTAAACTTAAAATTTTATTTCCTTGTAACTAACGTAAGTAGGGATGCGTTATGTCAGTTATCAAATACCAAGCTGTTGCCGATGCGTATGAAAAATACAATGCTTATGGCACCAGCGAACTTTATCAATTACTTGGCTGGGATGATCTTGTCGGCCGGCCGGAGTGGGCCAATACCTGCGCGTTACCTAACCTGCAGCCGTAGTTGTTATTTCACCGCTGATGAAGTGCGTTTTTGGCAGCTAAACTAGAGCGTATTCTCACGCGCTCTTTGACCTTGATTGTTCCCGAGCGTCGTTATGCCGCCTTCCCGGTACCCTTCGTTGCAGAGAACAAGTTCTGGCCAACGGTTACCCGTATCGACGACGTATACGGTGACCGTAACCTGATTTGCTCATGCCCAAGCCCGGAAGCGTATCGGTAAGCGTTTAGCGTTTATCGCTTAAATTGGCAATTGCAGAGCATATTTTTTAGGGCTATGCTTATGTCATTGCTGGTAATGACATCATATAAGCTATCATTTTATGAAAGTTGTGGTAGATACCAATGTGCTGATCGCGGCTTTACTAGGCGGGAAAGGGCCTAATAGAGCAGTTATACGACATTGTTTAACGGGTAGGTTGCTGCCACAGTTAGCTGCCGCGTTGTATTTTGAATATGAAGATGTGTTTGAGCGACAGACTGTATTAACGCTATGTAAGTTGAACAGTGAGCAACGACAGCTGTTTTTAGATGCCTTTTTATCTGTGTGCCAGTGGAATCAGCTTTATTTTCGCTGGCGTCCTAATTTGCGGGATGAAGGTGATAATCACTTGGTTGAACTCGCTGTAGCAAGTAATGCCAAATATTTGATAACGAACAACGTCAAAGATTTTCGTTTTGCTGAGTTACGCTTTCCGGCTTTAGAAGTGATTAAGCCTGAACAGATTTTGGAGGTACTAAGATGACAACGCTTACAATCAGAATGCCGGACGACAAAGCCAGCAGGCTTAAAGCACTGGCGCAAAGCCGCAATATCAGTGTTAACAAACTTATAGAAGAACTGTCTACCATTGCACTGACTGAATATGACGCGCAAGTCAGGTTTGAAGTACGTGCAGCCCGAGCTAACGCAACTCAGGGGTTAGCGCTGCTTGATGAATTAGAAAAGCTGGAACTGGCTGATTAAGTGCTAAGCGGTTATTTAGTAAATAATTCCCAATAGAACCACAGGGCTAAACTATGACCAACTCTGCCTTATCGGGTGCTTTTATTTCTATTCTGCTGGTGCTCAGTGTGTTTTGGTATTTAGCATTTTCTCACTCAGAGCACACTGTAGTGGATACACCGCACCCCGGGATGGATTATGCTTCATGTGGTCGGGGCATGAATGCTGATGTTGTATACCTTAGTACTGAGGGGCTATATCGTTATCATGGCGCAGTCTACGATGCTGCAGAACTACTACAACATATACGCAGGCATTTTGGAGTAAACAGTATTAATGAAGTTATTGTGGTGGCATCGTCAGAAACTGAAGTAGATAGAGTGCTGTATGTATCAGGTCTGATACAGCAACATTTTCCTCAGCTTCGTCTGAGTTGGCGACGGCAGGAAACCGGAGTATCAGCATCAACAAGCTGATGTCAGTTTAGTTGCAATTAACCCGTCTGATATGTTGCCTGAGCCATCACCTGCTGCAGTACCGCAATAATAATATCGATATCTTGCTGGCTGGTGCGCCAGTTGCTAAATGCGGCACGGATACCTTTTTGGCCCAGCCAAACGCCGGGAGTCATAAACACCTGGCCAGTTTCATTAATGCGTTTAAGGATCTGATCTACCTCAGAGTCTGCTACCTTAGGTTTGAATATCACCACATTTAATTTGCACGGGGTTAATAGCTCAAAGTGTGGCGAGGTTGCTATCCAGTTAGCCAACGCGGCAGCTTGACGACAGTTTTCTGCTACCAGGGTCTGATAACCTTGCCGGCCATACGCCTTTAAGCTCATCCATACCGGTAATGCCCTAAATCGCCGTGAGTTTTCAATACTCCAGTCCATTAAAGATTGGGTTGCGACGTTGGTAGCCAGATAGGGTGCTGTGACTGAACAGGTTTGCTGCAAATAATGGCTATGCCGGGTATAAAAAATGCCGCAGTCGTACGGCACATTAAGCCATTTATGTCCGTCGCTGGTAATGGAGTCAGCCAATTCTATGCCGTCGGTTAGATGCTGATGTTCTGGCAGTAAACGCGAGAACAAGCCAAAAGCACCGTCAACATGCATCCAGGCATTATGCTGCTTGCACAGTGTGGCGATTGCTTGCAGATCATCAAAGTCGGTACCGGTTACTGTGCCGGCGCTTGCCAGCACAATTTTACCCGGGCTGGAACTGGCAGCCAGTGCCATTTTCAGCGAGGCAACGTCCATCGCTTCTGAGCCGGGCAGGCAGTTTATCTGGGTAAGTTGCTCCCGGCCAAGCCCTGCCAAACTGAGCGCTTTGAACGAACTGGCATGCGCTGTAGCGGCAAACACTTCGATGTTGGCCTGCGCTAATCCCTGACAAGCAATATCGATACCTTGTTGTAGGCCGGCGAATTGGCGACCGCACAGTATGCCCAACAGGTTGGAAGCGGTAGCCCCTGTGGTTAGTAAGCCCTCGAAGTGATCAGGTAACTTAAACAATGAACGCAACCACTGCATAACTTGCAGCTCAACCGCAGTGCTAATGGAGTCGCCGGGTTTAGATACATTTTGGTCAGTTGCGGCAACCAACCAGTCAGCCAGCATGGCAGCAGGGGTGCTGCCTCCCGTGACAAAACCCAGATAGCGAGGGCCGGCAGACGCGCTTAAGTAAGGGGCAATAGTACGGGTAAAATGCTCAAATGCTACTAAGGTACCCATGCTAGCTTGTGGCAGCGGGTCTGCTGCCAGCTTAGGATCGCCCAAAACGGCTACGCTTCGCTGCGGTAGCGTTTGCAAAAAAGTGTGGCACCAGGCGGTGATCTCTGTGCTGAGTTTTGTTAGTTGCTGGAAATCTTCGCTGAGTTGGTTCATATGCAGGCTCCGGATAAAAAGTACCGTTGTAGTATCCGGTGCGGGCAAAAAAGAATACAGTACCAACTTTGCTATAAAAAAAGAGCACAGTATGGCGTTTCGTTACCGGGAGTTGGCTGAGGTATTGATGCAACAGATCCAGTCTGGTTATTTGTTGCCCGGGCAGCGTTTGCCATCTATTCGCGCAATGAGCCAGCAACGTGCGCTGAGCATTACTACGGTTAAGCGCTGTTACGAATTGCTTGAGGCGCAAGGCTATTTGCTGTGTAGGGCACAAACGGGTTTTTATGTGCGCGAGCGGCCGGTTCGTCAGCTAGAACCAGAGTTTCCGGTATTTGATCACGCCAGTCAGCAGGTTGATAATCTGGTATTGATTGCTGAAATACAGCAGTCAGCAATGAATGAAGATCGCGTGCAGCTGGGCACTGTGCAGCTGGCGCCAGCGCTTATTCCGGTTGCCGCCTTACAACGCAGCTTGGTTCGGGCAAACCGGCGCGCTCAGGCGCGGGCGTTGGCGTACAGCCCATCTGTTGGTGAACCTGTGCTGTTGCAGGCATTAAGTGCGCATTTTCAGCAGGATGGCATTAGCTGTGCCCAGCAAGACATGATTGTTACTAACGGTTGTATGGAAGCGTTAAGTCTTGCTGTCAGTGTTGTCACTGAACCTGGTGATACTCTGGCCCTGCCATCACCTTGCTACAGCGTTCAGTTACAACTGTTGGCGAGTATGGGGCGGCGAGTGGCAGAAATTCCCTCTACCGCCAAAGGTTTTGATTTGGGTCGGCTGGAGCAGTTGATGGCTAGCAAGGCGGTCAGTGCTTGTCTGGTTAGCAGTTCGTTTCAAAATCCGTTGGGCTATTGCCTGTCCGTGGCGGATAAGCAGCATATAGCTGAGCTGGCCAGGCGTTATCAATGCCCGGTAATTGAAGATGACGTATTTGGCGAGTGTGGTTATGCCAGGCAACGACCGCTGCCAATAAAATCCTGGAGTACGGAGGGTTGGGTTATCTGGTGTGGTTCGGTGTCTAAGACGTTGGCGCCTGGCTATCGTATTGGCTGGTGTGCCGGTGGGCGTTTTTATCTGCAACTTAGGCAAGCGCTGTTAGCCCGGCGTTTAGCGGTCAATACGCCATTGCAGTTGGCATTGGCTGATTTCATTTTAAGCGGAGAGTATCGCCGTCATCTGAACCAGTTGCGGATACAACTTGCCGATCAAGTTAATCGGTTATGTGACAGTTTACAGCAGCACATGGCGGAGCAAGGCCGATTTACCCGGCCTGACGGGGGCTATGCCGTTTGGGTGCAGCTGCCGGAAAACTGTGACGCTGTGCAGTTATATCAGATAATGAAAGCGCAGGGCGTTAACCTGGTGCCGGGTGTGGTATTTAGCGCACGTAATTTCTATGCGAATGCAATACGCCTAAGCGCAGGCAATCCCTGGAGTGAAGAGATGGATCAAGCTGTAGCACTTATTGCAAATACGGTTAAAGCCTTATCGTAGTGGTATAAGTCGTATTTATTAGGGTCAAGGCCTGAGGTATCCCCACAGAATTATTAGTTAAAACAAAAATATGAACTAACTGAGGGATTTAGTGCGATGTACCAATAGAGTATGTAAAATTTTCTGTGTAAGTGGCTGTTTCTCATAGCGATACACGGTCACCATACATGATAATGAACTGATTCATCGCCGGTTTCCAGTCCCTAAGTGGCATTGTCCACTTCTTCGCAATTTGATGTAAAGCCAGATATAGCAGTTTTAACACGGCTTCGTCGTTCGGGAATGAACGTCTGGTTTTAGTCACTTTCCGCAAGCTGGCATTCAGAGATTCAATCGCGTTGGTCGTGTAAATAACCTTCCGGATTTCAGGTGGATAGTCGAAGAATACACTCAGCCGGCTCCAGTTGTTTCGCCAAGACTGGCTGATCCCAGGGTGTTTTTC
>NZ_AUDG01000071.1 GCF_000425345.1 Rheinheimera baltica DSM 14885 | reverse complement strand
CAAAGCAGCTATAGAGTTACTTGAACAACTGCCTGATGCCGAGCATGTTATCGCAGACCGGGGCTATGACAGTGAGAAAGTACGGGAGCAGATCCGAGCGAAAAATGGCGTCCCAACGATACCGCGTAAACGTAATTCAAAAATTGGAAATGGCGATATTGATTGGTGTCTGTACAAATATCGCCATTTAGTAGAGAACGTGTTTGCCAGGCTAAAACATTACCGTTCAGTAGCAACCCGGTATGATAAATTGGCCCGGAATTATGCAAGTACACTTGCCTTGGCTTGCTGTCTATTATGGCTGCCAATGTGGGTTGGCTGAATTATAAACAGCAAAGATCAACAGGCCCTAGTAAAATTATCGTTTGCGGTAATTATTGTGCCATCATTGGTGAATTCGATAACCGCCATTGAGCGGTCTAGTGCAGAAAAAACGGCTTCTTTATCGGCCAATGCATTGTGCTGTGAGGTGACGTCGCTGGCAATTTTAATGATCTGATTTACGTTGCCTTGCGCATTTTTAACCGGAATATAACTGGCTTGCAAATACACCGGCGAGCCATCTTTCTTAATACGTAAAAAACTACCACTAGAGGCTTTACCGTTGGCAAGGTCGCGCCAGAACATGCGGTATTCATCGGAGTTAGTGTAACTGGAAAGGCAGAATATTTTGTGATGTTTGCCGATAACATTTTCAGCAGAATAACCAATGACATTGAGAAACAGGTTGTTGACATCTTGTATGGTGCCATCTGGCGAAAAACTAATATAGGGCATTGATGTTTTAACCGCGCTAAGGGTGTCCTTCGCTGCAATAATTGAGGCATCAATAATAGGTTCAATTGTCGTACTGCTGCGTTTAAATCCGAAAAATGACATAGTCTGCCTCTTCACTGCGGTTAGTATTAAATTCGCTGGATCTTAAGGGGGTGCATTGCATTGCGTATTAAGTGTAGATGTATATTTTGGTGCGGGAAATATTTTATAGATATAAAAAGCCCTTTTGTTTGCAGCAAAAGGGCTTGGTGCTAAGCAGTGTACAACGATAAATTAAAGCGAATACGGCAAGCCATCTTTGCAAGTAAACTGTTTGTTACCTTTATGAGCGCAATTTACCTGACGGCCGGTCACCATGCTAAACCAAATACTGTTGGGCTCAGAGGTTTGCAGCTGAATATCGTCAATGCTGGCTTTATCCTGACAACCGTTAAAACCGTTGCGGTTTAAAATTAATTCTACATGGCGGCCACTGTTATTCAGTACGATAGAATTTGGTGTTTCACGATGGCCGCTTAATGCAACAAACTGCGCCGGGTTTTGCAGGCCGCTGGTGCTGCCATCTGCAAAGAACGCCAGCAGTTGCTGGTAATACACCACATAACTGCATACGTCTTTGTGTGAGCCTTGCTGGAGTGGGAAAGTTTTATCTAAAAAGCCTTTTGAGTAATCCATCACCTGCTGAACATGGCGCTGGTTCAGCTGGTTAATCACGCTAAGCTCGGTTGCCATCCAGGCTGTTTGGCTTTGTGATTGATTGCTGTGTTGTTGGGCCAGTGTTGTCATGATGTCATCCTCGTTTTTAACTATGTTTATCATCCGGTTCTGAGTGTAATTACCGATACTCAGATACTGCCATGCTCGTGGCAGCGGGATTACGTGCAATCCTGCCCTACATCAGGCGGACCTGCTGCGCAGTTCACATTCGTTCCAGACGAATGTGGTGTCCGCCTTCGCTGACGCGAAATGGGTCTGCCCCTGTGCCGTCAGTGTCTGAGTATCTGCTTCTATGGTCATCAGTGTTAAACATCAGACCAGTTGCTATCGGTTAAAAACTAGTCTAGGCTAAAAATTAGCATAATTTCACAATAAAAATTTTACAGTGTGAATTTTACAAAATGAAAATAAACAAAAGCCTGCTTAGAAAGTCGCATTTTCTTGGAACCAAGATAAGAAACTTGCGTAAACGCAATAACTTAACGATGGAAGATTTATCTACCCGCTGTATCCGTGTAAACCCGGAGCAAGCGCCATCGGTGTCTTATTTGTCCATGATTGAACGCGGCAAGCGCACGCCTGGCATTGAAATGCTGGAGGTGATTGCGGAGGTGTTTCAAAAAGACATTGACTGGTTTCTGGATGGTGACGATGCCGGCGAGGACTTAACGCCACAAAAAGGTGCCAAAGGCGGCATTAATGGCATGGCGCTGGAACCGGGCTTTTTGTTTTCAAATGACATTTTACAAATTGCGATACCTGAAATGTTGTCGCAAACCGGTACCAGCGGCAAACAGTTTGCGCAGTTGCTAATACGTGCTCATCAAGAGCATAACCAAAACCACTTTCCCGAGCTGGAACGTGCTGCTGAGGAGGTTGGGCAAAAGCGAATGCCGCTTAGTGTCGACGATTTACTGGTTATCACCAAGCAGTTGGGGCTAAGCGTTAAATGGTTTACCGAAACGCCAAAAGAGCTGTTAGACGAGCTTGGGGTGCTGTCAAAAAATGTTTCAACCTCGTTTTTTGCGCCACCGAATACGCTGCATTTAAACAGCTTACTAAAAGCCTTTCCAACCCGATTAAAATACGAGTTGGCAGTGCATATAGGCCATGCGGTGCTGCACAATAAAGACGGTGTAAAAAGTAGCATGATGGTGGGTGGTGCACGCGATGATGATTTGTCTGACTCAAGCGCTGTGCAACCGCAGGATATTTTGCATGCCTGGCGTGACTTTGAATCGAGCTTTTTTGCCGGGGCGCTGTTGTGCCCAAAACTGCCATTTCGCCAGTTACTTGACCGCCACGGCTATGAAATAAGTAGCCACCAACAGGCCGGCGTGTCAGCGTCTGTTGCCATGCGGCGAATGACGGCGGTATCACCTTATACCCACTGGCATTATTTCGATGCTTACACACCGGGGAAATTAAAAGCCGTATATCGCGGCAACGGTATTCCTTTGCCTTGGGGCAATATGCGACAGGTGCAGGATCCGTGTCAGCATTGGGCAGTGTTTCGTATGTTTGATGTTGAAGGGGTTAGCAGCTCAGCACAGTTGTCGTTGCTTGATGTAAACGGCATGCCGCGTATTTATTGCTGTGAGTCGACCAAGGTAAGTGATTTAGCCGGTAATGCCCATGTGCTGTGCGCTGGTATCGATTTGAACCCGGCGTTGCTGGCGCAGGGCGAAGATGCCGACAGTATGGCAGGCGAGTTAAAACAATTATGTATCGGCAGTGCCGGTGGCGCCAGGGTACCGAAAAAGATTCAAACGGCGCTAACCAGTGTCGCCAACATACTGAACATTAATTGGGTTGCGCGCAGCTTACAAAAACCGGCACAGCTCATTTGCGCTCGTGGCAACAGCTGCCCACGTAGCCCCGGCTGTTATCAGTGTGAAAGCCTTCGGGTATGATGCCCTAACAGAACCGGTTTACCCACGTCAACACGCCGTGAACCCATCCATGGGGGCTCGTTTCAGCCCGTCCAGGGCTTCAACGGTTGACTAAGGCTAAACCGATTCTGCTTTGATGATCCCGCGTGTTATCAACGCTCGTTTTCCCCTAGTAGGTTCAGATCTTTATCCAGCAGCCCTGTCAGCAGCGCCTTACCACTGGCATCTATGCGAAACTGACCATAACGCGCCTGCTCGTAGCGTTCTGCTGTGCCTTCGGCAAAAAAGAAGGCATTAGGGCCAATACTTATTATGCCGTCACGTTGGCGTAGAAGCATTGCGGCTAATTCCGGTGTTGCCTTAGGCTGGGTATTCGACAGGTTATGCAGGCGGGCTTGCTGCTTATCATTAACGTTGATCCAGGCATATTTGTACTGCCGGGCATCGTCCTTTAGTTCACGGTCAATGGCGAACGCCAGTGCCATATAATCGCCCTGCATAATAGAGCGCGGATCGACAGGCGCCAGTTCAATATTCACCAGTCGACCGGTTTTTAGCGTTTGTTCAAACTGGTAAATAGTTATCCCAGCAGCCGCCAAAATGAGCAATACTGCTGCGGCAATAGCCAGCGGGTAGCGTTTGAGTGTCATGCCAGCCTCCGTTGATAGCGTTGCAGTAGCCACCAGGCGGCCAGTAATACCAAGCCACTAAGTGCCAAAATGGCAGACTTGTGCAGTAAATTTAGCTGCAATTGGTAATAAAACTGACTAATAGCAACTAACATGCTTAACAGGCACAACAAGATCCAACGAGTGCTGCCACCATAAAAACACGCCAGCATTAATGCTGTGCTAACCAATAAGCCCGATGCCGGATACAACAACACGCATAACGCGGTTGTGATGGTTATTAAGGCTAAACGGCTGGGCACCGTTGCAAAACGACTGAGCCAAAATACGGTCGATATTAATATTACACTGCCAAGCGCACTATAAAGCGCGCGGGCGACATCCAGCTTATTACCCAGCCAATCACTGAGATCAAGCATAGGTAAACATTGGCCCATCAATGCTAAACAAAGCCCTGCCAGAGTTGTGACTTCCAGCAGGCTTTTTAACTTATCGGCGTGGCGAATACCGGCCCATTTCAATCGGCTACACCACAGCAAAATTGCCCCTGCTGCCAGCACATTGCTGCCTAGCGCAACAACGGTTGCCGAATGCAGTAACGATAACAAGCATATCAACGCGATGCTTATGCTAAGGCGTTGATGCAATTGATTAAGAGGGCTTAACAGCAATAGTGCGGTGATAACCACACAGGCATAAGCAGAATCAACATGATTAAACAGTTCATATAGGGTGTATACCAGCAAGCCCTGGCCCGCAAGAGCAACGGCAACGGACAGATGTTGCACAAATTCCTGACGCCGGGTTGCCAGCCAGATACTGCCTGCCAACAATATAACGGCAACGCCTGCTTTTATAGTACTGCCGTCGGAGACTGCCAGTATTGGGCCAATAAAGGCGCTGATAATAAATAACGACGCTATCCAGGCCGCAATACCTTGCAGTATTTGTAGCCACCAAGGCGAGCCGTGTTGCTGCAATTGCTGCATTTGGGCTTCATCAATAATGTCTGCTTGTTGCAGTAGCTCTGAGGTTAGTATTTTTTCGCTGTTCATCGCGACTGCTCCCGCTGCAGTTTCTTAAGCCACACCGCCGCACCGGCACTGCTACCGATAACATAAAGCGCCAACAAATTGATGATAAAAAAGTTGTCGCTAAAGGCCATTAAGCGTGCAAGGGCTGCGGTGCTCACCGCAATGGCACTGAACAGCAGTAGGGCAAACACGAGCAAATCGCGCTGTAGGCGGAAATACCACAATGCCAACCCGGTACCTAGCAATAAGTAACACAGCAGGTTTGGCTGATACTCTGTTTCCCACACGCCCAGAGTCGCGCCAAAGGTGAGTGGCAGCATCATCGCAACCGCACTTAGCCATGCTAATGGCTTGGGATTGTTAACGCCTAGCTTTTGCAACACAAGTTCGCTTAGTAATAGCAGTACAAAATTCGCCAGCGCCAAATACAGCGCAATATAAGATGCACTTAGTAGCCAAAGCCACGAGTTATTATCCAGATATCGCAACAAGGCCAGTTCGATCAAGCTAAACCATAACAGGTAACAGCCCCGGCTTTTGCTAAGTAGTACCAACGGGGTAATGAGTGCAGCCCATCCCGCAAATAATTGCCAGATATCGGCACCGGTTTGATAAGTCTGGCCAATTAATGCCAATAAGGCGCCGGTTAGAATGGCAGTGGCCAGCATGGCTGCACGCTGCATTAAGCTTTTAACGGGGCTAAATACTGCCACGCTACCTGCTACGAGTACCGCACTGCCAGCCAGAGCAAATTTAGCCAGATAATGCATTAGTGGCCAATTGTGGGCAAAAAAGAAAATTAACGCACTGCTAAGTAGCACCACACTGCCAAATAACAGCACGTAGTTAGCTAATGTCAGCCAGTGTTGTTGGCCTGGTTGCAGGCTGAACTGTGTTTCTGCCAACTGAAGTTGGCTGGCGTTCAGTTGCTGTTGCTCGGTCCACTGAAACAATTGGTCGGCGCGGCGCAGTTTATCCATATTTTGGCTTAGCGTAGCATTAAGTGGATAACATCATAGCGTTTTTATAACTTGTTACAACTTCATCAGGTGAGGTGTTTGTTATATAGGGTTAGCTCAGGTTAGTATGTCAAAGCGTTAAAATATGTAACCTAACCAGGATAACAACAATGAAAAAGCTTACTTTAGCCGCCGCCTCAGTGGCGTTGGCACTTGGCCTTACGGCGTGTAACAATCAAGATACCAAAACGAAAGTGCAACAACCCGTAGCTGCAGAAGTCGCAGCGCCATTAGTATCGGGTATAGACACGCAATACTTTGACCCAGCCGTAAAGTTTAGCGAAGACTTTTTCCTGGCAGTTAACGGTAAATGGTTAGCCGAAACGCCTATTCCTGCTGACAAAGCCTCCTATGGTTCGTTCCATATTTTAAATGACAATTCACAGCAAGCGGTTAAAGCCATTATCGATGAAGTGTCCGCGCGCACAGACTTAAAAGCCGGTTCAGACGAGCAAAAGCTAGGCAGTTTTTACAACAGTTTTATGGATGAAGCTACGATTGAAAAGCTCGGATTAACACCACTGGCGCCGCAGCTGGATGCCATTAAAGCGCTTACCGACAAGGCGCAACTGGCGCCGCTGTTTGCCCGCTTGCAACGTGATGGTGTGGCCATTCCCTTTGGTTGGTATGTTAACAACGACGCGAAAAACTCCACCGAGTATGCAGTTTACCTTGGTCAAGGTGGTTTAGGCTTGCCCGATCGCGATTACTATTTTAAAGATGACGAAGCCTCATTAAAGCTGATTGCTGATTACAAAACCTATTTAACAGACATGTTTACCCTGGCAGGTAACTCAGATGCCGCTGCTGCAGCTGAGCGGGTATACGCGCTGGAAAAAGCACTGGCTGAGCACCACTGGACAAGAGTTGAAAGCCGCAATGCTGATAAAACGTATAACAAAATTGCCGCCACTGATCTTGATAACACTATGGGCAGCTTTGACTGGGCCAGCTTCGCAACTGGAGTAAAGCTTAATAGCGTTGCCGACATTATCGTACGTCAACCAAGTTATTTTGAAGGTTTCGCTAAGGTATTAGCGGCAACTGATTTACAAAGCTGGCAAGACTATTTAAGCATTAAAACCATTCATGGCTATGCCGACAAGCTTAGCAGCAACTTTGCAGACCGCCGTTTTGCTTTTTATGGCACAACATTAAGTGGCATAGAGCAGCAGCAGCCACGTTGGAAGCGCGCAGTTGCCGCTTCAGATGAGGTATTGGGTGAGCTGACCGGTAAGCTTTACGTTGAGCGTCATTTCAAGCCAGAAGCGAAAGCACGTATGGAGGAATTAGTCGCTAACCTGATTAAGGCTTACGAAATCGCCATTAAAGAGCTTGAGTGGATGACGGAAGACACCAAAGTAGCGGCATTGGAAAAACTCAGTACCTTTACGCCGAAAATTGGTTACCCGGATAAGTGGAAAGATTACTCCGCTCTTGAAATTAAAGCTGATGACCTGGTTGGTAACTTTGTTCGCTCCAGTCATTGGGGCTATGACGAAATGGTGAACAAGCTGGGTAAGCCAATCGATAAGAGCGAATGGTTTATGACTCCGCAAACGGTAAATGCCTACTACAACCCGGTAAACAACGAAATTGTATTCCCTGCGGCTATTTTACAACCGCCTTTCTTTAATATGGCAGCAGACGATGCAGTGAACTATGGCGGTATCGGTGGTGTTATTGGCCACGAAATTGGCCATGGTTTTGACGACCAGGGGGCTAAATACGATGGTAACGGTAACCTGCGCAACTGGTGGACTGAGCAAGACAGAATGCAGTTCCAGGCGCGTGGAGCTAAGTTAATTGGCCAGTACAATAAGTTTGAACCCCTGCCAGGCTTAAGCATTAACGGTGCATTGGCACTGGGTGAGAACATTGGTGACCTAGGGGGGATGACGGTAGCATTAAAAGCGTTCCAATTATCACTGGAAGGTAAAGAGGCGCCAGTATTAGATGGCTTTACCGGCGAACAACGCTTTTTCTTAAGCTGGGCGCAAGTGTGGCGTTCGCAATATCGCGAAGAGGCGCTTAAGCGTCAGCTAAGCACCGGGCCACACTCTCCGGCGCATTATCGTGTTATTGGCGTGCTGCCTAATATTCCGCAATTTTACACTGCCTTTGATATTAAAGAAGGCGATGCGATGTATATTGCGCCAGAGCAGCGCGTTAAGATCTGGTAATTACCCGTCGTCTTTCAAAATGCAAGGGTGTTAGCTGCGGCCATCAACTCCAATCACTTAGAAAAGCTAAGCTCATGGAGATTGATGGTCTTGCCGCCTACGTGCATGTTGAAATCCATTGGGTAATATTTTTCTGCTAGACTACACAGGCTGAGCATGCAACTGCTCAGCCTTTTTATTGGTCTGACCACTATAATAGATAATATAAAACATTCGGTTTTGCATTCACCGTATTTATACCCATTATAAGTAGGGTGGTTAACGACCAGATGTCAATTTGGCCCGAAATTTCATATAATCACGCCCATTCATTCTAAGAATGACGCTGCAGTGGCAAGACTGCAGCAAACGACCAAGAGGATCATACTGTGCTACAACAATATCGCGAACATGTGGCCGAGCGCGCAGCGCAAGGTATCCCGCCAAAACCGCTCAATGCAGAGCAGGTAGCCGCTTTAGTTGACTTGTTAAAGAACCCGCCAAAAGGCGAAGAAGAAACCCTTTTAGATTTATTGATAAACCGCGTACCACCAGGTGTGGATGAAGCCGCTTACGTTAAAGCTGGCTTTTTAGCTGCTGTTGCTAAAGGTGAAACCAGCTGCAGTTTAATCAGCGCAGAACGCGCGACTGAGCTGCTGGGTACTATGATGGGTGGCTACAATATTGAGCCATTAATCAGCCTGTTAGACGATGCCAAATTGGCTCCGGTTGCTGCAAAAGCCTTATCACATACGTTATTAATTTTTGATGCGTTTCATGACGTAACAGAAAAAGCCGATGCGGGTAATGCGCATGCAAAACAAGTAGTACAAAGCTGGGCCGACGCTGAATGGTTTGAAGCCAAGCCAGCCTTAGCAGAAAAAATTACCGTTACCGTATTTAAAGTGTCGGGCGAAACCAACACCGACGATTTATCACCGGCACCCGATGCCTGGTCACGTCCTGATATCCCATTGCATGCTTTAGCGATGCTGAAAAATGCCCGCGAAGGTATCAACCCGGATCAACCGGGTACTGTCGGCCCAATCAAGCAACTGGATGAACTGAATAAGAAAGGTTTCCCACTGGCTTACGTTGGCGACGTTGTAGGTACTGGTTCTTCACGTAAATCTGCGACTAACTCTGTGCTGTGGTTTATGGGTGATGATATTCCATACGTACCAAATAAGCGCGGTGGTGGTTTTGTCTTAGGCGGCAAAATTGCGCCAATCTTCTTTAACACTATGGAAGACTCCGGTGCACTACCCATTGAAGTTGACGTAAACCAGCTGGAAATGGGCGATGTAATCGACATTCTGCCGTTCGAGGGCAAAGTGGTACGTCACGGTACTGATGAAGTACTTGCTGAATTTAGCCTGGCAACAGATGTACTTATCGATGAAGTGCGCGCTGGTGGCCGTATTCCACTAATCATTGGCCGTGGTTTAACTGACCGTGCGCGTGAATTTTTAGGCCATGGCCCATCTGACAAATTCCGTCGTCCGCAAGCTAAAGCTGATTCAGGCAAAGGCTTCACGCTGGCGCAGAAAATGGTAGGTAAAGCGTGTGGCGTGAAAGGTGTGCGCCCAGGTGTTTATTGTGAACCGAAGATGACCACCGTAGGCTCGCAAGATACTACCGGCCCAATGACGCGTGACGAGTTAAAAGACTTAGCCTGTTTAGGTTTCTCTGCTGATTTAACTATGCAGTCTTTCTGTCACACTGCGGCTTATCCAAAGCCGGTAGATGTTGATACGCACCACACGCTGCCAGATTTCATTATGAACCGTGGCGGTGTATCACTGCGTCCGGGTGATGGCATCATCCACAGCTGGTTAAACCGCATGTTACTGCCTGATACCGTAGGTACCGGTGGTGACTCGCACACCCGTTTCCCAATTGGCATTTCGTTCCCGGCGGGCTCTGGTTTAGTCGCATTTGCTGCAGCAACCGGTGTTATGCCACTGGATATGCCAGAATCAGTGTTAGTGCGCTTTAAAGGTGAAATGCAGCCGGGTATTACCCTGCGCGACCTAGTGCATGCTATTCCGTATGTGGCTATTCAAAAAGGTTTGTTAACGGTTGATAAGAAAGGCAAGAAGAACATCTTCTCTGGCCGTATTCTGGAAATTGAAGGCTTACCAAACTTAACTGTTGAGCAAGCGTTTGAATTATCTGATGCCTCAGCAGAGCGTTCAGCTGCCGGTTGTACTATTAAGCTGTCAGACGCGTCTATTGCTGAGTATTTAGAATCAAACATCGTGATGCTTAAGTGGATGATTTCTGAAGGCTACGGTGATGTACGGACTATCGAACGTCGTATTCAGGCAATGCAAGCCTGGCTGAAAGATCCGCAGTTGATGTCTGCAGATGCGGATGCTGAGTACAGCGAAATTATCGAAATTGACCTGGCTGATATTAAAGAGCCGGTACTGTGCGCGCCTAACGATCCGGATGACGCACGTTTACTGTCTGAAGTAGCCGGCGACAAGATTGATGAAGTGTTTATCGGTTCTTGTATGACCAACATTGGACACTTCCGTGCTGCAGGTAAGCTGTTAGATAAGTTCAAAGGCCAGTTACCAACGCGTTTGTGGATTGCACCACCAACGAAGATGGACCAGGCACAGTTAACCGAAGAAGGTTACTACAGCATCTTCGGTAAAGTAGGTGCCCGCACTGAAATGCCAGGCTGTTCACTGTGTATGGGTAACCAGGCGCGTGTGGCAGAGAAATCAACGGTAGTGTCTACTTCTACCCGTAACTTCCCTAACCGTTTAGGTCAGGGCGCTAACGTGTACTTAGCTTCAGCTGAGTTGGCGGCGGTAGCCTCTATCATTGGTAAGTTACCAACGGTAGCGGAGTATCTGGAATACGCGAAGCAAATCGACGCCACAGCGGCCGATACTTACCGATACCTGAACTTCCATCGCATGGAGCAGTACACCAAAAAAGCGGATAACGTGATTATTCAGCAAGCGGTGTAATTCCAGCTCTGTTGCTAAAGGCCTGCATTTGCAGGCCTTTTTTCTGCTGGCTAATATAGCCATAGCAGCTACAATTTTATTACCGGTAAACAGACGAACGCTTGGCGAGCCTGACAGAGTATGCAGGCGCCGCTCGTGCAAAGTTCCAACTATTGCTTAAACATGGAACAGAAGTATGGAATACGACTTTATTTACGATCGTAACACCTTGCAATTCAGCATCAAGCTGCCAGCAGAGCATGAGGTATTAGGCCGCTTTTTGCTGGACGAGTTTGGCCAGCAGGCTGAGGCTTATCAGGCAATTATTCAGCAACTTACTAAACACAAATCACATCAGCCTACGCAATATCAGGGTAAAGAGTTTTTGCTGGAAGTGGACGAAGGGGAAGTGACGCTAAGTCATAATACGCTGTTCTACAATGCAGAGCACCCTGTTGCCGAGCAACAACAAAAGCTAAAAGAAGATGATCTACAGTTAGACGAGCACGGTATGACAATGCAATGTGGGCTGGAAGATCTGTTAAAACTGCTGCGCGAATGGCAGCAGTTTTTGGCAGATTAACTATCGTATACGTTAAGTGGCAACAGCAGGGTGAACTGTGTACCTTGCCCTTCTGTGCTGCTAACGCTGATATTGCCACGCAGCTTTTGCGTCACAAGGTTGTAAACAATATGCAAGCCTAAGCCTGTTCCACCTTGATGGCGGCTAGTGGTAAAGAAGGGATCAAAAATGCGTTCCAGGTTTTCTTTGCTAATGCCTATGCCATCGTCAGCAAATACAATTTCAACCAGATTATCACGCTGGCAACAAGTGATAGTAATATGACCAACTGCATGGTCTTTGAAGGCATGCAACATGGTATTTTGGCAAAAGTTGGTAATAATTTGACCGACAGTACCAGGGTAGCTATCCATCATAATATTATTGGCGCAGCTAACCTCAATGCTAATTTCTCGAGAGCGCCACATTAGTCGTAAGCTTTCAAGTAATTCATCTATGTATTCGGCTAGATTGAACCGACGTTGATTATCCGCAGTACGGTCGACCGATACTTGCTTAAAATTTATCACCAAATGTGCCGCACGTTGCAGGTTAGTATTGAGTAGTTGAGTCGCTTGGGTAAGTTTGTTGAGGTACTCTGTTAGTTCGGTACGGCGAATATTGCCACTTGCTAAGCGGTTTGTTAGCTGAACACTTTCTTCATTGACAATACTACTGGCGGTTAATGCCACGCCAAGCGGTGTATTAACTTCATGTGCTACACCCGCTACTAGTTGGCCTAGCGCGGCCATTTTTTCTGTGCGCACTAACTCTTTCATCGTAGACGCCAATTGTTGCACAGTGTGTTCTGCTCGGTTCTTAGACTCTTCCAGTGCCTTGCTGCGCTCATTTAACGCATTTGTGCGCTCTTCAACCAGCCAGGCGAGTTCTTCTTGTCGCTGTTGCATCTGGCGTAAACGCATAACATGTACAGTAAGTAATAGGCATATTATAAAGCTAATTATGAGGAGTCTGGCGAGCCAGGTTTCCCACCATAGCGGCAATACTTCAACAGTAAGTTGCTGCTCTTCACTCCAGCCCGACTGGGGTAAACCTGCACGCAAACGTAACAGATACGTGCCCGGCGGTAGTCGTTCAAAATCTGCAGAGCGATTGTTAGAGTCTTTAGTCGTCCACGCGACTGACAGCGGATCTAAGCGGTATTGGAACTTTATCTGTTGGCTTTCAATAAACTCACGGGTAGAAAACTTAAAACTGACACTGCGTGAACCTGTTGCAGGAATTGTCAGGTGCTTATCGCTGTGCAGTACTTTGGCTAAAGACGCGTCTGTATTAAGGGTATCAAGCTGCAAGGGGATGCCATTGACATCAATTTCTTTAATATGTGGTGTGGCAATGTCAGGTGCTTGATATGCTAACACCAGTTCTGGGCTAAACACGGTAAAGCCATCCATACCACCAAACACAATATCGCCATTATCCAATTTGCTGCTGGAAGCATTAATGTAGTCGCGGTTCAGCGTACCGTGGTAGGCACTAAAATTGCGAAAAGTGCTGCTTTGAGGGAGAAATACTGCAATGCCAGAGGAGGTGCTAAACCAGATGTTTCCTGCATCATCCGTCTCTGCTGATTTAAGTTGTTTACTTACTAAACCTTGAGGATCCATATAAGATTTAAAACCGGCACGAGCCGGGTTGTCAAAAGGGGTTGGAATGATAAGCTCCTTCAAGCCGCCACCGTTGGTTGCCAACCAATGTTTGCCATCTGGCGTTTGCACATAATCCATTGGTGCAAACTTTAGCTCGGCCTGGTTATTGTCAAATGATGTACCAATAGCATGGTTAAAGAGCAGTTCACCGGTGCTAGCATCAAACCAAGACAAGCCATCGTAAGAGCCGACTAAGATAAATTGTTGAAGCGGTTTAATAAAAGTAATAGAGCGGCTAAAGCTATGGCGCTTCACAACAAATTGTAGCTTAGGGTCCAGTAGTACAATGCCAAACTGATCAATGGCTAACCACAAATGCGCAGACGTATCCAACATGCGTCTTACCGGACCAGCAGGCAGATCAACGGGTAAAGTTAAATCACGATAGGCACCTGTACTAATTTCAAGCTGTTTTATGCCGCTACTGTGGCCAAAAAGTATGCTGTCTGCACGTTTTAATGTGCTGTAAAACGTAATGCTTTCTTGCGGATCACCTACCGGGTTAAATTCAGCGCCAGGCAAATTCATGCTGAATAAGCCATCAGCAGTACCTGCCCAGACGCGCTGTTCCAGGCTGGCTAATGTTATGGTTGCAGGGTTTCTGGCTGCTGCCATTAGGGGTAAGTCTGGCGTGATACTGGTAAATAAATTACTCGCCTGATGCAGGCGTGACACACCACCATTCCAGGTGCCCACCCAAAGGCTGTTATCGTTATCTTCCAACAGTGCGATCACTTTACCACTACCAAGACTCGTTTTATTGTTACGTTGATGGTAGTAAGAGGCTTTTTGCTGCCACAGGCCTTCGGATAGCTGAAGCTGGTTTAACCCATGCTGAGTACCCACCCAGAGGTTGCCGTTTTGAGACAGCTTGATGCTACGAATTTCTTTGCTGGTAATGCCGTTGTTATAGCTGGCAAGTGTAATTTGAGTCCAGGCTGAGCTATTGGCCTCGCGCATTATTAAGCCTTCATTTTCCAGCCCCACCCATAGCCGGCCAGCCTCATCATAGAGCAATGCCATAACTGATGCGTCAGGGTAAGGATAGTCAGCAATCTCAATTACGTTGCCACTGGATATCTCTACACAAAACAATCCCCGAGGCGTGCCCAGCCATAAATGCCCGCTGTTATCGGTGGTTAAAGCGGTGATATTTTGTTGCTGGAAAATGTGCTCAGATGGTGCCTGTTGTGGCCATGATAACAGCATGTTACCGGTGGCGTTTAATAGCGCAGGGCCACGTTCTGTGCCAGCCCAAAGCCGTTGCTGGTTATCCAGGTGTAAGGAGATAATCGCGTTATCCAGACGCTGGCGGCCGGATACCAACGCGATATCAGCAAAAGTTGCTGTTGAGGGAGTAAACCGGTTTAGCCCGTTTAAGGTGCCAATCCATAGTTGCTTTTGATTGTCGATAACCAGCGAGGTAACAAAGTTATCTGATACGGTATGCTGCTGTTTATCAAGTTGAAACACCTCTACACTAAAGCCGTCATAACGGTTTAACCCATTTTGGGTGCCAATCCAAATATTGCCAATGTCATCTTGTGCTATTGCGGTAACGGTGGCTTGCGATAACCCTTGTTGTATATCCAAACGAACAAAACGTGATGCTAAAGGCTCGGCGGCCAATAATACCGTATGCATTTGCAGCGCGATAAATGCTATTACCAAGACGACACATTTTTGTACGTTACGACACATAACCAACCTTGATTATTTAAACCAATACATTCTCAGTTGTGAGCTTCAAGCTGATTGTTAATAGCACGGCTTGAAACTAAACGGTATGGAAAAACTCGCTTTGCTGCAACTACTTAATTTGATGCCATCTGGTGTGAGTGTAGTTGAATTAGTTGTGCTGTGCTTGAGCTTTACCTTTGCACAGCCAGAGGGAAAAAGTGCACTCAATTGGTGCGAAATATAATCAGTTGTAACGTTATATTTTCATAAGTGCATGATTTTGTTTGAAATGAAAAAGTGGCACAAGGTTTTCTTATATAAATTGCAATCGCATTATAAAAGTAAAAAGGAAAACGATATGAAGCTTGTATGTGCCATCATCAAGCCGTTTAAACTGGACGATGTACGCGAAGCTATTGCTGACATTGGGGTAGAAGGTTTAACGGTAACAGAAGTAAAAGGTTTCGGCCGCCAGAAAGGGCATACCGAATTATACCGCGGTGCTGAGTATCAGGTTGATTTCCTGCCTAAAGTGAAGCTGGAGATTGCTACGCTGGATGATCAGGTTGATCGCTTAATCGAAGCCATTCAAAAAGCGGCATACACCGGTCGTATTGGCGACGGTAAGATTTTCGTTTATGACCTGGAGCAGGCTGTGCGTATTCGTACCGGCGAATCTGACGCTGAAGCCATTTAAGGAGCTGTTATCATGCAAGAGCAAATTTTTCACTTACAATACGCAATGGACACCTTTTACTTTTTGGTTTGCGGTGCCCTGGTTATGTGGATGGCAGCAGGTTTTGCCATGCTGGAAGCTGGCTTAGTTCGAGCAAAAAATACGACTGAAATTTTAACTAAAAACGTCTCACTTTATGCCATTGCCTGCATTATGTATTTAGTGTGCGGCTATGAATTAATGTATGGCGGCGGTTACTTCTTGTCAGGCATTGGCGCAGTAGACGTTGATGCAACGTTAACAGAGTTTGCTGGCCGTGAAGATGGCTTCACTGGCGGTGCGATATATTCAAAAGCGTCAGACTTTTTCTTCCAGGTGGTTTTTGTTGCTACAGCGATGTCGATTGTATCAGGTGCAGTAGCTGAGCGTATGAAACTATGGGCATTTCTGGCCTTTGCAGTCGTAATGACGGCAGTAATTTACCCGATGGAAGGTAGCTGGACCTGGGGTGGCAATGCCGTATTTGGTCTGTATTCTTTAGGTGATGATTTTGGTTTCTCAGATTTTGCTGGCTCAGGCATTGTACACATGGCGGGCGCCGCTGCAGCGTTGGCAGGTGTGTTGCTGTTAGGGGCTCGTAAAGGCAAATACAGCAAAGATGGCAAAGCTATCGCTATTCCCGGTTCAAATATGCCACTAGCGACTATTGGTACTTTGATTCTGTGGATGGGCTGGTTCGGTTTTAATGGCGGCTCAGTATTAAAGCTGGGTGATATTGGCAATGCAAACAGTGTCGCCATGGTATTTTTAAACACCAATGCAGCTGCCGCCGCTGGTGCCGTTGCTGCGATGATTCTATCTGTTGTGTTGTTCCGTAAAGCCGATTTAACCATGGTATTAAATGGTGCATTAGCAGGCTTAGTGGCTATTACTGCTGAACCTTCAACCCCAACAGCGCTGCAAGCTACCTTATTTGGTGCGGTTGCGGGTGTCATTGTAGTGGTGTCTATTCTGATGATGGATAAAGTGAAAATTGATGACCCTGTAGGTGCGATTTCTGTGCACGGTGTTGTTGGGTTCTTTGGTTTGATGTTAGTGCCACTAACTAAAGAAGGTACAAGCTTTGTTGGGCAATTAGTGGGTGCTGCAACCATCTTTGTTTGGGTATTTGGTACCAGCCTGATTGTGTGGTATGTGCTGAAACTGGTAATGGGTATCCGTGTTAGCGAAGAAACAGAGTATGAAGGCGTAGACGCATCAGAGTGTGGTATTGAAGCCTACCCTGAATTCGTCTCGTCAGTAAAGTAAGCAGCCTGGGAAGAGTTGGTGAAACTTCCCGGGAGCGAGTAAGCGAGGAGGTGGCTGCCGTATCTGCCACCGCCCCTGCGAGCTGAACAACATCACCAAACTACGTCTATCCTTGTCCTTTGTCTTTTTATCTGACCCCCCGCGCTTTATAGCGCGGGGTTTTTTATTCTCTAACCCAAGCTGATTACTAGCGCATGGCGTTACTTTAAGGTTAAACATTTAGCTTGCGGCACATCTAACTTCAGATGGCTGACAATGATGAGTAGCCCATAGCGCTGACGCTGGAGCAGAACACTTAGTACGTGTTGTGTGGTTGCGTTAGTGCGTCAAGCAAAGCTTGATGCATCTTGCAGGGTGTAAGTCCCTGTCGGGTAAGGTGTAACTGACCACCCGTATCGAGTGTTGCGCCTATGGCGGAGCCAGTATTTTTTTTACTGACGAACAAGATAGGTGAAGCGTACACAGAGAATTAGTTAGGCCACAGGGGATACGTGTCCCTGAAGGTTGGTATCGCTTCGATAAGCACAATCTGACTGACGAGGTTTGTAACGCCACCGAAGTCCATGCAAAGCAGCCGTTAAAGTGAGGCTGTGACGAGTCAGCGGAGTTATCAAGCCGTGGCATGATTAAAGAGATGTATCAGGAACTTGAGAGAGCCA
>NZ_AUDG01000070.1 GCF_000425345.1 Rheinheimera baltica DSM 14885 | reverse complement strand
GTTTGGTCGGGATGAAGCCAATCTGTTCTTTAACGTGATAGCGAAACGCTATGAACAAGGCAGTGTTATTGTGACCAGTAACCTGCCATTCTCGCAATGGTCAACGGCATTCGCTGATGATCAAACCTTAACTGCGGCATTGCTGGACAGGCTGTTACATCATGCGCATATCGTACAAATCAGCGGAAATAGTTATAGGTTAAAAGGCAAAAGAACAGCGGGTGTCATACCGGCAGCAGAAAGTACGTTAAGTTGAAAAGAAGCCAGGGGTGGGTCAAATTTAGATTACCGTTTTAAGCGGTAAGTGGGTCAAAATTGGATTGCCGTTGACACGTATCAGCTTAGTTAGATCATCAATCTTCTTCAGACCAAGCGCTCGCGACAACAATGCAGGGGCGTTCTTGTTGTCCATATAGAGATGCTTTCGGTATAGCTCTTGATAATCTGAAAAATTACTGTCGCAATCTGTTATGGCAGGATCTTCCCGTAACCACTGTTTAAATAGTCTTGTATTACCATCACCAAAAGCATCGAGAAGCTCTTTCAGTTGGAGATTACGCTTGGCGACGAGATAAATCCGCTTTACTTCACCTAGTGTATTTGTAGCGCTTGCCGTCCAGAAAAGTGCCGCTAACGTGATACATGAACCATCATCTGCTCGATAGAGTGCTCTTAAGCCAGTAACAACACTCTTTTCCCGTTTGCTTTTTACACGGGTTGAAGTTCCATCATGAGCCGAACCAAAACTTCCCCGCATATAAGACAATAGAGAGCGGTCTGAGCGATCACCTTGTGCTGCGGCGACATTAAATGTTGCTTTCCCCGCTGGTAGAAGAAGAGCCATTAACCCGTCAATCAATGTCGATTTTCCAGCACCATTGTCTCCCGTGACTAATGTTCCTTCTGGATCGATAGCTGCGGTATGCAATCCATGAAATGACCCCCAGTTATACACTGACAACTCAGACAACCTTATTTGGCCCTGAGAAAACAAATCATTAATATATATCGATTTACCGATTTCATTGGTCGAAGGCTGAACGGTATTTTCGAATAAATTACTAGTCATTTCTGCTCATTCCCCGCAAAACCTGTTTCATTAAGTTGCTCTTGGGATAGAGCTGTATATTCAGCTAACATTGTCTCTAAAAAAGTGGCATTCACTACATATCGGATGATGGGAGTGATTTCGTATCGCTCTTCTTCGCCTCTGATCGTCGACAAGACTTTCCGCTTAACCATCTCTTTTACTCTAATCAGTAGCTTTTTTCGATCTTTTGATGCGTGGTCGGTTATAGGAAGGAAGGGAGTCAGATAGGACTCTATACGTTCGATATCAATCGTAATTTTTTGTTCTCCAGCCGACTCGCGCTCCTGATAATGCTTTCTTAAAACCAGTAGTATCAGCGTATCAAACAGTGAAAGGGGGCGCTTCGGAATTAAGGTGGCTGACTCATCTGGATCTGAAGCTTCATCATCCACCCCGCAATCCCCTTTACTGCCAACTTGCACAGAGGTAGTGTCGGCCACAAATGCCACGCCATACTTCTGATCAAGTATTAACTGGAGGTAAGTTTCAGATAGATGCCTCCGTATTGCCAATTCATAACGACAAAGCTGTTCAAAAAGTTTCGGTTTTTGCGATGCAACGATTGAACCCTGACGCATCAAATGAACCAGAACTCGTCGGGCATCATGTGGCATATCTGAATCAGTGGATTTGACGCTCTCTGTAATTAGGCTTGGCTCGTCACTCTCGAATAGCTGGTCGTCTAAGTCTCTATTGGTATTTATTGAAAGTGGATTACCTGAAGTATGAAAGTCATCGAGCGCCAAGCGGTTTCCTTCATCACCTTCTGTATTTAAGTCCCGATCGGATATACCTGTTACCATCGAGAAGAAGCTATTGGGGGGAGTATTGTTTGTCATTTGCATTCCTTGGCTACCCGTTAGAGGGCAAGTTCATCAATATCTTCTGGGAATAGGTCGGCAGTTAATAGATAGGTAGGTATAGACGCTTTCAACGTAACACCTTGTTTATCAACTACGATCACATCCTCTTTTTCATCTAACATGGTCGCATCCACTGCTTTTGCTACTCGTAAATACGCGACCAGCTCCTCCAGCCCTGCCGTTAACCGGTTTACTTCAGCCAGCCTGGCAATCGACATCGGGCCACATTTATTCAGGGTATTAAGAACTCGATAGGCCACCTGTCTCACTTGAACAGCATCAAGACAGTCAAGCACATGAGTGCTTGGTTCTCTCCTATTGGCGTTTTCTTCAACGCCCGATGTATCGAGTTTGTCGTCTGGGCTCTTTAATTTCATCGATACTGGAGATCTAATTTCTATAGGACCTACCGGAAGACTAAGGCCCGTTTCTGTTGTCAAATCCAAACCTTCATCACGTAGTAATACAGCTTGTCTTTCTAGTTTTGAAAGCAATCTATCAACCGCCTGATTTTCTGCAGCAGAACCGCTTTCAATATATGAACGCAGGCCCTCTTCAGTACGCCGCCTGACACGAAACACTCTTTCACTTTCTCGGCTCAACTCACGCATTAAGTGGCTAAGAAATTGATGCTGACTACTTGATAACTGCTGACCTATCGGTCGACTCAAAATGCTACGGAGCTGCTCACGAAATTCCATTGAGCGGTTTTGATCACACAGCAACTGAAAAAAGCCTTCAAATGCACTTCCTGCTTCTGTAGTAGAAAGCAATGCTTCTCTTTCCATGACTGAAAGCAACACATCTCCACGAGAGATGTCACCCTCAATAATCTGAATTCTGAGTTCTTTATCAAGAATCCTGATCTCGTCCTCAACACGACGAAAATCACCAGTCAACACTGAAGCCAATTGATAGATCTGACGAATTCGCTCTCTTTGCTCAGACTCACTTAAAACCGGGACTACCCCCGCTTGAAACGCCTCGATTTCTCGTTGGATCTCTGCCTTTTTACTTTCAAGCAGAGTTACTTTTTCATCAACGTTAGGACTAATTGCAACCGCTAAGTCACGAACGGCTTCTTGTACAATACGCAAATGTGAGGCTGTTGTGCCGGAATGGCGTTCATCAAGCCCTTTACAGAATCTCAACGCTATTTCACTGGCATCAGTTTTAGTAAGAGAATCATCCATTTCTCGTAACCAGCCATACTTAATCCATTGATTTAAATAAGTGGCGGCCGAGGACTCAGTTTGCCAAATCCCGAGCTCTCTGCTGCGTTCAATCTCAGCATCCAACAAGATGCGGGCTCGGCCGTAAGGAACTTCGCTTTCTTCTGAAAAGAGATCCGCGATGAACGCAAGGATATAAGGTGCATTATCGCCCCTTAACATCCTCCAAGCTGCGCTCTCGGTAAATAGCCGCCGGTACTTGGCTTGCAAACCCTGGAAGTTCAATCCGTTTCCCTCCTAACCAATCTCTCTTTTCAGGCTAAGGCTACTGACCACTAAACAGCCACCTCGAATAAGAAAGACATTATCATCATCATTTTGATGATGTCAACGAATATAATTGACACGCACTAGTGTCAAATATTACGATCTATGTTCGGGTCTGTACGTAAGAAAGTCTGGTATAAGTGAGTGCAGGTTTCAGAACCTGCAAACTCTTGTCAAAAGAGCATGGCTATGCCACATTAAATATGCGGGAAGCCAAGCAATTAGAGGTAGTCATTTGAATAACTGCATCCCAACCAAGCTCGAAGTCATAAACCAATCGCAGCAAGAGAGACTATTCCACATAGATTTCAAACTACGCTTTTTAGGTGCGGTGAACAGAAATGATTTGGTTAATCGGTTTGGTATTAAAGCAGCAGCAGCCACTCGCGATATTGCGCTATACAAAGAGCTGGCGCCTCACAATCTTACGTACGATACAAAAGCTAAAACCTATATCGGAACCGAGCAGTTTCAGCCTTTGTTTCAATACCAGGGAAGTCAGGCGCTATCTGCTTTGTGCTTCGGTCTGGGAGACGATCATGTCACGGGTAGTAGTTCTTTAATTACTACCGAGTCACCTACACAACTAAACTTCCCTAACCTGGACGTGCTAGCTGAGATAACTCGGGCTATTCACCAGAAAAAGGCTTTAGTCATTGACTACCGATCACTTTCCAGCGGTTTGACTCAGCGTGAGATTGTTCCTTTTGCGCTGGTGGATAACGGCCTTCGCTGGCATGTTCGCGCTTACGACCGCAAACGTACTCGGTTCACAGACTTTGTAATAAATCGTATTGTCTGTGCGAAATTACTTAGTACGAAGATAACGAAGTCAGAAACCAAAGAAAGTGATATTCAGTGGAACCGTATTGTTGAAATGCATATCGTTCCGCATCCAAACCTTCAGCATCCAGATACCATAGAAATCGAGTACGGTATGACAAACGGGATGCTGAAAATATTCGTACGAGCAGCAGTTGCAGGGTACGTCTTAAGGCATTGGAACATTGATTGCTCACCTGAGCATGAGTTACAGGGGGCTGAGTTTCATTTGTGGCTTAAAAACACTCCCACCCTCTATGGCGTAGAAAATCTGGCTATCGCGCCTGGCTGCAGGCCACACATTGCCAAGCCTTCATGGTTCACCTAGGAATGTTAATTTAGCTTACCTTACCAACCATCAGCCAAACTGATGCCGTAAATATGGATGAATTTCCGTTATTCCGTTTTCAATACAGCCAATGGTTGTGCGCCAGAGGCATCCGGTTCAACAAGTCTCGACGCTCTCGCCAATCGGGAAGTAGCTTGTCCATATATACCTTAAACCGCTCATTGTGATTACGTTCAAGCAGATGCACCAACTCATGGACAAGGATGTACTCCAAACACTCCGGTGGCTTTTTCGCGAGCTCTAAATTTAACCAAATGCGCTTTGCCTGAATGTTGCAGCTACCCCATTTGGTCTTCATCTTCTTCACACCCCAATCAGCGGCAGTCACACCCATCTTGCTCTCCCACATGGGCAACAATTCAGCGATTCGCGCCTTCAGTACTTCCCGGTAATACGAACTCAGTACAAAAGCTCTACTTTCCAATGTTGCCGTGGTATTGATATATAAATGCAACCGCCCACGACCTAGCTTGATTTCATGCTTACCTGCATGATCAACCACATTAAGACGATATCGTTTCCCCCATAGGTAGTGACACTCACCATTGACCATTTCTCGATCAGACTGCCGGGGCTGTTTGGCGAAATCAGTTTGCTGTTTTTTGATCCAGGGAATGCGGCTGATTACTGCCATGCGAACAGCTGTATCGGTCATAGCTTCTGGCGCAGAAACCCGCACACGACCATCGGGTGGCAATATGCTGATATGCAGGTTTTTAATTGCTTTGCGATTCAACTGCATCGTAATTGAACCAATTTCAATTATCGCCATCACAGATACTCTTTCTGCGCCTTGGCCAGTTCCATTACGCCCTGAATATCCAGATCATAACCCGCCGCTTCTTCTCTTATAGCGTTGGCAATTTCTCGCTCTTTGAAACGGTCACCTACCCAGTCCGCTTTTTTGGTATAGCGAATAGCCGTATCTATTTTTGTGGCCAGTAGCTCATCTTGACCAAAGTTGTCGTAAAACGCGCGTTTAGGGTTAGTATCCATTGACAGTGGATAGCTTGATGTCGTTTGTTCAGGGCGGATCACCTTACGAGATAGCTCACGGATTCTTTCCAGATACTCCTGATATTCAATGGCCTTTTGACGGCGAAGCACAATCAACTCATCCAACAACACCGACATTTGCTCGTAGTATTTCGGATTAACCGGGTTTTCATCGACAATAGTTTTACGAACATTGTTTTCGATGGTTTCTGCCATGGCTTCTTGGTTTTTACGAATACTCTCAGGCAAGGCCTCCACGGCATCAGCACCTTTTTCGACGATAAGCTCGATAAGTCCCAGCTCTTCAAAATCCATCAACACTTCGCTGTCATCAGCACGAATATACATATCTAACAAGTGACGCATCGCAGGCTCAAAGCGTTTCATTTCTACTAAATCGCCACTGGCAAGTTTTACTTCGTCACGGACTTTTTCAAAATGAGCGACTTCTAATCTAATTGAGTCTACATTTTGCGAAGAATAGCCTGCATCAGGCATTTCGTTAGCAATATTGGCAAAAGCACGCAGCAGTTTGGCAACGTTCTGATAAAGCGTTAAACGCAGCGCTTCTTTCTCGGTGAGCTCGTCTTGGTTCAGGCCCGACTTACCACAAAAATAATGAATGTAGTCTTCAGTGTTGCGCGGCGCTTTTACTGGCTCACACAAGGCGCGCACCATTTCCAGCGCATTGTCCAAATCCAGCTTGGCCTGCTCTAAACGATCTTTCAGTAACCCAGCAACGTCTTCTTTGTCGTAACCATCAAATGCGCCTTGAGTGTAATCAGAAATCGCTTTGTCCAAAGAGCGGAACAGATCCTTGTAATCGATGATATAACCATATTCTTTATCATCCCCATCCAAACGGTTCACACGGCAAATAGCCTGAAACAGGTTGTGATCGGCCATTTGTTTGTCGATGTACAAATAGGTGGCCGAAGGGGCGTCAAAGCCGGTTAGTAGCTTATCAACCACGATCAGAAGACGCATTTGCCCTGGTTCATCAATAAATTGCTTTTTAACTTCTTTTTCAAACTCTTCAACCCGGCTTGCGGCCCTGTCTTCCGGTTGCTCGAAGTAATCCGCAAGCATCTTGCGGTAAATATCGTACTTAAAGAGCTTCTCCGTTAAGCCTTCACCTGTTTCTTCTCCTTTAATGCTCGCAGCGGTTGGCTGAAAACTGGTCACAATGGCAACCTTACCGGCCAAATCAGTTTGGCTGAACATCTCATAGGCTTTACAAGCCTGATAAACGCTAGAGCAGACCAACATAGCATTGCCGTAGCCATCCATCAGGCGTGGCTTGGTGTCCATATCCAGCAAGATATCATTCACAATCTGCTGCAAACGGGATTTACTGGACAGCACCTTCTGCATGGTGCCCCATTTCTGTTTCAACTGGGTTTTAGCTAATCGAGATAAGCCGCGAGTCTTCGCTTCAAACCATTCATCTACCTTTTTCTGCGAAGTGACATTCTGGTCGATATCTCGTGCTTCGTAGCGTAAATCTAGCACCACCCCATCGGCCACGGCTTCATCAAACTTATAGGTATGAATGTAAGAACCAAACACCTCAACCGACTTTTTCTTGTCCTTTTTCATCAGTGGCGTGCCAGTGAAGCCAACAAACATGGCTTCCGGTAGGATGGATTTCATTGCTTCGTGCAACTTGCCGGATTGGGTGCGATGACACTCATCGACAAACACAAACAGATCGCCTTTGGCTTTAAAATCCGACGGCAGAGACTTCTTTAACTCGGCAATAAACTCATCGGTCACGGCATCGTTTTCAGAATCAGACTGCCGACCAAACTTGTGCACCAACGAACACACCAACCAAGGGTTGGGTTGATTGAGCGTCGCCACCAAATCGGCACCGCTTTTGGTGCGATATATACCTTCCTCAACACCGGTGAATACTTTTTCAATCTGCTCGTCCAACTCAGAACGATCAGTGACAATCAACACACGGGAGTCTTTTATATTTTCGCGTATCCATTTGGCTAGCCACACCATGGTCAGGCTTTTTCCCGAACCTTGCGTGTGCCAAATAATTCCACCCTCATGCCTTGCTATATGGCGTTTTGCCGCTTCAATACCAAAGAACTGATTGTGGCGACAGGTCTTTTTAGTACCAGCATCGAAAACAATAAAATCGTGGATAATTTGCAAAAAGCGCGCTTTGTTACACACGCGACTCAGGTGAAAATCAAGTTTATGAGCATATGGGTTGGTGCAATCTTCTTTCCATTCAAGATAGTGCTTCTCTGATGTTTCAATGGTGCCGTATCGCAAGCCTTGCGTATCGTTACCCGCCATCACCAATTGCATGCTGGTAAAGAAGTTTTGAATAAAATCTTTCTTCTGGTTATCGAGATTCTGGCGAATACCTTCTGAAACGGACACCGAAGAGCGTTTCAGTTCAATGACTCCCAAGGCGATACCGTTTACATACAGCACAATATCAGGGCGTTTTTTGTTCTCGCCCTTAATAGATACTTCTTCGGCAATAGCAAAATCGTTCGCTTGCGGGTTTCTCCAGTCAATTAGCCACACGGTTTCGTTTAGATGACCTGCGCCTTCTTTGTCTTTCACGCCATAGCGCAGCAGGCGATAAACCTCTTTGTTGGCGTAATAAAGTTTTTTACCTTCGCCCAGCGCTGCTGCCGTATCCAATTTGCGAATAACTCGATTAATCAACGCCTCGCTGACACCGCGTTTTTTTAACCAATCAACTAGGATATCCACTTCAATGTTTTCATTATTGGCTCGATCCTGCCAATCGCCTAAATATCGATAGCCTAAGTCAGTGTGAAAAAACTGAACGATACGATTTTGGGTAGCGCGCTCACGCTGGCCGACGATACTCATTTATCATCCTTGACTAACGATATAAAACAGTTTTCAAATGATCATCCGTTAACTCAAACAGGGGTTCATTTCCTGTTAGCGCTTTAGTTAATGGAATTATTTTTGTTCTTACGCCCATTCCGCGATAATCGACATAGCCATAATCACGCAAAACTTCCATGATGATGGTATTCCTAGGCGAACGCTGGCCAGCCTTCATTTTTTCCACCGTCATCGAATTAGGCAAAGCACCAGGGCTAATCACTTCAAGACGATTCGAGTATCCGGAAACTTCAATCTCAACAAAACGCGTCCAATCACGATGCGCCAGTGCATTAATCAACGCCTCCCGAACAGCCTCAAGAGGATAAAACCATTGTGTTTCCCGCCTCAGCCCTGCATCTACCTCACCAGATTCCTGAGATATAAAGGGTGTCATCGCTTCCATAAAACGCTCAATAACTCCGCCATCAACCAAGCGCTTATCACCATTATCAAGATCCCAGCGACCAACCATTGGGCCATCAATAATGTCATCCAGCGCGGCTTGGTATTCCTTATCATCGCCATTAAATGCCATGACTCTTAACCCTGCTTGCTTTAAATAACGACGCGGGCTTTTACCAAATAACACCAACCCAGCGATGGTGCAGCAAACGCTACCTGCCGCCTCCGTTAAAAAGCCAAGTCCGAGCAGCCTTGCCTGCCATTCTTCTTGAGACTGTGGCACATCTGGGTCACGCAAGATATCCTTAACATAATTCATCAGGCGCGCATCATCCAAACAACTGATATCTGTGCGCGGAACGGGCATTACTTCAGTATGCAACATACCGCCTAATTCAAACAGCCGCATTTGCTGCTCTCTGGTGGCAAGTCGGGACGTCGTTCCTACACGAATGTAGATTTCTTCTTTACCACTGTGACGAACGACATAAGGCTTTGATATACCTAAAGGAAAGCTTACAACCGCAACTACTTTGCCATCATCCAGTCTTACTTCTTCATAAAAGGGCAAAATCATTGGGTGAATTTTGCTCTGAAAAACATTCATCACCCACTCTTCGAGATCGTCTCTTTGGATACCGCTTATTACACCATTGTCTTCGACACCAAGCAGTACTCTTCCACCTTGAAAGTTGGCCATAGCCACAACTTCTTTTGCCAGTTGCTCGGGGCGAATATCGTCCCGCTTAAACTCAACACCTGAGTTTTCACCATTGGCAATAATTTCTAATAATTCTGTTTTTAACATACTTATCTCCGAGGTCGATCAAGTGATCAAATAAAACCGTATTTTTCACGGCGTTGATTGAACGCACTCTTACCACCTTCCAAAATATCGGCTGCCAGCTCTTGGACCTTGGGTACATCAATAGCCCCTTGCTGCTCTGGCAAAATCATGCCCTTACCTTCTTCAACACTCAACACACCTATCCATTCTGCATCGCCGAATACTGGGATATTGGCATTGTGTGTAGCAAACAGAAATTGACGGCTCAGTTTCGCCCGGCGCAGTTCTGCGACAATCCGTTCAGCGATAAATGCGTTATCCAAATTGTCTTCAGGTTGATCCAAAATCAAAGGGTCTTGATTATCCAAAAGCAACAGATGTAGAACGGCAGTGCATTGCTGCCCTGTTGATAAGTCATCAAGAGGGCGAAATACAGCCTCTTGCTCTCCATGGGTAACATTCAGCTCAATTGCCATGGTATCGGGTAATTGCAACTCTTCCAGCTCTAAGAGCTTCAGTTCTGGCAGACGGGTCAAGGCTGTGACAACAGTACCGGATATACCAAAGTTGAGAAATAATTCTGCTTCCCCCTGGCGAATCGTGGCAGCGAGATTGCTGGGTGAAAAATCGCCGTCTAACACCCACGCTAAGCGCTTAGGTCCTACGCCCTCTAAACTGCATTCACTAAGAAAATTAACAAACGCTTGGCGATTCCCTTCGGGCTGCAAGGTAAGTCGAACCTTTTGCTCCAGCTTTCGCGATAAGCGCTTTACTGACTTCAAAATACTGGTCGCTCTGGCGCTAGTATGCTGATCCAACTCCAGCAATAGCTTTTTACGCTGGGCGTATAACTCGTCAATTTGCGTCTGGCGATGTTGTAACGTAGTTTGCTTGGGCCTAATCTGCTCTATTTGCTTCAGTAGCGTCTGATACTCCGCGCCAATTTGCCGTCCCGTTTTACCTTGGCTTGCGGGAATATCTTTAAAGGCTTTTTCTAAATTCTGCTCTTCAGTCTGCTGTTTTTCCAACAAAGACTGCTTAAGCGGTGCCAGCTGTGTGTCTGCAGTCAATGCAAGTTGCTCCAATTGCCCTAACGCTTGCTGCACACCTGTTTTTAAAGAGTCCAACACAACTCGCTGCAGCCTAAATAAATCAGTATGAGGCAAACCATCCAATGCGCTATCACTTAAAAATACCGTATCAGGCAAGCTGTCTTTGAGGGCTTCAATGGCGTCTTTTACACGAGTCACATCTTCATCAACACGCGCTTTCAACTGCTTTTCTTTTTCCAGCTTAGGAATAATTTTCAGCTTTTCTTCAATCCCTAATGCTTGATACTGCTTAGCTTGATCCAACAGCTTGGGCAAGCGTTCCACCTCTGCTTCAACATCGTCTTTCTGATTCAGGGCACGCTTGATGGATTCACGATTATCTTTCAGTTTTGCTAGTACCTTGGCAATATCGGCATCAAATTGTTCGTGCTTCCCCTCCAAAAAGCGTTCTATGAGTTGATTACGGCTATGTTCATCACGGGTCATTTCATAGATTTCATTTTGCCCGTAAAGCTCTATGCCCGGCAGCAGATCGGTGGGGTGGTAAGGTGAAATATTGCCTTGATCATCAACCACCACAGGTTGATTACCATATTTTCGACTCACCGTGAATTTACGACCATGCAGCACTGCTGAGCGCAGCGTAATTTCAACCATTCCCCGCTCTTTGCCAAGATTGGTATCGATCACGCTCTTATGCTGCTTTAACGCGTTTTGCGTCTTAGGCTCCAACGCGAATGCGTAGCGGATACACTCCAACAAGGTTGATTTGCCCGTACCACGCCCGCCAATAACAGCGTTAAGATGGTCAGACAATTCAATATCAACGCCGTCCAGATAACCGCCAACAAAGCGAATGCGCTCGATGGCAGAAGCATAGTTTTCCGGCTTATCAGAATTTAAGCGAACCCGTGACCCGGCATCCAAAAAAGCTTGTTTAAATGACATGAAGCAAGGCCTAGTCATCTTGATTAAACAAGAAGCACCCGGTGATTTAATGTCTTCTGGCTTTGCAACGTCCGCAGCATTGATAGCCGCCATTTCCCGTTCACGCTTATAGCTACTATCTTTGTTTAGGAATACTTTGCGGTAAAAATCGCTTTCAACACCGTTTAAATCTTCGATAGAACCTGGAATTTGAGCAGCCAGTAGTCCTTTGTGTTGCCAAACATGGTTCATCCGACGCTTTAATACACCGTCGTCATTGGTGCAGTGCGCAGCGTAGATGAAACCGCTTTTTTCGTTGACGTAATTGATAATATCAATTGCAGACTTCTGTACAGGCGCAGCAGGCTGATTAATATCTACTCCTAGCGCGCCCAAATGCATTTTTATTAAATCTGCTGTGGTAGATTCACTAAACAAACAGACTAAGTGAATTTTTTCACTGGAAGCAATTTCAAAACCTGGAAACACAACGATGTTATGTGATTGAAATAAATCTCTTATTTCTTCATAGCCATTTATCGAGCCATGATCAGCCAAGCCGATAACTTCAACTCCAGCCTCCAAGGCCGCAACCAACAATTGCTGGTTATAGTCAGATTCAGATAGACCCTGCTGTTGGCCACGGTATTGAATATAACCCGCTGGATTAACCTGCAATGCACATTTAAAAAAGCGAGCTTTTTTATAACTTTGCTGTTGGTCAGCCATATTGCGACTCCTTATTTAGCGGATGCACCAAGCGCGTCTTACCCGTCAGCAGCTCTTGCATCATGCCCAGTTTGATTTGGCGGGTTTTGCTAAGGCGTTGTTCCAACGTCTGAATCTCTTCGTCCATATCAGAGAGGATGGTGGCGATGCAGGTTTGTTCTTCTTTTATTGGTAATAACATTTTCATATCAGTAATCATCTCGCGACGAACGGAATCAACCGACGACTTCGCTGTCATGGACATGATGCGTTCATAAAAATTACTACTGAAAAAAATATAAAAGAAATACCCATCAACCTTTTCGCCGAAGTTGTACATTAGATAAACACGCTGATGAAAATCGAATTTTCCATTAATATAATGAAATATTTTTCCGGTACCTACGCCGTCTCCAGCTGTCAAAACGGCTTCACCATCAAATGAGAAAGTGTTAATTCGCTCCACCGTTTGAGAGCGGACGAAGAAAGGATATGTCCCATCTTCAATCCGATCTTGAGTGTTTCTACTTCCCGTTGTAATCGAAATTAAATTTCCAATGGAATCAACCTCCCAATCTTCCGGGATTTCTCCCAACTCACTTGGTTTGGTGCCTTTGCGAAGGCCATCTGCACGCAAAGCAAACTGAGGCAGGCGGGTGCGGCCGGTGAGGAGTTGTTGCATGGTAGCGGTTTTGATGGCTTGTTTTTTGGCTATCAGCTTTTCCAGCTCGCTGATCAACGTATCAATATCTGACAGGGCATTGGCGATGGCGGTTTGTTCTGCCTTTGGAGGCATAACCATCAACATCTCAGCAATCATTTCACGGCGGACCGAATCGACTGATGACTTTGCTGTCATCGACATTATTCGATCAAAGAAGTTATTGCTGAAATAGATGTAAAAATAGTAGCCATCCAATTCATCACCAAAGTTGTACATTAAGTACGTTCTTTGATGAAAATCGAATTTCCCATCTATATGGTGAAAGATCTTACCTGTACCTACGCCATCACCAGCGGTCAATACACCTTCTCCATCAAACGAATAGGAGTTAATCCTTTCAACGTGTTGAGAGCGCACAAAAAACGGATAAAGCCCATCAGCAACTTTATCCTGTGTATTCTTATTGCCTGTTGTTATAGACACCACTTTACCTACAGTGGTTACTTTCCAGTCTTCTGGAATCACTCCAACTTCTGTTTGCTTATATCCAACAGGAATAGTGGTCGAAGTCACGTCCGACAGATACGCTGGGCTCACTTCCGCCACGCCACTACTCATACCGTCCACTCCAAGCCCATGACTTTTAAGTGCCCTGCCACTTTGTTGCTGAGGTTTTCTACCGATTGGGCAATGGCTGGTAACGGCTCGCTGTAGCGCTCTTCCAGTTCTTTGACTCGATTGGCCAGTTCCTGGGTGACTCGCTCGATTTCGGCGACGATATTGCTTTCAAGCGTTGCCAGCCATTTGTCGTCAACAATCAGGATCTTGATGTCAGCTTCACTAAGCTGTGGGTATTTCTTAAAAACTGCCAAGTCGAGCTCAGTCTTCTTGTCTTTAGCTTTTGTCTTAGCCGTGGCTTCTTTTTTTACGAGTGATAAACACTTCTCTAATGCATTTATTTCATCAAGGTCGCCGCTATTAGATTTAAGTTCTTTCAGTCGAGCATTGATTAATTTCTGGGTCACCTTATCTTTGTCATTTTTGGCTTCTAGTAGTAAATCGTCTTCACCTGCATGTAACTCAACAAACTCTTCCAGTAACTGTGTTGCAGAATCCGCATCAGACTCAAGACAGGACAGCTCTGTTAAGAGAGCAGGAAAGAAGCGTTTTTCGACCAATTTGCGTGGAATAACTTCAACACGGTAACGTTTTTTGTTTATTTCGAAATCATGGCTTTCTTTCCAGACATTTTTACCATCTTTTTTAGTGGGGAATATTTCACGTAATTGCTTACCACCATTCCAGCCGTCTTGCACCAATACATACACATCGTCCTGCATCACCTCTGCCCAGTAGTCCATAAGGATCTGGTAAATGTCATATTTACTCAGGAGTGGCGTTTGTGCATAACTTTGCAACAGGTCTTCGCTGATACGATGGATAATCTGTTTTGGCGGTTCATCTTGCTCAATCGTTTTTAAGTTTGAGCGCTGCGCCCAATCGGTAAACGGCACCAGGCTTTGTGCGGCAAAGGTTTTGAACTCGTCATGGTTCAGAATAGTACTTTTCACTTGTGAGGCTTTTACCAAGGCTTCACTATAGCCTGTGCGCGCGGGCTTGAACAAAGTCGCTCGAATGCTGGGGAACACCTGCCAGAAGGGCTCTAAGGCATCAATGTCTCGGTTTGGAATACCCCCTTGCAGATGGGCGAGTAAGTCGTGTAGGTCTTCCGGCTCACTAGCGTCGATATAACGCGGAATATTTAGGTTATAGTCGTTGGCGGCGATTTCACTTAACGGCACCATACGCGAGTAACGCGACAACTCTAACTGTTTGGTGAAAACGTCAACGATTTTGTGAATATCCTGGCTGCGTAGGCGGTTTTTATTGCCGTCTTTGATAAAGCCTTTGCTGGCATCGACCATAAAAATACCCTTGCGAGCATTCGCATGTTCTTTATCAATGACGATAATACAGGCAGGAATGCCAGTGCCGTAAAACAGGTTGGCCGGCAAACCGATAATGCCTTTGATGTAACCTTGCTTGATGAGGTTTTCACGAATGCGCGCTTCGGCGTTGCCACGGAACAAAACGCCGTGAGGCAGAATGACCGCGCCTTTACCGGTGCTTTTTAAGCTTTTAATGATGTGCAGCAAAAAGGTGTAGTCGCCGTTTTTCTCGGGCGGTATCCCCCAAATAAAACGGCCAAATTCATCCTCGCTTGGATTAATTCCATTGGTCCAGTTCTTATTGGAAAAAGGAGGGTTAGCAACTACGAAATCAAAACGTTTTAATTCACCGTTACTCTCTTTCCACTCAGGTGCAGAGATAGTGTTCTGACCTTTCACGATTTTTGCGGTGGCATTATTATGCAAAATCATGTTCATACGAGCCAACGCACCGGTACTTCCTTCTTTTTCTTGCCCGAAAATAGACAATCCACGGGGCGCTTCATCACTGGCTTTTAACAATAGGGAACCAGAGCCACAAGTAGGGTCATACACGGTGGCATCTTGCGGGGTGTTATTATCAATACCAATCACTTTAGAAAGGATGCGCGACACTTCCGATGGTGTATAAAACTGGCCTTTCGATTTGCCCGATTCAGTAGCGAAGTGGCGCATCAAGTATTCGTAGGCATCACCTAGCAAGTCATCACCATCAGCACGGTTGCCTGAAAGATCTAAGCCTTCAAAAATTCCAATCAATTTTGAAAGACAATCGATCATATCCTTGCCTTTGCCAAGCTTATCTTCGTCGTTAAAGTCGGCCACGTCGATAACGCCTTTGAGATCGTTTTCTTCGGCCAGCGCACTGATGACCTTGTTGATTTTATCACCGATTTCTTTGTCGCCTTTCAGGGCAACCATATCGTCGAAGCTGGCACCTTGTGGCACCACAATCATGCCGTAAGGGTCGCCTTTGTACTTATCAGAGACATACTTCATAAACAGCATGGTGAGTACATAGTCTTTGTACTGGCTAGCTTCCATTCCGCCACGCAGCTCGTCGCAGCTAGCCCAAAGGGAAGAATAAAGTTCGGTTTTCTTAATGGCCATGGTGATTCCCTCGGGTGCCGGGTACTGCCGGCACAAATAAATTTGCGTTGTTATAGCTTGGCGGTATCAAGCCCGGCCGCTTTCAGGCGCTGTGTCAGGTTGCGCATTTTGCTAAATTCAGTTCCGAAGCTAATGCTCAGGCCAACACCTTCACAAAACTCCTTGGCGGTAATGGTTTTAAGCTCATCAGCGTATTTGATCATTTGTAGATGCAGCTCAGCGGTGTATTGATTGCGAGGGGCATCTGCAAGGACCTGCTTGATGCGCTGGTAAATCTCGTTTTCGTTCATTTTTCAGCCTACACGACTTTAATCTAGATAATTTAGCTAAATTATCTAAAGCTCATGAGTAAAGCAAACTTTATTCGGGTAATGACGGCATTTACCCCAGAGAAAGTGCATGGACAAACCGTTGCGCCCAACTCTCAATCGACTCAACCGGAATGTTTCCAGCATCTGCTCCCTGGTGCTTGGGGTGATTAATGCCGATGTGACAGTTTTCACCAAACAATCCATCCAACAACTCGTTAGGCCAAGATATTGATTTAGCTACCACCCCTTTGCGGATAAGGGTGAAATGCTCAATCCAATCTCGTGCATCGGAGCCAAAAATAACTTTGGTTGAGAGCATTTTGATGCCGTCTGATGTATCTACTTCAAGTAGCACTGCGTCAATCAACTTATAGCGAAGCCGAACGGCCTTAATCGCCCTTTGGCTGCCATTTTCTAACAAATGTTGTTTACTGCGGCCGACTTTGGGTAATGGCAGCGTTTCTTCATGGAGTATTCGGCATAGGTGTTTGAACTTTAACACCTGCAGCAGATGATCAAAGCTTTTAAAGCGACTGGCAAATTGTCGTTCACGATCAGTAATATCCTCTTTGCCACCCACATCGGCCGAAGGTAAGGTGCCGCCTTGATAAGGCTCACCCGTGCTCACGTCCCTGCCAGCCTCTTTTTCAGCAAGCTCATCCAAAATCTGATTTCGGCGCTCTTTAACCTCTTCCTGTTTGTAAACCCTGCAGGGCTTTGTAAAGCGGCACCAAGTTAAATCTCCTTCTAATATCAATGTTTCATTTTCATCAGAAGCGGATTGTTCGTCGTCAATTTCAAATTCTTCGTCAATATGCTGCCAGGCTGTACCCCCAGAGCCGGTCCGCGCTTTGCCATCATTTTGCTTGCTTTTAAAAAAATCTGGGTTAATGAATGCAACGCTCTCTGGCAGATTAACGTCGTAATCAATACCCACAATTTCTTCAACTAAATAATGGCTTTTACTGGCGTCATACCTACCGCGAACATGAAGTTTCCAGTTCGTCATCGGCGGTGGCTCAAAGCTAAAACGCCAGCTCTCCAAAGGACCTCTGAACTCACGCTTTTCTTGATAGTGTCGAAAGATGCTTTGGTAAGAGGCCATCGCCTGAGGATCTGTCAGTAACCATGCCAATAGTTGCTTGGTACCACTTTGATCAAACGCAGATTTTGGAAAAGTACTGGTTTGCAGCACATGAATATTTACATGATTTTGTTCAGGTTCAGGTTGTACATCAAATTCTAAGGGTAAGGTAGCACTGCTCAAACATGCCCGACAGAGATAGGAATTGGCTAAGAAAAGAGTCTGTAAAAAAAACTGTGTAAGTGGCATTCTATCTAACTCCTTAGAAGGGATAAAGAATGCCAATTACAGACCAATTACTGGATCAGCTGTTAGCTGACTGCAAATCTCCTGAAGATCTGATGGGCGAGCAAGGCCTATTGCGCCAGTTGACCAAAAAGCTTGCTGAACGAGCCCTTGAAGCTGAGATGGAACACCATCTTGGTTACGCCAAACATGACCCGGCCGGTAAAAAAACCGGTAATTCCCGCAACGGTAAAACCAGTAAAACTGTGCGCTCTGTGCATGGTGAAATAGAGCTGGAAGTCCCGCGCGACCGCAATAGCACCTTCGAACCT
>NZ_AUDG01000069.1 GCF_000425345.1 Rheinheimera baltica DSM 14885 | reverse complement strand
CAGGCAAGACTGGATAATATCGGGTTCCAGAACATCGGACAGCGATGCAAATTCGGTAAGGCGGTTGATTGACGTGCGTGCTAATGCTTCTGACAGTTCCATAAAAAAATCCGATGGCTTAATGGCTCATCGGATTCTTACATCTACACAGGATCGGTCAACCGATCAGGAAAATATTTCTTAACTGATCGGCATTAGCCTACAGGTAGCGTTTTTGTTTTATGCTATAGCAAATAGTTTTGCGGGAGCTAACGATGCGAAATAGTATTTTTTGCCTGGTCATAGTGATGCTGATTGGCTGTGGTAGCAGTAGCGAAGAAGGTAGTAGCCAAACTGCTCTGTGTCAGCGACCCGAATTAAACGCGAAGATTTTTTGCGCGCTGCAGCAGGACTATTTATGGTACAAGGACTTGCCGGCTACCATTAATCCGGCAGATTACAACACACCTCAAGCTTTACTTGATGCAGTCGCTGCACCGCAAGATCGTTATAGTTTTGCTATAACGCAAGAAGAATACGAAGACCGTTACATTAATGCGACTTATTTTGGCTATGGTTTTTCAACAGTACGAACGGATAATAATACCGCACTGCAAATTGCCTACGTGTTTGATGATGGTTCTGCGGCACAAAGTGGCTTGCGCCGTGGTGATAAAATTATTGAAATTGAAGGGGTAAGTGTTGCTAGTTGGCTAAGTCAACTTGATGCCGGCACTGTAACCTCCGATGATATTTATGGTCCTAACCAGGATGGCGTTGTACGCAATTTTGTTTGGACAAAGCCTGATACTAGTGAAATGTCGGCTGATTTAATCAAACGTCAGGTAACAACGAATACTGTGTTGCACCGCTCTGTTGCCATGCAAGGTGATAAACGCGTTGGTTATCTGGTGTTTAACAGCTTTATTGAGTTGTCAGAAATCGAGCTGGAACAAGCGTTTGCTTACTTTGGACAACAAAATATTGATGAGCTGGTATTAGACTTGCGTTATAACGGCGGTGGTTTGATCCGCGTAGCTAATCAGCTAAGTACGCAAATTGCCCGTAATGCTGTGCAAGGGCAGGTTTTTGTCAAGTATCAGTACAATGACAAAAATAGCGGAAAAAATAGCAGCACTATTTTCTCAACAGGTGCAGGGCGCACAGTGCTGAATTTAGACAGGCTATTTGTGTTGACGTCACCAAGTAGTTGTTCTGCCAGTGAGCTCGTCATTAATGCATTAGCACCGTTTGTCGATGTAGTACAAATTGGTGAGACAACGTGCGGTAAACCCGTTGGCATGCAACCTGATATAATTGGCGACCATGTGTTGTTTGCCATTAATTTTCAGACCGTGAATGCACAGAACCAAGGAGACTACTTTGACGGCTTACAGCCAGAATGCCCTGTAACGAACAACATTACAGGTGACTGGGGTGTAACAACAGATCCTCTGTATGCGAAGGCGTTAGGGTATATTGATGGAAATGGCTGCAATGAAGCCTCAGTAAGTGCGGCCGCTATGTCAATACGTACGCCAAAAGTAAAACCCATGCTTAGATCACCTTGGGCCATGAACAATGAGCAATAACCGGCGCGAAAATTGCTTATTTATAGCAATAAACGGCCGATAAGGTTATAGCTGACAATTTTCAGGCGTATATTATGATTAAACCGTTAAAATGGCTTCTGGTTGCAACATTACTGCAGTGTATTGGTGTTCAGGCGCAAGAACTTGAAGCCATACAGTTGTACTCTCAGGATGAGCTTGTCATGCTTATCCGTGAGAACACGCATTTGCAACGGGTAAAGGCCGACGACTGTCAGCTGGTGCTGGATATTGAAGCTCGGGCAGATATCATGCAGCTGCCGGTTTATCAGTTTTTGTACGGTGATATGTTAGCTTACGGTGTTTGTGTGCCTCGCAACATTGAGCGCGGCTGGGATTTAATGTTGCAGTCGGCATCTCAAGGTTTACCGGAGGGGCTGGAACAGGTTGGACGCTACTACCACATTGGGCGTTTTGTTCAACCAGATATCGATAATGCTATAGTTTATTTACGGGAAGCCTCTGCGTTAGGTAATTTAAAAGCGCAATTACGCCTGGCTCAAATATTAGTTAATGGCGATGGCAGTCCACAAGATTTTGAACAAAGTTATCGCTGGTTACACCATGCTGTAACAGCTGATACCAATGTGCATCAGCAAATAACCCGCTTACTCGCCCAGTTAGCAAAGAAAATGCCTGCGCGGGTGGTAGCAAACGCGAAACGGCCAGTAAAATGAAGTTCATACTCATACTGCCGTTTAGCTGTTACACTTAACATAATTTAGGAAACAAAAGACAACTTAATGACGGTAAATGATCCGCATCTTGCGCGTGAGCAGGAAAAATATGACAACCCCATCCCTAGTCGTGAATTTATTCTCGAGCACATCGAAAAACGCCAAAGCCCCGCTTACTTTGAAGAATTAGTTGCAGAGCTTGGTTTAACTGATGATGACGCTATTTTTGCGTTGAAAAAACGACTGCGTGCTATGGAGCGTGATGGTCAGTTAATTTATACCAAAAACCGCCGATACGGCTTGGTCGACAACATGGACCTGGTAAAAGGTACTGTATTGGGCCATCGCGAAGGTTTTGGTTTTTTAAAGCTGGAGCAGGGCGGGCCTGACTGGTTTATCCCTAATTTTGAAATGCAGCGCTTGTTGCATGGCGATAAGGTATTGGCAACCGCACAAAGCGTAAACAGTAAAGACAAAATTGAAGCTCGTGTAGTACGTGTGTTAGAGCCACGTAGCGAGCCAATAGTCGGGCGTTATTACAAAGATTTCGCCTTAGGCGTAGTGGTGCCGGATGACCCGCGTATAACGCAGGATATTGTTATCCCCGATGGTGAACAAGGTGCAGCACGTCACGGCCAGGTTGTACTGGTTGAGATAACACAGCGTCCGTCTAAGCGGGTTAATGGCGTAGGCAAGGTTATTGAAGTGTTGGGTGAGCATATGGCGCCCGGTATGGAAATTGAAATTGCGATTCGCAACCATCAAATTCCGCATGAGTTCTCTGATGCAGTATTAAAACAAGTTGCCAAATACGGCGAAGAAGTACCTGCAGAAGCCAAGCAAGGCCGTGTTGATTTAACCCAATTAGGGTTAATTACTATTGATGGCGAAGACGCGCGTGACTTTGATGATGCGGTATACGCAGAAGCCAAAGACAACGGTGGCTGGCGTTTATGGGTCGCTATTGCGGATGTGAGCGCTTATGTCTTGCCAGAAACGGCACTGGACAAAAGTGCCCTGGAACGCGGTAATTCGGTGTATTTTCCTGACCATGTAGTACCGATGTTACCTGAAGCCTTATCCAATGGTTTGTGCTCGTTAAATCCCCATACCGATCGCTTATGTTTAGTGGCTGATATGCACATTAACGCGAATGGTAAACTGGATAGTTACCAGTTTTATGAAGCGGTAATGCATTCCAGTGCGCGTTTAACCTATAACAAGGTGCATAAAATTCTGCAGGGCGACCCTGAATTACGCCAGCAATATGCGGCTAACCTCACTAACATTGAAACGCTAAATAGTCTGTATCACAAATTGGCTAAGGTGCGTGGTCAGCGCGGTGCAATAGAATTTGAAACGGTAGAAACGCGGTTTGTGTTTAACAGTCACCGTAAAATAGAGCAAATTGTACCCGTGCACCGGGTCGAGTCACATAAGATCATTGAAGAATGTATGATCATGGCTAACGTAGCCGCCGCGCGCTTTATCGAAAAGCACGAAGCCCATACCTTGTTTCGCGTTCACGAGCGGCCGGATGGTGATCGTTTTGATAATTTCCGCCGCTTTTTGGCCGAGCTGGGTATCGAAGCAAATATCTCTGCTGAGCCAACACCACTTGAGTTAACGCAAACGCTGGCAAAAATTGGTGACCGGCCGGACCGGGAGCTCATTGAAACCACCATGTTACGTTCAATGAAGCAGGCGGTGTATCAGGGCGACAACCAAGGCCACTTTGGTTTGGCGCTGGAAGCTTATGCGCATTTTACCTCGCCTATCCGGCGTTACCCTGATTTGGTATTACACCGGGGTATTAAAGCTTTACTGGCGAAGCAAAACCAACAGGTAACCGGCGCACGCGCTTACACCGAGGCTGAAATTACGCCTTTAGGTGAACAATGTTCAATGACCGAGCGCCGTGCCGATGACGCTACCCGTGAAGTGGCAGACTGGCTTAAATGCGAGTATATGCAAGATCACTTAGGTACAGAGTTTGACGGCGTGGTATCTACCGTTACCAGCTTTGGTTTGTTTGTGCGTTTAACTGAGCTTTATATCGAAGGCCTGGTGCATGTCACCTCGTTGCAAAACGATTACTACCACTTTGATGCCGAGCGTCATACGCTCACGGGCGAGCATGGTAAAATCACCTATCGTATGGGCGATTTACTTAAAGTCAAAGTGGCAGCGGTAAATCTGGAAGCACGCAAAATTGATTTAGTTTTAGTGGGCGAGCCAAGACGGATTGTTAGCAAAGAGCAAATCAAGGCGTCTAAGCAAGGTGCTGCCAAAGGTGGTAAACGTGCGACCGGTAAAGCGGCAAGCGCACCGGCCAAAGGCGGCGAAGCCAAACCTAAAGGCGCACGCAATATTACCGCACGGAAAAAGCCACGGCGTAAAGCTAAGTAGATAGCTTTTCTAAATGAGAATCGGCTTGCCCTAAGCCAACCGTTGAAGGCATGGATGCCTGAGTCGAGCCTATAGGGACATATTCACGGCGTGTTGGCGTGGGCAAACCGGTTCGTTAATACAATAAATTCAGGTAAACTGCCGGCCTTTTTTACGTGTCGGCATTAAGGGTTAACAATGAACGCAGATCTGGTCTTTGGTATTCATGCGGTAGGCGCATTACTGCAACGTGCACCGCAAGATGTGCTGGAAATGTTCGTGATGAAAGATCGCGACGATAAACGCATGCAGCCGTTAATCCAGCAAGCCCGTCAGGGTGGTATATCGGTTCAGTTTTGTAACAGAAAAACGCTGGACGATATGGTCGGCGGCCAGCATCAGGGTATTATTGCCAAAGCCCGTTTACAAAGCAGCGGCAGCGAAGCCGATTTAGCTGCTATTGTTGCGCAGCATGATAAACCCTTTATTCTGGTTCTTGATGGCGTTACCGACCCGCATAATTTAGGCGCTATTTTACGTAGTGCCGATGCCGCCGGTGTGCATGCTGTGGTGTCGCCAAAAGACCGTTCAGTAAAGTTAACGTCAGTAGTGCGTAAAGTGGCCTGTGGCGCAGCAGAGAGCGTACCCTTCATTACCATCACCAACTTAGCCCGTACTTTGCGCGAATTGCAGGATGCTGGTTTATGGGTGGTGGGTACTGCCGGTGAAACTGAAACGACGATTTATCAGGCTGATTTTAAAGGCCCGTTGGCGATAGTGCTGGGTGCTGAAGGTGAAGGCCTGCGCCGGTTAACCCGCGAAACCTGTGACAGCCTGGTAAAAATTCCGATGTTTGGCACCGTATCCAGCCTTAATGTATCGGTAGCAGCCGGCATTTGCTTGTTCGAAGCAGTGCGCCAGCGTAGTTAACTGAAATATCTGCTTGTTATTTGCCCGCTAAGTCCGTAAAATACGCGACCTTCGGCCATACACCAACGTTCCTTGCCTCCATGAGAACCCCGGCCGAGTTCCCCCGAGGCTTACTAACCGTAAGGAGCTACAATGCGTCATTACGAAATCGTTTTTATGGTTCACCCTGATCAGAGTGAACAAGTACCTGGCATGATCGAGCGCTACACTGGCGCGATCAAAGAAGCGGGTGGTTCTATTCACCGTCTGGAAGACTGGGGCCGTCGTCAACTGGCTTACCCAATCCAGAAGCTGCATAAAGCTCACTATGTTCTGATGAACGTAGAAGCACCACAAACTGTGATTGATGAGCTGGAAACTAACTTCCGCTACAACGACGCCGTTTTACGTAACCTGATTATGCGCACTGACAGTGCCGTAGTTGAGCCATCACCAATGGCAAAGGTACGTGATGAACGTCGTGAGCGTGCTCCTCGCGAACATGAAGAGCAAGTAGCAAACGAAGAGTAAGTTGTTGTTAATGGACAATTGCACCGTACTGGTTGGCAGTATCTGCCGTCAACCTGAACATAGCGAGAGTCCGGCGGGAATACCGCATACGGTTCTGGTGTTAGAACACCGCAGTAATCAGATGGAAGCCGGCTTAAACCGCCAAGCCTACGTCAGAATTCAGGTAGTACTAACCGGAGCCGCACTAACACAACATACCCGACAGTTAACGTTGGGCAACATGGTAAAGGTGACTGGTTTTTTAAACCGCCACCAAAGCCGCAGGGGACAAGCTAAGCTGGTGCTGCATGCGCAACAAATTGAACATATAAGTTAGGAGACAGGCAAATGTCACGTTTTTTCCGTCGCCGTAAATTCTGCCGTTTTTCTGCAGAAGGCACTGTAGAGATTGATTACAAAGATACCGCTGTTCTGAAAAACTACGTTACAGAAAGCGGCAAGATCGTACCTAGCCGTATTACTGGTACCAGCGCTAAGTATCAGCGCCAACTGGCTCGTGCTATCAAGCGCGCACGCTACCTGGCTCTGTTACCGTACAGCGACTCACACAGTTAATACAGAAGGGGTATAAGTAATGCAAATTATTCTGTTAGACAAAGTCGCTAACCTTGGTGGTTTAGGTGACAATGTAGCTGTTAAGTCTGGCTATGCACGTAACTTCTTATTCCCACAGGGTAAAGCAGTTCCGGCAACCAAGGCTAACATCGAAAAATTCGAAGCACGTCGCGCTGAATTAGAAGCTAAATTAGCATCTGACTTAGCTGCTTCAAATGATCGTGCTGCCAAACTTGCTGCGCTGGGTGAAGTGACTATCGCTTCTAAAGCCGGTGACGAAGGTAAACTGTTCGGTTCAGTTGGCACCCGTGATATCGCTGATGCGATCACTGAAGCTGGCGTTAAGGTATCTAAAGCAGAAGTTAAACTGCCTACAGGTACTTTACGTGAAACTGGCGAATACGATATCGACGTTCAGTTACACGCTGAAGTTACTGCAACGGTTAAAGTTGTTGTAATCGCAGAAGCTTAATTGCTTAAAAGCACACTGCGCTTGCGGTGTGCTTTTTCTCTTGTTTGTTTTCTCTTGTTTGTTTTCTCTTCTTTCTTTTCTCGTATTTTTGCCTCCATATAAAAATTTCTCTGACATCGCTTTGTGATCTGCTTGTGGCAGGTTAGCATTATGCTGTTTTCGCTAACAGATACCGGTGATATGAGCAGTACTAAAGATAAGCAAGTTGCCGCGGTAAAAATGCCGCCCCATTCGATAGAGGCCGAACAGTCAGTACTTGGCGGTTTAATGCTGGATAACGATGCCTGGGACCGTGTAGCTGAAAAAGTGGTTGAGCAAGACTTTTATCTGCGCGCGCATCGGTTTATTTTCGCCGCCATGTCACGATTGGCCGAGGCTACCCAGCCTATAGATATTATTACCGTATCAGAAGATTTAGAAGCCAACCTTAAACTGGATGATGTCGGTGGTTTTGCCTATTTAGGCGAAATTGCCAAAAATACCCCCAGCGCAGCGAATATTCTGGCCTATGCCGAAATCGTGCGTGAGCGCGCTGTTGTGCGCGATATGATTTCTGTGGCGCATGATATTGCTGATGCCGGTTACGACACGCAGGGGCGCAGCTCGGCTGAGTTGCTGGACTTTGCCGAGACTAAAGTATTTAAAATTGCCGAACAGCGCACCAATGCCAATGAAGGGCCAGAGCCAATCAATAGCATATTGGCAAAAACCATTGAAAAAATTGATGAGCTGTTTCGCTCGCCGTATGACGGCGTTACCGGGGTGTCTACCGGCTATGTCGATTTAGATAAAATGACCAACGGCATGCAGCCGTCTGACTTAATCATTGTTGCGGCCCGGCCGTCGATGGGTAAAACCACCTTTGCGATGAACTTGTGTGAACACGCCGCTATTACCAGTGACAAGCCAGTGCTTATCTTCAGCTTAGAGATGCCCTCAGAACAAATTATGATGCGTATGCTGGCTTCCCTTGGCCGTATTGACCAAACTAAGGTGCGTACCGGCCAGCTGGAAGATGAAGATTGGGCGCGGCTGTCTTCTGCAATAGAGCTTTTGAACACCAAAGGAAAAATGTATATCGACGATGGCTCTGGGTTAACACCCACCGAAGTACGCTCACGGGCGCGCCGGGTGGCACGTGAACACGGCGGCTTAAGCATGATCATGGTCGACTACTTACAGTTAATGACTGTGCCGGGTATGAGCGAAAACCGTACCTTGGAAATTGCCGAAATTTCACGTTCACTCAAAGCCCTGGCGAAAGAATTAAAAGTACCGGTGGTCGCATTGTCGCAGCTAAACCGTTCACTGGAGCAGCGCGCTGATAAACGGCCGGTAAACTCTGACTTACGTGAGTCCGGCTCTATCGAGCAGGATGCCGACTTAATTATGTTTATCTACCGCGACGAAGTGTACAACGACGATAGCCCGGATAAAGGTACGGCTGAGGTCATCATTGGTAAACAGCGGAACGGCCCGATAGGCCGGGTGCGGTTAACCTTCCACGGCCGTTATTCGCGTTTTGATAACTACGCCGGTAGCGCGCGGTTTGAGGACGACTAATGCTAAGCCGTCGGCCACAGGCTACGATAGACTTAGCGGCGCTTGAGTATAACTTTGCCCGCGTAAAGCAGCTGGCGCCAAACAGTAAGGTGCTGGCTGTACTTAAAGCCAATGCCTATGGCCATGGCATGCTGATGGTCGCGCAGGCGTTACATCAGGCCGACGCGCTGGGTGTAGCAAGGTTGGATGAGGCTTTAGCATTACGTGCTGGTGGCATTGCTAAGCCTATAGTGCTGCTGGAAGGCTTTTTTCATGCTGACGAGCTGGCACAAATTGTTGCTTCTAATCTGCAACTGGTAATACACCATCGCGATCAGGCTGAAGCCTTGTTGGCGGCGCAACTGGATGCGCCGGTGCGGGTGTGGTTAAAAATTGATACCGGCATGCACCGGCTGGGCATTTATCCGCACGAATTTAACGAGTTGCATCAACGTTTAAGCCAAAGCAGTAATGTGCAGGGGCCGCTTAGATTAATGAGCCATTTTGCCAGCTCAGATGAGCCGGATAAGCCTGCTACCGCTAATCAACTGACGTTATTTCAGCACATTACCCAAGGCAATGCCGGTGAGCATTCTTTGGCCAACTCCGGCGCGGTATTAAACTGGCCGCAAAGCCATGGCGATTGGGTACGGCCTGGCTTAATGCTGTACGGCGTATCGCCAATGGCGGAGGCTGTTGGCAAGCAGCATGGGTTAAAACCGGTAATGACGCTCAGCAGCAGTGTTATCGCTGTGCGTGAGGTAAGCGCCGGTGATGCGGTTGGTTACGGTGGCAGCTGGATAGCTGCGCACAACAGCCGTTTAGCGGTGGTGGCGATGGGTTATGGTGATGGCTACCCGCGCGGTGCCGGTAATAATGCTGATGTGCTGATTAACGGCAAATGCCATCCTATCGTTGGGCGGGTATCTATGGATATGATTACGGTAGATATTGGTACTGCTCCAGTCGCAGTTGGCGATAAGGTGGTTCTTTGGGGAGCAGATTTACCCGTAGAAGAGCTGGCGCGGCGGGTAGATACCATTCCTTACGAGTTACTTTGCAATATTACCAGCCGCGTACAGTTTAGCTATATCCGTCATACTTGAAGCTGCAGCTTTGTTGACGGCGCTCTCTCGCTGGAACGCCAGCCCGGCCCAATCACATAGTTTATCTATGCTCTTGGGTACTCGTTCGCTTGTCGCCTCGCTGCAACTTCAATTATTTTGGATATATGAAGCCTTAAATTGTAAAAAAAACGCCGGCATCAGCCGGCATTTTTCTGAGAAATCGTTGCTACTTATCAAAACTAACTTCAATATGCACTTTGCCGAAGTCAGAATCGAAAGGCATCAGAATTTTGGCACCTTCAGACTTGTGCGAAATAGTGTGGTTTTTGCCAGATACCACAACCGGGGTGGCCATGGTAAAGTCGTAGCCTTTTTCGCCTAGTACCCGCTTTGCACCACCGGTAACCATGTTGGTAATTTCACCAACCATGTCAGTCACATCGGCAGTAATACCTTTAGGCCGTTCGCCCAGCATACGAAACATAATTTCTACCGCTAATGACTCTTCAAAGGTAATAGAGAACGAGCCTTTGGTTTGCGGGCTTACCATGCCAATTAAGCCAGACACATCGCCACGGGCGACTTCATCTTTTTTAATCCGGGGCTGCCCAGGAACGATAGTGGTATTAGCCATGGTACTTAACACATTGACCAAAGACGATAAAAACGGATTTATAAACTCAACATTCATGTTTTTGCCTATCAGAATACGGGATAAGGGCTACAGCTTATTAAGATTAGAAAGCTTTTAGTGAATTAACAAGCCAGATCCTTGATATAAATAAGTTTTATTGTACAGCTTTGCAATCTTTACACAAACCATGCGCTTCAATGGTCTGATGCTGAATAACAAAACCCTGCGCTACTGCCTGACGGTTAAATTCTTCCTGCAACAAATCTGAGTGTAACTCAGTTACATTACCACATTTGTCACAGATCAAAAGCTGCGCAGGATGATGTTGGCCAAAATGATGACAGAGCAAAAATGCATTGCTTGATTCAATTTTATGAATAAAGCCTTGTTCGGTTAAAAATTCCAGTGCCCGATATACGGTTGCGGGTTTTGCACCAGGCTCTGTTTGTTTTAGTTGTTCCAATAGTTCATATGCGCCAATACCGCCACTAAGGTTGGCCAGCAAGCGAAATACTTTTTCTCGGATTGCGGTAAAACGGGCGCCATTTTGATCGCAGATGGCGCGTGCTCGATTAACCAGAATTTCCGTCGACATTGTTAGCTCCTGTCAGCAGTTGGGGGCAGTGTAACATATTGAACGATAACTGCCACGCTGTCAGAAGCGGTATAAACCACAACGGTTACAGACGGTTAATTTGGTCTTTTAATTGATAAGATTTGTCGGTCACTATTGACTCAAGTGTTGCTAAACGCTGTTTAATTCGTTCTTGTTCTGTTTTCAGCTCGTCCAGCTCGCGTGAGTCAGCATTGTTTTTGTTGCCGTGATAAATCTTGAAAGCCGACAGTGATATGCCGCCAATGATCGCTAACGCTGCAATTTCAAATAGTCCCATGGTGTTGCCTCCCGTTTTTTATATGAAAGCAAAATGGATGCCAAACAATAAATATATAAATATCATGTTGTTACCTGTTTTTCGCTATTCAGTTTAATTTGCTATTACATAAAAGTTAGTCAATATCACCATAATATAGTGGTAAACTTTGTGTTCTATCTAGCGATTAATTGTAAGCCATTATGACTGACGAACACTGGATGCAGCATGCGATTACGCTAGCAGCAAGAGCAGAACAACAGGGCGAAGTACCGGTAGGTGCGGTTCTGGTAAAGAATGATCACATTCTTGGCGAGGGCTGGAACCAGATGATCAGTTTAAATGACCCGTCAGCTCATGCTGAAATGCAGGCGATTCGTGCCGCTGCTGTTAATGTGGGGAATTATCGTCTGGTTGACTGTAGTTTATATGTAACATTAGAGCCATGCTGTATGTGTGCAGGTGTTATGGTACATAGTCGAATAAAACGACTTATTTTTGGTACCCATGATGCCAAAACCGGTGCTGCCGGTTCCGTACTTAATGTGGTACAACATCATCAGTTTAATCATCAACTAGACATTGTGTCTGGCGTTTTGGCAGCGCAGTGCGCCGAACAATTATCCAGTTTTTTCAAGCGACGAAGAGCGGAGCAAAAAGCGCTTAAACGTGCTCTTCGGCTTGAATAACAAAACCCAGATAATGACGCCGGCGTTGATGTAACTTCTTCACTGCGAGATTACGTTTAATCCGGCGCCGACTAGACGCAACGTCGACTAAGCGCCGACGTTTAGCCTGTAGCTGTGGTTTTTTTCGTTTTAGCATGTCATGTCTCTTAAAACTTAATAAACGCTACTATGGGCACAACAGTGGCAAGTTTCAATATGCATACTAGTTGTTCTCATTCGGCAGTGGTGGCAATATTTCTGTACTGATTTGTTCGCTTAAGCGTTGTTTCTGTTGTTGTAACCGCTGTTCTGCTTGCTGGCGTTCATCGACCCATAGCAAGGTATCGTAGTAGCGACGGATATTTTCGACATAGGTTACCGCTTCGTCACCGCGGGCATAACCATATTTTGTCGTCTGATAAACACTTTTTTGCCGCAGTTGAGGCAAACGCTGTTTAACATCCAGCCATTTGTCCGGGTCTGCACCGTCGCGTTGTGTCAATACTCTGGCATCTTCTACATGGCCCCAGCCAATGTTATAGGATGCTAAAGCAAACCAAAGCCTATCTGGCATGGCAATTCGTTCAGGGATACGGGTAACCAACCGATGCAAATAACGGCTGCCTCCCTGAATGCTCTGCTGAGGATCCAGCCTGCTGGTGACACCCATTTGTTGCGCCGTTGGCAAAGTAAGCATCATCAAACCGCGCACGCCCGTTGGACTTTTAGCCTTAGGGTTCCAGTGCGATTCCTGATAACTGAGTGCCGCCAGCAGGCGCCAATCCAGTTCACCTGCGTACTGCACAAACCAGGGCTTTATGGCTGGAAGGGTTTGCTCAATCGACTCGATATAAGCCAGGGTGTCAACATAATCAAACTGTTGTACATGACCAAAGTATTTATCTTCCAATGCGATAAGTTCACCGCCCTGGTACATAGCGCCAAAAAATTCAATTAATACGGCATACAATGAATCGTCCTGATTATCTGCCAATAACCAGGTAACGGGTAAATTGTCACGAACGGTAAAAGCAATGCTTAAGTTAGGGTAAAAACGCCGGTTGAGAGCCAACTGATTAGAGTCCGTCAGCGTATAGGTAATATTGCCGTCGACTACCTGCTGCAGAATTTCATCGGCGTCTAATGTTGGATGCTGTCGCCAGACAAGTTCAGGGTGTTCCTGAGTAAGTTGTTGCAGGGTTTCAGCATGGCTACTGTCTTTTACCACCACTACACTGTCGGTAAGTTCATTTATCGAGCGCGGCCATGCATTGCCTTGTTTAAACACTAACACTTCGTTTATCCAACGATACGCTGGTGAAGCACGGTATTTGCCCTGGCGCAATTCGGTTAGCGTAAGTCCACCGGCAATAAAATCTACCTGCCCACTATCGAGCTTTTGTAGTAACTCGTCTAAATGATAACTGGGAAATAATTCTAATGTCACACCCAGCTTGTCAGCAAGTGCCTGAGTCAGTTCCAGCTCGAAACCGGTTGGGCCATCAATGCCAACATAGTAACTTGTGGGGCCATGTAGTACACCAACCCTTATGTTATCTCTCTGATATATATTATAAAGCTGGCTTTGCTGTGGTTCGGGGCTACAGCCAATAAGCCAGACTAATACCAGTAGCAAAAAGCCACTTCTACGCATGCAGTTCCACTCGTTACAAGCTTGATTGGGGCTGTTATAGCAAACTTCTTGTTCGACGTCAGTGTTTACTCATACCACTTAGGCAGAAATTTCTTTATAATGGCGCGCCTGTTTTAGGTTCCATCGTCGTTCAACCCACGGGAAAAGAAAACCTATGTTGATCCTGCGTGGTGCACCAGCACTGTCCGATTTCAGAATTCAGAAGTTACTAGACCAATGCGGCCAAAGTGGCTTAACCGTCAGCAATATTTATGCTGAGTTTGTCCATTTTGCAGATATCAGCAGCGCATTGACTGATGCGCAACAGCAAACGCTGGATAAACTGCTCACCTATGGGCCGGCTATTGCAAGCCATGAGCCTCATGGCCAATTAGTATTGGTAACCCCGCGCCCCGGCACTATTTCGCCCTGGTCATCAAAGGCAACCGACATTGCCCGCAACTGTGGTTTAGCCAAGGTATCGCGCTTAGAGCGTGGTATTGCTTACTACGTTGAAGCGGCAACAGCACTGAATGCTGCTCAGTTAGCGCAGGTTGCAGCCTTACTGCACGACCGTATGATGGAAGTGGTGTTTAACGACTTCCAACAGGCGACAGCACTGTTTGCCAAAGCGGCACCAGCACCGGTAAGTTCAGTAGACATTATCAACGGTGGCAAAGCGGCCTTGGCAAAGGCCAATACCGAAATGGGCCTGGCACTGGCCGATGATGAAATTGATTACCTGTACGACAACTTCACAGCACTTGGCCGCAACCCGAACGACATTGAGTTGTATATGTTCGCCCAGGCGAACTCGGAACATTGCCGCCACAAAATTTTTAACGCCGATTGGACTATCGATGGCGTAGAACAGCCTAAATCGCTGTTTAAAATGATTAAAAATACCTTCGAACAAACACCGGACTACGTGTTGTCTGCCTATAAAGACAACGCCGCGGTAATGGAAGGTTCAACGGCAGGGCGTTTCTTTGCCCAGCCTGGCAACAATACTTACCAGTATCACCATGAAGAAATCCATGTGTTGATGAAGGTAGAAACTCATAACCACCCAACGGCAATTTCACCTTACCCAGGCGCGGCAACCGGTTCAGGCGGTGAAATTCGTGACGAAGGCGCCACCGGTGTAGGCTCTAAGCCCAAAGCTGGTTTAGTCGGTTTTTCTGTGTCTAACCTGCGTATTCCAGGTTTCGAACAGCCCTGGGAAACGGACTTTGGCAAGCCAGAGCGTATCGTGTCGGCATTAGACATTATGCTGGAAGGCCCATTAGGTGGCGCAGCGTTTAACAACGAATTTGGTCGCCCGGCCATTAACGGTTACTTCCGTACTTACGAAGAAAAAGTACCCAGCCACAATGGCGAAGAAGTGCGGGGCTACCACAAGCCGATAATGTTGGCCGGTGGTTTAGGTAATATTCGCGCAGAGCATGTGCAAAAAGGTGATTTACCGGTTGGTGCCAAGTTAGTGGTATTGGGCGGCCCGGCAATGAACATTGGCTTGGGCGGCGGTGCGGCATCGTCAATGGCGTCAGGCCAGTCGGCAGAAGATTTAGACTTTGCATCAGTACAGCGCGAGAACCCGGAAATTGAACGCCGTTGTCAGGAGGTTATCGACCGCTGCTGGCAGCTGGGTGATGACAACCCTATCGTATTTATCCACGACGTAGGTGCCGGTGGTTTATCTAACGCCTTTCCGGAGCTGGTAAACGACGGCGGCGTTGGCGGTAAGTTTGAACTGCGCAATGTGCCAAACGACGAACCGGGCATGTCACCGCTGCAAATTTGGTGTAATGAGTCGCAAGAGCGCTACGTTATGGCCATTCCGGCAGACAAAATGCCGGTGTTTGAGCAAATATGTAAACGTGAGCGTGCACCGTTCGCGGTTGTTGGCGAAGCCACAGCAGAGCAGCATTTAACCCTTACTGACACTCATTTTGGCAGTACACCCATAGATTTACCGCTTAACGTCTTGCTGGGCAAGGCGCCGAAAATGCACCGCGATGTACAAAGCGTACAAACCGCAGGCAAAGCATTGGATTTAACCGGCGTTACGGTAAAAGATGCGGCAGAGCGTTTGTTACGTTTACCAGCCATTGCCGAAAAAACCTTCCTGGTTACCATTGGTGATCGCAGCGTTACCGGTTTAGTGGCGCGCGATCAAATGGTTGGCCCGTGGCAGGTTCCTGTGGCGAACTGTGGTGTTACCGCCGCCAGCTACGATACGTATCATGGCGAAGCTATGGCAATGGGCGAACGCACACCCGTTGCACTGCTAGACTTTGCCGCCTCAGCCCGTTTAGCAGTGGCCGAAGCCATTACTAACATTGCGGCTACCGACATTGGTGATTTAAAGCGCGTTAAGTTATCGGCTAACTGGATGGCTGCTGCCGGACACCCGGGTGAAGATGCCGGTTTGTACGCCGCGGTTAAAGCCATTGGCGAAGAACTTTGCCCTGCGCTGGAAGTCACTATTCCGGTAGGCAAAGACTCGATGTCAATGAAAACCAAATGGCAGCAAAACGGTGAAGACAAAGCAGTAACCTCGCCGTTGTCGCTGGTGATCACCGCCTTTGCCCGCATTGAAGATATTCGTAAAACGGTAACACCGCAGTTGCGCACCGACAAAGGCGATACCAGCCTGATACTTATTGATTTAGGCCAGGGCCAGAACCGTTTAGGCGCATCCTGTTTAGCGCAGGTGTATAAGCAACTGGGCCAGACGCCGGTCGATTTAGACAGCCCTGAACTGCTAATTAATTTCTTCCATTCTGTGCAGCAACTTACGCGTGAGCAGAAGCTACTAGCGTATCATGACCGCTCAGACGGCGGTTTGTTTGTTACCCTGGCTGAAATGGCTTTCGCCGGTAAAGCCGGTGTGCGCGCCGATGTTAGTGCGCTGGGTAACGACGATATGGCGGTACTGTTCTCGGAAGAGCCAGGCGCGGTTATTCAGGTAAGCAACAGCGAGCTTCAGTACGTTAAGCAGGTGCTGGCGCAGCACCAGTTGGGTAATTGCAGCCATGTTATTGGTAGCGTAAGTAACAACGACGAGCTGGTATTTAGCCGTGGCGACAAGGTTATTTTAAGCGACAGCCGTACTCGCTTACGTTGCATCTGGGCAGAAACAACCTATCAAATGCAGGCACTGCGTGATAACCCTGAAGGCGCCAAACAAGAATTTTCCGCCAAAGCCGATGCTGCCGATCCGGGTTTAAATGTAAAACTCAGCTTCGATGTTAACGAAGATGTCGCAGCGCCTTATATCTTAAAAGGCGCCGCACCCAAAGTTGCCATACTGCGCGAGCAGGGCGTTAACTCGCACGTGGAAATGGCCGCTGCCTTTAACCGTGCGGGCTTTACTGCCGTTGACGTGCATATGAGCGACATTTTAGCTGGCCGAGCCAAGCTTAGCGATTTTAACGGCTTGGTTGCCTGTGGCGGCTTCTCTTACGGTGACGTATTAGGCGCCGGTGAAGGCTGGGCAAAATCAGTATTGTTTAATGATATGGCCCGTAAGCAGTTTGCCGAATTTTTCGAGCGTAACAGCACCTTCTCACTAGGTGTGTGTAATGGCTGTCAGATGATGTCAAACTTAAAGAGCCTGATCCCGGGCGCAGATTTGTGGCCACACTTTGTGCGCAATAAGTCTGAGCGTTTTGAAGCGCGCTTTAGTTTGGTTGAAATTCAGCAAAGCCCGTCATTGTTCTTTAATGGTATGGCCGGTTCACGTATGCCAATTGCCGTATCGCACGGTGAAGGCCATGCTGAATTTGCCTCTGGCGAAGCATTCGCTAAAGCCAACCACAGCGGCACCGTAGCCATGCGTTTTGTTGATCACTACGGTAAAGTTACTGAGCAATACCCGCAAAACCCGAACGGTTCAGCTGCCGGTATTACGGCACTTACCACAACGGATGGGCGTGTCAGCATTATGATGCCACACCCAGAACGGGTATTCCGCGCAGTAGCTAACTCATGGCAGCCAGACGGCTGGCAAGAAGACAGCCCGTGGATGCGTATGTTCCGCAACGCCCGCGTCTGGTTAGGCTAACGCCAACTTAACGAAATAAAAAACCTGCTACGGCAGGTTTTTTTATGCCGTTTTCATATCGACACACTGATAAAAGTGGCTGCAGTATCCTCCTCTGCGTCATTAAAACGATGAAAAGCCACATATCGTAATTAATATATGTATATATAAACAGTTATAGTAAATATGGTGTAAATTTGTGGATCGCGAGCTTAAAACCCGCTTTCACGCATAGCTACAGCAGCACGCTCTAAATATGTAGTTGATTTAGTGAAAAATGTTGGCTAATTTAGCGAAATGTAAAATCATGATAGAAGGGAAAATCCCGCGATTGATAGAAGGGGTTTTCCAAACTAATAATTTGTTAGGCATACATATGATTCGAGCTGCTGTTTTCTTATTAGCGTTGCTGATTAGTTCGGCATCATATTCCTGTACTGTCCCAATTTATGGTGAGGAGTACGATGCACTCATTGAGCTAACAGAGACCCAAGAGAGGCATTCCTACCAAATTCGCGTTCCGGCAAGGGTAGACGGTTCTAAGTTGGTTAAAGCATTTCTCGCCTATACCAAGTTGCCCAAAGGTGAATTTATGGTTGGTGAGTTCTTTAGTGAGATCCGCTTGAGGAAAAGTAGCGGGGATTATGTGAGTGCAGTATTTTATGCTCCTGAAAAGGAAGGGTACGCACCATATGTTCAAGTAAGGTGGCCCGGCGAAGTCTGTGCAACAGTCGCTTCTTCAGAATTCCCGCGCAGCGACTGAATGCCTAATAAACAAGGATAGGTCGCGCGCAGCCGCGACTTAATCCTGTTGTTGGACAAGCCCGGTGTTTGAGTTTTCTGCTTATATAGTAGATAT
>NZ_AUDG01000068.1 GCF_000425345.1 Rheinheimera baltica DSM 14885 | reverse complement strand
TGATAACCTGGCCGCCCTGTTTGTTTTGCGCTAACTCTTTCAAAGCCAAGTGAGTCAAGCTGTAATCCATCAACAAAGATATCGACCACTCGGACAGGGTTATCTTCAGTAACGAAGTCATCAAGCGCCTCAGGGAGCAAGGTTACTTGATGTCTACCTTGGCCTTTAATATGGTGGGTCATATCAGCACACTTTGTTCTAATTCGTATGCTATTAATTTTAGTAAAGCGACAGCTAACTGTACTGCTTTATCAAGAACAATTGATCATATAAATCTATTGCTTAGACCAAAAGGTGATCAGCAGTTTTCACACAGCCTGAGTGAAATCATGACGAACTCACCGTCGCTCGGAGTTCTCTACGCAAAATAGCCGTATTCTTCTATTACTTGCCTGCAAGCGGCTACGGCCTTACGCTCGTAGCGAATTTTTTTAAGCTCCATCTCAAATACGTTGCGTTTTTCTGGTGCAATCTCCAATAACATCCGAAGCCCATTTTCTCGCCCCCTAAGCATGGCCTCCTGCTCAGTTAAGTCCTCCAGTTTTTGAGTAAGAGTTAGTGATCCTTCAGAGTTGTCATGGCATTTCCGCTCTATAAATGAAGGTACGTCTGCAGACAATAAAGTATCTTGGTTGTGGGTTAGCACTGAAAATAAAAGAGGCGCTGTGCCTGGTTGGCGCGTGACAGTCAATTTGCTCTGTCCGGCAAGACTCAGACAAACGCGGTGAAAGACCTGTTTTAGATTTTTGCGATTAAATTCCTGTAAGCTTGCATGGGTGACAAACAACTCCATCAATTGAGACCCCGTTTTGACACAACCATCAGCGAGCGTACTCAGGACAAAATTGACCACTTCTTTTTTTTCTGTTTGCTTCATAACCAACATCCTCAAATATCTAAGTTTTCGGAAGCATCAAGGGCATCCTGAACGTCAATGCCTAAGTAACGGACCGTACTCTCAATTTTTTTATGACCCAGTAACAGCTGGATGGCACGGATGTTTTTGTCGCGTTTATACAAAATAGATACTTTGGTCCTTCGAATGGAGTGAGTACCATACAGGCTAGGATCTAGGCCTATCGATTCAACCCATTTATGTAGGATCCGATCATAGCCACGTGTCGTCATATGTGGCACGCTCTGCTTTCTGGATGGAAACAAAAAATCATCGAATTTCAGCGATTTAAGTTCAATCCATGCTTTTACAGTCTTGCGGGTCTGTGCAGTTATTTCAAACTGAACTGGCGTTCCTGTTTTATGCTGGACAATGCTGGTACGTGCTAATACTTCACCAGATCTCATCACATCAGATACCTTGAGCGACACCAAATCACAACCACGTAGTTTTGAATCAATACCCAAGTTAAGCAGTGCTAGCTCTCTAGTATTCTTTGCTATTTCGAGCCTGGTTCGAATTGACCAGATCTCTTGGGGCTTTAGCGGAGCCTTCTGACCGATGATCTTGCCCTTGTTCCATGCCACACGTTTTTCCATGACGACCTCCCGAATTTTTGAAAAGCCAGAGAGTGAGGTCTGTTGGTATAGATGCAAAACTCTCGAAAGGAAAGTTCAAAAAACTAACAAATCCAGAAGGAACTTCGGAATATATTCCGCTAATGCTCCGAAAGCGGACATTGAAATTGAAGAGAACAGAATTTAGGCTTTCGGCACGAACCGATCAACGTTTTGAGCGAAGCGGAGATACAGTTAAATATTTATTTGCCCATAAAATTATTGTTAACCGAAGTGATACCCAAGGCACGATACAAATATTCATGTTGATGACGTTTTGCTGGATTGAATTCAAAATCCCACAATGCTTTGCCCAGATCGAAGTGCTCAGCCACCGGTATACGCTCTATACCATCAATATATCGCTTAAAAAATTCTTTATAGTCCAGGCCGCTTGTGGTTTTTAGAACGACGACAAGATCTTCACTACGGTAAAGCGTTTTATGGCGGGGATAATGCTGATACAGCATACGCATCACATCATCCAGACTATGTTGGTTGGCAGTTCTAGAGCGAATATCATGATCCAGAACCATGGCGGCAACCCAGCCCCCGTGATACACCAGAAAATAATTATCAAACTTTGCCTTATTATTACTAGCCGCTTCGCGCATCGACAACCGACCTAATCTTTCTGAACTGGAATAAAATCCTAGCGGCATAGAGGCGATGGTCAACGCGTCATGTGCAGAGATAAATCCAAGTTCAGTTGCAGCTTTAAAGGTATAAAACTCAGAAAAACCTTCATTAAACCAATGTTCACGCCCATCATGATACCGAAACGACTCTGCGCTCCACAGATGAAAAATTTCATGTAGCAATAATGTCTGCCAGCTGTGCAGGCCAAACAATTTGCTGTCAGACCAGGTTAGCAGCAGCAATTGCGGATCCGCCTCTCCTGACGAATGCTTACCTTGTCGAATCCGCACAGTGATTTCAGTGTAGGTCTTGCCCTGTAAATCCCGCGGATAGCCACCAAATAGCTTCCGATAGTGCTGAATACCGGCTTGAATCGTCTTAGTAAATGCCGGCTGCTTTGCAACAGACTGCGCATCGGCAAACTCATAGTGCAAGGAAATATCATCGAGCCTGATGGTTTGCTTAACGACATGACCGGCATTGTCGCTGGCATGACTGTTGGAAACGATCAGCAGTATCACTACGGCTAGGATCCGAAACTTTCTGAACATCATAAAACCTTTTACTTTTAGGGTTGTTTAGGTACTAACAAAAGTGCTGACGGTACTCACCTGGAGTGCAGCCAAAGCTGGCATTAAATAGACGGATTAAGTTCCGCGGGTCGCTGATACCAACTTCGTTGCATATACGCTGCAAACTGTAACCGTCACACAACATTAAACTCCGGGCTTTATCCAGTCGCAGTTGCTGCAGATACTGTACTGGAGTCATGGCAAACCGGGCACGAAATACCCGGCGAAACTGGCGCTCGCTTAGAGCCACTTGTTCAGCCATATCAGCTACAGTTAATTGTTTAGTTAGATTGGCCAGCAACCAATGCTGTAATTGGATAAAACGCTGCACGCCACTGTGTTGAATTTTTAACGGGCTGGCATACTGCGACTGATCGCCACTGCGGCGAAGATACATCACAAGCTCTTGTGCGACCGCCTGAGCAATGGCAACGCCATGATCTTGCTCAATCACCGCTAGGCATAAATCAATACCCGCGGTCATGCCGCCAGAAGAGTAAAACTTGCCCGAGTTAACATAAAGCTCAGTGGAATTTACTTGGACTTTTGGATATCTCGTTTGTAAATCTGCAGCAAATCGCCAGTGGGTGGCAAGAGGTAGGCCGTCAACCAAGCCACTCTGCGCAAGTAAATAGGCACCGGTACAGATAGATATTATCTTTTCTGTTTCAGTACTGCGCTGACACAACCAGCGTATAAAATCCTGATTGGCCGTTAACGTTCTGGCACCGGCACCACCCGGAATAACCAGGTAGTCCAGTTGTGGGCAAGTGTCTAGTGAGTATTGTGCCGTTAATTGCAGGCCATTTTCAGCAAAGAGTGGAGCCGTGTTTAGCCCAATAACACAATAGCGATAATAAGGTGCTCGTCCGGCGGCAAGCAGTTCCTGATTCGCCTGACCAAAACAATCCAGTGCCCCAGCCAGGTCCAGCGCCTGAATATCTGGGTAGATAAAAATGCCTACAGTAATCATAACAGCCGCTTCGCTAAGTAATTTAAGCTACTTTAGCAAACAAACCGGTGTCCGAATTGACATTAAATTCACTTTTTCGGCCGCTTTTGATTATAAAAAATGTTCATATTACAGGTACGTAGAAGTCTTCAAGTCCACAATGTATACCGCTGCGTAAAAAACCACCCAAAGTTATCACCAACTTCAGCGTAACCGAACCGCTCGTTAGCATTGCTGCGTATCAAGATTTTCAAACTCACGCACCAGCTGTTTTACTGGCATTCAGGAACGGACTGTTTGAGGTAGTTGCTGTTGTTGAAAGCACTGGAGTTCGAAAAAATTAATCTTTGCTTTGCCTTATTTGCTGACATTCGTTTTTTCGAGAACCTAGGATGTCATAACACCTCAAATCAGGTGGCTAAATTCAGTGTGCCACTACAAAGTCAATAAATCACACCATAAAGCCAACAAGAAAAAGTTACCTAGCTTTTAAAAAGCTAGTGATATTTCAGTGAAGCGCGCGCCCTTTTTGGGTAAAGTACAAATTATAGCTAGCAGTGCCAAGATCAAAAAATAATAAGGACTATTAGACATGATCACTAAAATTCGTATTCGCGGGTATCGGATATACAACGATTTCACTCTATACCCCAACCCAAGAAAGAATATCCTTATTGGTGATAATGATGCAGGTAAATCTACTTTGATGGAAGCTGTATCATTGGCGCTTAACGGGAGAATAGTTGGCCGAAGTGTGTTGGAGGAACTAAACCCACACTGGTTCAATTCTGAGATGGTAAATCAATTTGTAGCCTCATTGAATGCAGGCCTAAAACCGTCCTTTCCCGAGATATTAATTGAACTATACCTCTGTGATGATGCAGAGCTTCAACTTCTGTGTGGAGCGGTTAACACGAGTGTGCCCACAACTGCATGTCCCGGAGTTTTTCTAAGAATTTACCCAAATGAAGAATATCAAGACATGTTGGATGAATGGTTGAAAAACCCAACTGATCTTTTGCCTGTTGAGTATTACACATGCGAATGGCGTTCATTTGCAGACCAAGAGTTAGTGAAACGTCCGCGAGTACTTTCTGTAGCCACAATTGACTCCCGTACAGTCAAATCTAGTAATGGGGTGGACTACCACTTGCGGCAGATCCTGAGCGATCACCTTGAAGCTCCGGAGAAGGCCGCCATATCGCTTGACTATAGAGAAATAAAAGCATCTATGACTCTGGGAGCTCTTGCTCCAGTTAACGCTCGTATTGGGGCTCTAGGGGCTGCATTGCAGGCTGAGCCGATGGCCTTGGCAATGGATCAGACTTCACGCACATCTTGGGAAAGTGCTATCACACCTTATGTAGATAGCGTTCCATTTTCAATGGCAGGGCTTGGCCAGCAGGCTGCGATAAAGATCTCACTTGCTATGAAACGGCATGCATCCAAAGTGAAGATCATTATGATCGAAGAGCCAGAGAATCACCTTTCACATACCAGCCTGAGGATTTTGCTGGACCGAATCGAGTCATTAGCATCAAATGAACAACAGCTTTTTATTTCGACTCACAGCACCTACGTTCTGAATCGACTTGGCTTAAATGATTTACATCTACTTAGCCGTAGTCAACCATCAAAAATTACTGACTTATCCCCTGAAACGGTCCGTTACTTTCAACGTTTGCCTGGTTACGACACCTTACGTTTGGTTTTGGCTAGAAAAGTGGTTCTGGTTGAGGGACCTTCTGACGAAATTATTTTTGAACGCGTGTTTATGGATTTGTATAAAAAAAGTCCAATGGAATTAGGGATTGATGTTATTAGCATGCGCGGGCTATCTCTAGCGCGATGCTTAGAGCTATGCCAATCGGTTGACAAACCCGTAGCTGTGATGCGTGACAACGATGGAGTTGATCCCGTTGAGTTGAGACAGATTGTGGAATCGTTGCTAGACGGTAAAAAACGGGAGCTGTTCATTGGCGCTGTGGCTGATGGACAAACCTTAGAACCTCAATTGATCAGAGCAAATGGAGAAGATCAGCTAAGGAAGATACTTGGAGTTTCAGCGAGGGCGGATTTGAAAACCTGGATGGCTCGTGAAAAAACAGAAGGGGCGATGCGCATTGCAGAGTCTCAAGAAGCTCTGGATCCACCAAAGTATATGGTTGAAGCCGCGGAGTTCATCCACAATGCCTAACATCCTTACTTTGGCTGTTGCAGGTGGTCGTAAGACTCAAGGCTTGGTTAACCACTGCAAAGAGCTACCTTCAAGTCGTAAAGTTGCGCTTCTGACATACACCCAAACAAACCAACAAGAGGTAAAGGCTCGATTAGCAGCAGAGGCTGGCCATGCCACTGGAGTGGAGGTAATGGGATGGTACACGTTTTTGCTCAGACATTTTGCCAAGCCATTTCTAAGTTTCAAGTTTCCTGCCGAGCGAGTTCGAGGCTTCGATTTTGATGGACGTCCAGGCAGATTTGCAAATGGAAAAAGCAGATTTATGACTGCCGACAACAGAATCTTTGGTTGTGAACTAGGCCGGCTGGCTTTTGAACTGATGGAGGCAAAACCGGAATTACTGAACCGTCTTGAAAATATTTACGACGAAATATTGATTGATGAGGTTCAGGATCTTGCAGGCTACGATTGGGAGATCTTACGAACGCTTTTGCAATCTAAAATTGAAATACGGCTGGTTGGGGATGTGCGTCAAGCGGTTCTCTCAACAAATCCGAGAGGGCAAAAAAACAAGAAATTTGGTTATGCTGCGTCATTGGAATGGTTCTTAGATCGCGAGGCAGAAGGATGTCTTAACATTGCATATTCAACAATTACTTATCGATGTAGGCAGGAAATTGCATCCTTTTCAGATATGATTTTCGATGCGAGTTGGGCATTTCCGAAGACCACTTCAGAGAACAGCGAAGATACGGGACACGATGGTGTTTACTTACTGCGCTCCGAGCATATCTATGAGTACTTGTCGAAGTACAGTCCGCAATGCTTAAGAAATAACGTAAGTTCGGCCAAAAACCTAGATCTTCCATTCCAGAATTTCAAAGTTACAAAGGGAGCTACATTTGAGCGAGTGCTAGTTGCTCCAACTAAAAACATAGAAAACTTTATTAAGAATGGAACACCTATGGAATCAACAGCCGCTGCCTCATTTTATGTTGCGGTGACCCGAGCCAAGCAAAGCATTGCAATCATACTTGATCAACCGGGAAAATCTTCTCTGAGTTATTGGGTTCCGTAATCTGCGAAGTCTGAGGTTGCACGATAACTTTGAATACAAAAACTGGTAATTAGTGCAGGCTTTTTTAAAAAACGTTCGGACTATTGTAAAAGTCACGAAATTTTGAGCGTCACGGTTAATTTATTAACAACAAAGTCCACTTTCAGTGAGTTTGGGCGGTTCAGAGCGGCAAAATTTCACTAGATAATTGTCTGATTTTCCTTAATTGCAGACATTCGTTTTATCCGAAATTTATTCCCAAAGATTAAACCTGCTTATCTAAGTTATAATCTCTAGTTTTTGCTTGCTTACTCACGATCAAGATTTAACTCTCGTCGAACCGCCGCCCAATCCGGGAAGTGGTTGGTTCCAAAATGGATAAGCTTGCCTTCGAAATATTCTTGGCCACGGCCTGAGTCATTGTCGTCAATTAATATGTCACCCTTTAGTAGCCCTTTGTGGGAACAGATTATTAAACGATCTATAAAACAAAAACCAAATTTATCTTCAATCCATACTCTTTTCTCGGTGTACGAAAAAGGATTCATAGTCGAAGGTGCTGTTAAAATGTAGGGCGTATATTTATCAGAGCGATACAGCTCTAGGACAGTCTCAATTGCACCTTCTATAGGTGATAATTTCTGATAAAAACCGTATTGTGATTGTGGAAACGCAATTCCTGGATGCTCTGCGATAGCAGAGGCTTTTGCGCCCGAAAAGTCGCACAGAACATCATCCATATCGATGTAAATAATCATTTTTTGAGTCCTATGAAACGATGGACAAAGGCATTTAATAAAGCCAACCGTACGTTACCAGTTGGCATTATTCAGTTTATAGGGCTGCAGCTAACCTAGCCCTGATTTCTGCGAGGCTTACATCGCAAAGTAATTTCCCATTTTCAAACACTTCGATGAATTCGCAATCGTTTACTTCGCCCCAACTGGCCTGGTCTTTGAGGTAAAAATTACCCTGCTCATTTTTGAACACTGCAACCAGACCTTTTGCTGAGTTTTTGCTCCCGTCGCCAGTTTTTGGGGCTTTGAAAATCTCACGATCTTCGCCTGAAATCTTGGCAAACGTAGCTTTTACAGCAAAGCCATCTGTGTCGCGGGTGACGTACTGATAGGTATAACTACCAATTCCAAATACGACATTCGTTGTGGCGAAACCTTTGGCTTTGAGGCCTTCGCAAATAGCCTTAGCACGCTCAATGGTGATGGAATCGCCATAAATCAAACCAACGTGTGGATCGAGGACTTTATAGCCCGTTTGGCTGAACGTGCCACCGAATACGTCCCACAAACATTCAATCGCACCTTTGTACTCTGGTGATTCTTTTTCAGCATCCTCGTCACCACAAATCATTTTAACTGGACAACCCGTATCTGGACGGAAGACCACTTTGCCGTCACGAGCCAGTATTTGTGCTTTGAGTTTTACTGTAAAGTCAGTCATGACCTGCCAGAAGTCCCAGGAATCCGACACAATACTCACAATACCAGACGGATAAATATCCTGGATCAGGCGGCGGAATGTTTCTAATTCATTCTCCATGCCTCCAGCACACATGACGGAGTGCTCAGTTGCAGCTACGCTGCCGCCGACTAATTCTAAATCGCTGTTCGCATTGTAATAATCTTCCAGAAAATCAATCGCAGGAATGGTATCTGTACCCGTGAAACTAAGTAGATGCGCTGCACCACTCATTGCTGCTGCTTCAGCTCCGAACATCCCTCTGAAACTGAAATCGTGACCTTGCCAATTAACAAATTCTGAACTGCCATCAGTTTGAAGTGCATAAGCGGTGAGTATTTTTTTGTATTCGTTGGCTGTTGTTGCACTCGTACACATCCCCCACACACTTGTGGACAGAATGGTTTCAAGATAATTGGTCAACCAAAAAAAACGTTCGTCGGTATTAAAAATGACCATGCATGGCACTTTAAGTGGATACACTGAACCTTCTGGCAACGCCATAATTTTGATAGGTAAGTAACCTAGGTCATGCAGATCGGCAATGTGCTCGGTCCCAACATTGTTTGGGCCTAGATAGTTATTAATCCGACGTGAAAACCGACGGATCACTTCTTCCTTTGGCTGCTGAAAAAAGTCTTCATTCCAGCTTTTGATCAAAAAGCTTTTGACAAAATATTGGAGTCCAAAAAATACCATCTGCTCGGTATAGGCACGCCTTGTATTACGTGCTGTCAGATTGCTAAATATGACTTCCGTATTATCTGGGTACTGACGACGATGATCGACTTTGTAGCCATCAATGGCGGTTACGGGATTCAACTTCATTTTGCTTCTCCTTGCGTTGGCATAAAGCGCCAGATGTTTTTAATGTTAAGAAACTCACTTGCAGCCCAGTCTCCAAGGCTATTGGTGGTGTAAACCGTATCAATACCGCTTTCGGCTAATCTGGCGACATCGGCGCTACCTTCGTAATGCGAAATAGCCAACACGATTCTTTTACAGCCTTTTAATTTGAGTTTTTTTGCTAACTCAATAAATGTCCGACCTCCCGCACAAATATCATCTACTATAAGTGCCGTTTTACCGCTTAAATCATCACTGAACACTTCGGTTCCAATGATGGCGCCATTGCGTACGTCACGTATTTTGTCAGCTCGAACCACTGGCAGGCCGCCTAGCTGGCTTGATAAATCAAAAATCTTTTTATTCGAACCTGCATCGGGGGAAACCAGCACGAGATCAGAGCCTGTGTCGTTGATTACATCCTGGATAAAACTATGGTTTTTTATCACTTGCACATTTTTGAGTAACGCCACCACGACATCACTATGAGGATCAAACAGGCATACTTTGCTGTACCCTTGCTGATTGATTAAATCAGCATAAACTTTTGCAGAGAGCGCTTCACCTGAGTTACACACCCGGTCTTGACGCGCACCAGGAAAATAAGGGACTAATAAGTCAATGGTTTTGGCACCGTGACGACGTAATGCATCAGTCAACAGCAATAGTTGCATTATTGATTGATCGCCCTGGTAGCGAAATAAAATTTCAACATGCTCGCTTACTGGTGACGCAATCTGAACGTGGTTTTCACCGCTGCCAAATTGAAATAGCTTTAATAAACCATCTTCATGCTGACCTTTAGGTAAGGAAAAGCGGCTAATTGCTGTACTTAAACTTGTCATAATTTGACCTTTTGAAAGTAACCGAGCCTGAGTAAGTCAAGTTGGATTGCCATTGCATATGTGTGTGATTTCCAATGTTTATCACAACCACAATGCAAACATAATGTCTTTAAGACACTATGTCAAGTTGGATTTATCAAGTTCATCGTTTATGTGATTATTATGCTATAAAGGAATTGTCCTAGAGACATAAAGTAGAGAGCAAAATGGCAGGTCAAGAAATAATCAAAAAACCGTTATTTACCGTTGATAGTGTGTTGTTTACTGTTCACGAAGATACATTGAAGGTATTAATGGTCAAGCGCGCTCAGCAGCCATTTCAGGGCGCATGGGGCTTGCCAGGCGGTTTTATCGATATCGACCTCGATCAAAATACGGATATGACAGCTCGACGTAAATTGGCCGATAAAACCGGTTTCACACCCAACTATTTAGAGCAGTTGCAGGTCATTTCCGGGCCAGACAGAGATCCTCGTGGGTTTAGCGTCACTCTGGCTTACTTCGCCTTAGTAGCTCATCAATCCGTAGCTTCACACATCGATAGTGTTGAAATGGCATGCTGGATACCAGTAAGCAAGCTTAAAGAGTTAACGACTGCATTCGATCATAGGCAAATAATTGAACTTTCGCGGCAACGATTGAAGCAAAAAACTCTTTATTCGTTGCTTCCTGTTTTTTGCCTGCCACAGAAGTTTACCATCGGACAACTGATGGCAGTTATTGAAACCATTATTGAAAAACCACTCCAGCGCAAAAGCTTGATGCGCCGAATTGAAGCCTCTGAGATGTTTGAAATAAGCAATGAAAAAATATCTTCAGGGGGACGATTGGCGCAGCTATATTCCCTGAAGCTAGATGCCAATATTGTTAATTTCGAGAGAAATTTGAGCATTTAGCCGGTATCGCTCACATAGCTTTATGTGTAGTTATTTATATCCTCAATACAAGTTAATAATGCGACTGGCTGTTATCCAGCATGATTCAATTTTATGGCGAGCGCTGCTTACCTGAAGGACAACGTATGATTTTCGAAGTATCCCGGCTCAATAAGCTTGATAGCATATGGCTAACATTAATGGTCCTTGTCGGAAGCGCTTTAAGCGCGATTCTGGCCACAACCATTTTTGATATGACAGTTTTCCTTTCAGGAATTTTATGTGTAGCGCTTATTGCTATTGGTCGACGTGAAGGGTACTTAATTGGGCTTTATGCGAGCCTGTCTTACGCCGTATTAGCCTACAGTAACGGTCTCTACGGGGAAGTATACCTGAACCTTTTTTTCTTTTTACCGACAGGCGTTATTGGCTACATGATGTGGCGGCGGCACTCTTTAGAAAACAAGACGGTGGCCATGATGAAACTTACCTGGTTCATGCGATTTGTTATTGGCACTTTATGTGTCGTTTGCACACTCGGTCTCGGATTATTTTTAGGACTGAATGCTAAGCAAAATACACCATTTATAGATGCTTTTACGAATGTCTTATCCGTTGTCGCTACCTTCCTGATGATGTGGCGGTATAAAGAACAATGGCTGCTATATATCGGAGTCAATATTGTCAGCATCATCATGTGGGCGTTACGCGCCGCTGACGGTAGCGAGTCTGGCGACTTAATGGTGTTAATGTGGTTTTTGTTTTTGTTGAACGCCATTTTCGGGTGTTGGCGCTGGCATGTTGGCGAAAATAATAAAGCAATCACCACAATTGCTATGAAAGCGAAGGAGAATGCATGCGACGTGGGCTAACACTAGGCAAATTTGCACCTTTTCACCGCGGTCATCAGATGTTGATAGAGACGGCATTAGCGGAAATGGACGAACTTATCGTTATGGTTTACGCCACTGATGTCACTGAAATACCACTGCATGTTCGTGCTGGATGGATACAAAAACTTTATCCTTCGGTCAAAGTTATTGAAGCATGGGATGGCCCCGCCGGATATGGTGACACGCCAGAAATACGAAGCGAACAGGAATCCTACATCTTGCATAAACTGGATGGTCTTCGAATAACTCATTTCTACTCCAGCGAATTCTATGGCGATCATGTCAGCAAGGCACTTGGTGCGGTTGATAGGCGGGTTGATGAGGCTCGTGTCAAAGAGCCAATTAGCGGGACAAAACTCCGTGAAAACTATTTCGCCGGACGGGAATATCTTGACCCGTTGGTCTATAAAGATCTCATCATAAAAATATGCTTTCTGGGTGCACCTTCAACTGGGAAGACAACTCTCGCCAGAACATTAGCCGAATCGCACAACACAGTTTGGATGCCGGAGTATGGGGCAGAATACTGGAGAGAGCATCAGGTTAATAGAAGGATCTCTCTACAGCAGTTTGAGCTGATAGGGCCAGAGCACAATAAGCGCGAGGAGACGCTTACCCTGCAATCGCGTAAGTACCTATTCTGCGACACGAGCCCAATTACCACATTTATGTTTGCCAAAGACTATCATGGCTGCGCTGGCCCCGTTCTAACTCAACTTGCAAAGGATGCTGAGAAACGATACGACCTTTTCGTCTTGTGTGATACAGATATACCGTACGCTGATACATGGGATCGAAGTGGAAATCACAAAAGGAAATGGTTTCAAGAGCAGATTGTGGAAGACCTTGCAGAAAGAAAAGTACCATATTTTCTAGTTAGCGGTACCTTGGATGAACGAGTGTCTAAGGTGAATAGCATTCTTAAACAATTTATTAAATTCTCCAATGTAGCAACAGTCCCATGAGCCTTGTCGTTGAAGAACAAGACAATTTCTGTGCCACTTGCTAAATCAATCATTCATCGCAGCGAACGACTCAGTGCGTGATGCGATCATCTAAAACCAGGGCACACAAAAACGAATAACTGCTTTGCCTTAGTTGCGGACATGTTACTTTTGCAAGCTTTTAGAGTTTGAATATCAAGCCCGTTTTAGCGGAAGATTTCCTTCGACTTCAGACAATTTATTGGGTGGCACAAAGACTTGGAGCAAGTTTTGAAACTTTCAATATCGACAACACTTTCTGGATTTCCCTTATCAACTCAGTGGCCTTTAGCAAAATTCAAAAAGTTAACAAATTGATTCAGCGAGTGACTTTAATTAAGTAAATCGAAATATCAATAGGTCGTTTGCTATCATCTATTCCTGATAGTGACTAACTTTCACAGTCTATTTTTCTTGCTAAGATGATGAAAGTTTAATCACATTGAGAACCACAAAAATGAAGTTAAGTCACTTGTCTATGCTCGTTGCAAGCGCATTTCTATTCAGCTGTAAGCCAGCAGGCGCTGATGAAGATGCAGTAAATACCACAGCTAAAGTCGATAAATCGGCAATTGTCCTAACGAACGCTGTTATTTATCAACATCAAGCAGCAGACACAATGGTGATCAAAGATGGCCGTATTGCCTTTATAGGTAATGCAGAGACTGCGCAAAAACAGTATCCAAATTTGAGTAACTGGCAAGATTTAGAAGGGGCGTTTATCGGTCCTGGGTTTATTGATAACCACAACCATGTCTTTGAGGCAGACGCTGAAATTGGCGGAGATTGTGATTTGTCTGATGCTCGTAATATCGGTGGTTATGAGCAAGAACTGATTCAATGCAAGCGCGAATTGGTCCCAGAGTCAGATGAATGGTTAATGGGCTATGGCCATGAGCTGGCAACGTTGCTTTCCCTGACAGATGAATCACCACTAGAAATGCTCGATCGCCTGTTCCCGAGTAATCCAGTTGTCATTATGGAGCAAACCTCTCACTCCATGTGGGTCAATAGCAAGGCATTGCAGCTTGCCGGATTGAATGATAAATCTGCCGATCCCCAAGGTGGCCGCATTTTACGTGAAACCGATGGCAGTCTCAGCGGAATTCTGCTGGATAATGCCGGAGATCGCTTGTTTGAGATCGCCTGGAATCAACAACCTGATTTGCAAAATGCGCACAAGCGCGGGCTGCTCAACGGACTTCGCCAATTAGCTGAAAACGGAATCACAACTGTGGGTGATGGTCGGCTGTATTGGAAACGTGGCTGGCTGGATACCTGGCAACAACTTGAACGGCAAAAGAAATTAACTGCGCGCGTGAGCATCCGGCCATGGATTTACCCCGCCGATCCTGCAGCGCCGCAGCTGGAGTTCTTCCGCAAAGTTTATCAACCGGATCCAAACCGGTTGCTGGTGATCAATCAGGTTAAGCTTTACAGCGATGGTTTATTACAAAACGGCACCGCTCGATTACTGCAGCCATATCGCCAAACCATTAATCCTGACCTCCCGACAGGGTTGGATTATATAGCGCCAGATCAAATGAAGTGGTGGTTGGTGGAACTCGATAAAATTGGTTACGGCGCGCATATTCATGCCATAGGTGATGGTGGAACGCGAAATGCACTTGATGCAGTTGCATTTGCCCGTCAAGAGGGTTCGGCGCAATTATATGGCTTAACACATCTCGAATTGGTGCAAGTCGAAGATTTCGGCCGATTTAAACAATTATCAGTTGATGCTGATATGCAAATTGGTAATGAAGGTACTTTGCATGCTGATCACCATTGGGCGGAACCATGGTTAGGCCATGAACGCGCAGCGCATTTAATGCCAGTTCGGGCGTTTCTTGCTGCCGGCGCAAATTTAACTCTGAGTAGCGATTGGAACGTCAATGAGCTAAATCCGCTGATCAGTATCGCCAACGCACTGGAGTTAAAAGGTCAGGCTTTCCCTGATGTGGATACAGCTATTGCGGCCTATACCATTAATGCTGCAAAAGCTTTAGGTCTCGCTGAACAAACTGGATCACTGACTGTCGGTAAAGCTGCCGATCTGGTGGTGATTGATCAGGATATCAGTCGGGCTAAACCGGCTAAAATTCGCCAGGCGAAGTTCTTATTGACCATGCTCAACGGTAAGGTGGTGTATCAGAGTCCGGATTATTAAGCGTTTGACAGACCAGCCGCAACCAACAGCTGATTAAAGTTTTGTGCTGGCTTCCCAGAGGCCAGCGCAATTCCAGACGACGGCGAATGGTCGATAACTCATTATTTACCCGCAACAACGCCAATTGACCTTGATGAATGCCAGATGCCACCATCAAGGTTGGTAATAAGGCAACGCAATCCGTTTTTAATAGCACACCTTTGAGCGTGCCAAAGTCAGCAATCTGGCTAGAATGCCCACTGTAACCACTTTCCTCGGCAGACTGTTGATAATGCTCCGTCCAAATTAATTCTCGAAATGGCGCTAACTCTTCGACCCCAACACTTGGCTTTCCGGCAAGCGGATGGCTCGACCGTACAACGAATACTTCATCATAGTAACCGACGCGGCAATAGTCGTACCGGCTGTTATGCAATTCGATACTTTCGTGCAACAGCACCACATCAAATATTCCTTCGATCAGGCCTTGAGTTAAGACTTCTTCACTATGTGTACGGATGCGCATCTGAACCTGAGGCTGCTCTTGCATAAAACTGACAATTGCATCAGTTAACAGTTGCTGTGGAATATGGGGCGCAACCCCAACTACGAGCACCAGTTGTTGATGTTGCTGTAAGGCATGAGCTGCAGCTTGTAAGCGGTTTGATTGTGCCAACGCATGCTGTGCCAACGGTAATAAAGTATGGCCATCAGGACTTAACTGCAGGCTGTTACCACTACGAGTAAACAACTCCAAATTAAGCTCTGCTTCCAAATCCTGGATCCAGCCACTGAGTTGCGATTGTCGTTTACCCAATGCTCTTGCCGCAGCAGAAATAGACCCTAACTCGGCACTTAGCACAAAAGTCTGAAGATAATGGAGCGTAATAGTATTTAACGATTGCATAACCTCAACCTTGATAAGGGCTTATTAATGATTATAACGCCGCACACAGTGAGGATGTCATTCAAATATCTCGCGGTTTCATATTGTTACAAACTGTTAGTTTGCAATTAAAGCAATAAAAGTAAAAAATGTTTATGGAATCGTAAACATTTTAATGACTGAGAATTTCTGAGTCGCTGACTTCGATATGTTCAGCAACGTCCGCTTTCAGTGAAAAGCACCGATTCGACAGCTACCAGTGCCTTCGTCAGCTTTTGGCACAGAACCGATCAGCGTTTTGAGCGAAAAGCGGAAATGACGCCGCAAGCAGCGGCGAGCGTTAGCGAATCCAGCACCAAAGGTGCGATGCTGACTCGCCTTGTTAGTTGCCTTTGTTTGTAGGTTCTTTGTCTGATGAAGACATGGTTGCTAAAACCTCACCGAGTTTATAGGTCACAGATTGTAGCTTCAAAAATTTCTCCCCATCAGCTATCGAGCAACTCGCCCTATACTCTTCAAGCAACTCGGATAATTCACTCACAGCACTTGTTAACGTCTCTTTTGCACTAACAAGAGCTGACAAATTTCCATACTCGTAATCCCTAATGTAAGCGGCTTCAGCTCGAACCTGAGCAACGGTTTTCTTTCTAGAAATATCCAACCTTTTAGGGGTTACCCAACCGCTCTCGAAGTGATCATATAAAAGACTAATCAGAGGCACCGAGACAAGATAAGCAAGAGACAGTAAAAGGGGAAAGACAACATCCCCGAAGATAACCCAGTCTTTATTACGCAATATCTCTATTTTCATCTGTGTGTCAACAAGGAGAAAAATACTAACTCCTTTAATATGTAGCGATACCCAAGAAAAAATAAAAGCACCAATAAACGGATTTCTGAGCCTTGAGTTTAAATTATCTTTGATCGAAGAAATCACACTATTCATTCACACTCCGCATATTTGATTATGAGACCAGCAACTAACGCTCGCAGCACGCTCGGCTTTGTAATGAAGTCGCAGCCGCTAAGGAAAAGCCGTCGCAGTGTCTACGCTTGTTAGGCTTGATTAAATAACTCACGAAACTTATCAAATAATTGTGTAAAGGCTACAAATTCACTTTGATCGAAAGTAGCACAGATTTCGGCGAAGTCGTTTTTTCTACCCACTATTTCAAAAACATTTGACTGGAGTATGCTTTCTCCTTTTATATTGTTCTGTTCAATCAGCGTATTAGAAAACAAATGCTCGATAACCAAGTACCGTTGAGTCAAAGAACTCATGGTAACAAACTCAAGTCTATTATCTGGAACGATCAGAAGACACCCGAAAATATCTTTTGTCTTATGTTTTCTGGTGAAACTACTGAGATTGTGAGATTCAAATATATCTTTGTTTAAACCTCTGAATTGCTCGTTACCTTCTCGGTCATTATCAAATAATCCAATAATCTTCCTGTCCGTAATCGTGGATAGGTATTCTAATGTGCGCCTTACTGTTTCAGCAGAGCCCGTTCTCGCCTCATCGTCAATTTGAATTCCAGATGAAATTATTTGGTATGGCATCGTTTGATCTTGATATATTTTATCCCATGCGGTTTCAAGAATTTTTTTATCAGTTTTACCCTCTGTTAAAACTATCGGTCTTGAATCATGAGAATTCAGTTCTTCGAGAACACTCGCCAAACCAGACTTAACTGTTGAGAAATCGTTTATTTGAAGCGGGTCAAGCTTTCCTAGTTCTTTAACCCTATTATTAAGGTAGAAAAGTTCACCTTCCGCAACCTTTCCGACAAGTCTGTCATTATGTGTAATAAGAAAAATTTGACTATCAGCATGGTTTTTTAATTCATCAATCAAATAGGACTGAAGGTCGGAATGAATGTGTGAATCAGGCTCATCAATCAAAATTAAGCAGATCCAATCAATATGTGACTCTATATATTCTATTGTCGAAAAAATCTCCAGAACCTGTAGAAACCCACTGCCCATCATAGAAATTTCTAGCTCTTTATGAGCTGCGCACTCCGCTGTAATCCGAATATATTCATCATCAGCCCTGTTTTTATTTTTAAAGCGTATTTTATAATCTTTTTTCATTACTCTTTCGAGTCTAGCTTCTAGCTTAGAAAACCGATCAGCAACCCTTGCTTGTGAGTTCTCTGTTTTCAAGATTTTGTTTCTTAATACATCATGAGATTTTCCAATTGCGATTTTCTTCTCGATTTGCCCATTATTATAGAATGGCTCTGATTTCCCAATAGTTGAAATTGCTCTAGTTTGGTAAATGAAAATTACATCTTTAAGAGAACATGATTTAGGCCGAATGTGATTAGCAAATCTTTCAAACTCAGGAAAATCGTCCGAGTTGAAAAATCTGATATATGCATTTTTAATAGTAGGCTTTTCAAAACGAATTTTCAGCGAGAAACGCTCTTCGCCATCAGCAATGGTTACTGTTACTGATGCGACCGTATCGCTAGTTTTATTTAATAGATCATTGTCATTTACAAGCCGCACTTGATTTAGGTCTGAAAACGGTAGGTAGTAGTTTGATGCGGCCTTATAAAACCTACTTTTATCTCTTTCTTGAATCAACTTATCATAAGCAAATTTCCAGAGATTTAACGCCTCGAAAATCGTGCTTTTGCCTATGTTATTTTCCCCAACAATCACATTGAAGGTGTCATTGCAGGAGAATTCAAGTTTTTCGAATGCTTTGAAGTTTGATAATTCAATTTTTTCTATGTGCATTTTTCCCTGAGCCCTAGAGTTTCCATATACGTATGATCTTAAGTAACGCATTGATTTTAAACAATTAATGTCAGTAAACTCTATGTGATTGTCCGCTGCATTTGATGCTTATCAAACGCAAGTAGCCATTTTTGCATTGGGCACAGATCCTGAGGTATCCCCACAAAATTATTAGCTAAAACAAAAAGATGAACTCAGAAGGAACATTCATGGCGTTCGGTGATCAGATCAATCGCCAAACATCACCGAGACCAAACAGCCATGAATGTTCGCGCTATCTTGACCAATATCGTTTCATTTGTCACACCCAAAATGCATGCAACCAGACAAAAAGCAGTGATTGATTGCGTGCAAAGCCTGGCAAACGGCAGTGCCGCTACCGTCACCAGCATTGGCCGGGGTATTCACTCTAATGCCTATGAAAAACATAACATTAAGCGGGCTGACAGGCTGCTGTCCAATACACATT
>NZ_AUDG01000067.1 GCF_000425345.1 Rheinheimera baltica DSM 14885 | reverse complement strand
CCTACAGCCTTAATCAATGGCCGAAGCTGATAGGTTATCTGGAAGATGGCAGGCTGAACATCGACAACAATCGCGCCGAACGTGCTATTAAGCCATTCGTCATCGGCCGTAAAGCCTGGCTGTTTGCAAACACCACATCAGGTGCCAACGCCAGTGCGACACTCTACAGCTTGGTCGAAACTGCCAAAATCAACGGATTAGAACCTTATGATTACCTGACCAGGTTGTTTAAAGAGCTGCCCACCGCAGATACACCAGACAAGCTGACAAAGCTGTTGCCATTCTGATCTACACGGCAATCACGCCGACGGTGTGGTTGCTGCAACGCTTACGTTCGATTACAAAAAAGATTTGATCATTGTGCAAGCCACTGTAGGCGCAAAGCCAGGACAATTTTTGTTGGATACGGCAGCATTTGATTCAAAAATTGAACGCTCTTTCGCAACGGCATTGAGCCTTAATCCAGTTACGACAAAAAAAGTTACTACAGCTCAAGGCGTTGATGGTGAAGTCTCGGTTACACAGATACCCGAGTTTGTATTGGGTCAAGCCAAGTTTACCAAAACAAGTGCCGGTATATTAACCTTTGGTGATACATCCGCAACACAGTGCATAGCTCCTCAAGGACTGATTGGCGCAAATTTAATGAGTAGAGGATATTGGAAGATTGACTACCAGGCACAAACGTTGTCGATCAGTGAGCACCCCTTGGCGCTCCCTGATAACGTAACAAAGCTTGACTTCAAGCACCCCACGTTATCTGCAGTGCCTGCCATTAAATTAAAAGTCGCCGGTTTAGAGGTTAGCGACGTACTGTTCGATACAGGTTACAACGGTGGTCTGGTATTACCCAGAAATTTAGCCGATCGCTTTGATTCCAGTTCTTCAATGAATATTCTTGATCAGTCCACGTCTGGAATTTTCGGTACTAAACAAGACGACATTGTTGTTAAACAACTCGACGTTGAAATTGGCGCAGCCTCTATGCGTATCCCTGTTGAATTCTCAAGTTTAGATAAAGCGTTGTTAGGCAACGATATCCTGGAGCACTTTGACGTCTACCTTGATTATCAGCAAGATGCCATTTACTTGCTGCAACGAACGGAAGTTGAAGTAGATTCACCAAGACCCTTTGTAGTGGGTATTGCAACCAATAACGAATGGGTCGTTAATCGCGCGCTAGCATCGCATCCGTTCAAACTTGGCGACCGCATTCGCACCATTAATGGCAAAAAACCAAACGATTTATACACCGATTTTTGTGACTATTTCCTCAACCTTGATCGTCTGCTTGGTAGCGATACTCTTAAGATTGAAACCATTGAAGGCGAAATAATAGAAATCAGGCAGTAGCCTTGCTGCTGCCCAGTTCTGGCAGGATTGGGAGAATAAGCTGATGCCCTTGAAGCAGTAACACACCTCGCTGCCACTGGAAGAGATATAACATGACTTCTGGCACATTTGGTTCGCTCCAGCCCAGTTTATCATGGCACTTTCTATACTATTTGGAACATGTTTATGAAATACCTGTTAATTGGCTTATTGCTAATTGTCACTCTGCATAGCCGCGCTGACACTGAACAAGCTATCGCACAGGCGCGATTTTTAATTAATGCCCACATGGAACAAACCGGCACACCCGGGGCGCAGGTGGCAGTGTGGCAGCATGGCACATTATTATGGTCTGAGGCATTTGGGCTGGCGAACCTTGAAAATAACCAGAAAATGACAACAGCAACACCTATGCGCATTGCCAGCATTTCTAAGTCATTAACTTCAGTAGTGCTGATGGAATTGGTTGAAGAGGGCAAACTACAACTAGATACACCTTTACACCAGTACTTACCCGGATTGCCTCTGGCGCTGCATCATGTAACGCTGCGCCAGCTAGCTGCTTCTGTTTCCGGGATAAGGCATTACGATGATACAGATAAAGTTAACCATACTCATTATGCCACTGCCAGGGCAGCCTTATCGCGCTTTATTAATGACCCACCGGAATTTAGCCCCGGTTCGCAATTTGGCTACTCAAGTTATGGTTGGGTAATTATTGCTGCGGTCATGGAACAGGTTACTGCTCAGCCGTTTAGCAGTCTAATGCAGCGTCACTGGCAACAGCAGCAGCTGCATAATACTTTTCTTGACCATACCCGGTTTCATCCTGCCGTGGTAAGTACACAATATGACTTACATCAACCGTCGTGGTGGCGCAGCTGGCTGCTGGGGGAGCAACCAACACGAATTGCTGCAGTCAGCGAAGATCGTAGCTTTATTTACCCCGGGGGCGGCTTTTTATCAACGGCTGAAGATCTGGTGCACTATGGCACCCGGCTGTTGCAAGGCCAGGTGCTGCAGCAAACCAGCGTCGATGAAATGTGGCAAAGCTATCGATTAGCTGATGGCAGTTTAACCCACTATGCGCTGGGCTGGGAAACCGGGAAAAACCGGCTTGGAAGCCGTGTTATTTTTCACTCAGGCAGTATGCCCTCTGCCAGAAGCCACCTGGTTATTTTTCCGAAGCACAAACTGGTTGTAGCGATACTAATGAACAGTGGTGAACACGTGTTCTTTAATGAACGTGAGGCACATACCGTTGCCGAATTGTTTATCGCCAATACCCAGCCAGACAATACCAACCTGATTACCGGTGAGTGGCAACTCTGTACTACGTCATTACGCAATACCGAAAGCTGTGGCCAATTGTCATTGCAAACAGATAGTGTAACCGGTCTGGTGTCAGGCGAAGTTGAATTTGTCAGAAGTGATAGCCGGCTGAAAATGCCGCTGGTGTTAACGACAAGCCACAATAAAGTCTTCACTATGGTAGCGGTTTCACCGATGTTTATTGATTTAAAACTGCAATTTGAACCAGGACAGCTGCTTGGGCATTGGTATCATGATTTTAATGTTAATGGGGCGACCGAAGTCGATGATTATTGGTTACCCAGAAAGGTAGTGGCGAACAGAGTTAACAGCAATCGCTGATATACCACTAAAAATATTGGGGCGAATTGTTTCGCCCCCTAATCAACCCTAATGAGTGACCCTTAGGGAACCCGTAAGTCACTTTCGATCAGCCTTTAACAACGGCGAGAGTAAACATAACGATGCCCAAGCCATTAAACACGGCGTGAATAACCAGTGCCGGGGTCATGCTTTGGGTTTTCTGGCTTATCCATGGCAAAATTAAGCAGCTTGGTAATAGCATTAACCATTCCCAAGGTTTCCAGCTATAAAATGATAACCATTGTAGGCCATGAATCATCCAGGTTTTTTTACCGTGTTGTAATTCTTGCCGGGGCTGGATCACTCCGCGCCACAGCACTTCTTCACCAACCACATTGATAAAAATGACGACTATCCGCCACAAAATCAGACCGTATAAGCCGGCGATAGTAATTTCAGGATCGAGATACCACAATGGCAGTGTGCCAAAATGGTTGTACACCCAGCGCACGGTAAAAAGTAAGCCCAGATAGCCAGCTAATGTTACGACAAGACCTACCAAGGTGAAGCCCCAATGTCGCAACGTTAGCGGGTGTAATCGTAAACGGGCTTTCAGCTCGGGCCAGGACCAACTGGATTGTTCTTGTTTAAGCATCCTCCAGGCTATGACAGGCAGCGGTAAAAAACCAATCAAGGTAACCAGATAAAAAGCATGCCAGAAAAACCATCCTTGTTCGATTAACCAAGGAAATACTAAGTAATACAGCAGACTAAAGTTTACTCCTAGTAGTACAAACAACAAAGTAGAGGGCAGCAGTGATAGTGGTTTTAACGACATAAGTAATTCCGGTAGTAAATTTACCGCTAACGTACTTAAAACAACCGGCTGTGACGTCCTAAAACGTAGATCAGGACATAATACGGGTGTAAAAACTTACTGAACATTGGTGGAGGCATGCTGCCGACGATAATTGGAGGGGGTTGTTTGGGCATATTTGTTAAAAGCACTATTAAATACTGATTTGCTGTTAAAACCAGACTGCATAGCAATGTCTAGCAAATTCAGTTCCGGCTGCTGTGTAATCAGGGTTTTGGCATGGCTAATGCGGCTACCATTTATATAATCATAAAAGGTTTTACCAAGTGTCTGGTTTAATGCCAAAGACACACGTTTCTGCGGCTGTTGTAGAATACGCGCTAGTCGATTAAGCGTTAAATTGGCATCCAGATACAATTTTTCGGCTTCAACCCGCTGTTGGATCAACTGTGCTGTTTGCTGTATTTGCGCGTCAGTGTAAGGGGTTGTGCTGGCAGCTTCATGCTCAGGTGGCGGCAGTATAATATCACGCTTGCCACTAGCAACAGCTTCAAGCACCAGAGCCAGAATAAACATCAGCTGTGCCACTATAAGTACCGAACTGATAGTGCTTTGCACAATGTTAATGTCAAACCAGGTCACCCAGGTCCACACCAGATGCACAACGATAATCAGTGCCAGCCATTGCAGGATATTTTTTAATCCTGCCAAGTTTTTATCTTCAACAAAAGAAAACCAATGCTTAAGCACTACCCCAAATTGCTGCAGCCTTTTAACGCACAGCCCCAAATAAAAAAGCAACACCAAATCGCCATAACTTGGCCAAAGAAGCATATTCAATGGTGTGAGCAGGCCGCCAGATTGCAGCATCTCGAGCTGATAAGGGGTGGTTTGCCACCACCAATAAGGTACTAAGTAAAGTACGGGCGGTAACGTTACTAAGGTGTGACGCAAGGCTCGGTAATTAAAACAACTAACGTTTTGTGCAGACGTCCGGGCAATCACGTAATGATAAATTAATGGCCCGAGCAACAAAAAAGTGACAGAGCCGATAAATAATAAACCGGGGTAAGTCTCCAGTAAGCCGGATACTTGCAACATGTCGTCAAGACGGGTGAAGATAAACAACACCAGTATTGCACTAAGTATGGCGATATGGGCAACCGGATACAGACGTTTAAGCTGTAACAATGCCAACAGTAAAGCGCATACCAAGGTGAAGCTTGAAAGCAATGATTCTGCTGTTAACATCTACCAGACTATTCCTTTGAATGCACCTGGCTTAGACGCTGCCATTTTTTGCCTCTGTGCCAAGTTAAGCCATTTAACAAAGGGAACAGTAAAAAGTAACTGTATCCAGCCCCCCCTATGTAGCGTATCGGCAAAAGCAGAGAGCTGAACACAACGGTTTTGGTATCCTCAAGGCCAAACCGCTGGCTCCACACTGAGTGCGTATGCCAAATACAGGTCATTCTTTCACCGCGCATGGTCCAGCTATGTTGATTGGTGTGGTTTGCGTCTGCCATATGACTGCTTATTATAGTGTCAGTGTCAGTGTCGTTGCCTACCCGAGTAGGTATTATTTTCCACTGGTTAGTATCAAGGGTAGCAAAGAATCGTACAATAGATCATCTGTTTAAATGTATTGCAACATTATGCGCTATTGAATTGCCCCGGCTGATGGTTTAGGTTGCTAGCGCTTAATGGCACTAAATTGTGTTTAAATGTAGAGAAGATCATGCTTAGTTTAGAGTCGGCGATCCTGATTATTGGTATTGTGCAAGGCGTTTTTCTGATACTTACGCTTATGGCAAAGTCATCTAATAAACATCAGGCTAATCGTTATTTAGTGCTGTTATTAAGCGCTTTTGTCATGGCGCTGTCTGCCCAATGGTTGTCGGTCTCGGGCTACGCCGACAACATGAAACCGCTGTTTGTCATCGCCAGCAGCGTAGTGTTTTTGTTTGGCCCCTTGTTATACTTTTACGTTAAAAGCTTAACGTTGTCAGCGGCTAAAGTCCGATTTTTTGGCGTGCCTCATCTCGTACCGTTTTGTTGTTACTTAGTGTTGGTGTCTTATGCTGTTTTTTTTAGCACGGCAGAGTTAAAAATTGTCACTGATGAATCATTAAGCGACTTTTCCGCTGCCCAGCTGTTACTACCCTTACTAAAATTGGCCCACGTTATCTGCTACACGGTTGTCTGCTTGGTTCTACTTATTCGCTATGCACGCCGCATCAAACAGTGTTTCTCTAATATTGATAACATCAATTTGCTCTGGTTACGCAACCTGGTTATTGGCTTTATTCTGTTTGAATCTGCATTAATAGCCGCACTGCTGTTCGATTTAAATGCCTTTGCGGTTGCATCCAATGCTGACACCATTTTGTCTTTTGTCTTAGTGTTACTCATTTTTATGACCGGTTTCTACGGCATGCACCAGCCCGCTATTTTGCAAATGCCGTTTGAATTTGAAACAAGCCCCCGCAACAACAGTGATAACAATATTGCAGCGCAAAACGATGACAAAATTGCCGGTCCGAAAAACCTGCGCCCTGAAGATATCAGTATGATCAGCAGTAAACTGGCAGCACTAACATCACAGCGTATTTATTTAGATCGTTTTCTTAATTTACAGACATTAAGTGATTCTGTTGGCGTGTCCCAACACAAGATGTCTGAATATCTTAATAGTCACATTGGCATGACCTTCTACGAATATGTCAATAAAGCCCGCATAGAAGATTCCAAACAGCGTTTAATTGAGTCGCAACAGTCTATTTTGGATATCGCGCTCGATGTCGGCTTTAATAATAAAGCCACTTTTAACAAAGCCTTTAAAAGCTTTGAATCTGCCACCCCCAGTGAATTTCGCCGTCGTAGTAAGGCGCAAGCCAGGTAAACATCGGCCGATTTTGCCGTAAATCAGCAAGCTTCGACCGAGAAAGACGCATCTTTATCAGGGGGCATTGATACTGCAACTTCACTAACGCAGACAATGGGTCATCTATCATGGAAAAAAACTATCCTCTACCACACCGCTTCTTCGCGCTTTGTGAAGTGCTGGCGGTGTTTTTTGCCGGTTCGCTACTGGCGCAAATGTTATTTCAACTGGCTGGCGTCACCGGGCATCCGTTGATGGCCTTAATGGGCGACAGCCCTGATATGGTCGCTATAGCGCTCGACCTGAGCAAGCTGCTTATGCTGCAATTTGCCGGTTGGTTTGCGCTTATAGTTTTTTTCAGCTGGATGAATAGCGAAAAACTCAAAGCAGAGCTTAAGCTGACACGGCATGGCTACCAGTTTATTCAGCTGGTTGTTATTGGTGTGCTGGCATGGTGTATAGGTGATATTGCCAACAAAGCCGTGTTTCTGCTTGATCAAACTTATGATCTGGGAACGTCTGTGCCATGGCGGGAAGCTTTGCTAAATGGAGAAAAGACAACTGGCTGGTGGCTGGTAATGTTTGTCGGCAGCTTCGGCTTGATCCCAGTATTAGAAGAAATACTCTGGCGTGGTTATGTGCAGTCGAAGTTGATCCGTTTCTTTTCGCCAGTGGTGGGTATCGTCATTACTGCAGGCTTATTTGTATTTAGCCATGCGCAATATCATCAGCTCGACCTTTATCATGCCTCGACCATTATTGGTTTAACAATCAGTGCCCTGGCGCTGGGCTGGATCACCCATAAAACCGGGTCTATCATTCCGGCCATTGTGATGCACGCCTTGCTGAATTTCCCCACTGCCGGGCTGTTTCTCTACGTTACCATCGGCCTTATGGTGGGTATTAGCGCTTGGCAATGGCAGCGTATTAGAGCGTTTTTCGCCGATGTGTTGCAGCCTCAGGCCTTTACGCATTTCAGCCTGACAAACGTTGCGCTGCTACTTGCTGGTGTTGCTGCCATGTTTACCCTGTCGCAAGCCCCGGCGTTAATCCTAAAACTAAGCATTGCCTGTGTGGCTATCGCCGTTGTCGCGTCAATCGCAGGCCTGGTAAAACGACTGCGCAATAAATCGCCAGTTTAGTTATGCAATCGGCGGGGGCAAGTTCTCCCGCCAGAACCAATAGGGTCAAAGTGATTGAAAAAAGCCTTTTCTGATGAGTTTAGTCGCTATTTAACCGACAAGAACCGAAGTACTTTTAGTGCGGCCAGCGGTTTTGCTGATCTTAATCAGGCTGAAAAAAGGCTGTAATAAAGAGGCGAAGCAAATAAACTCCCAATTGTCTGCACTGCGTTAGCTTCGATCCGCTGCCAATTGCAGACACAACCTATGTAAAATGGCGGCAGTAGCGCCCCAGATAAACTTATCCTGATACGGCATGGCATGCAGGTGTTGCAGTTTACCGCGTAGTGGCAGGCTAAACTGATGGCGGTTTTCTTGCGCTAAAAAATGCGTTAACGGCACTTCAAAAATACCGGCGACTTCGTCAGCTTGTAATTTCCAGCTGCGCTGCGGTTTTAGCAGGCCTACCCAGGGCTGAATGGTAAAACCGGTGCTGGTGGCTTGCATGGGTAGGCGGCCTAGCAATTCAACTTCAGTGGGAAGCAGGCCAATTTCTTCGTTTGCTTCACGCAAGGCAGCATCCGCGCTTAACTCGTTTAGCTCAATGCGGCCACCGGGAAAGCTAATTTGGCCAGGATGATGGCGCAAGTGCAGTGCGCGCTGGGTAAATAAAATATGCAGTTTGTCGCCGTAATCAATAACCGGTACTAATACAGCTGCCTGTTGTTCGTCGGTGCTTGGAATAGAGCCAGCTTTGGCCGCAGGTTGTAGTAAAAAGCGATAACGAAACTCTGCAACCTGCATGTTATTGTGCCTGCTGTGCTAAAACCGGCAATATCTTATTCACTTTATCTAGGGTTTCCTGGTACTCGCTGTCGGCATCAGAGTCGGCCACTATGCCGCCACCGGCCTGGCAGTAAATGTGGCCTTCACTACAAATAAGCGTGCGAATGGCAATATTGGTATCCATGTCGCCGTTGCTGTTAATGTAACCAATAGCACCACAGTAAACCGAGCGCCGTTGTGGTTCGAGTTGCTCAATAATTTGCATCGCACGTACTTTGGGGGCGCCGGTGATAGACCCTCCCGGGAAAGCCCCGCGCAGCAAATCACTGGCGTTATATTGAGGTGACAAGGTACCGGTAACGGTACTGACTAAATGATGCACCGCCGGAAAGCTTTCAACGGCAAACAGTTGCGGCACGGCAACGCTGCCTGGTTGGCAAACTTTGCCTAAATCATTGCGCAGCAGGTCAACTATCATCACGTTTTCGGCCCTGTCTTTGGGCGATAGCTGCAGTGCGTCGGCTTCTGTTGCATCTGTTTGCGGACAGGTACCACGCGGGCGGGTGCCTTTAATGGGTTTAGTTTCAACCTGGCTACCCTGTAGTTGTAAAAAACGCTCTGGCGAGATACTGAGTACTGCGCCTTGTGGCAGGCGGATAAAAGCAGAAAAAGGTGCGGCGTTTTTATCCCGTAGTTGCAAATAGGCTTGCCACTCATCCCCTTGATAACACGCGCTAAAACGTTGGGTAAGATTAATCTGATAACAATCGCCACTTAGCAGATACTGCTGCACCTGATTAAAACGCTGCACATAACCGGCTTTGTCCATATTAGCCTGCCAGCTACTGGTTAAACTAAATGTATTATTTGGCGCTTCGGTATGCTGCAGTTTTTGCTGTAGCTTGGCCCACGCTTGCTCTGCATTGCCATAATAATCTACATACCACAGCTGCTGTTGCTGTTTATCCAGCACCAGTGCCCAGCTATACAGGCCAACAGCCAAATCTGGAAGGGCGATATCGGCATTAGCGGTGGCGGGTAGTTTTTCTATGTAGCGGCCTAAATCGTAGCCAAAATAGCCTAAAGCGCCGCCTATAAAAGGCAGGGTGCTGGATGTTTTATCCGGAAAGTAGCGCTTTAATGCGCAGTTAAGCACGGTGAAAGGGTCTTCATTGTAACTATGTGCGCCGTGTTCATCGGTTAAAATGCTAATGCCCGCTTTGGCTTCCAGCGTGGCCAGTGGCTGTGCGACTAAGATGTCATAGCGGCTGTTTACGTGCTCTGGCGCTGCCGAATCGAGCAGCATCGCCCAGGGTTGACCGGCAAAATGGCTGAACAATGCCAGTAAGTTATCCGGTGTTTTGCCAAAGATTTCAGATGGAATAAGGTACTGCTGCATGAATGGGACTAGCCGCTGTTTCTGTTGCGCGCTATCATACCAGCACCGACACTAATAGTTAAACACGGCGCTGTGAATGGCGTCAGAGGATAGATAAACATGACGGTTATTCGCCAGCAAGACTTTATCGATAGCATTGAAGATGCATTGCAGTACATTTCCTATTATCACCCGTTGGATTTTATCAAAGCACTGGAAGTGGCATACCACAAAGAGCAAAACCAGGCGGCGAAAGACGCTATTGCGCAAATTTTAATTAACTCGCGTATGTCTGCCGAGGGCCACAGGCCAATTTGTCAGGACACTGGTATTGTGACTTGTTTTGTAAAAGTTGGTATGGACGTCAAATGGGATAAAACCGATATGACGGTGCAGCAGATGGTAGACGAAGGCACCCGTCGTGCTTATTTAAATCCGGATAACCCACTGCGAGCCTCTATTGTGGCTGACCCTGCCGGTGCGCGTAAAAATACTAAAGACAATACGCCTGCTGTAGTGCACATCGATTTGGTGACTGGCCACCATGTTGAAGTGATGATTGCCGCCAAAGGCGGTGGCTCTGAGAACAAAACCAAGATGGCCATGCTAAACCCGTCAGACTCTATTGTTGATTGGGTGCTGGAAACCCTGCCAAAAATGGGCGCGGGCTGGTGTCCACCGGGTATGTTAGGCATAGGCATTGGCGGCACAGCAGAAAAAGCCGCGGTGCTGGCTAAAGAGTCGTTAATGGAGCCGGTAGATATTCAGGATCTTATTGCTAAAGGCGCCGAAACAGCCGATGAAAAACTGCGTTTAGAGCTATATGAAAAAGTAAACAAATTGGGCATTGGTGCCCAGGGGCTTGGCGGTTTAACCACAGTAGTGGATGTTAAAATTAACAGCGTGCCGACGCATGCTGCGTCATTGCCTGTGGTGATGATCCCTAACTGCGCCGCTACGCGCCATCTGCATTTTCACCTTGATGGCAGCGGCCCGGCCGATATTCAGCCACCCAAACTGGAAGACTGGCCACAGGTGACCTGGGAGCTTGGTAGCAATGTACGCCGGGTGAACTTAGATACGGTAACACCCGCAGATGTTTTAGAGTGGAAAGCCGGTGAAACGGTATTGCTTAGCGGTAAAATGCTTACCGGCCGTGATGCGGCGCATAAACGTATTGCCGATATGCTAAATAAAGGCGAAGCACTACCCGATGGTGTTGATTTTAAAAACCGTTTTATTTACTACGTTGGCCCGGTAGATGCGGTAGGTGACGAAGTGGTTGGCCCGGCAGGCCCAACAACGGCGACAAGGATGGATAAATTTACCGACATGATGCTGTCACAAACCGGTCTGCTGGGAATGATTGGTAAATCAGAGCGCGGCGATAAAACCGTTGCCAGTATTAAGCAGCACAAAGCGGTGTATTTAATGGCGGTGGGCGGTGCGGCCTATTTGGTTTCAAAAGCCATTAAAAAGTCACGTGTAGTGGCGTTTGCCGATTTAGGTATGGAAGCCATATACGAATTTGACGTACAAGACATGCCAGTTACGGTAGCGGTAGATTCCAATGGTAACAACGTGCACCAGCAGGGGCCGGCTATCTGGAAAGTAAATATTGAAAATATGGATACGGCGCCTAAGGCCTGATCCAGCAAAGGCCACAGCGAAACTGTGGCCTTTATTTTATCTGCCTCAATATTGGTAATAAATACATAATCAAGGGAATAGCATGAAGAAGACCTTAGTAGCGCTGTCGGTGCTATGCAGTTATGCCGCAATGGCAAAAGGCCCACTGACCGTAGAGCATTTAAACCAGTTTAATAAATTACACGATGTTGTCTTGTCTGCCGATGGCCGTTTTGTTGCCTACGGCCAGACCAACGCAGGTTTTAGTCCAGCAGACAGCACAAGTGATCTGTACTTAATGGATTTATCCAACCTGAATAAAGTGAGCCGATTAACGCAAAGTGCTGGCCGCGAAAGCCAGTTACAGTGGGCCGCTGATGGTCAAAGTTTGTACTTTGTTGCCAACCGCAGCGGCACAAATCAAGTGTGGAAGTTACCATTGTATGGTGGCGAAGCGCTGCAAGTAACCGATCTGCCACTTGAAGTGGAAGGTTTTAAGGTGTCTTCAGATGGTAAGAAAATCGCGCTGTCGCTGTCGGTAAAGCCAGGCTGTCAAAATCTGCAATGTACGATAGATGCTAAAGCCGCTGATGCTGCGAAAAAAGACACCGCCATGGTGTATGATCAGTTAATGGTAAGGCATTGGGATCACTGGTTAACGCCGTATCGCAGCCATTTGCATGTTGCGGCGCTTGGCAAAGAGGCAGTGAAAGACGCTACTAACCTGATGAGCGAGTGGAATACCGATATTGCCGGCATGAAAGAAGTTTCTTTTACCCCTGATAATGCCCGTTTAGTGTTCAGTGCCAAGATCCCAGCTACGGATCAAGCATGGCATACTAATTATGATATTTTTATGGTGCCGGTAACCGGTGGCGAAAAGCAAAATTTAACCGCGGCAAATCCGGCTTGGGATGCACAGCCCTCTTTTTCGGCTGACGGCCGTTTTATGGCATATAAAGCCATGACCAAACCGCAAGCCGAGGCTGACAAATTTGGCTTAATGCTGTTGGATATGGTGACCGGGCAGCGTAAAGCGCTGGCACCGGAGTTTGACCGCTCTGTTAGCGATTACAAATTTGGTGCGGATAATCGCACGCTTTATGTTACCACTCAGGATGTTGGTCAATACAGTATCTTCGCGATTAACACCAGCTTTGGTGATCATCGCAAACTATTTGGCGACGGTACCGCCGGAGCGCTTAACGTTGCCAGCGATAAAATTGTGTTTACCAATCATAAGCTGGATATGCCGGCAGAGGTGTTTCAGTTAAACCTGGATGGCAGCAATTTAACCCAGCTTACCGATATAAACGCCGCCTGGCGTGAACAGGTCCAGTTTGGTGATTATGAGCAATTTAGTTTTAAAGGCGCTAACGACGACACCGTTTACGGCTACTTGGTAAAGCCATGGAACTTTGACGCTAAGAAAAAATACCCAATGGCGTTTTTAGTGCATGGCGGGCCGCAAGGCAGTTTTGGCAATATGTTTAATGAGCGCTGGAATGCGCAAATGTATGCCGCCCAAGGCTATGCGGTAGTGATGGTAGATTTCCATGGTTCAACCGGCTATGGCCAGGCCTTTACGGATTCTATCAGCCGTGATTGGGGCGGTAAGCCTCTGGAAGATTTAAAGAAAGGTTTTGAGTATATTGTTAAAGCCCAGCCCTGGATTGATGGCGACCGTGCTTGTGCATTGGGTGCATCTTACGGTGGTTATATGATGAACTGGATAGCTGGTAACTGGCCAACCGGTTTTAAATGTTTGGTAAACCATGCGGGTTTGTATGATATGCCAAGCTTTTACGGCAGCACAGAAGAGCTGTGGTTTCCTGAGTTTGATTTAGGCGGCCCGGCTTGGCAGCCTGAGTCTGACTATCAGAAGTTTAACCCAGCCGCCCATGCGGATAAATGGCAAACGCCGATGTTGGTTATTCATGGTTTAAAAGACTACCGCGTGCCATATGCGCAGGGTTTAGGGGCTTTTACTAACTTGCAGCGCAAGGGTATCGATTCGCGCTTAGTGATTTTCCCGGATGAAAACCACTGGATCTTAAATAAAGATAACCGCGTGCGCTGGTACAACGAAGTGTTTCAGTGGCTGGATAAATACACAAAGCAGTAGTGAAAAAATAGCAAGACAGGGGAAACCTGACTGCGACAAGAAGGCCGGCTTGTGCTAAACCAACCGTTAAAGGCATGGATGCCTGAATCGAGCCTACAGGGATGTATTCACGGCGTGTTGGTGTGTACAAACCGGCCTTCTTTTTACATCACTATACCAGGAGCTATTTATGGCTTTCGATTTTCAGCAATGCCGCGATTATTGCCTGATGCAACTGCAAAGCATTGAGAACTTCACGTTTGGCCCGGATATCTATGTTTATAAAGTGGGCAAAATATTCGCAATTTTAAGCGAGAAAGATGGCGTAGCCAGGGTCAATTTAAAGTGCGATCCGGCTGAAGCCATGATGCTGCGTGATATTTTTCCGGCCATCACGCCCGGCTACCATATGAACAAACAGCACTGGAATACCGTGTTGCTTGATGGCAGCGTGCCGGAAAATGAGATAAAACGACAGATTGAAAATTCCTATCAGTTAGTTGTTAAAAGCCTGCCAAAGGCAAAAAGACCGCAATTAGTAAACTAGAGGTAGTAGGCATGAAAATATCAGAGGTGGTTATTTTAGCCGGTGCCCGCACCGCTATTGGTAGCTTTGGCGGTAGTTTAGCCAGTTTTAGTCCGGCGCAGCTGGGTACTGCTGTGGCCAAAGAGGCTATCAGCCGCTCGGGGCTTACTGCGTTTGACGTTGACCATGCGGTATTTGGCCATATTATTACTACCAGCGCTGAAGATGCCTATTTAGCTAGGCATATTGCGTTAAATGCGGGGATGCCGCCAACCTCTGCGGCCTTTAATGTTAACCGCTTGTGTGGCTCGGCAGTGCAATCGGTCATTTCGGCGGCGCAACTGATACAGCTGGGGCAAAGCAGTATTGCATTGGCAGGTGGCGCAGAAAGCATGAGTAACGGTGCTTACTTGTTACCCAATGTGCGCCGTGGTTTAAAAATGGGGCACGCGGGCATTACCGATCTCACCCTGGGTATTTTAACTGACCCCTTTGGCAGCGGTCATATGGGCATTACAGCTGAAACCATCGCCGCGCAGTATGGCTTTAGCCGTACTGATTTAGACAACTTTGCTGTACAAAGCCAACAGCGAGCGGCGTTTGCGCAGCAACAGGGGTATTTTGACAGCCAAATTGTGCCGTTAACGGTGAAAATTGGCCGAACCGACAGCGTTTTTCACCGTGATGAGCATATTCGCGCTGACACCAGCTTGGATAGCCTGAGTAAACTTAAAGCTGCGTTTAAACGAGACGGCATTGTTACTGCGGGCAATGCTTCTGGCTTAAATGATGGTGCTGCAGCGTTGCTGATAACTAGCCAAGCCGAGGCCGATAAACGAGGCCTTAAGCCACAAGCACGAATTTTGGGGTATGCTTTTGCTGGTGTAGAGCCAGGCGTAATGGGGTTGGGGCCAATACCGGCCGTGCAGCAAGTGCTGGCAGAAACGGGTTTAACAGTAGCTGATATTGATGTAATTGAATCAAATGAGGCGTTTGCATCCCAGGCGATGGCGGTAAGCCAATCATTGGGTTTAAATCCTGCCAAAGTGAACCCCAATGGTGGTGCTATTGCACTGGGGCATCCGGTAGGCGCTACGGGTTCTATTTTGATCATTAAGTTACTTGCCGAACTTGAGCGCACCGGCGGACGCTATGGTTTAGTTACTATGTGTATAGGTGGCGGCCAGGGCATTGCGCTGCTGGTTGAATCATTGTTGCAATAAAGTGAACTTTACGTAGTTTGGTAGGCCCTACAGCTGATATTAATGGCCTTACAAGGAGTGGTTTATGCCGGGGTCAGCTTTGCACCATTACATAAAAATCGCGATTTTACTGCTGTGTATAGTGCCAGGGTACAGCGTTGCCCAAACGTTTAGTGAGCAGTTAGTTGCAGCGGCGCTTCAACGCACTGAGCATCAGGTACGTTATGATGGCCGCTATTTACGTATTGCTTACCCTAACGGTGATGTACCAGCTGATATTGGCGTCTGTACGGATGTGGTGATCCGTAGCTACCGCACTTTAGGTATTGATTTGCAGCAATGGGTTCATGAAGACATGCGCGATAACTTTATGGCGTATCCGTCAAAACGAATTTGGGGCCTAACCAAACCTGACAGCAATATTGATCACCGCAGAGTACCAAACTTGCAAGTGTTTTTTAGCCGTCATGGTGAGTCACTGCCTCTCAGTAACCGGGGTAATGATTACCTGCCCGGAGACGTCGTTAGCTGGATATTACCAGGGAATTTGCCGCACATCGGTATTGTCGTAGACCAACGATCAATCGACGGCGAGCGGCCGTTAATTGTGCATAATATTGGTGCCGGGCCGGTTCTGGCCGATATGCTATTTGACTATAACATTACCGGCCACTATCGATTTGCTCCCAAGGTACTTGCACCTTAACAGCCTAAGCCATTTCGTTGGCAATTTGTCTTAGGCTGGCAGCCAATTGTGCTGGCTCCTGCGCACCTGAAATCAAATACTTGTTATTAATTATAAAAGCCGGTACCGATGAAACACCCGCCTGCTGGTATTTAGCAATGTCGCTTTTCACAGTGTCACTGTATTCATCTGTCTGCAAAATGCGAGCGGCATCGACGCTATTTAGGCCTGCCTGAACTGCACACTCTGCCAAAATTGTGGCATCAGACACATCTTTAGCTTCACCAAAATAGGCGTTAAACAGCGCCAGCTTCATTGCGGTGGCTTTTTGCTGTGTTGCTGCCCATTTCACCAGTCGGTGCGCATCAAAGGTATTGCAGGTAAAGCGTTGTTGTAGCTTACTAAAATTGATTCCAAGCTCCGTTGCAATGTGCATCATGTTGCTTTGTGCTGCACGCATTTCGTCTTCACTGCGACCATATTTACGGCTTAATGCCGGTAGGATGGGTTCTTGCGGTGCGTTTTTGTCTGGATTTAATTCAAAGGCATGCCATTGCAGATCTACATTCAGCTCGGGTAAGGTTGCCAGTGCCTGCTCCAGCCTGGCGTAGCCAATAGCACACCAGGGGCAGGCAATGTCAGAAACCAGATCAATCTTCAGTGTTTGCATTAGCAGTGTCCTGTGCCGGTAATGTAAGCACATGATTAACTAAGGCGATGAATTCCGCCTGCGTTTTAACTGACGTAACGATAATTTTGTATTTACCGTTGATGATAAAACTTGGTACTGAGTTAATCGCATAAGTTTGCTGCCAAGTGTTGAACTGCATAACTTGGTTTAAGACCGGCACACTGTCGATATTGTTATCAAAGGTCGTTGCGTCTATGCCTTGCTCGACAAACAGTTGTCGTACTGCATTACGGTCACGTGGCGCTTTACGTTGCTGATGAATGACATTAAACAGTGCCGGTGTAATGTTATCTTCTGCTGCCAATGTTAACGCAAGGGCATACGCTTTTTGTAATTCTGGCCCCATGTCGGCACCAATAAAGGGTACCGGAGCACGAATAAAGCTGGCATCTTCAGGCAGTGTTGCTTTTAGCGCCTGAACTACAGGTTCAAAATTGTAGCAATACGGACAGTAGTAAGAGAAAAATTCCAGAACCTGTTTTGACTCGGTACGCGGAGTCTCTAACGTTTGATAATGCACACCGTCGCTGTAAGTTTCAGCGAAGCTCAAAGGGGTAAATAACATAACAGCGATGAGGCAAAGCAATTTTTTCATAAGTTTATCCGCAAAGTTATCTAAAGTAGCCATCATAAAGCAGCTTTTGGTGTAAGCCAAATTTGGCGTTGGTTATGACGTTTGCTCCGGTAAAATTTTGTTAAACCACTACAAAGCTAAGTGATTAGATAGAAAATCCACTAACACCCTAACTTTGGCTGATAAATGCCGGTTTTGTGGGTAGATGGCCCAGATGCCATCGTCAGGCTGGCGTATATCATCTAACACGGAGAGCAGGCTGTTGTTTTGTAATTGGTCACGCACATAGTAATCCGGCAGTTGTACCAGACCCAATCCTTTTAACGCGGCATCAAGCAGCGCCACACCGCTATTACATAAAATTCTACCCTGTGGTTTAAAAGTGGTTATTTTTCCGCTTTGGTTAAAACGCCACACGGATAATGTGCCGGTTAAGCACTGATGGTGCGATAAGTCTGCAATTGACGTTGGCAAACCAAACTTTTGCAAATAATCAGGGGCTGCAACAACATATTGAGTGCGGCTAGCGAGTTTTTTGGCAATTAAACTGGAGTCTTCTAATTGCCCTAGCCTAATGGCTAAATCAAAACCGGCTTGGACTAAATCAAGACGATTATTGGTTAGATGCAGCTCCAATTCGGTATCGGGGAAACGCTGAAGAAAGTCATGTAGTAAGGGGGCTATGCGGGTTTCACCGTAATAGACCGGCGCGGTAATCTTTATTAAACCACGCGGCGTGGCGTTTAAATTAGCTAAGGTACGATTAGCTTCTTCTAAGCTACTCACTAAATGCCGGCAATGCTGCAAATACAATTGACCTTCTTCGGTTAGGCTAACGCTGCGCGTGCTGCGATACAGCAGTTTTATCGCCAAACTGGCTTCAAGTTCGGCGATATTGCGGCTTACTTGCGCCACTGAGATGTTTAATTGCTTTGCAGCTTTGGTAAAGCTTTGCAGCTCTGCCACGGCGACAAATTCACTAATGCCAATCCACTGTTTCACTAAGCCCCTCTGCTCCGTTAACCGGCTGCTTGCGTTACAACGCCCGCCCTGGCTCGCCACAGCAACTCGCCCTAATGCCTGCGGCAGGGCTCAGACACTCTGTGGCGACCAAAACGGGGTTCTAACCGCAGCCTATTGCTTGTTAAGTTTTGCATATATGAAAAACTGATTTGCATTTTAGGGGTATTCATACTGATATGGCAAAAATAAAAATCAGGTTACACTTGCTGGTAACAGATTTTTGCCCTGTGCGAACAACAAAAAGGACAACCTGATGCAAATGATCAAAACACGCGCTGCTGTGGCCTGGGGCCCCGGCCAGCCATTATCGATTGAAGAAGTGGATTTAATGCCACCGCAAAAAGGCGAAGTGCTGGTTAAAATTATTGCCACCGGCGTGTGCCACACCGATGCTTTTACGCTGTCGGGTGAAGATCCGGAAGGTATTTTCCCCGCAATTTTAGGCCATGAAGGTGGCGGTATTGTGGAAGCTGTAGGCGAGGGCGTAACCTCGGTTGCGGTGGGCGACCATGTTATTCCGCTGTATACACCTGAGTGTGGCAAATGTAAGTTTTGTTTATCAGGTAAAACTAACCTGTGTCAGGCCATTCGCGCTACCCAAGGTAAGGGCTTAATGCCAGACGGCACTACGCGATTTTCAAAAGACGGTAAGCCAATATATCACTACATGGGCACTTCGACCTTTTCTGAATACACGGTACTGCCTGAAATTTCATTAGGGCCTGTTGATCTTTGCTGTTTATAATTCAGCCAACCCACATTGGCAGCCATAATAGACAGCAAGCCAAGGCAAGTGTACTTGCATAATTCCGGGCCAATTTATCATACCGGGTTGCTACTGAACGGTAATGTTTTAGCCTGGCAAACACGTTCTCTACTAAATGGCGATATTTGTACAGACACCAATCAATATCGCCATTTCCAATTTTTGAATTACGTTTACGCGGTATCGTTGGGACGCCATTTTTCGCTCGGATCTGCTCCCGTACTTTCTCACTGTCATAGCCCCGGTCTGCGATAACATGCTCGGCATCAGGCAGTTG
>NZ_AUDG01000066.1 GCF_000425345.1 Rheinheimera baltica DSM 14885 | reverse complement strand
AACAGCTGATCCAGTAATTGGTCTGTAATTGGCATTCTTTATCCCTTCTAAGGAGTTAGATAGAATGCCACTTACACAGTTTTTTTTACAGACTCCTTCGATTGCTTGTCGCCCGCCGCAGGAGATTGTTAGCAAAGCAAATGACATCCCTAGAACTAAAACAAGGCTATTACAGTCGAAAAACAGAGTGCCTTCGCCACCTAAGACAATCATCCATCCGACAAAGAAAGAACACAAACCTAATCCAAATATCCCACTCCAGTTAATCGCCCCCGAGCCTATAGTAGGTTTATATTCAAATGAAAGTTCATCTGGCGTAATACTGAACGCGGATGCAATAGCCATAAGAGATTCCGGCGAACAATTGCCGTCTTTCTCTATTCTTTGCACCGTTCGATAACTCAATCCCGCGACTTCACCCAGCTGATCTTGAGACCAGCCATGCTCTGCTCTTAACTGTTTAATTTTTTCAGGCGAAATATTCATAGTGTTACTTCCTTAACTCAGCGTTGCGACTTGTTTTTAGAGTAAATATTGACGACACAACAACGACAGTTTCACGACACCGCCACGACAGGCTCTTTTTAAGCATAAAAATCAAAAGGATAGCACTAATCTAAAATCGCTGGACACCCCTTCCGTTGTGATACCGCTTTTTTTCCATACGCCAGTAAAACCAGACTTCTGAAAGAATGCGGTTATAAGGCTAATAGTGATTAGAAACAAATCGCTGAGCGTGATGACTCGGAATTATCGACAACAGTGATGTGTACATTTTCAGTAATGTCCGTTTTCAGTGAAAAGCGCCGATTTAATCGAATCTCAATTAATTTCCGCTTTTGGCACAAAGCCACATTCTGAGGTAAATATTCCCACTTTGATATTTTGACTGTTAAGGCACTGCTATCAGCAGTAGAATTTTGATTTAAGTGGTAAGTTCGCTGCAACGAGTGGTGCGATTGATTTGCAACGACTGGTAAGCTGGAGTTGCCATTGGGTGGTAAATTAAATGCAATTAACCAGTGATCAAGGTTTTTTACACAACCTAGGCACAAAGTTGACTTTCAGATGTGATCAAGCTCGCTCATGATAAATGTCAGATGAAATTCAGACCAGTCCATCTTAAAGTCCATCTTAAAGTTTTTTATAACCTCGCGGATCAATTGGTAAGACATTTGAGATTGGCATCTGTCTCTCTAATTCAGTAATGCGATCATAGAGTTCAAGAATTGTAGCGTCGGCCTCACTTAACAAGCTGGCCAGATGATCCCGCTGCAGCTTAATTTCTTCGATTCGCTCACGAAGCCCGCGATTCTTTTTGCGGGCTTGTAAGCTGACTTCACGTACTGATGGCGGGCGATCCTGTAACTGCGATTTAACATATTTTTGGATTTCGTCGATGAGCAAGGGAAAACGCGTTTTTTTGAATGCAGAGGAATCACTGCCGGCCTCTTTAGCAACATTATTCTGACTTACGGATGTTCCTTTAACCAGTCGCTCAGGTTTGTTGTTTTTTAGGCGCTCGAACGCTGCTCGGTATTTCTCGCTAGCACTCATACGAGTGGGACCATCAGGATCATGTTTTTTGAATGACATTGCGAAAGTTCTCCACACTACGTTTTTGTGCTTCCAGTGACGCCCTAAGGGGACTGTCTTCACTGGCTGTGATTAAGCGCTCCTCTAGCACGATTTCCAACATTTCTACCGTACTTAGTTGCTCTGGGTCATACAGAACGTGAGCACAAGGTTTTGGCTCTCCGGGCGAGTCTCCTCCTCCACAGTGAGCGATATTGTCAATGCCACCATATGGACAGGGTGTTCGATTGGTGCAGATACCCAGCAGAATGGGCCGATGAGCCATTATGCCCTGCTTGGCCAGTTTGATCACGTTCCTCGTATCAACTGCTGAGATCAGTCTTACTATCTCAATTTTTCGTTTCTCTCCGTGGGGGCTAACAAACCGGTTGCTTGTTAGCTGTTGCAACTGCTTACCCAAGGTTTCGTACATGGTTAGAACATAATAGGCATGGGCCTTCTCCTCCATCCTTACACGTGAATAGTTTTGCCCGTAATAAAGACTCATAGCTCTGGCAGTATGCTTCAACTGAAATTGTAATGAGGCATCGCTAACCAAACCTGATGCCAGCATATTTACTGCACCAGTTCGCCGCAATTGGTGCCAGGCCAGAGGCCAAATTTTGCCAACGCTAAACTCGTCGGTCAGCGTTGGAGTCACCAATCTCGCCAACTCAAAATCTTCATTAGTAATTCTCAATTGCTCGGGATCGAACAGCTTCGTTCGCAAATGAATTAATTGGGAGTAGCTCAAAATTGATGGGCGCCGCACACCTTTGAACTTTGAAAAAGTTCTAGTCCAAGGTTTATTCCTGTAATCAATCAAATAGCGCTTCGATGAGTTTAATAACTCATAACCTGCTTCTTTAGGCAAGATACCTTCAACTTGAAGGTCTGCAACCCTTCGCATTGCTTCAACCGCAATGCTGACAGACGGCGAGGTTACCCATAGTGCTTCAATATCTGACATTGTTTTGGTTGTTCGTCCGCGCAATATATGAATCTCACCAAACTGAGGATCATGTTCAATGTGCAGGCAATCAGTACACAGGTTCCAAGCTTCCTCTACTCGCATGAGACTGAAATTTAATATATAGGCCAATCCTACACGACTCACGAAGTAAAGGTAGTGACTTAGCTGTACACCAGATATTGTGGTATAACTCTCGTCCAGCCAACGACGCAACAGATCAATAATACCAAACCGTCGAGCAATATCGATAAATGGTTCGTGATACAGCTGTTTAGTATTCCTCCCATCGGCTACATACGATGGCTGCTGGAGCGAGCAAAACAATGGTGGCCTTACGTTTCCTTCGAGGTTGGAGGAGTTGTGCTGATAAGCAGCTAAGCAGAAACGGAAGCACCCTTCGATTTGGTCTTTATGTGCCAAAAAATCCTCTAAGCATTCGCGTAACCGTGTAATTTGGTAGCACCAAATGCGAGGAGGGACATAGGGCGTCTGGTGTCTTTCGTGGTCAGGTATAGCCGCAGCAAGGCGTTTAAGTCCTGCGCGATCTAACAAGCTAAAACCCAGCGTATCACGTTGCTCGTAAAGTTCATGTAGCAATGCCAAAAGCACACCGGCACGGGAAGGTTGAAATATATTTGGGATACGATCTGCCACGTGCGGATACTGGCTCAGTTCCGATGCCAGAATATTCTCCTTTGTACTCAAAACGAATAGCTTACGTATGTGATCGAAGCGGGTTTTCAGGCCTCGGCATCCCCTAGCACTATTGGGGCCATATAGCCACCAACCGACAACGCTCCTAAGTAAATTGGAATTGGCATGTTCAATCGAGGCAACATGTTTCTGAGCTGGACCATCACCAAAATTAAGAGTGAGAGGTTTCCCTGCCCAAGGGTCGAGCCGCCAAATCGCATCTCCCCAGCGACTCACTACTTCACCAGCTGCGTCGAGAACGACCGGCCAGTCACGCGTCGGTGGCCAGCACGGCGGACGGTAATTTTCCGCACTAGGAACTGCAAGAGGTGAGTCAATATTGAGCCTAAGTTTGAGAAGAATATTTGTTGTCATAAGGTTCTCCGTCGTAATTCTGCCAATCGGATGAAGCCATCCCAAGATGGATGGTAATCCCCCTCACAAATACGCGCTTTCGCTTCTTCAATCCAAAGCCTTCGGACTTCACTACTTTCTTCGTAAAATCGCAGTTTGGCTGTTAGCCGCTCAATTACCAGCAGAGCTGGATGCTCTGTTTTGGCCAAAGTTGGTGGCCCGTAGCATGCCAACTCAAGTGACTTGAGATGGCGTAAACTAAAGAGAGACCATACATGATCTTGACTATCGATATCTCTGTGCTGAGTACAGAACAGGCAGCCTGCCGCATTTATGCAGTCGGGTCGCGGAGCATTTTCCGACATAGCGTCCACTGACTCGGGTGTTGCAGATACACATCTACCAGGTGCAGGAGGTGAAAGGGACGGATCAGTTTGCTGATGGAAGCGCGTGATCTCCACCATAGCAATCTGCGGATGGGGGGCGGCATATACCCTTATCAACGTTTCCAACGTATGTTGGGCCAACTCTGCGACTTGATGAGCGTTCTGGGACTCTCGAAGCAGCCAATTGATACGAGTCCCTCTAAGTTTTTGCGGACCCACAATCGTTATACCAAGCTCGCGGCAAATACTAAGAACTTTTGTGAACTGTGGTGCCGATTCCATAATTCTTCCTCCGCAGCGTATCAGCGGAAATAGCAGCTCATCCTGCTCATTAGAAAACCAATCAGCACGCCATTTGAGATAGCGATCGAACCACTCTCGATAACTGGCAAAGATCTCGAACAGCACTTCTCCTTCGCGTCGATTTTTATATGTGCGAACTTGGTAGCCGTCCAGGTGGCTAGTGTAATGAAACTGTTCTAGACGCAAGGTGTGGGCTTGTTGCAGGTTCAGGCCGGTCTGGGCTATGAATATCAGTAACTCACTCTCTATTCGTAAATTAATTAGAGAGTAGCGAGTTCGCGGTGTTTTATCTTCATTCCAGGCTATTCGTGTGCTTCTCGACGTCTCGATCTGTGCCAGTGATTGAGGTCTAGTTCGCCGTGCCGCTGCTTTCTCTGGTCTAGGTAGGCCGGACCACTGCTCCAGTACTTGACCTGTTCGCAATCGAATGATGACGGGTAATGGCCCTATCGTCGCCTCTGGTGTCAAAGCATTGCATACGTCAGTCAATAAGTGGCCAAAAGCAAAGGTATCATGCAAATTTTGTTTGTCTGCTTTACCCGAATGTACCTTTCCTCTGCTACGTGGCTTGCGAATACGCGAATTCTTACTCAGACTCGCTTGGCGATCCAAAGCTCTGTCAAGCATCGTAGCGGTGAGCTTGGCTAAATCATATAAACTTCTCTCGCTCAAGCTTCGTTCCACTAGATGACGATATCGCAAGTGCTCAGTCCAACTAATGAAGGTATCGGCTACCGATTCAAAACTGAGGTTCCCAGCCTCTGAATCGATCCAAGCAAAGAATTTCCTTAATACACCTATCTTGTTTTTCGCCGAGAAGCGACTTCCACCGCCAGTAAGATCATCAGCGATAAGTTGATGGAGTCTCGTTACCAGCTCGATACGTTCCGGTAAGGGATTGCCCATTTCGCCTCTGGCGATTTGGCGAGCCACGTGCTTAACCTTTGCCGCCGCGCCTCCACGAAACAGCAATGGCCGCAGATCCCAGGAGGTTTCAGTAGCCCCATATTCAAGCATTGGGAAAGTGAGATCTATATCGGAACTATTCATACTGTCGAACGCCCAGTTTTATACCGCTAAAAGCGCCTGTTCGAACCGAATGTATTTGAGCGTTGTCGCTTCGGAATTAGGTCCATGGAGTAGCGCGTCACTTACAATTCCAATTACGAGAGCTACATCGGCGCATGTAGAAAGTGCCAAACGAGTCAACACCGTTCCAAACGTACAGCGTGACTGATGGAAGCGAAACTTACGAAGCACTTGCAACCCTGCCTTGATTCCCCGCTTGCGAAAGTCTGACATCTCGACATTCACAGCTGATGACTGGTCGGTGCCACGTCTACCGTAGGAGTTTCCATAACGGGTTAAAAATAAGAGATCACGATTCTCTGGTGGGGCTTTAATTGCTCGCGCAATCCTTCGAGAGCCCTTGGCGTATTCCAGCAGCTCATCGCGCAAAGCTTCTGGTATCCAGACCTGGCCGGTGACCCCAAACTTCGTGTGTACCGGCGGAACGGCACCCGGACCAACTGCAAGCCGTAACAATCCTTTAGCAGATGGGTCAGGGATAGCATGTTCCAGAGTCCGAAGTTTCAGATCACAAATGCTGCCGAGTCGCATTCCAGTAAAAAAACCAAGTGCTAACATGAGATAGAGCTCGGGCGTAGCTTCCGCGGCGGCAAGGTCTAGTATTGCATCACGGTCCAACTCCGATAAAGGCAGCAGCCCATTCTCTAATGTTAGGCCAATTCTTTTACGATTTGGTATGCTGAGATCGGTTGTTATTACGCTGATCGTTCGCTCAAATCCTACTTGGTCAAAAAATTTGACCGAGTAAGGTTTCTCCCGCCATAACACTACGTGTGGAGCAAGAAGCTCCCGATGCTTTACCCACCGGTAGAACATGATGCAATTTCGCATGTATTCAGACGCTGTGGAGGGGCTGAGCAGACCGGCGTTGCGCATCTTGATCAGTGATCCACGGTAAAGCACCAAACAGCGTTCTGCTTTTCGAACAGGAAATTCGAACCATTTTAACTCCCGAGATTCAAGGAATTTTGCATAATTCAAAAGACCATTCATGTTGCTTGCAACCGTCTTTAGAGAAGCTTCACCTGTCGTTGTTCGTTCTACAGCCCAAAGGTTTGCCTCTCTCCATGGAGTCCCGTCTTTCCAGAAAAGCTGTGGTAAGTTCTTTAGGGATGACCTACTGCTACTGGTCGAATAAGTAGCTGTACCCTTTCTATATTCCAGATTGTGAGGCACGAAATGAATGTGCTCTAGTGTCGCCATACAATACCTTTGGGACGCATACTAATGTCCATATATAGCACTCAATTGCTTAGGTGATCATAGTCTACAACTTACTCTTATCTATAGAATACACCTCTACCCTTGGCGCCAGGTTTTCCAGCGTACTCATAACCCGTTGTGACATATCGGCATACAGCGCGTAATTAGATGAAAATGCCACCACGCCTTGTTTGTGCAATACGTCGCGCACCTGAAATACCGGTACGCCCATTTTTATGCCTAGCTTTTTCGCTTCTTTCGACCGTGCTACCACACAGCCGTCGTTGTTCGACAGCACTACAACAGGGGTATCTGCTAAATCAGGCCGAAACAGTTTCTCGCAGCTGGCATAGAAGTTATTGCAATCCACTAGCGCAAATATGGGGGTTGTCATTTGCGTTTCATTTGCCGGATAACATTGGTTACCACCCCAAAAATATTCAGCTCATCGCCTTCACGCAGCGTAATAGGCGGATAAGCTGGGTTGCGCGCTAGTAGCTGTAACCGTGGCTGGGTACATAGCTGCTTTACGGTAAACTCACTGCCAACGGCAGCCACCACAACATCGCCGTGTTCGGCATCAATAGATCTGTCTACTACCAGTACATCGCCATCATAAATGCCGGCTTCTATCATTGAATCGCCTTCAACCCGCACAAAAAAAGTGGCGTTAGGGTGGCGAATACACAGCTCGTTTAAATCCAGCGTGCGCTCTACATAATCCTGTGCGGGTGACGGAAACCCGGCTTTTACCGGATCACTGTAAAAGGGCATACGACGCCTTGGCCAGTTATCGGCATTACCTAAAAATACAGCAGACATACTCACCCCTTATATGTATATATATACAGTATATCGGGTTTGTCAGATTTTTCTAGATGAAGAAACGTATTAGGTTTTTTGGTTAACGATTGAGTGCCCATCAACGCGGCTAACTGATTTATTGCGCTTTGCTTCGTGCGCAGTTGGTGTGAGTAGATATTATCTGCTAGGCTAAATCAGCCTGAATAAAATCTTTTTAAGGTTGGTTATGCAAACCGAAACGATTACTTACTTAAAAGAGCACGCTAATACATTGGAGCTGCGCGAAGAGCTACTGATCACAAAAAATGGCAAACCGGCGTTTGTGGTACAGTCGTATCAGGATTATCAATTTCAGCAAGACACACTCGCACTGCTAAAAATGCTGAAATTATCAGAGAAGTCGCTGCAATCTGCCGAATTAACCCTGGATCAAGCGTTTGAGTAACGCTTACGCTATTGTCGCCTCGCCGCTGTTTAAGTTGTCGCAACAACGTCTAACCGCGTTTTTAACCGAAAAATATTCATCAACCCTGGCACACTCTACGCTAGTACATATTAAGCAGCGACTGCAGCAGGATTTGGCTACGCATCCGACGCTTGCGCCTATTAGCGAGCGCTTGCTTACTCTAGGCATTGCTGATTACCGGCAATGGCAGGTGGATAAGCATAACCTGTTGTTTTATCGAGTTGATGATCAAAAGCAACGCATTGAGTTATTACTGTTGATGGATAGCCGGCAGAATCTGCAAAAGCTGTTGTTTGAGTTAAACCTGCTGTTTTAAGCGCATGCACTTCAACGTTAATTTATATAAAACGCGTTTAAACGGTGGTGAAGCAAACGATAATGTAGATGCTTTAAAATAGTGGTAATAAACACAGCGGATAAATGGTGCCCGGGGCCGGACTTGAACCGGCACGCCCTTTCGAGCGAGGGATTTTAAATCCCTTGTGTCTACCGATTTCACCACCCGGGCAGAGTCGTTAGCGTGAATACGCTTGGTAAGACGGCGCGCATGTTAAGAAGTTTTTCGCTGCTGTGCAAGATATTTTTTATTGAACAGCGTTAAAAAGCAAAACATCAAAGTTTTTTGCCGTTTAGCCATCTATACTGTTGCAGTTAAAAAATAACCATGTTATTACTAATGACGTTTTGCTACTAACCATAAACAAAGAGCAATAAATGAATTTTAATCGTCACGTTTCTATTATTAGCCTCCTCGTGCTCCTCATCGGCGCGCGGGGTGCTGCTTATTGGTAAAAACGTAACGAACCGATAACGCTAAAACCCCGTGCCACTGGCCGGGGTTTTTTGCATTTTAGCCCCCGCCACAGGTTGCAACCTACACCGAGATAACGGAACAGGAAACACAAGATGAGCGGCGATAACAAAATCTGGATCTTTGACACCACTTTACGTGACGGCGAACAAGCACTGCGCGCCAGTTTAAGCCAGAAGCAAAAAATACAGCTGGCGCATGCTATAGCGCGGTTAAATGTCGACGTGATGGAGGTCGGTTTTCCGGTATCCAGCCCCGGCGACTTTGACTCGGTACAACGCATCGCGCGTGAAGTAAAAGGCCCGATTATTTGCGGGCTGGCTCGCGCCGTTAGTGCCGACATTGAAGCCTGTGGCGAAGCGTTAAAAGACGCAGAGCGTCGCCGTATTCATACCTTTATTGCTACCTCGCCGCTGCATTTGCAGTATAAGTTGCGTAAAACGCTGGCGCAGGCCACTGAGCAGGCCGTTGCGGCTATTAAATTGGCCAGCCGTTATACCGACGACATTGAATTTTCCTGCGAAGATGCCGGCCGTACTCCAATTGACGATTTATGCTGGATAGTAGAGCGTGCTATTGCCGCCGGCGCCACCACCATCAATATTCCAGACACGGTTGGCTACACTATTCCAAACGAGTTTGCTGCCATTATTAGCACCTTGCGTAACAAGGTGCCCAATATTGATAAAGCCCGGTTAAGTGTGCACTGCCACAACGATTTAGGTTTGGCCGTAGCCAATAGCATTAGCGCTATTCAGGCCGGGGCGCGCCAAATTGAATGTACGGTAAACGGTATTGGCGAGCGTGCCGGTAACTGTTCACTGGAAGAAGTGGCCATGATTATCAACACCCGCAAAGATGTGTTGGCACCGCTATACACCGACATTAAAACCACCGAGATTTACCGCAGCAGCCACCTGGTTAGCCAAATTTGCAATATGCCCATTCAACCGAACAAAGCCATTGTCGGTGAAAACGCTTTTGCACATAGCTCCGGCATTCACCAGGACGGCGTGTTAAAAGCACAAAACACCTATGAAATTATGGCGCCTGAGCAAGTAGGTATTCGTCAGAACGAACTGAACCTAACCTCGCGCTCGGGCCGGCACGTTATTCAACACCGTTTAGCTGAGCTGGGTTACACCAACGAAGATTATGACTTGGAAGCCGTGTACAAAAGCTTTGTCGCACTGGCCGATCAAAAAGGCCGCGTGTTCGATTACGACTTAGAAGCGCTGGTGTTTTTTGAAAATATGCAAAACCAGGACGACTATTACGCGCTGGAGTTTTTAAGCTCGTCTACCCACACCGGCCATGTTGCCAGCGCCACCGTGGGCGTGCGTTGTGGCGATCAGGTATTTACCGAAGCAGCCACCGGTAATGGCCCGGTAGAGGCCGCGTTTAGCGCTATAGCCCGCATTAGCAAACTAAACATTAAGATGGTTGATTTTAACTTACAAGCCAAAGGCAGTGGCGAAGACGCGCTGGGTCAGGTTGATATTATTGCCGAACACGAAGGCCGCCGTTTTCACGGTGCTGGCCTGGCAACCGACATTGTGCGCAGCTCGGTACTGGCCTACGTGCATGTATTAAATATGATCCAGCGCGCCCAAACCATTGATGCGCATAAACATGCCCGGCAAACCGTTTCAAAAATAGCAGCAGGTGAATAACAATGAAAACGCAGTACAACGTAGCAGTGCTGGCCGGTGACGGCATTGGCCCGGAAGTGATGGCAGAAGCAATAAAAGTGCTTGAAGTGGTCGCCGACAAATTTCAGTTTGGCCTAACCTTAACGCCCGCTTTAGTGGGCGGTGCGGCCATTGATGCCACGGGCGAGCCATTACCTGCCGACACCCTGGCGCTGTGCCAACAAAGCGACGCTATTTTATTTGGCTCGGTGGGTGGGCCAAAATGGACCGGGCTGGCGCCAGACAAACAACCTGAGCGCGGCTCATTATTACCCCTGCGCAAAACCTTCGATTTGTTTTGTAACTTACGCCCGGGCCAAATTTACCCCGCCTTTGCCGATTTATCGCCACTGCACCCACGGGTAAGCAGCTTAGGCATGGACGTACTGTGTGTGCGTGAGCTAACCGGGGGTATTTATTTTGGTGAAAAAGGCCGTAGTGAAACCGACGCCTTTGACACCCAACGCTACAGCGTGCGCGAAATTGAGCGTATTGCCCATGTTGCCTTTGCTGCCGCACAAAAACGCAGTAACAAGGTAACCTCTATTGATAAAGCCAACGTGCTGCAAACCAGTATTTTATGGCGCGAAACAGTAACGCGTGTGGCGCAAGATTACCCCGGCGTAACGTTGGAACACATGTATATCGACAACGCGGCCATGCAGCTTATTCGCAGCCCACAGCAGTTTGACGTATTACTGTGCGACAACCTGTTTGGCGATATTTTGTCTGATGAAATTGCCGCCATTGCCGGTAGCTTAGGCTTGCTGCCCTCTGCCAGCTTAAATGGCAGCGGCTTTGGTTTATATGAACCTGCCGGTGGCAGTGCACCGGATATTGCCGGTAAAGGCATTGCCAACCCCATTGCACAAATTTTAAGTGCCGCGCTAATGCTGCGTTACAGTTTTGGCCAGGAAGACGCCGCCCGTGCGATAGAGCAAGCGGTGCAGCACTGCTTAGAACAGCATATTGTCACGCGCGATATTAACGCCACTTCAACCTATGGTACCGCTGCCGTTGGCGCGGCCATTGTTGCCACTATTCAGGCTATGCCACAAGGACACGCAGAATGAGCCAGACGTTATTTCAAAAAATTTATCAAAGCCATGTGGTGGGCAAGTTAAACCCCAGTACCGATTTGTTATATGTAGATCGGCATTTGATCCATGAAGTTACCTCACCGCAGGCGTTCTCTGGTTTAAAAATGGCCAACCGCGCGGTACGTCGGCCCGATTTAACGTTCGCTACCATGGACCATAACGTGTCTACCCAGCGTCGCAGCCTGGACGCCGCCGGCGAAACTTCACGTAAACAGCTGGAAGCGTTAGCAGCCAACTGTGCGGAAAACCGCATTGAATTGCTGGATTTAACCCACCCGGATCAAGGCATTGTGCATGTTATTGGCCCAGAGCAGGGGTTAACCCAGCCCGGCATGATTATTGTCTGTGGCGACTCGCACACCTCTACCCACGGCGCTTTTGGTGCCCTGGCATTTGGTATTGGTACCTCAGAAGTTGAGCATGTATTAGCCACGCAAACCTTGCCACAGCAGCAGGCTAAAACGTTAAAAGTAGAGATAAACGGCGAGTTAAATGCCCATGTCACGCCCAAAGACGTGATCTTAGCGGTTATTGGCCAATTAGGTACTGCCGGTGGCAATGGCTTTGTTGCCGAGTTCTGCGGCAGTGCTATTCGTGGTATGAGCATGGAAGGGCGCATGACACTGTGCAATATGAGCATAGAAATGGGCGCCAAAGCCGGTTTAATTGCCCCGGACGAAACCACGTTTGCTTATATTAAGGGTAAGGCGCATGCACCTCAGGCCGCGCATTGGGATGCTGCCGTGCAGTATTGGCAAAGCCTATATTCAGACGCCGATGCAGTGTTCGACAAAACCGTTAGTATTGATGCTGCCAGTATCACGCCGCAAATAACCTGGGGCACCAACCCGGAGCAAGTTATTGCTATTGACCAAAGTGTGCCGTCGCCAAACAGCTTTACCGACGCCAGCAAGCGTGATGCCGCAGAACGTGCATTAGCTTATATGGGGTTAGAAGCCGGACAAAAATTAACCGACTGCAGCGTCGATGTGGTGTTTATAGGTAGTTGCACCAATAGCCGTATTGAAGACTTACGCGCCGCTGCCAGTGTAGTAAAAGGCAAAAAAGTTGCCAGTGGCGTACGTGCATTGGTGGTGCCAGGCTCGGGTGTGGTAAAACGCCAGGCCGAACAAGAAGGTTTAGCCAGCGTGTTTAAAGACGCCGGTTTTGAGTGGCGCGAGCCAGGCTGCAGCATGTGTTTGGGCATGAACGATGACCGGGTAGAAGCTGGCCAGCGCTGCGCCTCTACCAGTAACCGTAATTTTGAAGGCCGTCAGGGCCGCGGCGCACGCACGCATTTAGTCAGCCCGGCAATGGCCGCTGCCGCCGCTATTGCCGGTAAGTTCGTTAATATTGCCGCTGCGCAACAGGGAGAATAAGCATGAGCCAGATATTTGCACAGGGCTTAGTGTGCCCATTAGATAAAAATAACGTTGATACCGACCAAATTATTCCGAAGCAGTTTTTAACCAGTGTTAGCCGTGACGGCTTTGCCGAAGCCATGTTTTATGACTGGCGCTATTTAGCTGACGGCACGCCCAACCCGGAGTTTGTGGTAAACCAGCCGCAGTACAAGGGCGCCTCTATTTTGCTAACCCGTGCCAACTTTGGTTGTGGCTCCAGCCGCGAGCACGCGCCCTGGGCCATTAACCAATTTGGTTTTAACGTTATTATTGCCCAAAGCTTTGCCGATATTTTCTTTAACAACAGCGTAAATAACGGCATGTTGTTAATTCAATTAAGTAAAACCAATATCGACCTGCTATTTAACCGCTGCCAGCAGGGCCCGCAGCAGTGGCAAATAGACTTAGCCAGCCAGGAAATACTGTTTGGTAATAACGCCGCAATGGGCTTTAGTATCGACGCCGATATTAAACAGCGCTTGTTAAGTGGGTTAGACTTTATCGGTTCAAGCGAGCAGTTAAACCCAAGCATTACCGACTACGAACAAAGCCGCAAAGCCAACCAACCCTGGTTAGGTTAAACGCTTACTTACGCGGCATAGCTAAGCCAGTATAGCTAAGCCAGTATAGCTAAGCCGGTACAGCTCAACCGGCCCAGTCATTTCTGTTTAGCTGTGCCGGTTAAAGGGTTATAAGGAGTAAAAGGAAAAAAGCGTTCAGGTTATTACCGTAAGTACTTTGGTTGCGTCCAGCTCAAACTGCCCGTTAAAGCAGGTGCCTGCAGGTAATGCCGGGGTAAGTTCCTGCACCAGTTCTAGTATAAACGTGCCGGTTTCAACATCTATAGCGGTTGTTGTTGCCGCTTCAAAGCCAAAAAAACGGCCTACCTCGGGATAAAGCGCTTTAAACAGGCTTTCTTTAGCCGAAAATATCAGGCTAAGCATTACAGGGTGAGGCGTGGCAAGCGAACCGACCAGCGTATACTCTGCTGCGTTTAGAACACTGCCGGCAATGTCGGTTGCTACCTTGGCATCCAGTATATCTTCAACATCGATACCAATTCTTGTGGCATGGCCGCTATGGGCCACAGCACAAATAGCAAAGTCTTTGGCATGGCTTATTGACCCGATAAATGGCGCAGGCCACAGCGGTTGCCGCGCCGGCCCTATGGCCACTGCTGTATCAGTTGCAGCCAAAGCGGTTAATGCCTGCCGGGCCAGATACCGTCCTGCAACAAACTCTGCTTTACGTTTAGCCACCGCCTTATGTAAGGCGTTATGTAGCGGGGCGCCAAGTAATGTTTCCGCTATGGTGTCCGTGTAGTGTTCGGTAAAAAACTGGCATTGATAGCAAAGACCAGAAAACCCAACGATGTGTTTTGCAGCAAGCTGTTTAATAAAGGGATAACCAGACACGCTAACCTTCCTAAGTCAATTTAAGCGTCGTTACTATGTGTCGAGCTTCACTATAACGGGGTTTGGCCACAATAGTGCTTATTTTTAACCGGTTTTGTCTGCTTGTTGCCAGGGTTATTTATCCGCAACCAAACTATGCACCGCTTCACGGGTATGCATAAGGTTGTGCTGTAGCGGGCTAAAACTAAACGGCGTATAGCTGGGCAGTGACAGTGGGCCATCGGCAAATTATTGTTTGGTGTTACAGATTATGACAAAGTATGGCAAAACGTGATCCCAGCGTGTTGAACCGGATGCGATATCTGGCGTTTAATACGTCGTTTTAGCAGGAGTGTGCAATGAGTGTCACCCCATGGAGTTATTTGGACCAGCAGCGTTTAACCCTGCACTGCACCAGCCAATTGCCCGCCGCACAGTCGTTATTGCAGCTGGCTGGCAAGGGTGCCTTGCTGGCGCAGCTTACACCAACACCTACCGCACAGCAGTTGCTCGACGCCGCAGAGCAGGCTTATCGCGCCGGTTACGAGCAGCAAGCGTCAACCGAGTTTGAGCTGCAAGGCCTGGCGCTGGCAGGTATTGGCGACCCGCTGTTGCACGTGGATCTGCTGGCTGAGTTTTTACCAGCCTTTAAAGCCAAACGCCACGGCGTGCCAATAACACTGGTGACTTATGGCCTGGTGGCGCCCGTTGCTGCCCCCGGCTTGTGTCAACAGCTTGTGGCGCTGGAAGTAGAAAAACTGGACATTTACCTGCCGGCCACTAACCCACCGGCGTATCAGCAAGCAGTTAAGCCAACCCAATGGGGTTTTAGTGAGTTGTGCCAGTTTATTCATACCGCGGCTGAGGCAGGGTTACAGGTAACCTGCTTTGCTTATGCACCGGTAACACAGCAAAGCGAACTGCGCGCGCTGGCGCTGGATTTAGGCGCGCGCGGCTTTGTGGTTAAGCCTCAGCAGGGGGCTTTAGCAAGCTATCCAGTTCAGTGCGCTGGCGCGGCAGCACCGCCAGTTCTAATCCGAGCAATTTAAAATAGCTGCGTAAATTATCTAACCGCGGGTTGCCGTTGTCATTTTCGATATCGCTGACCACCTGGCGGCTTAAACCGGTAATTTTGCATACCTCTGTTTGCGACATTCGCAAGCCTTCGGTGCGTAGCGTTTTGCCCATCTGTCCCAGGGTGATATCACCCGACAACATTCGCAGCACCAGCTGTTGTTTTAATTCAAAGCGATCGGTTGCGCTGTTAGCTCTTCCGGCTTGTGTCATGGCAATAACCCCCACTTCTGCAGCCTGGCTTCCAGATAGGCAAAGCCCATCACCGGCATCTGCATTATGCGCTCAGGCACGCCGCGCTTTGTTAAGCGCTCTGGTAAGTGTTGTAGTTTGGCGGCCAATTGGCGTAATTCGGTTTTAAACAATTCAGGTTCACCATAACAGGCCAGGTTGTCACATAAACCCAGCCAGTCAAAATCACCTCCGCGCTCAAAGGTGTTGCTCCAATGGGTTGTACGCATTACCACTTCCGGATCAGCCTTCATGGGAGCAAAGTCATAAATGGGGGCCAGTGATACCGCCGCCGCATGTTTGAGTACCGCTATATTGCGGCCGTGGTTATCAGAGTTGCCAAATACCAGGTTTAACAAATCACGCTTCAGATATTCTGCGGTTAATTCAGCCGCAGTTTGGCTGTTAATCACTTGAATAAGTACTTTTAATACCTCTTCATGTTTTAAATGGCTGCCAGCGGGTTTATTTAACAGCGAGAACACAGATTCAACACCATAACGTTGTACAGCATTTGAACTAAATTCCCTGTCAAAGCGAGGCAACCAAAGCGACGGCTGTTTGCTACCTTCGTGCAGCTGCAGTTTGGCAACGTCCATGCTGGCAAACCCCAACTCTGCCAATTCACAGTAATAGTGATATTCCGTGCGCAAAATATCCTGGTCTATCGCAGTGTTACCGCGTGGAAATTTCACCAGATAATGTGCGTCAGCACTGTTATCGTTTTGTAGGGTGTCTATCCACACCTCGCACTGCGGGTTTAGCCTGACCAACAATTTAGGTGCGGCACCACCGGCACCGGTTGCGCCGCCCGACACTGCGCCACGTTGTCTGGCATAGTTTAGAAAGTCATGGTCGCTATCTATTACCTGCTGTTGCTCAAAACGCATCTGCTCCAGTGCAGTTACTTGTTGCCCAGCCGCCATTTCAACCGACTCTTTCAAGCGTAAGTTACCCACAGGGGCAATGGTGCCGGCTTGCAATAAGGTGAGATCCTGCACGGCCACCGGTTGTTGCTGCTGTTCTGTTGTCTAATATAGCGTACAAAAAGGCAAGAAGGACAATTTTTTGTCTAACATAAGGCGCAATTTTGCCAAAAAGACAATTATTTGTCTGATATATCAGACATTGCCAAGTGAGAGGTTTAGCAGAAGTTAGCTATTGTTTAACCAATCTTCATACGCGTGCCTCACGCGAAAAGGTCAGGTGGGTAGTTTCGCCATGGCCGCTGCTTCCAGCTGCGCCATAGTGCGATTACCCCGGTCACTATTAACGCCTTCATCAACTAACTGCTGCAGGTGGGCTACTTTGGCTGCCCGCTCCTGATCACGCCGGATAAGGTCACGCACGTAGTCGCTGGCATTACTGTAGCGTCCGGTTTGTGCCTGTTGTTCTACCCAATGCTTCATGCCATCGGGTAGCGATACGTTCATGGTTGCCATTGGCATGTCTCTGTTACTGCAATTAAGCTAATTGTGCTGTTATGGCAAACGTTGTCAAATTTACCTGGGTTGCGCAATTGAATAAGGCGCTATATGTTTGAGCTTAATCAGCTAACGGCGCAGTTTGCGCTAAACCTTAAGGGTGCAAAATGGGCGAACTGCAGATTTACCAAAATGATGACGGCAGTTTACAGCTGAACGTGCAGTTGCAGGATGAAACACTCTGGCTGTCTCAAGCGCAAATGGCACAGTTGTTTGGTACTTCTACCGATAATATTGGTTTGCACATCAGGAATATTTTTAAATCGCAGGAACTGAATGAGCAGGCAACTACCGAGGATTTCTCGGTAGTTCGTCAGGAAGGAGCGCGACAAGTAAAGCGTAAGGTTAAATACTACAACCTTGATGTCATTATTTCTGTTGGTTATCGGGTTAACTCTGTTAATGCCACCCGCTTTCGTCAGTGGGCTACTGCCACACTGAAACAACATTTAGTACAAGGCTATAGCGTAAATCAGCAACGCTTGAGCCAAAATGCTGCTGAGCTGGAAAAAGCGCTGCAACTGGTAAAACGGGCAGCAGCTTTGCCTTATAACAGTGAGTTTGGTGCTGGCCTGGTTGATATTCTGGCCAGCTACACGCAAACCTTTTTATGGTTGCAGCAATACGATGAAGGCTTGTTGCAGCAGCCTAAAGGCGAACCAGGCGGTGAGTTAACCCCGCTAGCCGATGCCAAGGCAGCGCTGGCGCAGTTAAAAGCACAGCTAATCGCCAGAGGTGAAGCTACCGCATTATTTGGCCAAGAGCGGCAAGATGGTTTGGCCAGTATTTGGGGCAACTTGCAGCAAACGGTATTTGGCGATGCGGCTTACCCCAGCATTGAAAGTAAAGCCGCGCACTTGTTGTACTTTGTGGTGAAGAATCACCCTTTTAGTGATGGTAATAAACGCAGTGCCGCCTTTCTGTTTGTGGATTTTTTGAATAGAAACAAACGCCTGTTTAACGAGCATTACCAAGCCGTGATAAATGACACCGGTTTGGCTGCTATTACTTTGTTAGTGGCCGAATCAGATCCGCAAGAAAAGCACACCATCATCAGGTTAATAGAAAACTTACTGGCAAAATCATAACCCGTGCTTTAAATCCCGCTACGGAAAACGACTATTTTCTAGCAGAAGCCGGTTTTACTCTGGTGTTATACAAATGCTGCAGCGCTTCGGTTATCGTCATATCGGCGTTTTCACTCAGGTAACGCTCTACCTGCTTATGCACAAAAATTACCGCTTGTTTATGCTGTTTGGCAAAGGCGGCGCACTGCTGTTTTAGCTGCTGGTTAAACTCTTTCTCTGCTGCTTGCTTATGTATGGTGTTAATCGCCTGCTCAAAGCTATTGCCGTTATCCGCAAAGGCGTCTTTTAAGGCGTTTTTCGGTATGCGGTAAGCTTTACTGGCAAAGTCTAATGCTTCACGAAATGTATCAAAGCACTCACCAAACACCTCAAAGCGTAACGGGGCGTTTTCAGCTACCAGCTGGCTAACACCGCCGGCTTCATAGTCAAAGCCGGCAAAGCTAAGCCGTTCGGTGGTTTCCGCACCCAGCTTTAACCCCGCTTCAATACTGTGGCGCAGGCTAAAATCTAACGTAGCCAGTTCTTCCGTCGTCCACATGTCATAAATGGTTAGCGCTTTGGCATACTTCTTCGCTAAGGCCGCTCTGGCAAACAGCCGCCGCTCATCCAACGTACCGGCCTTGCAAGGTTTCAGCAGTTCAACGCACTCGTTACAAACCGGAATTTTTAAAAACTCGCTAGGCTCGCGCGTCGCCAGGTAAAACTCCAGATACTGCAACGGCGGCGCATAGTCATGCGTAGCGGCAATACAACCGCAGTAAAAGCAGGTGTTAAAGTGGTTGCTACGGGTGGGTACCAGCAGGTTGTAATCGGTATCGTTTTGCATCGTAGCGTCCAAAGCTGGGGATTATAACGAAGTCTGAGGTGAAGTGTGGGATTTGAGTTTATTCATCGATCGGCGGCATAGCCAAGCCGATCTGTGTTTTCACAGCTTAATTGACTGCTATGAGCGAATAGGAGTCATTTGACCTTCTACATTTGAACGGCTTCTATGGGGCAGATACCAGACGTTCAAAAATCGGTAAATTGTTTATTTGTTGGATAAGCGCAAGGCCAAATTGTGTTATTGATCGAAGATACTTGAGTTTTTGGTGAATTAAGTATTTCTATATTAGCTGACACTCAACATATCGATAAAGAGATATCAGCTTATGGAGCATTTGTTGCGTGTGTAAGTTGAATAGACTACTCACTACAGATAAAGAAAGCCAGCGAAGAGTCTGTAAAAAAAACTGTGTAAGTGGCATTCTATCTAACTCCTTAGAAGGGATAAAGAATGCCAATTACAGACCAATTACTGGATCAGCTGTTAGCTGACTGCAAATCTCCTGAAGATCTGATGGGCGAGCAAGGCCTATTGCGCCAGTTGACCAAAAAGCTTGCTGAACGAGCCCTTGAAGCTGAGATGGAACACCATCTTGGTTACGCCAAACATGACCCGGCCGGTAAAAAAACCGGTAATTCCCGCAACGGTAAAACCAGTAAAACTGTGCGCTCTGTGCATGGTGAAATAGAGCTGGAAGTCCCGCGCGACCGCAATAGCACCTTCGAACCTA
>NZ_AUDG01000065.1 GCF_000425345.1 Rheinheimera baltica DSM 14885 | reverse complement strand
CTATGGGGGGTGTTGCTCGCTTACAATTTAATTCGATACAAAATGGTATTGATGGCCAAGTCCCTTAAAAGTGTATTCCCAAACCAACTGAGCTTTAGAGATGCCTCATCGCACATCATCCACAAGCTCACTCTGATGCCAATTTATGCGCCGGGTAATGTGCCCGGATTCATCTTGGAAATAGAAAAAAATGCCAGTCAATTCAAGCTTGAAGGAAAGCGAGAACGCAGTTATCCAAGGACGCTAAAGGTATCGAAAAATCGCTACCCGGTGGCTAAAAGTAAAAATGCCGCTCACCTTAAGTGAACGGCATTACACCGTAAGGTGGCTTTTTTTATGGCTGATAGAGCCGAAAATACAACTTAATTTACTGCGGGTTTGAACTGCAAAATAAGTTGATTGTTTTTGAAGATTTGTAACGTATCACCATTTACTTCTGCTCGATCTGCAGATTGCAATGATTGAGTGAATTGTGATTCTAACTCACTGCTGTCAGCACAAAACTTACGTGTGCTGACTAATGGTTGGACGTTAAGCTGGTTAGAGCGTTGCTTGTAGCTACCATTGAAATTATTGCAACCAGCAAAGCCGTATAAACGGTCATTTTGCTCGAAGATTACTCGCACATTAAGCTGCTGAGGTACATAGCGGTTAGCTATTTTTTCAGCACGCCAAACTATACCTTGCATCTTACCGGGTTGAATTTGGTCCGGACAGACCGCACCGGGCCAAAATTGCTCAAACTTATCGATAAACAGCAAATTGGCTTGGTCATCCTGTCCACGCCTACCTAGCATGGTCGCTATAACATCATTACCGCGAAGCCGTTCGTCTTGCTGATATTGGCGCATGACCGGCAAATGGTGTTGTGTGTTAGCTATCGCGAGCATCTCGCCACTAGCGCAGCTGGTAAAACTGGCTTGGTTATCGCTTAGGGTATAAATACCCAGCATGGCTTGGCGCGTATCCAGTTTTCTAAACTCTGTTTCTCTTGTGAGCTGATAGTTCACGTTGGATAATAAAGGCTTGCCACTCATATCCAACATGGCTAATTGAGTGTTAGAAAGAAAATGAAATGCCGGTAATGTTTGCTGCTGGTTTACCAGGTGCAGACTACGTTTTTCCAGTAACCAGATACCTCGGACGATATTGACCTGATTACGATCGATATATTCCTGCCGAGCCGCAAAACGGCCATCTCTAAATAAGTTAATATGATAGGCAATACCCGGGCAGTCAGCACAAGGCAGAGTTCCGCTGAATGTCATATCTGTATCGACAAAGATATGCTCAAAGTCTGTTGCCATGGCTTCTGCTGTGGCGTCATTTTCAATAACGATATCTTGCTGAGGCTCAGTAGTAATTTGCTCTGCTGCAGGCGCTGACAGCGTTTGAAGGTCAGCACTGCGCTCTTGAGGCAACTGGCTACAGCCTGATAACAGCAGTGCAGTAAAAATTAAACGCTTTTTCATCTGGTGTTCCAGGTTAACATTTTCGCTATTATAACGGAATTAGGTAACATCTTTAACCGTTATTTCGACTGGGAATTTAGTGAGCTAATCGCAATGGCTATACGCTCTGCGGCCAATATTGGCTGCTCTTGCATAAAGCAGTGCCCACCGTCGAGAGATTCAATATTTATTGCATCATTAATTGCTTGCCATTTACGCAAGGATTTTATGACAAAGTCATAGCTGTCTTTACCATAGAGCACCTTAACCGGTGGGCAAGGTTGCGCCAGTTGTCGCCATAATTTGTTCGGATAGGAGGCGAATATTTCAGCTTCGCGTTGTGGTTGGCATTTTAGGCTTAAGCCATGCTCCGTCGGTTTAAGCGCGTGGTCGATATAGGCTGCCAGTGCGTCTGGATGCCAGTTGGCAAACATGCCTCTATTGGTGAGGTAGCTTACAGCACTTGGTCTGTCTGGCCAATGTTGTCGCCGTCGCAATGCCGCTTTGGCCATTGGGTTTCTATGGTAAAGCCGCACCCCATTTAGCGTGGTCATTAACGTGAGCATGGCTGGAGTAAATAGCACCGGGTCCAGTAATACTGCGCCTTGAAAAGGGCTTGGCGCTGTGGTGTGAATGAGTGCCGTTAACACCCCACCAAAGCTGTGGCCTATGCCGTATACAGTAGCGCCTGGATAAAGATGGCGATGAGCTAGCCAGGCATCGCTTGCTAGCGTTGCACTTTGATTCCAACCAACGAAAACACCACCGTGATCGCTGTCGCCATGGCCCTGAGCGTCGGATAAAAACAAATCATATTGTTGCGCCAGATGCTGTAGCATGGGTTGGTACATGCGGCTGCAAAAGCCATTGCCATGCAACATGTGAAGCACAGGTTTGCTACTGGCCTCGGTACGATAGCCGCGTAAAGTAAAACCTAATGATGTGTGATATGACCATGGTACTAACTGCACGGAGGGTTCCTTAACAAAGAGAAAGCGCTTACAGTGGTATAACTAAATACAGAGGACAAAATTTAGCAGGCCTATTTTGTGCCAAATAACTTGTCACCGGCGTCACCTAAACCCGGCAGTATATAGCCGTGCTCGTTCAGGCAGCGATCTGTTGCTGCGGTGTATAGTTCTACATCTGGATGAGCTTGTGCTAGTGCATTAATCCCCTCAGGTGCGGCGACTAAAACCAGTGCCTTTATGTGTTTCGCACCTTGTTGTTTTAATAAATCAATTGTGGCAATCATCGATCCGCCGGTTGCCAACATTGGGTCTACTACGATTGCGATACGCTGCTCCAAATTTGCGGCTAATTTTTGAAAGTAGGGCACCGGTTGCAATGTTGCTTCATCGCGGTAGACACCTACTACACTGATCCGCGCATTAGGTAGTAATTCCAATACACCATCCAACATACCCAATCCCGCTCTGAGTATTGGTACTATAGTTACTTTTTTGCCCTGTATTTGTTCAATTTCAACTGCGCCACTCCATGTTTCTATGCTCACCGTTTCGGTTAACAAATCCTTCGTTGCTTCATAGGTAAGCAGACTGGCCAATTCAGCAGTGAGTTGACGAAATTGCTTCGTGCTAATATCCGCTGCCCGCAGTAAACCAATTTTGTGTTTTACCAATGGGTGTTTAACCTGCAATAGTTTCATAAGCAAAATCCTCCGTTTAACGCGGCTAAGCATAACGTAATCTGCTTTTACTTGCAGTTTACATTGAAGCGTTATAAAAAAGCGGCACAATGATAAAGTAAGTTATCACAGGGATACACTATGAGAATTACACTGCCGAGATATTTATTGGCACTATGTTTACTGTTTGGAGGAATAACTGTGGCTGAAGCAAAGCAACTGGAACTCGAACGTTTGTTTGCTGATCCTGCTTTAAGTGGTGCTACGCCGCGTTCTTTGAGCATGGCGCCGGATGGCAGTCGGGTTACCTACTTAAAAGGTAAGGCTATTGATGCTAACCGGCTGGATTTATGGGAATACCATATTAAAGACGCTAAGCATCGGTTGTTGGTTGACGCTGATAGCTTGGTAACAGGTCTTGAAACTTTATCGGATGAAGAAAAAGCCAGACGTGAGCGTATGCGTTTGTTTGCCTCGGGAATTATTAGCTATAGCTGGGCTAAAAATAGCGATGCGTTGCTATTTCCATTAAATGGCGATTTGTATTACTACCAATTAAGCAGTAAAAAAGCGAAGAAACTGACGGATACCAACGATTTTGAAACGGATGCGACTATTTCGCCTACCGGCCGCTATGTGGCATTTATTCGTCAGCAAAATTTATTTGTCTTAGATATTACTACTGGCAAGGAAACCCAGCTGACTTTTGACGGTGGCGGTAATATTAAAAACGGTATGGCAGAATTTGTGGCTCAGGAAGAAATGGGCCGCATGACAGGATATTGGTGGGCGCCAGATGACAGTAAAATCGCCTTTACCCGCACCGATGAAAGCGGTGTGGCAGAAGTGGTGCGAAATGAAATCTATGCTGATGAAATTAAACTTTTTAATCAGCGCTATCCCTACACCGGTACAGCTAACGCCGAAATAGCTCTGGGTGTTGTTACGCTTGCTGATGGTAATGTCAGTTGGATCTCACACGGTGAGAATCAGGATATTTATTTGCCCAGGGTAGACTGGACCAAAAACTCCCGTTTTTTGACCTACCAATGGCAAAGCCGTAACCAGCATCAGCTGGAGCTCAGGTTAGTTGATCTGGCGGATAATAAGCAAAAGGTCTTACTGACTGAAACCAGCAAAACCTGGTTAAATTTGCATGACGATCTTCACTTTCTTGATAATGATCAGGGCTTTATTTGGGCCTCAGAGCGAGATGGCTTTAAACATTTGTATTTATACGATTTTAACGGCAAGTTACAGCGTCAGCTAACGCAGGGCGATTGGATTGTTGATGAGTTGGATGCGGTGAATGAAAAACAGGGTTTAGTCTTTTTCACTGGCCGCAAAGATACACCGCTTGAGCGTCATTTATATCAGGTAAGCTTGCAAGGTGGCCAGAGTAAACGCTTAAGTGAGACAGGTTTTGACCATGCCTTAGTGATGGCAAAAGACGGCAGTAGTTTTATCGATAGTTTTTCCAGTGTCAGTGCGCCTAATCGCGTTGCGTTGAGGGGGCTCACCGGTGAGGTGTTAACCTGGCTAGAGCCTAATTCACTCGATAATTTGCATCCTTTAACACCTTACCATGCAGATTTACATCCACCTCGGTTTGGCACTATAGCGGCAGAAGATGGCCAAACAATGCATTATAGGATGTTTGAACCCGCAACCTTTGAACCTAACAAGCAATATCCGGTGATTGTTAGCGTTTATGGTGGGCCGCATGCGCAGCGTGTGACAAACAGCTGGAGTCCCCGTGATTTATATCTGCACTATTTAGTTCAGCAAGGCTACCTTGTGTTTCAGCTGGATAATCGAGGCTCTTACAACCGCGGTAAAGTTTTCGAAGATGCGATTTATAAAAAATTGGGCGTGGCTGAAATAGCTGATCAAATTAAAGGCGTTGAATATCTGCGAAGTTTGCCTTATGTCGATGCAAAACATATCGGTATTTATGGTCATAGCTATGGTGGCTATATGGCCATTATGGCGATGTTTAAAGCGGGTGACTATTTCGCTGCAGGTGTATCCGGGGCACCGGTTACCGATTGGGCATTATATGATACGCACTATACTGAACGTTATTTGGGGCATCCGCAGCAAAATGCCCAGGGTTATACTGACAGTGCGGTGTTTCCTTATGTAGATGGCTTAAAAGGTGATTTATTGATCTATCACGGCATGGCGGATGACAACGTCTTGTTTACTCATAGTACCAAGCTATATAAACAGCTACAGGACAAGGGGTTGTTGTTTGATATGATTAATTACCCTGGTAGTAAGCATTCCATGTTTGGCCAGCCAGTGCAGACGCATTTACATAAAAGTATTACGCAGTTTTTTAATCGACATCTGAAGTAGCGCCAAAAGCCGGTAAATTTTACCGGCTTTTTTATGTGCTTCCCTGAATATGGTAACTCACCTGTGCTCTTGGGTTTAAATACTCTGCGATGTGTTGCGGTAATGCCTGAATTTTAATAACCTTACTAATATTAAGTTTATCCGGTACTAAGGTTATTATTGGTGCTTCCAGTCGCGGCACATCTGCGTCGTATACCATTACATTGGGACAGAGCAAGTTTTCACTATTTACCGACATTACAATACCAAGCCGTTGGTCAGACAATAAAACAATGGTGCCAGGCGGGTAAACGCCCATCATTTTAATCATCACTTTCATTTCCCGCTCTTCTAATCGCCCTTTCATCGCGCGGTATAAATGGGCTAGCGCCTGATGAGGCGAGCGTGCTTTACTCATATCGCGCGGGTGACACAAATTATCAAATTCATTAACCACGGCAACAATTTTTGCCAATGGATCAATGGCGTTTCCTTTGAGTCCGTTGGGATAACCACTGCCATCGATATATTCATGATGCTGTTCAATAATGGCATAGGCTTCAATAGGATAGGTTTCTACTAGTTTGACTAAATCAGCACCATATTTGGTATGTAATTTTAGTAAGTTTTCTTCGGGTGTGGTTAATGGGGTTGTTTTGCGGATTATCTGGCTGGGAATTTTAACTTTGCCAATATCGTGAAACAGTGCACCCAACCCAACGAGTTTTATTTGTTCAGCGGATAAATTTAAATTTTTTGCCAGCATCATTGAAAGGGTAGACACGTTTAACACATGGTAGTACATCCCTTCCTGCTCCTTATTGGCATTAGATATAAGATGTAAAACTAAAGAGTCAGAACTCAACAGCACGTCTGCCATTGCACCAATTAAACCGGTCGCTTCATCAATAGCATTAAGTGGCCGGCTTCCTAGTTTGCTCATCAGGTTTTTTACCTGAACGAGTGATTGTGCAAAGGCTTTTTCAGTTTTTTGAATATCACGCCGATGTGCTTTAGCTTTCTCAATGCGCGCCATTTTATCTTGCTGCATTTTAATCTGAGCTTCACTGGCGGCCATATTAAAGCTTGCGCTGTCTTCGTCGTTCAGCTCAGCTGGCATATCGATTTTTTTACTTTTATCCGGGTAGAAGAACACATATTCCAAGTCAAGAGAGCGGATAATTTGTAATTGCTGCATATTTTCGATAATCATATTACCGGACAAAAACGGATGTTTTAACCAACCGCCCGGCAATTTAACGGCATATCCCAGCTTTAAATCGGCAGGCTTAATTTTCAGTACGGACAAATAAAACTCCAGAACGTAATGAGTACAATCATTAGTTTATGCACAAGCGCAAACATTACCAATATTAAAACAAAAAAAGGCCAGAAAATTCTGGCCTTTGCTAAGTTCTGTTATCTTAGAAGCGCATAGTGTAGCGTACTGTCCACAAACGGCCTATCCAGTCATGTACTGAGCTAGCATAGCCATTAGTTGGTGATGACGCGTAAGGGGGTTCTTTGTCAGTAAGGTTTCGAACTGAAAATAACAAGGATTGGTTGTCAGTAATGTCATAGCCTACGCTACCGCTGAAAACCATCCATGAATCAACAGTCTCATTGTCAAATTTGAAATCGCCATCACCCAATGAGCTGATATAATGTGCAGATAAACTTGCTGACCAGTTTTCCATAGACCAATCTGCGCCGAAGTCAGCTACCAGCTCTGGGCGTGCTATTTCTGATGCACCGCTTAACTTACCCAATAAGTCTTGTTTTGGGCTGTCAGCCGTTATTTGACGCTCGTAAGACAGCGTTTTGGTAGCATTCACAAACAAATCGAATGTGCCGATACTGCCTGTATCCAGACGGTAATTTACTTTAATATCGACACCATCAGTCTCCTGGCTACCTACGTTAAAGAAGCCAGTACGCAAAAATACTAAGTCGTTACCGCTATCAACAACGCAACCAAAAGCGCCCGCAAGAGCCGCTTCACTACTTGCGACAGGCGCGTTGCCATTGGTGCAAGCGCGAAGCGTTGTATTGGCATCAACATCAACAATATCGGTGTGATCATAGCGCCAGTAATCTACTGTTAGTTGAAGATTATTAGTAATGTTCCACGATGCACCCAGGTTAACTGCTTCTGAGCTTTCGGCGTCTAACCCAGTATTACCAAGTGTTTCCTGATCAAATTCGAGCTCGCCAAATTGAGCGCCAAAATCACCACATAGACCATCAAAAGGTTGGCCTGCACCGCAGTCAATATAGTTTGCAGTCAAGGAGGTACCAGCGCCCAACTGAGATAACGATGGTGCTCTAAAACCCGTGCTCCAGGAAGCGCGAAGGATCAAATCATCCGTTGCACGATAACGTAGTGAAAGTTTAGGATTGACGTCACCGCCGAAATCACTGTAATGGTCATAGCGCAGGGCAGCAATGGCGTCTAAGTTTTCTGTCAGCGGAATATTAAATTCGCCATACAAAGCATACTGGCTGCGGTCGGCTTTCGCATCAGATGCACCTAATCCATAAATACCGTCGCTTTGCGCTACAGCAGAAGGCTTGTCTGAAATTTCTTCGCTACGTACTTCGCCGCCAAACACCGCGCTTATAGCACCAGCAGATAGTTCGATAGGTAAGTCACCAGCAATGTTAAAATCTAAAGACATTACTTCTGACTCACCTAAACGTGGTGCCAATTCACGAATAGTTGCTAGAACAGCTTCGCTGTTATCACGGCCTAAGTTAAATGGATTGAAGCTACCACCGGCGATGGCGGCATCCAATTTATCTTTGCCAATGTAACCTGAAACATGGGTGATTTCATTTTCTGTTTTACCATAAATTGCTGCTGTTTCCCATGACCAGTCAGCAACTTCGCCGCGTAAACCTGCCAGCAGTCGATATGATGTTGTGTCGTAATCTTGGATGCGACGTTCAGGAAAACGTGAGCGTATGCGAATGTTATCTACCGTGCCGTCTTCAGCATTTGCCGCTGCAAAACGTGCCGGTACGAACGGTGAGTCACCCGCAATATCTATATCAAACGACGCTGCAGAATCATAGGCTGAACCGGTATTGTGTTGATACATGGCTTCTGCGAAAAACTCTTTGCCGTCATCAAATCTATAGATATGGTTCAGTGTAGTACCCAGTGCAGAGGTATCGGGTTGAATAGCACGTTGTATAACGTAGTCATAATTACAACGACCGCCACTATTTCGGGTGTCATCACCACACCAGTCTTCTGCGTAGTCGACGCCGTCAACGCTAACACGTGTGTTAGATTTAAACGTTACATCAATTGGACGGTCGCTGTTAAACAGCGCCTTTCTGTCAAAGTAATCAACGACTAAGGTTGTGTTGCTGTTAGCAGTATTAAAACCACCAACATAAGTCAGATTGTAACGGCCAAAATCGCTATCTTCGGTATCATCGCCGTAAGATGCTGATATTTCATGGCCTTCTACGTCTTTACGCAAAATGAAGTTTATTACACCGGCAATAGCATCAGAGCCATATACAGATGACGCACCATCGGTAAGAATTTCAACCCGTTCAAGTGCAGACATTGGGATGGAGTTAACGTTAACAAACGAATCAAAACCGTTAGTGAACGAGTCAACTGCGACACGGCGACCGTTTACCAATACCAACGTAGAGCTGCTGCCTAAACCGCGTAAACTGACACCAGCTGAACCCGCTGGGCTTCCATCATTGCCACCTACACCACCATTTTCAGTGAAAGTTCCTGCACTGGAAGCTTGGGGTAAGTCACGTAAAAAATCACTCAGTGTACTGTAACCACGAGAGGTTAAATCATCCCGGTCAAATATTTGAACCGGGTTAGCGCCTTCCATATCCACACCTTTTAAGCGCGAACCGGTAACCTGTATTTTCTCAACTTTTTGCTCTTCAGCGGTGGCTTCTTCCGCCGCATATGCCGATTGTCCTGTTGTTGCCATGATAATGGCGACACTTAAGGTTGATAGCTTCATTTTTGCTTTAAAGTACATACACATTCCTCTGGATAATAAACGTCGCTTTAACAGCGATCTGATTAAAAACGGGTAGAAAAATGCGTCAAAACAGAAGGCATAGCCAAAGCTTACCGAATCGCTAAAAATGCGATGTAAAGTGAGATTAGCTTTTTAGATATAGAATATGACCTCTGCCAGACGCAGAGGGAGAACTAATTATTGAACCACTCGGATAAATAGTAGGGAGAGACGTAATAGCTACGATGGTTTATTGCACATTTTTGCATCACTACGCCTCCTTTGAATAGATTGACAGATAAACTGACCGCTAACGTCGCGGATCTGCGTAATTCTGTCAAGCAGTATTTAACATTTGGCGAAAATGTACCCAAAAAATTATTTTTTACTCGATGAGGTAAGACCAGAGAGTGATTTGTCGCTTGACAGTAATTTAATTCAAACGTACATTTCAAACAGGTGTTTAAATTGATGGTTTGAAAATGGCAAATAAACACAGTACACAACATAAAATTCTTGATGCAGCGCAGAGTCTGTTTGCTGAGACGGGGTTTAATGGCACATCTCTTAGACAAATTACCAGTCTGGCTGAAGTGAACTTAGCGTCAGTGAACTATCATTTTGGCTCAAAAAAAGAATTGATACAGGCGGTATTACAGCGTTATTTAGTGGTGTTGATGCCGCGACTTGACCAAGAGTTTACGCGTTTGTTGGCAATGCAACAGCAAAATAGCCTTAATCAGGTGTTGTCGGTATTTGTCAGCCCGTTGTTGGAACTAAATAAAGTTCATCAAAACGGTACTCGTGTGTTTTTGCAGTTGTTAGGCCGGGGCTATACTGACGTACAAGGTCATTTACGCTGGTTTTTTAATCATAACTACGGCCGGGTTCTCGATAAGTTGGTCCTGCTCGTGCAGCAAGCTTGTCCACAGCTGCCTGCAAGTGAATTATTTTGGCGTTTGCATTTCTCATTAGGTACCGTTGTTTTTACCATGGCGTCTAACGAAGCCTTGGTTGAGATTGCTGAAGCCGATTTTGATGAAAGTATTGATATTGAAGGTGTAATTTTAAGGTTGTTACCGTATTTGTCCGCGGCTATTGCCGCGCCGGTATCTACCGTAACGCAGTTTAGTCAAACGATGCCAATGCTGGCGAGTGAAGGAAGGTAGTATGTTAATTTTATTAATATTGGTAGTTGCCCTGGCGGTAATTTTCGGTGTGGCCGATATTCGCCGCAGCCTGATCACAAAACCGATTTTTGCGGTTTTTAAGCGTATTTTGCCACCACTGTCAGACACTGAGCGCGAAGCGATGGAAGCGGGCGATGTGTGGTGGGATGGTGAGTTGTTTAAAGGTAAGCCGGACTGGCAGAAACTGCATAGTTTCCCTAAAGCGGAGCTGAACGCTGACGAGCAGGCGTTTATGGATAACCAGGTCGAAACCCTGCTGAAAATGTTGGACGACTATAAAATTGTACAAGAACAACGAGATTTACCTAAAGAGGTGTGGGACTACCTAAAGCGCGAAGGGTTCTTTGCGATGATTATTCCTAAATCATATGGTGGTCGCGAGTTTTCTGCTATTGCCAATTCTACAATAGTATCGCGCATAGCTACCCGCAGTTTAACCGCGGCTGTAACGGTTATGGTTCCTAACTCATTAGGTCCCGGTGAGTTGCTAATGCACTATGGTACCCAAGAGCAAAAAGATCGCTGGTTGCCAACATTATCTAATGGCACCGATGTACCTTGTTTTGCGCTTACAGGCCCTGAGGCTGGCTCTGACGCTGGCGGTATTCCAGATACGGGCGTGGTGTGTAAAGGTGAATTTGAAGGTAAAGAAGTACTTGGTATTCGCTTGAACTGGGACAAGCGATATATCACTTTAGCGCCAGTGGCTACAGTGCTTGGCCTTGCGTTTAAATTATATGATCCGGAAAATTTACTGGGTGACAAAGAAGAGTTAGGTATTACCTGTGCGCTCATTCCGACCAGCCACAAGGGCGTTGAGATTGGCGACCGTCATTTCCCGATGAATATGGCGTTTATGAACGGTACTACCTATGGCAAAGATGTGTTTATTCCGCTGGACTGGATTATCGGTGGTCCCGATTATGCTGGCCGCGGTTGGCGCATGTTGGTTGAATGTTTGTCAGCAGGACGTGGTATCAGTTTACCGGCGCTGGCAACCGCGACTGGACATTTAGCGGCTCGCATGACAGGCGCTTATGGTTATGTTCGCCAGCAGTTTGGTATGTCTATTGGTAAATTTGAAGGTGTGCAAGAGTCATTAGCGCGCATAGGTGGTTTGAATTACAGCCTGGAAGCGATGCGGGTAATGACCGCAGGGGCAATTGACATGAAGTTAAGTCCGAGTGTCGTTACCGCTATTGCAAAGTACCATATGACAGAAATGTCGCGCACCTTGATGAACGACGCATTTGATATTCATGCTGGTCGCGCTATACAGGTTGGACCGAAGAATTATCTGGCACATGGTTATATGGGGATCCCCATTTCCATTACGGTAGAAGGCGCGAATATACTTACCCGTAACCTAATGATTTTTGGCCAGGGCGCAACACGTTGTCACCCATATGTATTAGCAGAGCTTGAAGCAGCGGCAAATCCGGATGTAGAACAGGGGCTTAAGCAGTTTGATAATTTATTGCTTAAACACATTGGCTTTGCCTTAGGCAATACGTTTGGTGCGTTGTGGCAAGGTATTACCGCGGGTGCGTTTAATGCAGCTCCGGTATCAGGTGAAACAGCTCAATATTACAAGCAACTAAGCCGAATGAGCCGCGGTTTGGCATTAAGTGCAGACTTTTCGATGTTGATATTGGGCGGTGAATTAAAACGTCGTGAAATGTTATCAGCCAGATTAGGCGACGTACTAAGTCAATTGTATATTGCATCAGCTGTGCTGAAATATTACGAAGATAATGGCCGTCAGCAAGGCGATCTGCCGTTTGTGCATTACAGTTTGCAACGTGCTTTGTTTGAAATTGGTCGGGCTTTTGATGGTTTCTTTGCGAATTTCCCTAACCGTGTTGTTGCTACCTTACTACGTAAATTAGTGTTTCCGTTTGGTATAGGTTACAAAATGCCGAATGATGATACCGCGATACAAATTTGTGAGGCGTTATCTAAGCCAGGTGTGATTCGCGACAGATTAACACACCTGTGCTACATCGGTACCGACGAGCAAGATGCTACCGGTTTAATGGAAAGTGCTTTTGTTGCGATGCATCAAGCGCAGCCGCTGATGAAGAAAATTTATCAGGCACAACGTGAGGGGAAGTTGGCACGCAAGCAACCTATGGTGCAAACCATTGAACAAGCACTAGCAGTAGAGGTTATTACTGCAGATGAAGCGGCGCAATTATCTAAAATGAATACACTGCGTTTTAGTGCCATTAGTGTTGACAGTTTTAAAGCAGGTAGCCTTGAAGCGATGGCAATAGCATCAGCTGACGCCGCTTAAACAACTTGCTACACTCAAACGCCGGCTAAGCATGTTGCTTCGCCGGCGTTTTTTTAACTGGAGAAAATTATGGTTGCAGAAATCCGTCTACGTTTAGCCGAAATACATGATGTTCCTGCGATACTTAACTTTATTCAAGGTTTGGCAAAATATGAAAAATTGTCTGACCAGGTTGTTGCAACAGAAGAAAAACTAACGCAAACGCTATTTGGTGACAAACGTTTTGCTGAAGTTGTTATAGCGGAGTATCAGCATCAGGCGGCAGGTTTTGCCTTGTTTTTTCACAATTACTCTACTTTTTTGGCCAAGCCCGGCATTTATTTAGAAGACTTATTTGTTTTACCAGAGTATCGCGGCAAAGGGTTGGGAAAAGCCCTGTTAAGCCACCTGGCTAAGTTAGCCATTGAACGTGATTGTGGTCGACTGGAGTGGTCAGTATTAGATTGGAACCAACCGGCAATTGATTTTTATCAGGCGCAGGGTGCTTCAATGCTCCATGACTGGCGGATAAACCGGGTTACCGGTGAGCAACTTATTGCACTGGCGAAGCAGTAAGCAGCACAGAGTTTCAAATGTTTGTATTACGCTGTAGCCAGCGGTAACTTTAAGGTAAAGCAACTGCCTTGCCCTTCAGTGCTTTGCACTAAAAGTTGTCCCTTATGTTGCTGGGCAAACTGCAACGCATCGTATGCGCCTATACCCATACCAGAATTACCTTTGGTCGTGTCGAAGGGCTTGAATAAGCGCTGCTGTATGAATTGTTCACTCATACCACAACCGTTGTCCATGATGTTGATGCACACCAGGTTGGGTGTGCAGCTGTCAATAATATCTACCGTGATGCTTACTTCGCCGCTGGGCGCTGTTGCGAATTGTGCATTATCGATTAGGTGGTACATCACGCTGCTAAAACGCTCACGGTCTAGCGACAGCTCACAATTGCGTATTATGTGTAAACTGGGAACCGGTGCTCTAATGGCGCATTTTTGTTGAATCACTTGTGCCAATTCGTCTGCAACGGAAAATCTACTGGAGCTGCTGTTATCATGGCGTTTATCGGTAAGTTGAGAAAGCATATTGCTCAGGCGGTGTTGCATCGCAGCAAGGGTATCAAAGCTATCACGAATAAACTCTGGGTTATCGATATGTTTTTTGCTATTACTTAATAGTAAATCTAGCTGGGCTTTTACATTTTTTAAATCGTGCAGTACAAACGCAGACATTCTGTTAAAGGCAGCAAATTGGGCATTTTCGCTTAGGGCTTTGCTAGCTTGGGTCAACAGCAAATAACTGCCAATTTGCTCGGTAATAATGGTCAGGTAGTCTCTTAATTCCCAATTTAACGTTAAACGCTCGGCGTTGGGAGTGTTTAGCATGCACAATCCCCATAGTTGCTGCTCATCGTATATCGGAATGATCAGGTGGCCATCCATTTTTCGTGTCGGCCCTTTAAATTGCACAAAGGCGTCGTCAGGATCAGATAAATCTGTGATCCAGCCAGTTTTGACGAAGCTCTGGCAATAGTGTTCTAGCAGATTAAGTTCATCTTGAGTTACTGCTACCCGATTTACCCAAGCTAACGGCTGCAGTTGCTCTGGTGAAAACGTTCTGATTAACGCACCACGTTGATAGCCAGTGGCATTAAGCCAGGCCGTAAGATAGGCACTGTAGTCGATATCTTGTTGCAGTTTTAATGATTTTAGGTACTGCGTAAGGCTTAACCATTTAGTGCGGTAGTCAAATTTATTGGCGTAGAAGTTCTTTTCAATATACACCTTAAACTTGCGCCGTACTTTCCCTGATAACGCAATTAACGCCAGTAGCATAAAGCCTGCGGCAATAAACACGGCCTGCAACAAGCCGCTCCAACTAAGATCAAACAGTTTGATGGAAAAGCCTGCCAAAGCAAGCACGCTTAAATAAATACCTGCCAGCAACACTATGGTGCTATTAACGACGATATCGCGTGATACATACACATTAATAGCCCAGGCGCGGATACGGCGAATAGCCAATACCAGCAGCGGCAAGCTTAATGCGGCTATGTAGCCTCTGGCTGCCCATAATTGCGGGTCTATACGGCTAAATAAAGCCGCTTCAGCCAGTAAGATGAAATCGTATAGGATCAGTACGCCGAAACCCAGCACCAAGGGTTTAAATTGCCAAACATATTGACCGGCCTGACGGTATAGGGCTTCAAGCAATGCCAACTGGCCAATGCAGAGCAGCAAATTAACACTAAAGGTAACGTTACTGCTAAGCGGAAATACGGCGTTGATTATGATCCAAGCCAGCAAACCGGGCACCAGTAGTTTAACGGTGGTTTGACTAAGCAGTGGGCGCCAGAGTTTATTATTATTGCTTAGACAAGATAATAATAATAATAGCACCGACATATGCCGTATTGACTCGGCGACAATGGAGTCGATATTAATAAAAGGCTGGGTGTTAACTAATAGATAAAATGCTGCCCAAAGTACCTGAACGGCTGCAAACGTAATAAGCAGGCTTTTGGTCCGGTTAGCGGCTTTATCGGTTAATAACAATAAAAACAAAAACAAATAACACGCTGTTGCCAGTACAAAGCCAATACTGCTTACATTGAAAACCAGATTAATGCTTTCACTAGTCAAGGCTTGGTCTCATCGTTAAGCAATGCCTGTAAATAGGCCACAGGAATTGCGTAGGTAATGCCACTTGGGTCGGACAATACGGCTTCTTTGGTTGTTTTAACATGTACTTGATTAATAATACCAATGACTTTGCCATCTGCCATGGAGAATAACGGGCTACCACTATTGCCGGGATAGGCAGTCACGTCCAGCTGGTAGACCAGATAGGGCGCTTTTAGTGCTCTTATCGCTCGGGTTTGTAATTCTTGTGAGTTGTGTGCCGGTATGACCACCGGGCTGTGCGCGGCAATAATGCCGCTATGCGTGGCTGGATAAAGCCCCAATACAGAGGTGATAGGATAGCCTGTAAGGCTTATTGCACTGCCTTCTGCAATTAACCCTTTGGAAGAGAGCGAAAGTGCTGGAAGGGTGTCGGCAATTGTCAGCAGGGCTAAATCGTGTGCCAAATCCTCATGGCGCTGTTTTACCGGATGCACATTAACCTTTTCGCCCTGACCTGACAGCACAACATACTGTTCCATCCTTTCCTGATCGACGGGTTTGGCAATAACATGATAATTTGTTGCTACCTGTGAACCATCGCCGACAACAAAACCGGTGCCTAACAATTTAATGCGAGGTGACGCGGTGGGGTTTAATAGACCAATGGCTACAATAGATGGCTTTATTCGAGCAATATGTTCTGGAAGATCGGAAGCGTAAACATGCAATTGAAAAAAGGAAGAGCATATTAATAATGGAATTAAAGAGAATAAACGTCGCATAACGTTACTCCAACGATTAGTGAGCTAATGTTTGATTAGCATGGCTAGCTGAGAACTAATAAATTGCATAATTCCCTGCCATTTCAAAAGATTATAATTGTTTCTGAAATACATTGGTTAGAGTTTAACATGCAGACGGTAATAGTTATATAATTCTAAACAACATTGACATCATAAGGAGTTGATATGTCAAATAATACTAAGCAGACAGTCATCCATGTAGTAAGCAGTCTGAAAGTGGGTGGCGCTGAACGCTTTGTTATTGATTTATGTCAAGAGCAGCTTCAGCTTGGCATGGATGTAGCAATCTTGTCGTTTGGTTTACCGGAAGATGCGCTTGTTAAGGTGTGTAGGGAGCTTGGACTTCATTTTTTTATTTTGTCTGGTAAAAGTTGGCAAGCACAGTTAAAACGATACCAACTTTTATCAAAGTTTGATGTTATTCATCTACATTCTCCTGCTGTATTAAAAAGTCTCATTTTTCATGTGATGTTGCTAAAAAATAAAACACTAATCTATACACGTCATGGTGCTGCGCCACTACGTGAAACGCATTGGGTTTGGTTGCACCGATTGGCACGGAGATTTATTAGCGCGGTTACGTTTGTGTCGGCAGATGCTCAGCGCACTTTTGGCCATCACGATTGGCACAATGTGCCACAGTATATTATTGATAATGGCGTTAAGTTGCCAACAGAGGTTATAACGTCAGAACATACAGGAATGGCAGCAAATATAGATATACTGAGGTTAGGTTCTGTGGGACGAATGGTGAAGCTGAAAAGTCAGTTAAGCCTGCTTCAGGCGGTATCACAGATGGATATTGAAAGTCAGCACAAGATAGAGTTGCATTTTTTTGGTGATGGTGAATTACGATCGCAGTTAGAAGCGTTTCATCAGCAACATAGCGGAATTAAAGCTGTTTTTCATGGCATGGAGACGAATAGAGAAAATATCTATCCTAATATTGATGTGCTTGTTGTGACCTCTAGTACCGAGGGCCTGTCAATGGTTATTCTTGAGGCTATGGCTTACGGCAAACCCGTTATTGCGACTAGAGTTGGTGGTAATCCAATGCTTGTTAAAACAGGTGAAACGGGCTTTCTCTATGAGTTCAATGACATAGAAGCTTTAAGTTCTCTTATTTCAGGTTTGCTGCAGAGAAACGAACAGAGACAAAAACTGGGCACTCAGGCTCGAGAGTGGGTAAATCAGCAGTATTCTCTTGCTAAAACGGCTGGGCATTACAAGGAACTTTATAGTGTCAAATAGACTTTGGCAGAGTATGTTCTGGTTACGTATTCTGACATTGTTGTTTGCTTTACTGTTGGCAACGGTTTCATATTGGCCTCAGTGGCAATGGTTGCAGTGGTTAAGTTTATTAGTTCTGTATTCTCCTTCATGGTTGTATTTAGTTTTAATTTTGCCTTGGTTGTTAGGCTGGGCGTCTTTAACACGCTGGCAATCCCTAATGCTAGCTCCAATATTTTTTGTAAGTGTGAAAATGCTTGATGTTAGCCTGTATGTGTCTCGAGACACGCAGGATGCAAACTTTGTTCTGCTTTCAGCTAACTTAGGCAATATCACAGATACAAAACAACTGGCGAGTTTATTAATTCAGCACAATGTATCTGTGGCGTTGTTTCAGGAAGCTAAGCCTGCCATGCTGGTCGCAATTGACGACCTTGGTTGGCAAAGTCACTGTGAGGCAGGCCTATGTATCACCAGTCGTTTACCATTTACCCTTGAACAAACTATTTCCCGTGCACTATTTCAAGGGTACGGTAACTTTGTTGCGTTTTACCGCGTTCGCTTGGCAGAAAGGGATCTGATGCTGGCAAACGTGCATTTTGAGACGCCGAGGCCTGCATTAGAGTCGTTAATAACACTTAACCCCAATAGTAAGACGATGCTGCAAAAACAAAGTGACAGAGCGCTACAAGCAACGATTGTAAGTGAATGGGCAAAAGCCAGTACAACGCCACTTATTATCGCAGGTGATTTTAATATGCCAACACTATCACCCATTTATCAGCAGTACCTATCAGATTTTGGCAATGCATTGTCAGAAAAACCATCACAGATGTTTAGCTATACTAAGTACACTCGCTGGCACGGTATACGGATTGATCATCAGCTCTATCGTGGTCTGGCTATGCCATTAAGTGCTCAGGTGTTAGCTCTACCCGGCGCGGACCACCGGCCTGTGTTAGTAAAATGGAGGATTTAAGATGCATGGGATTTCGTTACTTTGTTTGATGTTGCTGATGTTTTCGCTACCAGGCACCCAAGCCCAGCCGCAACTTTGGCAGCCAGTACATGTGAAAGGGCAAGTCAACGTTGACTGGTATGTACAGCCGATGTTGCGTTATGCCAATTATATTACTAATCCAGACTTAATGGCAGCTGACAAGGTGACACCAGACAAAGCCAGCCAATATTTGTATGACAGGCCTCGAGTGCTAATGCAGTTGTACATGTTTACCGGTGACGTTAAATGGAAAAATGAAGCGATAGCCGCCAGTAAACATTATATAAGCCATATTGGTGAAGATGGTTTTTTCTCATTGGTAGCAAAAAAAGATATTAAATATCTGATGCCAAAGGGGCTGCACTATTATTTTCAGCTAACCCAGGATAATGAGGCGAGAAAAGCTATTGCCCGTATTTATCGGGCATCGCTGAATTGGGAACCTCAATATATTGGCAGTGGGGTATTTAGCACGGGTTTCTGGACGGAGCGCAACCAGGCTGCGGCCCTGGATGCTGCGGTAACGTATTTTGAATTAACGAATGATGAGTCTGCTCGTGAGCGTATTGAAGATATACTCAGCACGACAACTGCGATGGTTGAAACGCCGGAAAATAATTGGCCGCAGCGTTACTGTCCCCAACATAGCTTTAAATCGCATGAAGGCGGCGCTGAGGACGATGCAGTATGCTCTACTTGGATGCTGGCGCTATTGGCCGATCCGATATGGCGATATCAACAAATAACCAAATCTGACAAAGCGCGAACATTGTTGCAGCATTTTGGCCAGTTTATTTTGCAGTTTGGTACCTATACCGGCACCGACAAGTTTGCAGGACAGGTTTTTCCCAAATACCTGGTAGTGTTTGACAATCCCCAGTTGGAAGAGCTTAATCCCTGGAACGACATGCAGCATAGTTGTGATGTTGCGGCTTTACTGGGTAAAGCGTTAGTGCGTCAAGCAAAGCTTGATGCATCTTGCAGGGTGTAAGTCCCTGTCGGGTAAGGTGTAACTGACCACCCGTATCGAGTGTTGCGCCTATGGCGGAGCCAGTATTTTTTTTACTGACGAACAAGATAGGTGAAGCGTACACAGAGAATTAGTTAGGCCACAGGGGATACGTGTCCCTGAAGGTTGGTATCGCTTCGATAAGCACAATCTGACTGACGAGGTTTGTAACGCCACCGAAGTCCATGCAAAGCAGCCGTTAAAGTGAGGCTGTGACGAGTCAGCG
>NZ_AUDG01000064.1 GCF_000425345.1 Rheinheimera baltica DSM 14885 | reverse complement strand
CACACGAAGATTTAAAAACGTCAGCACGGAAATCAGTTTGCATGTGCTGGCTTATAACCTCAAAAGAATGATGTCTATCTGGGGTACTGAAGGATTAGCCATTAAACTGCAAGAGCATTGCGGCTAGCGGCTGTAGTCGCTTTAGCTCCTGATACCACACCAATAGCGCTCAATATCGGACTTAATGAGCCTCCGAACCGCACTGAATGAAAACTAAAACGCACACAGATAACTTCAGCGAGGCACTAACAGTGCATACTGGCCAACCGCTGAAAGAGCGGAAAATATGAGTTTTTACACAGCCTGCGCTCACATCTGCCCTTCACCAGTTATGGCCGAACAGCGCCAATTGCGATCATTGACTAGAGCTAATCCAAACTGGAGCAATTTAACACGAGGTAGCAATGAACGTTTTTATCTTTTGGCGTACATAATGCCAAAAAAATGAATAGCTATCAGCCACCAAATTAACTGCTTAAGGACCATATGGATATCATGAATTCCCGGAAAAACCTGATAAAAAGCGTCTTTGTCTGGTGCTAGCTCAATGCCTAAAACGGTAAGGGGTATTTGATAATTGTTAATTAGCGCTAATCCTGTCGCCGCCAAAAGAAAAATACAAGCGTAAAGGCTAAGGTGAGTTAGTTTGATAAATATCGAGTGCTTTTTCGAGGTAGGAGTGACACGTGCAATGCTGGTTTTGCTAAGGTACGGAAAAATAAGACGCGCAATGGTGAACAGCAGCAGAGTAATGCCTAAAACAGCATGAAGTTCAACGGCGTCCTGCCTGTGCTCGAGTTGCCCTTTGATATCCCAGTCCACATTATGCAGCTGCGACGATAAATTCAGCAGCATAAAAAGCAACAATAAAGCTGATATCCAGTGCAGTGCTCTATCGACAATATATGACTTAGATTTCATTATTATTCCAACCGGATACGAGTGCTAACTGTATGATAAGTGTCATGGAAACTCCGTTTAAACACCGCCATGCTAAATGCGTTTAGTCAGTAAGTAAACACATTGCGAACGCCGCTAACATGATGCCGGATAGGGGAGTCGGTCAATTACACCTTAGCTGGCAACAGTGGCCATACAAGCATCAACGAAACCGCTCGCGGTAGGCGTTGGGTGCCATGACAAATTTACGTACAAAGGCGCGCCGGAAGGCGTCGCTACTTTGATAGCCGCAGGCTTGGGCGATTTTGTCTATGGGCCAGGTTTTTTCAACCAGCAGTTGCCTGGCGTAGTCTAACCGCAGTGAATCGATGTAGCGTGCCGGTGTTTCAGCTGTCTGCTCAACAAAATGGCGATAAAAATTACGCTCACTCATGCCGCAGTGCGCGGCCATAGAGCTTACAGTTAAATCACGCTGCAGGTTTTGCAGTACCCAACCGGTGAGTGAACTAAAGCGGGTGTCGGTTTTAGTTTGAAACTGCAGCGGCACCGAGTATTGCGCCTGATGGCCGGCGCGGCGAAAGTGCACCACCAGATAGCGCGCCACCTGGCTGGCGATGTCGCTGCCAAGATCATTTTCAATCAGCTTTAAGCTAAGATCGATACCCGAGGTAATACCGGCCGAGGTGGCGATATGGCCGTTGTCGACAAACAATTCGTTGGCCTGCAGTTGAATGTTTGGATAGCGTTTACTGAGCTCGTCGACAAAAGCCCAGTGGGTCGTGGCCGGCAAACCGTCGAGCAGGCCGCTTTGTGCCAGAATAAAGGCGCCGGTGCAGACACTGGCTATCCGTCTGATGGCCGGGCTTACCTGGTGCAGCCAGGGGCATAGTGCCGATTGCACCTTTGGGCTTCGTGAGCCGGCCCCGCCGGGAATAATCAGCGTGTCCAGTTGATGCGTTTCTGACAGATTAACATCCGTCAGAGCAAGGTCTGCTAACATGGTCAGGCCCGCCTCAGAGCGATACGGGCCGGCTTCAGGCCCGATAAACACGCACTGGTACGGCGACTCGGTAACCTCAGATACCGAATGAAAAGCTTCGAGCGGGCCGATTAAGTCTTGGCCGTTAAACTGGTCAAACAATAAAAAACCGATCTTTTTGCGCAGCATTTTTAATCAAGGCTCCTGATAAACCTGCAATGTAATGACATAGCTGTCAGCGGCAGCATCGGCTGATATTGCTGCTGTGGTGAACCAGCCCTGGTTGTCAGCAGCGCCACGCCATTCTTGACGCAGCGCTGAGCCGGTAGTCTTTACTTGCCAGTCAGCATGTTTGGCCATGGCAGCGTTATACACGTCCATCAGCTGTTGGGCACTGGCGCTGGTTTTTGCCTGATAGCTAACTTGCCAGTGCTGTTCGTCACCAAAGGCGCTGATGCGGTTAAATACTATACCGTCGGGCCAGTTATAGTCATTGTGGGGCAACATGCGGTCGGCCATATTGGCGCGGACAAAGCCGCCGTTCGGATCCCAGTCGTATTCCAGATGCAGCGCCACCGTGCGGGCTTTGTCTTCGCCCAATACTTTGCTGACCAAATGCAATGATGCATCTATGCCGGAGGATAAGCCCGCCGAGGTAATAATTTGGCCATTATCGACAAAGCGTTGCTGTCGCTGCACGCTAATGGCCGGGTAAGCGTTGGCAAAACCGTCAATGGCGCGATGAAAGGTGGTAGCGGCTTTACCGTTAAGCAAGCCAGACTCAGCCAGAATATGCGCGCCGGTGCAAACCGATAAAATATGGCCGGCCTTTTTCTGCTGTGCGTTAAGCCAGCTGAGTACCTGTTTATCCTGCATCACCGTACCGGTATTACCACCTGGCACCAGAATGGCGTCGGCATCCGGCATGTTGGCAAAGCTGTATGTCGGGTTAACGCTTAAGCCCATCACGGTAGTCACTGCTTTACCGTCGGCTGATACGGTAAATACCTCAAATTTCGCCTGGCCGAATACTTCATAAGGTGCGGCAAAGTCGATAATTTGCACCTCGTCGAACAGTAAAATAGCCACTTTAAACGGCTGCTCTGCCTGCACCGGCAACGCCAGCAGTTGTAGTATTAACGCCAAGCCAGCGCAGCGCGCGAAGTGGCGAGATAAAGTCAGGCCGTGTTTGCCCGGTAAACGTTGTTAGCTTGTTCATGTATCTTTTCCTGTGGTTTTAGACTGCGCTTAGTGTAAAACCGCACACCGTTGGCAGTATGACACCTTTCATACTTATTCTGCCAATGCGGCTGGATAATGGCCGGGTAAGTGCTTTATGCTCGTTTAATTACTAAAGCTTAGTGTTAATCCGTTTATAACAGCGCTATGCGCTGGTAACCTGAACTGTAAGTTTTAAGCCTGATAATCACTGAACGGTGAGTTCCGTGTTTTTCGGTCACAGCTATCGTTGCCACAGGAGCAAATATGACAGATATCTATATGCAGGCGGCTATCGCCCAGGCGAAAAAAAGTTTAGCTGAGGGCGGTATTCCTATTGGCTCGGTGTTGGTTATTGACGGCAAAATTGTTGGCGCCGGCCATAACCAGCGGGTACAGAAGGGCAGTTGTGTACTGCATGCGGAAATGGATTGCCTGGAAAATGCCGGCCGCTTAACTGCTGCCGATTACCGCCGCGCTACGCTGTACTCTACTTTGTCACCCTGCGATATGTGCAGCGGCACCGTATTGCTATATGGCATCCCAAAGGTGGTGATTGGTGAAAACCAAACCTTTCAGGGGCCACAGGCTTATGTGCAAAGCCGCGGCGTGGTTCTGGAAAACCAACATAATGCTGAGTGCATTGCGTTGATGCAGGATTTTATTGCCGCTAAACCGCAGCTGTGGTTTGAAGATATTGGTGAGTAAGGCAGAAAAACATGACGGCTTAGTGGCAGATTGAGCAGTTTTTTAGCAGTTTCTCCTGAGGGGCATTATTACAATGTCGCTGGCAATACAAGGATGCGCAAAGGGGGCAGCTAGTGTTAGCTGCACTGCCTGAGTGTCAGGGTGTTTCAAGGGAGATATAGCATGAAAACTGTAATACAACTGTTGGTAATATTCGTTCTGCTCGGCTATAGCCTGGGCGTAAATGCGGCTGATGCCGCTTGGGTAGCGCGACATAATATCGACGCGCAACGCTTTGCTGAACAGAATCTCGATCTGCACGCTAAAGGCTATCAGTTAACCTATCTGAATGGACATAATGCTAAGGGCCAGGCGCGTTATAACGCCGTGTGGCAACATAAACCTCAGGCGCCGCTATGGTTGGCGTTTCATGATCTTACCGAAGCGGGTTATCAGAACAAAGTTAATAGTCTGAAAAAAAGTGGCTATCAGCCGGTGATGGTGAACCCGTTCAATCTGAACGGTCAGCTGGTGTTTACGGCAATTTTTCATAAGAAAAGCACCGCCTGGTATGCCCGGCATGACATGAGCCACGCTCAGTATCAAAGCATTTACAATACACAAAAGGCAAAAGGTTTTCGGCTGATGCATGTTTCCGGTTATGCCAAAATGGGCCAGCAACGTTACGCTGCGCTATGGCAAAAAACCAGTGGACCGGCATTACGTGCCACCCATGGCGTTAGCAGCAATACTTATCAGCAATTAGTAAACAATTATAAAGCGCAGGGCTTTGCGCCAGTATTGGTCGATGTGTTTCATTTGAATGGCACGGATTACTATTCGGCTATCTGGCACAACAGCAGCCCACGCTGGACCGCGCGTCATCTGGTTAAGTTAAATGACTATCAGCAGTTATTTAACGATCAATATTACGAAGGCGCCCGCCCCACAGTAGTGGTGGGATATGGCCCGGCGCATGATGTGAAAATGGCGGCTATTTTCAATAATACCGCCTGGCAAAGTGCGTCTTTGTCTAACTTAAACAGCATGATTGAAGATTTTCGTAGCAGCAACAATTTGTCTGGCTTATCCATCGCGATAACCATAGACGAGCGTCTGGTGTATGCCAAAGGCTTTGGTTTGCGTGATGCGCAGCGCAATATTGATATGACTACCGGCACCGTAGCGCGCATTGCCAGTAATTCAAAAGCCATAACCGGTGCTGCAGCGTCCCGGCTGATTGAACAGGGCCGGCTGGATCCAGAGGCGCGGGTATTTGGTGCCACCGGTTTGCTAAACCAGCTATACACGTTGCCAGCTTGTCGGGTTGGTGATATTGGCTGTCAATTGAACCTGCAACGTCTGACGAATATCCGGGTGCTGGACGTGTTAGAGCACACTATGGGCGGCTGGTCTAATTCGTCGGCGCTGGAGGCTTGCTCACCGCTTATCCATCTTGGCTTTGGCTGGAATATCTGTAATCAGGATACTGACCCAACACTGGGCAATGCCAGTCGTAACGACTACTTAAGTTGGATAGTGCAAAATGTGCGCCTGATCCAAGCACCTAACGGCAGTATGACGTACTCAAACATTGGCTATAACATTGCCGAGCAGTTAATAGAAGTGGCGTCAGGCCAAAGCTATGCGGGCTATATTAACGCGGTATTTATGCGGCCATCGGGGGCTGACTGTGTGTTAGCCCGGGCAAACAATGCTTTATTTAACAATGAAGTAAATTATGTCGCCGGGGCAGCTTATGTTATGAATCACCGTCGTATGGCCGGGCATGGCGGCTGGGTGTGTTCAGCTATTGGTTACCAGAGACTGATGGCGCGGTTAGACGGTGGCAATAAGCGGCCTGATCTGATTTCTGCCGCTGCCTTTAACCGGTTTATCAGCAGCGAACGTGGCGGTGATAATTATGCCAAGGGCATTCGCAATACCGGTGGGCGCTTAACCCACAACGGTGCGCTGCGCTCAATGAACTCGGAGTACACTCTGTGGACCAGTGACAGAATGTCAATCTTCCTGTTTGCCGACACACAACTGAACAATTACGCCTTTGTTGGTTACACGCCGCTGTATAACAGTATCCGCAGTGGTACCGTTAACTTCCCCAATATCGATTTGTTTTGATATGCCCAGACAGCCTGCACCGCAGGCTGTCTGCTCCAACCGCGGCACCGCCCAGGCTGCCGCACCCTGAATGTTTATCGTGGCGTACTATGACTCAGGCTTTTGCTTTAACGCAGTGCTTTTTGGCGCTGGAGTGCTTTGATCTGTTTTACAAACCTGCGGTAACGGTAAGGCGTGCTGTAAGGGTTAAAGCCGCGACTATACTTAAGCCGTTTTTAACTTTATCTAACCGACAACGCGATTTTGGGCAACGGAGCAAAGATGAAAAAGCAAATTTGGGCACTGGTATCATTATTAGCCATAACGGTAATGCTGCTGGCCGCCTGCGTCAGAAATGACACAGCTGTGCAGGCAAACAGCGCGGCGCAGCTGTTACGGTTGGACTATGTTAGTAGTATCGACAACAGCAACCGGCAGTATTTTGTTTATTTACCGGTCGGTTATCAGCAAAACAGTGACAAAAAATGGCCGGTAATGCTGTTTTTGCATGGCAATGGCGAGCGCGGTAACGGCCTTGATGAGCTGGATTACACCTTAATCCATGGCCCGTTATACGAAGCCTGGGTGCAAAAGCGTGATCTGCCGTTTATTATCGTGGTACCGCAACTGCAGATGTTTAATATGGGACAGGTATCCTATATTGCTAACCGCTCGCGCGCTGATATTCCTAAGCGCCTGACCGATGGCATACCGCCGCGGCCGGATATGTTTGCGTCCATCAGGCCCATAGCCCCGGCTGAGCCCGTCAGCGATATGAGCGCAGTACCGCCGCTGTTACCCGATGGTTGGGAGCACGCAGAGCAAGACCTGCTGGCCATACTGCAAAATGTACAGGCCAGCTACAATACCGACGGCAGCCGTTTATATTTAACCGGTATTAGCTATGGTGGCTTTGGTAGCTGGTTTATGGCCAGTAAGCATCCAGAGCTGTTTGCTGCTGTGGCGCCGGTAGTCGGCTGGGGCCATCCGGATTTAATGCCACCTATTGCACAAGCGCAAACGCCGCTGTGGGTATTTGCCGCCGGGCGTGATTCTGCCGTGAATAAAAACTATTTTTACCCCGGTATTGAAACCCTGCGCCAGCTGGGCCACAGCGAGGTACGTTTTAGCATGCTGGAGCAGGCCGAACATGACGCCTGGCGCCAGGTATATGCCGGCGAGGACTTGTATAACTGGCTGCAGCAACAACAGCTACCAGTGCGTCCGGCCGTAAATTAATCATTTGAAATGAAACGTTGTATTAAATAGAAGAAGTCAGCGCGGATAACTGAAGCATTGACCACCAGCTGGAAAGTCCTTTCAGCAATTACGTTGCTTGCCCGAATACGTAAACTGTAGCTGTAGAAACAAAAACGCCACCCGTAAGGTGGCGTTTTTATTAGAATTATTGGTGCGTCCTAGTGGACTCGAACCACCGACCCCTACCATGTCAAGGTAGTGCTCTAACCAGCTGAGCTAAGGACGCACACTTGGGTTGTTTACCTTTGCACTAATCAAAGCTGACAACGGCGGCTATGTTATTGTGCCACTGCTATATTGGCAAGTGTTTTTATGGCGGCAGCGTGAGTTTGCTGTATTTTTCGCCGCTTAAGGCCCTTTGACTGTTGCATTTAGTGCAAGCGGGCACTGGCGGTTGAGGTTTTGCCACCAGGTGACATGATGGCTAAGCTCTGTGCGCATACCATCGTAGTGTTGCTCAAAACGTTGTTGTAATGGCGTATTTAGCGGGGTGTGTTGATAAAGCTGCTGTAAAAGTGGCCACAATTGTTGCTGATAACGGCTGAGCTCTACCGTGTACAGTTGCACTTCCGGGATAAAATATTTACCAAAAATATTGGCCAAAATCTGCAGTTGTTCGCTGTCTCTGCCGCCAGGGCATAAAGTGGTGCTGTTGTGTTGCTCTAACATTGCATTAAGCTGCGCTAACTGATGCTGACTTAAGCGCAGACTGAACTGTAAGCGGCCAACAAAGTTAAATTGATACAGCCGTTGTAGCTGCTGTTCTATATCAATTTGACTGGCAGCGTGCCAGTTTTGCTCGGCAATAAGTTGTTGCAACCGGGTGAGTTCACTCAGCGCTTGCCAGGTTTCACTGTAGCCTGGCGCGTCTTTTAGTGGCAGCGTTTTCCTGATCCCCAGTAATTCTTTTCGCAGGGTATCGTCGGTAAGCAACATATTGTTAAAGGCGATATCGATGCTGAGTTGTTTTTGCTGATACACCTGCTGCAGTTGCGCTAATAACTCGTCGCTGTCCCAGCGTTGTTGCAAGCATTGGGCTAATTGTTGTAAAAACCGGAGCTCATAACTCAGCTGTTTACTGGCGCTATATACCTTGCCCAGACTACTGTTACGCTCGCCTATTAAGGTATCCAGCCCGCAGCGACGGCTGGCATAAGCGTCTGTTAAGTCTATGCGTAGGTCTGGCAATGCCTGCTTTAAATCACGCTCTGCCAGCAAGGGGGCAGGGGCGGCAAGGTCGCCGTTTGGCAACGGGGTGTCCAACACCCGCGCTAAACGCTGCTGGTAATTGGTTAACGCTTTATCACCGTTGTTGCCTGTGCAGGCAACCAAGCTAAGTGCCACCATCGGCAGCAACCATAGTTTCATATGTTAAACCGTTTCATGTGAAAACCTGTGTAACGTACGTTTTAAGATTATCGTTAGCATGATGGCGGCAACCGTTAAGCCCACGATAATACCAATCCAGAAGCCATGTGCACCCATCGGCTCGACTAACCAGTGGGTTAATCCCAATACGGCGCCCAAACCAAAACCGATTGGCCAATAGGCAATTAAGGTAATAAAAAATACCGGTTTGGTAACTTTCATGCCACGCAGCGCGCAGGCCGATACCACCTGAATGGCATCCGACACCTGATAAAAACAGGCCAAAATCAGTAGCGATGCGGCTAAGGCAATAACGTCGGCATTGGGTGAATACAGCGTTGCTATGCTGCCACGAAGTACAAAGGTTAAACTGGCGATAACAAAAGACATTAGCACCGCCAGTATAATCGCCGTGGATATGGCTTTTTTTAGCTCTTGCACATTTTGCTGGCCAACTAAATGCCCCACCCGGATAGTGGTGGCCATACCCAGGCTCAGCGGCAGCATGAACACGATACCACTGTAGTTTTGTGCGATTTGATGTCCGGCAACCATAATAGGGCCAAGGTGCACTATGGCCAGTGGAATACAGGCAAATAAGGTTACTTCAAAAAAGATTGAAAACGCGATAGGCGTGCCGATGCAGACAATCTGCCAGATATCTTTTAGATTAACCCCATAGCTAGCAGGGTGAGAGCGGTAGCGCGTAGTACTGCGGCTAAACCAACCATAAATAAGCATGGCAATAAACATGGCCAGAAACACCAGCGCCGTAGCAATACCACAGCCGGCTCCACCTAATGCTGGCATGCCGAGTTTGCCGTATATAAACACATAGTTAGCCGGGATATTGACCAGAATACCCACAAAGCTAATCCACATACTGGCTTTGGTATTGCCAATGCCTTCAAACATGCTGCGCAGCACCATGTAGCCTGCAGCAGGGAACAAGCCAAAACTTACGTAATACAGGTAGTCGAGCGATTTTTGCCGCAGAGTTTCGTCCATATTGAGTAGATCTATTGGCACATACACAAATGACATTAAGACAAAGCAAATGGCCGCCAGTAGCATAGCCAGATACATTGCCTGCACCGTAAAGTGGGTAACCGGTTTGGTTTGTTTACTGCCATAGTACTGCGCCACTATGGGGGTTAACGCCAGTAACAAACCTTGCAGTGTCATTACCACCGGAAACCATAAACCTGAGGCGACAGCAATGGCAGCCATATCAACTGCGCTGTAGCGGCCAGCCATAACGGTGTCGACAAAGTACATTAGCGTTTGGGTAAGCTGTGCCAGCACAATAGGGCCGGAAAGTTTGAGGATGGTTCTGGCTTCAAAGCGAGAAAAAGGTAACATAGCGGATCTGTCGTTTTAGCAGCGTGCAATGGCGCGCAATGTAGCACAAATGGGGGCTTATGTTTACCGGAATAGTTCAAACCAAAGCGGAGTTAACCGCTATTCGCGACGAAGGGGCTTTTCGTCAATTAACCGTGCAGCCTGGGATAGATTATTTACAACAGTTAACCCGTGGCGCCAGTATTGCGATTAATGGAGTGTGCTTAACGGTGACCGATTTTGATGCAGCTGCTGGCTGGGTGCGGTTTGATGTTATTGAAGAAACACTGCGTAAAACTAATTTAGGCCAACTTAAACCAGGCAATAAGGTTAACTTTGAGCGTTCGCTAACCTTTGGCAGTGAATTGGGCGGCCATATTGTGTCGGGGCATATACAAACTACCGCTACGTTTACTCAGATAGATAAAACAGCGAACAATTGTGCGATGCGGCTCACAGTTGCACCAGAGTTTATGCGCTTTATATTAAGTAAGGGCTTTATTGCGGTTGAAGGTTGTAGCTTAACCGTAGGCGAAACCTATGCCGATGGTTTTAGCCTGTATTTAATACCGGAAACGCTAAATATTACCACGCTGGGCGAAAAGCAAGTGGGTGATATATGCAATATCGAGCTGGATCAGCAAACGCAAACCATAGTGCAAACCGTCGAGCGCATTATGGCTGAGCGCTTTTCGTCGAATTTACCAACTTAGTAATATTGCTCGTCATCAGCGTCAATAAATAATTGAATGCTATGATGTTGTTCGTCTTTATGTACCCTTACATGCATAGGATTGCAACAGTTGCTGCAATCCTCAATATAGCTTTGATCTTCGTCAGTTACTTCGACAGTAAGGTGAACAGCATGGCCACAAAACGGACAGCTGATAGTTTGCTGTAAAATACTCATTTTGGCTCCTACGCTAGTATGCTTCAAGCTTTGCTGGTGCTGCTTAAACTACGTCCGCCGTCTACTGCCAGAATTTGCCCGGTAATATAAGGCGATTGCACTAAAAATAGTACACTGTTGGCGATATCGTCCGGCGATCCCAGTTGCTGAAGCGGTATTTGCCGCAATATAGCTGCTTTATCTTGTTCGCTAAGTTGCACAGATTGCTCTGGTGGCCACAAAATTGCGCCGGGGGCTATGCCGTTAACTCTTATTGTAGGCGCTAATTCGCAGGCTAGCGATTTAGTCATCATTAAAAGCGCCGCTTTAGCCATACAATAAAGACTGTGGCCTGCTAGTGGTTTTTCTGCGTGAATGTCTACCATGTTTATAATAACGCCGCCACGCTTTGCCAGCTCTGGCGCTAATGCCTGGCTGAGAAAATAGGGGGCTTTCACATTAGAACCAAATAAGTCCTGCCAGTGTTCTATTGTCGCCTGCGCGACCGGGGTAGGAAAAAAACTAGAAGCATTGTTAACCAATACATCAAGTCCGCCAAAACAGGCAATAGCATCTGCCGCAAATGACTGCCAGCCGTTTTCGTCGAGCAAATCCGCCTGTAATACCGCGGCACTTTCTTGTCGTTGGTTATTTAATATTTTCGCCAGAGTGTCAGCTGCATCGCGCGAGCGGTTACAGTGAATAATCACATTGTAACCTGCGTTATGTAATGTAATGGCTGTCTGTCGTCCAAGCCGTTTGGCACTGCCTGTTATCAAGGCAACCGGTTGCTGCTTTTTATCTAACATGAAAACGTGTCCATTTGTGCCAGTAATTAATACATCTTACGGGCAAAAGTTACTTATTTGCAGATAGGGTGCTAATAAAACAGCTGTTTTATCATTTCTTGCGCCTGAACCAGATAAGCGCCCCTAAACAAATATGCATGGTTAAGTACTTGATAGAGATTATAAAGATCTTGGCGCTCGGTGTATGTTTTATCTAAGGGGTATATTTCCTGGTAGGTTTGATAGAATTGTTCCGGAAAACGGCCAAATAGCGTGGTAAAAGCAATGTCAGTTTCCCGGTCACCGTAATAACAGGCAGGGTCAAACACCGCTGGGCTATCCGCTACAAAACCTACGTTGCCGCGCCAAAGATCACCGTGTAATAAGCTTGGAGCTGGCTGATAGTGCTGCAGCCGTTGCCGGCACTTTTCAACTAAAGAATCAATTTTACCAAAGCCAAACCCTTGCTCTAATAACAGCTGTAACTGCCAACCGAGGCGTTGCTCAGAGAAAAAGCTACTCCAGTTTGCTTGCCATTTGTTTGGCTGCGCCGTGGTACCCAGACTATTGTCCCAGTCAAAGCCGTACATTGCTTGAGTATGTTGTTTATGCAGTAACGCCAGCTGCTGCGCTAAGTTACGCCAGCCTGGGACGGTCTCATTACTAAATGGCAGGTATTCAAGTACCAGAAACGCTTTATCTATGGTCTGGCCTGTACAAATACTGGCAGGAACCCGAATACAGTTTGTTTGTTGTAAAGCTTGTAGGCTTAAAACTTCGCTTTCAAACTGCTCTAGTTGTTCTCGTTGGTTAATTTTGACAAAAAATTGCTGGCCTTTGCCACTAATATGATAAGCGATATTAATGTTGCCGCCAGTAAGCTGCTGTTTTTGTTCAATGTCGAATTGCCCATCCTGCTCACTATTAATGTGTTCAACAATGGCTTGCCACATCTTTTCTCTCCTTGGGGTGAAGTTTCAAGTATGGTTGATAAACCAAAAATTTCACTGAGCTGGCCAAGGTTAAATTAGGTCCGCTAATTCATCGTTGTTTAGTCAAAATTAAGCAGTTCTTACAGCAAAATGATTGCTTTGCTAAGTGTTAGCTATCAATTTGTTGTTGAAACAATGCCTTACCAAACGACTCCGTTACATGTATAACGAAACAGCTGTAGTGCCAATAATTTAGTAAAAAGTAATGTATTGCACAGGCGTTGGTTGAGTGATAAAACAAAGCAAGAGCGTTGCATTGTTAACATATCAATGGATAAGCATATGACGTATTCGACTAGAAATACTGTTGTTAGTACGCAAGACGTACATAGTTTATTTGCTGCACAACCCATATTTGACCAAAATTTAAACCGGGTTGGTGTCGAGTTGTTATATTCGCAGCGACACCGGTGTCACCGCACTTGAGCTTGGTGATAACCTCGCCACCACTGAGTTGGTCCTCAATCTGTGCAGTAGCATTTCAGAACAATCAGCACATTATCATGTGCCTACCTTTATTAATGTCTGTGCCAATTTTTTGATGGCACAGAGTTTCTTGCCGGTCGATGCTGAGAATGTGGTGATAGAGTTAGTTGAGCGTATTGCCCCCACACCAGAATTTATTGCCTGTGTGTCTGCATTGAAACAAAGAGGGTTTCGCTTTGCGCTGGACGATTTCGAATTTGATGCCGCCTGGGAGCCACTAATTGCGCTTGCTGATATTATCAAAGTTGATATTTTGCTTTGTGACTTACGTTTGGTGCGGGCACAAATGTTTCGCTTGCGTAAGTATAATTTAACCTGGTTAGCCGAGCGGGTAGAAACGCAAGAGCAGTACGAAACTTGTCAAACAATGGGCTTTACTTTGTTTCAGGGATATTTTTTAGCGCGGCCTGAAATTGTTACTGGCAAGAAGGTACCGCCAACGGCGTTACGAATGGCTGAGCTGATTAACACGTTGTTTGAAGATCAACCCGATATTGCCAAGCTGTCGGCTCAACTGCATGATGAGCCTGCGGTTGTTATGGGCATGCTACGTATTGCAAATAGCCCTATGTATAGAAAAGCGCGTGAAGTCAGTTCGATTAAAGAGCTAATTGTAAGGCTAGGGTTAGATTTAACGCGTAAGTGGGTACTTATGTTTTCTGTGTTTAACCAATGCAATCCCGCCGCTGCCGGGTTAGTACTAACGCGAGCTTATACCGCCCAGGCGCTCGCGCAGCGGTGGCAGCATAACGAAAAAACGCAAAGCCAATTTTTTCTAACGGCGTTGTTATCTGGTGTGGATATTTTGTTTGGTATTACACCGGCCGTTTTTGTCGTGGGTTTAAATTTGTCTGATGACATAAAAGCGGCTATTTGTGATGGCGAAGGTGATGCTGCCTCCGCGGTCGATATTATAGGTAGTATCGAGCAAGCCTATTCGATGAAACGCTTACCTCCTGATGTACCAGAGGACTATTTTAGTCTTTACAACCAACAGCAATTTGACGTAGAAGAAAAGCTAAATGCTGTTATAGCGCCTTGACAGCAAAACCTATTTAAACACGTCTCAATAACGCTAGCGATTGTAATCTAATTTGTTTTTTCCAGGCTTGGAACATCTATTATTTTCAGATCAACGTATAGACATCGCTTTTAGTAAGGCCGTTTAGATTTGAGTACTTACTAATTAAAATTAAGCTTGATACATCGCCAAGCTTTAAAGAATGGAGTGAATATGACTATCGCAACACCACGTTTTCGTGTGCAAGCATTTAATATTATGACCGGACTAAATGTTTTTTTACTGGTTATGGCACTGTTCCTCGCATCTTGGTATGACTCATGGCTAGCTGCACTTTTAATAGGTGTTCCGACAGCAATTGTTCCCATTTTGCTTTACCGCATGCTTGGTGATCATATTTTGGCGAGGGTAAGTTTTGGCATAGGATTTATGTTCTTTGCTGCACTTCATATACACCAAGCCGCAGGAATGATTGAGGTGCATTTTGGTATATTTGTGTTATTGGCTATTTTAATTGGTTTTCGTGACTATTTAGTCATAGTCGCTGCTGCTGCAACGATTGCTGTACACCATCTATTGTTTATGTATTTGCAAATGCAAGGAGGTGGTGTTTTTCTTGTGCCAGCTGATGATTTATCGTTTGGCATTGTCTTCGTTCATGCCACTTATGTTGTTGTTGAGTCTGCCGTACTGGTTATTTTAAGTCGTCAAAGCTACCGCGAAGCTGTTGTTGGTCAAGCATTATTTGATATTACGGATTCATTACTTACAAATGATGGCAAGGTTGTTTTAACCGATCGCTGTCCAGAGCTTAACTCAAAGGTGATTAGTGGTTTTAATGCTGTGCTTAATACGCTGCAAGCCACCATTAAAACAATAGAACAGCAAGCTGATACTCTAAAAGTTGAGGCTAAGACACTACTCGATGAAGGTGATGCTCTTTCCGATGGTATGGCAAAAAAAATGAGTGAGGTAGACAGGATTGCAGCGGCAACCGAACAAATGTCGCATACGGTTAAAGAGGTTTTTGATTTATCTCAAAATGTATTGAAATTTGCCAATACAGCAGAAAATGCAGCGGCAGAGGGCAAAATATCTGTTAGTAATACGATCCATGCTGTTCAACAGTTAGCGAAAGAATTGGAAGATACAGGCGATAAGGTTAATGATGTTGCCAATGCTACGGTAGATATACGTAAAGTGCTTGATGTAATTGAAGCTATTGCAGAACAGACTAATTTGCTTGCCTTGAATGCGGCTATCGAGGCTGCAAGAGCGGGTGAGCAAGGGCGAGGGTTTGCTGTAGTAGCTGATGAGGTAAGGACTCTGGCGTCGCGTACCCGGGGGTCTACTGACGAAATTAAATTAATGATAGAGCGCTTGGTAACTAATAGTACTCAATCTGTTGAAGTTGTTAAACGCAGTATGGCGCAGCTTGAAGATACCCGGCATCATGCTAAGCAAAGTGGCGAGTTACTGCAGGCTATTTTAGGGCAAGCACAACACGTTGTAACGTCAACTGATGTTATGTCGAACTCATTGCAGCAGCAAACAGCATCGAGCAACGAAATTGCTCAGAGTGCACAACAATTAAGCCAGATGACGATGTCACAAAATGAGCAAGGCCAAAAGGTACTTCGCAGTGCTGATAGTTTAGAGCGGATAAGTAGTGCGCTAAGTATCGAGTCATCGAAATTTCTGGTGTGATCCCATCAATGACATATCGCAATAGAATCAGGCTGGTTAGCCTGATTTTTTTTCTGTGGCTGATATCAATCAGTGCTGGTTTGTTTTTCTTTGGCAATCAAAATTATGGCATATTCGATAGTGCTGGTATGTGGTATCAACACGACGCTAGTCAATTCAGTATTACGCAGCTGGGTATTGATGAAATAGCGGGCACGCAGGTTGTGCATGTACGGCAAGAGGCTTGTCCGTGTAATAAGTTAACAGACAGACATAAAGAGGCTTTTTCGCGACTTTATCACTTACCTGATGCGGTGCAATTTGAGCGAGAGATGTTAGATATTCATCGCACACAATTTAGGCTACCAGCTACGCCTGCGATATTGATTTTTCGTGCAGGTAAACTTATTTATGCTGGCCCTTATTCTAGTGGCCCTATGTGCTCTGGTTCAAACAGTTTTATTGCACCAATTATACGTGACGAGATGATATTAAAGGGTGCTTGGTTAAATGGTGAGGTAAATACTTGCCGCTGTGTAGTCAATAGCACGAGCTAATGATACTATCATGCCTCATTTTTAGGTGGTCGTGCCCGGTTTAACAGATGGCTTCTTGTATAAGCCATTAACTGTTTTGCTGCACGAGCACTTTTTGTTGTGTTTGAACAAGTGACCCTTGGTTTGGGCCACCACTGTATAAGGATTTATCATGCCAGTTATTACTCTGCCTGACGGTAGTCAGCGCGCCTTTGACCATGCTGTTTCTGCTATGGATGTTGCCAAAGACATTGGCCCGGGGTTAGCTAAAGCTACCATCGCGGGTAAGGTTAACGGCCAGTTAGTTGATGCCTGTGACCCTATTACGTCTGACTCAACGTTAAGCATTATCACCAGTAAAGATCAGGATGGTTTAGAGATTATTCGCCATTCATGTGCACACTTATTGGGTCATGCTATTAAGCAGTTATGGCCGAACGTGAAAATGGCCATTGGCCCGGTGATTGATAACGGCTTTTATTATGATGTTGATCTTGAACAGCCCATTAGTAGTGACGACTTGGCGGCGCTTGAAGCACGCATGGTGCAGTTAGCCAAAACAGAATATGATGTTGTTAAGAAAAAAGTCAGCTGGCAAGAAGCATTCGATACCTTTAAAGCCCGTGGCGAAAGCTACAAAATGGAAATTTTAGAGCAGAACGTCAGCAAAGACGATCAGCCGGGTTTGTATCATCACGAAGAATATATCGATATGTGTCGTGGTCCACACGTACCCAATATGCGCTTTTGTCAGCATTTCAAAGTGATGAAAGTTGCCGGTGCTTATTGGCGTGGTGACTCAAAGAATAAAATGCTGCAGCGTGTTTATGGTACCGCCTGGGCGGACAAAAAACAGTTGGCTGCTTATTTACTGCAGTTAGAAGAAGCCGAAAAGCGCGATCACCGTAAAATTGGTAAAGCGCTGGGTTTATTTCATTGGCAAGAAGAAGCACCTGGTATGGTGTTTTGGCACAACGATGGCTGGACGATTTTCCGTGAGCTGGAAACCTTTGTGCGTGAAAAGCTGGGTGAATATGACTACGACGAAGTAAAAGGCCCATTAATGATGGACCGCGTATTATGGGAAAAATCGGGTCACTGGGAAAAGTATGCAGACAACATGTTTACGACCCAGTCTGAGCACCGTGAGTACGCAATTAAACCCATGAACTGCCCGGGTCACGTACAAATTTTCAACCAGGGGTTAAAGTCTTATCGTGACTTACCACTGCGTATGGCCGAGTTTGGTTGTTGCCACCGCAATGAGCCATCAGGTGGTTTGCACGGTTTAATGCGCGTACGCGGTTTTACCCAGGATGATGCCCATATTTTCTGTACTGAAGATCAAGTGCAGGCTGAAGTGACTAAATGTATTCAGATGGTATTTGATACCTACAGCACCTTTGGCTTTAAAAACGTGGCGGTAAAACTGTCAACGCGTCCGGCACAGCGTATTGGTACCGACGAGATGTGGGACAGAGCCGAGCAAGGTTTAACAGAAGCATTAAAAGCCAATGATATTGCCTATGACTTGCAGCCGGGCGAAGGTGCTTTCTATGGTCCTAAAATTGAATTCACCTTACATGACTGTTTAGGTCGAGCCTGGCAGTGTGGTACCGTGCAGTTAGACTTTGCATTACCAGGCCGCTTAGGTGCAACTTTCGTTGCCGAAAGTGGTGATAAGCAAACACCTGTGATGATTCACCGTGCGATTTTGGGCTCGATTGAACGTTTTATCGGTATTTTGATTGAAGAATACGCGGGCTTTTTTCCGGCTTGGTTAGCACCAACTCAGGTTGTGATTATGAATATTACCGATAATCAGGCCGAATATGTGCAGAAATTAGTAAAAACTTTCAAATCTCACGGTATTAGGGTCATAAGTGACTTGAGAAATGAGAAGATAGGCTTTAAAATCCGCGAGCACACGCTTAAGCGCATTCCTTATCTTGTCGTCGTAGGTGACAAAGAAATGGAAGCCGGTGATATTGCACTGAGAACGCGCAAAGGTGAAGACTTAGGTAAGATGTCAGTTGAGGCTTTTGTTGAAAAGCTAACGACTGAAATTGCAAACCGGGCTTAACCATTAAGCGATAAGAATAATTTTCGGAGGAACATACTATTAAAGTAGGAAAGAAAACATTACCTGCAAACCGTCCTAACAGGATAAATGAAGAAATTAACCTACCAGAGGTACGGTTAATTGGTATTGAAGGTGAGCAGCTGGGTGTAGTAAGTATTGCTGAAGCCATTCGTTTGGCAGAAGAAGGCGGAGCCGATTTAGTAGAAATTAGCCCGACAGCCGAACCGCCAGTGTGTAAGTTGATGGACTACGGTAAGTTCCTGTTCGAAAAGAGTAAGGCTCTTAAAGAGCAGAAGAAGAAGCAAAAACAGATCCAGATTAAGGAAATAAAATTCCGGCCTGGAACTGATGAAGGCGATTACCAGGTAAAACTACGCAACCTGCGTCGCTTCATTGAAGAGGGTGACAAAGCTAAAGTAACGCTGCGGTATCGTGGTCGTGAAATGGCGCATACTGAGATAGGCATTGAGATGTTAAATCGGATTAAAGAAGATTTATCAGACATTGCTGTGTGCGAATCTTTCCCTTCACGGGTGGAAGGTCGCCAGATGATCATGATGCTGGCCCCAAATAAGAAGTAATAAGTGCTTTCAAGTGTAACCCCACACTGTAAAGGGTGGGGTTGGCGCCTTATTATTCGTTGTAACTTAACAATGCGAGTTTTTAACTATGCCAAAGATGAAAACCAATAAAGGTGCTGCGAAGCGTTTCAAAAAAACAGCTTCTGGTAGCTTTAAACGTAAGCAATCACACCTTCGCCACATTTTGACGAAGAAGACCTCTAAGCGTAAGCGTCAGTTAGGTCCAAAAACCTTAGTCGCTAAAGTTGACATCGCGGGCTTAGTCCGTTGCATGCCGTACGCATAATTAATTAGGAGTCTGACATGCCAAGAGTTAAACGTGGTGTAACGGCGCGCGCGCGTCATAATAAGGTGTTAAACCAGGCTAAAGGTTACTACGGTGCCCGCAGTCGTGTTTATCGTGTTGCTTTCCAAGCCGTTATTAAAGCCGGCCAATATGCTTACCGTGACCGTCGTCAACGTAAGCGTCAGTTCCGTCAATTGTGGATCGCGCGTATTAACGCTGCGTCACGGATGAACGGTCTATCTTACAGCCGTTTCATTGATGGTTTGAAAAAAGCCTCAGTGGAAATTGACCGTAAGATTTTAGCTGACATCGCCGTATTCGACAAAGCAGCATTTACTGCTTTAGTTGCCAAAGCGAAACAAGCCTTAGCTGCCTAATATAGCCGCTAATAAAAAAGCCACCGTAAGGTTAATGCCGATCAGTTAAGAAATATTTTCCTGATCGGTTGACCGATCCTGTGTAGATGTAAGAATCCGATGAGCCATTAAGCCATCGGATTTTTTTATGGAACTGTCAGAAGCATTAGCACGCACGTCAATCAACCGCCTTACCGAATTTGCATCGCTGTCCGATGTTCTGGAACCCGATATTATCCAGTCTTGCCTGGCTTCCAACGGCGTTGCCACCTTGCGCAAACGCAAACTCCCCATGGATGCCATGATTTGGGCGGTGATAGGGATGTCGCTCTTTCGCACTGAATCGGTACGTC
>NZ_AUDG01000063.1 GCF_000425345.1 Rheinheimera baltica DSM 14885 | reverse complement strand
GAAGAGAGCTTCAGAGATATGAAAAGCACGCAGTTTGGCCTGGGATTCGAGAAAAACGGTAGTACAAAAATACACCGAATAAGCTTGTTACTGCTGCTGAGCAATTTAGCTTCATTAGTGCTGATATTACTGGGTGTTGGGCTGACCGTAGCCAATCAGCAACGCCGGTTCCAGGCAAACAGCTATCGGGATAAACGTGTCTTATCGTTTCATACCTTGGGGTTAAGAGCGGTGGCAAAGCAGGTAATGTTTACAACAACACAGTGGCGCAGTACCTTGCGCCACTGCAAACACTTGCTAGATACAACGAGTTACAACATTGAATGCGGGGGCTAAATTCGTGGGGATCCCTCAGACTCTGACCCCATTGATCGAGACTCTGCCCCTGAGGGATCCCATTGATTTCACCGAAAATCAACGTCACTGACCCCATTGATGCTTCCAAAGTTTTAATTATTTCCGCCCTTTTTTTCAAGATCTGACCCCAAACTTCCTTCTAAATAGCCATTCAATTTTGAGCACAATCCATGAAATTTATTATCGTCACCGCCACTGCCTTTTTCATACAAAAAATGACAAATATGATTGGCAATATGCTTAAAATTAACAACCCCTACTACGTCATAGTTCGTTGAAATATAATGTTTAATAGGATTTACGCCCGGATCAAACTTAAAACCCTCAAACAGACTTAAACGATTAAATGTAACATCCTTCTCAGACACTAATACATTATCCCCAAAAGGGTAAATACTTTGAAATGCAACAGCCGCCAAATAGCCATTCTCTACCCTTCTTAGACAGTTGAATTCTTTAGGATATTTTAGGTTCTGCGCCTTGCGCAACATTGCAAAATGATAGCCTGACACTCTCACATCGGAAATCACATTAACAAGAATAAATATTTCACTTCCTGAGGAAAGTCTTGTTGCCTTAAATATTCCACCACAATTTTCATCTTCAGAGTAAATCATATCTGTAATGTAAACTACGTCTATTAAATCAGATCTTGAAGCGAATTCTTCAAGCCGAGGCTTTTGAATAACTGTCGACTCCGCACTATCAGATATCCACAGTGCTCCTACTATAAAAATAATGGATTGCATTAGTTTATTCATGGGCAAACCTTAGAGCATTGTAGTTTAAGAGTTTTTATCGCGTGATCATTGGCTTGAAACTCTGCCTGAAAACCAAGTCCATGACCTTGTTCATGTATGATTGTAAATTTAACATTGGTAACAGAATTTAAATCGAATAAACCTGATGTACCGACAAAACCTATCAGTCCACTATTTGTTGCTGACGCATATATACGTGATTGTATGACGCGCCCACCTCTTGGTCCAATTGGATTGAGTCCACTAGCTTCTGCAAAACCTTCCGACTCCTGTGTTGATAAAAACTCGTCCGCTTTTTCTAAAGTGTCGAAAAGTCTCATGTTTTCCGGTTTTACAGTGCCATCAGGCGATTTTTTTATAAACAGAAATTTGTTTATAAATTCAATATCATCGTCCGGTTTGATTAACCCATCTTTCAATAGTTCTGCTTTAGCGTTTTTAAATACAGCGTCTCTTTGTTCTGGCGTTAGCTCTGATCCCCCTTCGCCAATCAGAGGCGCAGTACTATGTGCTGTTTCTTTCCGCCAATCTTGTGCAATCGCAGAATGAAACGCCCATGTTTGCGCACCGTTTGCAAACTTTCCACCGGACAACTTCGAGATAGTTCCACCAACCACAGCTGACACAATGACGTTTGCATACGCATTGCCAGTATTAATTCTACCGCCTGCTGCCGCACCTAAACCCGCGCTGACAAAGCCGTGGGCAAATTTTCCTCCTTGAGCTTTGCTGGCTAATCCACCTATCATCCCTGAAGCAAGAACCCTTCCGACACTTCCGCCGCCTGGAGATGCTCTAGAAACAACTGCAGATATCGCTGCTGCTCGCAAGCTGCCGGTTACTGCATAGGTTTGCGCAGCATTGTAAGCCACCAAACAAATCTGGCAGTAAAAGGCTAACACAGCCTGAACCGCCATGTTCAAGAGAGGAATTTTAGCAATCGACCTCAATAGCTTTTTAAAGAAATACCCACTCGGGTCGGTATAGCTCATTGGGTTGTTTAACACATAACTATAACGGTTATAGTTTTGCAGGTTACTGGGTGCCTGAATAAAGGGGTCGGCTTGCATAAAGCGGCCGAGGATTGGGTTGTAGGTACGCCCGCCCATATGAATAACGTCAAAGTCGTTAATCATGTTATGGCCGGTGTAGCCTTTGCTGTCGCCCGGATTGCTGTAGGTGCTAAATAAGCTATTGCTGCTTACGCTGTACTGCTTACCCCAGGGGTCGTAGATAAACTGCTGCACTACCTTGCCAGCTTTATCGGTAATGCTAATGGTAGAGCCCTGGTTGTCTTTATGCAGGTATAAAATATCGCTATGGGCACTATTACTGCGCTTGGTAATGACCGCATTACCCACGTAAAACTTGTGCTCGCTTTCACCGCTTGACTTGGTCATACGCTCGTACAAACCATCGATATATATAGTATCGGTGGTTTTACCGCCGCGCAGGTCGGTGCGCCGGTACAGCTGGCGGTCTGGGCCGTAAGCAAAATCGGTGTAATTGCTGCCCTGTTTAATGCGACTGGGCTTTTCAAACGCGGTGTAGGTAAAGCTGCGTTTACCGTCGCTTTCAATATTGCCGTTGCTGTCATACGCAAAGTTGTAATAGCGGGTGCCTGTGCCATTCGCACCCGACCAAACGCCGGTTAAGCGGTTAGTTTTATTGGTGTCGTAGCTGTAATGGCCAACATTGGTTTTGCTCTTAATATTACCCCAGTTGTCGTAGGCATAGCTTTCTGACATGCGCAGGGTAGATGGCAATGCATTGTACGCAGTGCTGTTACCAATATTGGCAATAGTGCGGGTTTTCAACCGGTCCAGATTGTCGTAAACAAAATTTTCACTAAAGCTGGCATTACTATTAATACCAAAACGCTGCTCGCGCGAGTCGAGGTTGCCATTGGTGTCAAACACATAATGGAAACTGTGCAACGATACACCCGACTTTTGCAGGTTAAGGTTTTCTACCCAGCCGGTGTCGGCGTAAAAACTGCGGTTCTCTGTTACGCCATTACCATAATCTACTTTAGTGGCCTGGCCTCTGGCATTGACACTACTAATGTTAACTTTTTGAAAATACTGACTCTTAATGCCTTTGTGATCTTTTAACGTAGTTAACATACCATTATGCGTGCTGTACTCATGGAGAACGACGATATCGTCAGACGGGTTTAACGACCAGCTAGGGTATGTAAGTGTATATAAACGGTTATAGCTGTCGTAACTGGTACTGCTGGCAAAACTGCTACCTGCCGTGCGCACCAGCTTATTTGAGACCAGACCACGGCTGTTATAGCCATACATCTCTTTATAGTCTGCGCTAATGGTTGTATCGCAGTCTACGGTACTGTTAAATGCCCGCACCCGCACTAATTTGCCACGGTTATAACTTATTTCGCTGTCGCCGTAGTCCCAGCAGGTGGTGCCACTGGCATCATGGCGACGTAACTGACGGCCTACACTGTCAAACATAAAGCTGGTTACTTGCTGTTTGGCATTGGTTTGGCTTAATAGCTCGCCAAAGGCATTGTAGCTATAGCTCCAGTTGCCTTTGTCCTGGTCAGCAATAGCGGTTTTACGGCCATAGGCATCATAGGTATTGGTCGTTCTCACACTGCTAATACCGCCTTTATCGGTGGCTACTACCGAGGTTAAGTTGCCATTGGCGTCGTAATAATACGCCAGTTTATTGCCATCGTGATCAATAACTTCGCGAGTTTGCCCGGCATAGTTGTTCAAGGTTGTACGCGTATGGTTTAACGTATCCGTAGTGATGCTAGTTAAGCCCTGGTAAGCAACCGAAGTCACAGCCGCATTGGCCAGGCGGGTGCTGAATACACGCCCGAGGTCATCGTAGCTGGCTTCACTATACAGAGTGGCACTGCTGCCGGTTTTGTATGGCTCGTAGCTGCGTTTTGGCCGACCCTGGTCGTCATAAGTGCTTTCGGTTGTCGACCAATTGCCGTCCATCAGTTTCACTTTGGTGGCAATTTCGCGGCCAAACTTATCTAAAAATTGCTGTTTTTCACCCTGACCGTCGCCCCAGCTGCGTACGCGCGCATAAGCACCGCTAACACCACAGCTTACCGCGGTACAATAATCCTGCGCGCTGTAAGCATTAATAATCGGATCGCTGCTGGCGGCGCCTTTACTGTAACTGCGATACTGGCGGCCGGTGATATCAAAATACACGCGTGACAACTGGTTGTTAGTATCAACCTGGGTAATGTAATCAATGCGCCCGGTAATGCTATCTGCGGACAACGAGTTGTAGGTAAAATTGGTTTTATACCCCAGTGCGTCGGTGGTTTGTTTTACATAACGGTAGCGGCTATCGTACACGGTACTGCTGCTGCGGCTTTGTAAGCCTGTGCCAACGGCATTGGTGGCTGCTCTTATCGTTTTCCCCGTGTTGTTACCGGCAGCGTCGTAACTATGGCTGGTAACAACACGGAATTTCGGCTCATCTGGTGCCAGCGTTTCCGTTTCCAGCATTAAGTCGTTGTTATAGCCAAAACTGCTCTTACGCGTACTGCTTTGCGTACCTTTACTATCAACAAGGGTTTTTGTCACTTTGCTGCTGGTTAAACGGCCATAACGTGGATAGTTCGTTTTAATACCGGTATAGCTATTTGTGGTGCTGGTAGTTTGCTTAAAGCTTGGCTCGTCCGGGTTAGCTTGCACCACGGTACTGGCGGTTAAATTACCAAACCTATCATAGGCAAAACTGCTGTTGGTTTGTGCCAATTTGTAAACTGTCGCCATGTCAGACCCCAGCTGAAAGCTGAACTCTTCCGAACTTTGTACAAAAGGGAAAACGCGGGCTGAAGCGACTTCGCCAGTTCCGCTGTAGGCAACGGTTTCGCCCGACGTAATATCAACGTATGCCAGGGTATTTTCGGCAGACGACAACAGCTTATCTTCGCCCAGCCACTGCGAAGTAAATTTAGGAATACCGGTAAATGGCCATAGCTGATGATAAACGGTGCGTGTTAGCACATTTGTCTGTTTATCAATAGTTTGAAGCATCTCGAAACCAAGCATGCCACGGCCCTTTTTATGCAGCAGCAACCCCCCATACTGATAATCAACCCGAACTGCTTTGGTGCCTGTAGTATCGGTACTCACGTCTGACACCACATACATAGCACTTAGCGGTGAGAAATAATCGGTATCCAGATTATTGTTGGAGTCGCGATTGATATATACCTTAGTGTCAACCATCAACTGATAGTTGATTGAGGTTTTAACACCCCAGCCGTTGGTAATGCCTTTGATTACATGATCTTTAATAAAAGGGCGCTGGCTGGTGAATATTTTCCAGCCACTGTTGCTTGTGGCAAGCACCATATCCAGCTTGCCATCGGCATTGATATCGGTAAAGCGAACTGTTGCGCCCGAGTCAAAATCCAGCGTGCCGCGGTTTTCAAACGAAACCTGGCCTGTACTGGTGGCAGCTTTGGTTAGTTCGAGTTTCCAACGTGATGTGGTTTCCGGGATCAAGAAATCCGTGCGACCATCGCCATTAATGTCAACAAACTGCGCCAGATTTATATTGCTGTCGTCAAGGCTGTAAGAGCTTTGTACCGTGTTATAAAAAATCTTACCGTTGGACAGCCGGTAACTAATGAAATTGTTGCTTTTATTGCGGTAAATTAAATCGGTGTAGCCATCGCCATTTAAGTCGGCTGCGCGGATATCACGCATTTGCCCTAAGGTTTGCGTTTCGTTGTAACGGCTGCCATCCGACGTATAGAGCTTGTAAACAGTGCCTATGCTCCATGTTCCACCCGCTTCGGTACAATCACCCTTGCTATTGGCAGATTTTGAGCAGCTACCCTCTGTCACTTTTAAGATAACATCGGTTTTACCATCACCATTTACATCAAACATCGATGCTGACTTCATATCTGCTGAAGCGGTACGGAACTCTGTTGCAATACCATCGGCAGGGTCTGTACTACCAAAACTGCCAAAATCGCTGTTCAGTGACATGCCGCGGTGTTCACCAAGGGCGTCGACACCTAAATTGCGGTACACCTGAAACTTATTGTCTTTAATAAATACAATATCTTCCAGGCCGTCGCCGTCGACATCAGCTACCGTTGCGCCCGTATTGTACCCATAAGCTTTTTTAAAGGTATCTTCTAAGGTGTAAGCGTAGTTTGTTGTGGTCGAGCCACAATTTACTTCCTGTGGCCGAACACAGCTAGGTTTAGTTGATGACGAGGGTTTAAAGCGCATAACGCGCCAGGTCATATTGGCGTTTTCTGCCACCAGCAAATCGCGCTTGCCGTCACCGTCGTAGTCTATGGTTTGCACATAGGCTGCGTTACTAACGCCAAAGGCACCCAGGTCAATTTCAGTGTCAAAAGCACTTAATGCAGTTTCGTCATAACAGTCGCGGAAGCCCTCCGCTGTGCTACACCGCTCTGTCCAGACAGATGTTAAACTACCCAGTCTTACTCGCCAGCGGTTGCTACGCAGGTAAACAATGTCTACAAAACCATCGCCATTAATATCGATAAATTGGGTGTAAGCACGCTCGTTAGAAAAATTACGCGAGGTCGAGGTAGTTTCAAACGGTTTAAAATCTGTAACCCCCTCTTCTGTTACGCAAGGCTGGCGATACCCCGGGCAAACAAGTTCGGACGTTGGCGTGGCTAAAGCCGGGTGTGACCATTTTAAGCTGGTTAACGGCAAACAGCCTTTACCATCATTGGTTACGCATTCTTGAACAGATTCCAGATAAGTCTTTTCTTCTACAACATTGGTTGTTTGGTAATTGAGCTGATAATGGCGATAGTATTCGTTGTCAACTTTGACATGCACTTTTTTAAGCAGTTTGGTCATTGATACCGGCACACCTGCTTGCCAGCCCTGAGCTTTTTTCGGGTTTGCTATGTACTCCAGCGTTACCTTGGCAAAAGGCGCATTGCCACCGACACGGCCGGTATAATGCACTTCTGTAAGATAATGCTCACCTGCGGTTAAATCTTCCGCATATTTAAAAACGATATAGTTGCCTTTTACATCGCGGATCGCTTTTAGCGCCCACATCCGCGCAATATTCTCACCCGACTTAGTGTTAAAAAATGCATCACTGCCTGTTTGTACCGCGCCATCTGCCGTTTTGAAGGTTGCGGCCAGCGATTTCGCCATGTTATCGCTACCGGATACTGCAGATACCTCGCCATAATAATGAATTTCACCGGATTTGGTTTCGACGGTGTAGCCTAATGCGCCTTGAGTGGCTGAGCCGTGTGATCTAATGACAGAAAAATCTTCAATTTCGGGATAGTAGGTGTTTGCAGTCCAGTAACCAGCATCGGTGTTGCTGCTGGCGAGCAGCCGCTGCCCCCCCAAACACAGGCGGTCACTGTTGGCAAATGCGACATTACCTTGTACTCCGTCGATAGCGAAATTTTTCGGGCAGCGGGTAATGGCCGACGTACCAGCAAATGACCAGCCGGTGCCCATATAACCATCACCGGCATTGCTGTTATAGCTAAAGGCGAGTTGCGGCTGCACCCCAGCAATGCCTGCAGGCAAGGAGAGTGGTAACTGATAGGTAGCACCGCCTGATTCATCCACCCGGAACTCGCCTGCCGATAAACCAACAACACTCGCAGGCATACTGCTGCTAGTTGGCAGTTCGACCGGGTCGTAACTATTATTTGCGCTACTGATTTCACTAACGAGCGGGTTGCCATTAATATCACTAACTAACAACGCTCCCAAGGTTATATTAGCAAAATTAACCCTAAGATCTGCTTTACCATCGCGATTGATATCAGCAAATTCAACTGATGCGACCCCATTGTGCCCAGACGTTAGCCCGGCAGCATTCCACTGCGCCTGTGTTAAAACCTCAAATTGCCAGCCATTGGCGTTCTGCACCAGCTTAAGTAACCCATTAGCTGGCACTAGGAATAACGGTACAGAAAACTCACTGTGTATTAACACAAACTTCTTCGGTGCTTCCAGGTAAATATTACCGGCGTAGTCGGTGTAAACAAGGTACCCGCCTGTGTCGGCTTTTGCGGCAAAACCCGCCATTATCGACATGGTTAACAATACACAACGAATTACAGCGCGCATGGGCAGTTCTTTTAGAGCCATTCAGATTTTATCAGGCAAAATAATCGCGTTTCAGCAAAACACTGAAAACAATATGGTTACAAAGATTAAAAAAGATGCGGAATTCTACTGGTGTCGCTTAATTTTGCAACAAAAAAATATGAGGCTGAGGAAAATATTGATAAAAAAGCACAAATGATTTAATTATGTTAACATATAAAAGTAAATCGCTTTCTGTTACAACGCTAAATACCAGGTCGCAATAGAGAAATACACTACCACGCCAGCGACGTCAGCTATGGAAGTAATTAGCGGGCCGCTGGCGGTAGCGGGGTCCAGTTTAAAACGGCTCAGTAAAAACGGCAGTGACAGGCCAATTAAGCTACCGGCCATCACCACCAGCATCATGGTCAAAGCAACAACGATGGCAATATCATAGCCACCACGCCACCAGCCTAAAACCACAACGGCGGCTGCCATGGTAAACCCGAGCAACCCAGCAACTAAACATTCCTTCGCCAACAATGAGCCCCAATCACGAAGCTTAATTTCACCTGTCGCCAATGCGCGCACCATCAGCGTGCCCGATTGTGCTCCGGCATTACCACTGCTACCTATCAATAGCGGTAAAAAAAACAGTAGGGCAATATGGCTGGAAATAATACCTTCGAAATACGCTATGCCGGCGCCAGAAAAAATATTGCCAAACACCAAAATAACCAGCCACAGCACGCGTTTACGATACAGTAAGAGAATGCTGGCGTCTTTTACACTGGTTTCCAACTTGCCTATAGTAGCCGTTTTATGAAAATCCTCTGTCGCTTCCTGTGCAGCTACATCCATTGCGTCATCATAGGTCACAATGCCAACCATTTGCTGCTGATGGTTAATAATGGGTAGCGCCATCAAATCGTACTTGGCAATTAAGGCTGCAACTTTTTCCTGTGGCATATCAACACTGGCAAAAATAGGGTCGTGGTTAATCAGTTCCTCAATAGGCATGCTAATAGGTGCTAATATTAAATCGCGTAATGACACCACGCCAATCAGTTTACGGCTGGCGTCTACTACGTAAGCAGAGTAAATAGTTTCTTTGTCCGGTGCCTCTCGCCGCAATGAATCCAATGCCTGCGCTACCGTCAACTCTTGCGGTAAAATAGCGTAGTCAGATGTCATAATGGCACCAGCAGTACCTTCTTCGTGCGAGGTAAGCTGTAACAAATCTTCACGTTCCGCTTGTGCCAAAGCAGGCAATAGCGTCTCACGCTGTTCATAGCTTAAGCGGTTAAACAAATCGGCTCTTTCATCAGAAGACATCTGACGGATAATAGGGGCCAGCTTACGTCGGCTTATTCTAATGGATAAATTCACCTGCTCTTCGGCTGGCAGGTAACCAAACACTTCAGCTTGTTCCGTGCGAGGAAAAACGGTTAGCAATGTCCATAAGTCGTTGGGCGCAAATTCCACCAACGCTGAGGCTAAATCAGCAGGGTGTACATCGTCCAGCTGTTCGCGCAACAAGGGTACGGTATTAGATTCCAGCGCACTACGCAGGGTGGCAATTAATGCAGGCAATTCCATGGCAGCGGCCCCTCGGCAGTTTTAAATTAACATATTGCTGAACAAGCAAAAATTGGCGGTATTTTATAAAGCATAGCAGTGAATCTCAACTGAATATGGCATTGGGCTACTGCTGTGTTCTTGCTAAGATAACAATCAATATCGAATTAGGTAATTGCACATGCAGTCTGACACAATTAAACAGCCGTGGTGGCATCCTCTGGAGTTGGATTTAAACGATTGCTGGCACCACCGGCTTGGGTCGTTGAACATCTATTTACAACGACAGGCTCAACAGTGGTTGATGGCGCACGAGTATACTACAGAGCTCCCTAAAGACAGTCAGTTCCATTCACCGGTTAAAATGATACCGTCACATCTAAGCTGTCAGCGCTTTTTATTTAAACAAAGTCCAGCAGCCTGCCAACTGATACCCAGGTTAATGGACAGACCCGTGGTTGTAAAAACCTTACAGCCGGTGATATTACCACCAAACGAGCAAGGCACTTTTTATATCAGCTCACCGGTATCCGTGCAGCTAAAACTCCTGCCCGACCTATTACTGCATACCATCCCAGTGCAGCGTTTATCTGACACCTGGTTCGGCCCCTCTACACAAGTTGGCGAGCTATGTTATGCAGATAAAACCCATGCCAGGCATGCCAGAACAGAGCTGCCGCAGCGACCACACCGCGCTATTACCCCAGTGACAATTTACAATAGCTCATCGCAGTTGCTTACTATTGACAAGATCAGTATACCGGTGCCTTATTTAGCGCTATATGCGATGCCAGATGGCAATTTATGGACTGATCCTGTCACATTACGACATGAAGGGATACAAGCGCTAGCACACTTTGATACCGGTAAACTCAATGCAATAGATGCCGCGCAAGCTGAACTGCTGTCAGCCCCTCTGGTAAAACCGGAACGCCATAACTTATTTCGCGCATTTACCGACATGTTTCATGATTAATTGAGATCACTATGACAGAACAGTTTTTACAATGGTTACAAACAGAGCATATTAGCCAAATGCTCAAAGCAGCTATACTGCTATTGGTTGGTTTTGTTGTCGCAAGTTTAGCATCACGCGCAGTAAACCGGTTTTTTAGCAAAAATTTCTCGCAGCACCATATTGTGCTATTTAGAAAGCTTGTGTACTGGTTGTTGCTAGCACTATTTGTTGCCTCGGCATTAAAACAGCTGGGTTTTTCACTCAGTGTGCTATTGGGCGCGGCGGGGGTATTGTCAGTTGCTTTAGGCTTTGCTTCACAAACTTCAGCATCAAACCTGATCAGTGGTTTATTTCTGATTGGCGAACAACCGTTTAAACTGGGCGATACCATCAAAGTTGGCAATACCACCGGCGAGGTGCTATCAATAGACTTACTCTCAGTGAAACTGCGCACTTTTGATAACCTTTTCGTTCGTATACCCAACGAAACCCTGATTAAAAGTGAAGTGACTAACCTGACACGTTTTCCTATCCGGCGTTTCGATTTATTGCTGGGCGTGGCATACAAAGAGCAAATCTCCGAGGTTCGCAGTGTACTATTGGACGTTGCCGACAAAAACCCACTGTGTCTGGACGAACCCAGCCCAATGTTTTTATTCTTAGGTTTTGGTGATTCGGCATTGAATATTCAATTCTCAGTGTGGGGGAAACGGGAAAACTTTCGCGATTTGCGTAATAGCTTGCATGAAGAAGTAAAATTAGCCTTTGATACTGCGGGCATCGACATTCCATTTCCACAGCGCACAGTGCATTTGGCGCCACAGTATGTCCAGTCAAAGGCACAATCTGCAGCACCACTACAAAAAGATGACAATCACGCTTTATAAATCATGATAATTAGACAGAGTTAAATTGTTCAGATACGAAACCTGCGTTAATGTTGCCTTAAGGTGGGACAGTGAGACTACACTTAACACCCTCAATGGAGTCATCTATGAAAAGGCTTGTCAGCACCGCCGTTATGTTACTCTTCGCCCAACAGGTTGCGGCGGACTGTCAGGCTGTGGCAGATAACCATTTCCTAGTAGATGAACAAGGTATCACCATTGAAGCTATAACCTATAACCCCCACAATGTGTTTGATTTAAAAGATGAAAGTACATTTTGGCTGCATAGGTTTGCCAACTACACCCATAAAGTCACCCGTGAGGGCGTTGTGGAAGATGATCTGTTGTTCCACACCGGCACCCCGCTAGTGCGAGCCGATTTAGCCGAAACCGAGCGTTTATTACGCAGCCGGCGCTATATACGTGAAGCAGAAGTACGAATTAGCCATTACTGCGCCGCCAGTAACAGTGTTATTGTAAACGTAGCCACCTGGGATAACTGGTCGTTGTTACCGACAATAGATTTTTCCAGTGAAGGCGGTCGCAGTAAAAGCGCCCTTGGCTTTGAAGAAGACAACCTGTTAGGCAGTGGCAACCGTCTGAGCCTGGAGTATAAACGCGACAGCGAACGTACCGGGGTGAACTTTGTCTTTTTTTCACCGAATATGTTCGGCAGTTTCTGGAACAGCACTGCAGCTTATAGCAAAAACAGTGACGGCAATAACTACCAGCTTAGCCTGAACCGGCCTTTTTACCGTTTATCTTCGCCCTGGGCGCTGGGTTTCGATGTTGACCGTGTCTCAGAAGATGTTACTGAGTACGATGCGGGTGAGGAATATAATAGCTTTCAGCGGCAGCGCAACCATGCCAAAGCAGAATTCGGCTATCGCCTTGACACCAACAGCCATAACATTCACCGGCTTAAACTGGCGGTAGAGTCAGAAAATGTGAAGTTCTTTGCTAATGCGGAAACCATGCTGGATTTCCCGGAAAATCGCAATTTAAGCAGTGTCGGGCTTGAATACGAGGGAATTCAAGCCAATTATCGTAAGCTGTTTAATATCAACTCTTTTAATCGCACTGAAGATTTTAACTTTGGCTGGCAATTAAATGCCCGGTTAGGTACTTACAACAAAGGGCTTGGAGCTGATCGCGATGCGTTATTCTGGCAAATCAGTACCAATAAAAACTGGCAGCTATCACCCGATCTGTATTTACTGGCTGACTTAAGCTGGTTGCAGCGCCAGTTTGACCAACCTCAGTATCTGTTAAGTACGCACTGGAAGCTGGTTAAACACCTTAACGAATACAATAGTATCGTGGCTAAACTCACGCTGGATAAGGGCAAAAACCTGTTTCGGGATGAACCCTTGTATATTGGCGGCGATGAACAATTACGCGCCTACCCCAATTATTTTCAAAGTGGTGAGTCACGCGCAATGCTAAGTGCAGAATATCGTCGCTATACTGATTGGTCGCTATGGCAGTTATTGGATGTGGCCTTTGCTGGATATATCGACGCCGGCAAAGTTTGGCAAAGTGACGAGCAGGACACCAACACATTAGACAGCAGTACTTTAGTTGGTATTGGTGCCGGCATACGCTTGCTATCAAACCACTCCAGTCGCGGTACCATGATCCACTTAGATCTGACGCGGGCGTTAACTGACAACGACAACCTCAGTGGTGTTGAAGTGCGAATTACCGCAACAAAAAGCTTTTAACTAACGCTGACAACCGTCGCAAAAAACCGTACTGCGCTGGCCAAGACGAACTTCCTGCAGCGCTGCACCACAATTAATACAAGGCTGTCCACCCCGACCGTACACCAGTAATTGCTGAGCAAAATATCCCGGCTTGCCATCGGCCTGGCTAAAATCTTTCAACGTGGTGCCACCTTGTTTAATGGCAGCAGCCAGCGTTTGTTTTACCACCTGCACTAGCTTTTCCAATTGCTCTGCCGTAACGGTTTTTGCAGGTTTAGACGGTAAAATACCGGCTTTAAACAACGCCTCATTGGCGTAGATATTGCCCACGCCAACGACCACATGGTTATCCATCAGCACCAACTTGGCCGCACTACCCCTTTTGGAAAAGGCTGCAGTTAAATGGGCCAGATTAAAATTGTCACTCAGGGGCTCCGGGCCTAAACTGGCCAACAACGGATGCACTTCACCTTTTTGTTGCCACAATACAGCACCAAAACGGCGGGTATCGTTCAGCCGTAACACCATACCACTACTTAACACTAAATCGATATGATCATGTTTACCGAAAGGCATTGTGGCTGGTATTACCTTTAAATGGCCTGACATGCCCAGATGCAGAATTATATCGCCCTGTGGTAGCTGAATAAGTAAGTACTTGGCACGGCGGGTTACCGACAATATCGGTTGGTTGGTTTGCGCTAATACTTCGTCCGGCACCCACCACCGCAACTGGCGCTGGCGCGCAATAACCTCTACCAAATGTTGGTTTTCAAGATGGGGGCTAATACCCTGCCGCGAGACTTCGACTTCTGGTAATTCAGGCACTTTCTACTCCAATAACGCCACTACAACAAAAATAGCTGTATAGCTTGCTCAGCATTCAATTGATAGAACTGACTTTGACCTGCTTGCTGCAGTAAAAACTGATTATCAGACGCAGGGTATAACAGCCAAATCAGGGGCTCAGTATACCCCACTAATTGCACACTGGCCTGCGCCACCGGCACCCGGCTTTTATCTGCCGTAACGCTGATAGGTGTTAACAAACTATATTGCCAGGCAAGCGCTAGTTTTGCGGCATCTATCTTAGTGGGTTTATTAGGTTGTAATTGCCATACCGCACCGGCTTTAATTAGCCGCTGCTCCGCAAATGCTACCATCAATAACTCGCTGTTGTCGGGGAGCAACCGATGTTCCGGCGCATTTAATTGCTGCAAGCGCTGTGGTATGCCATACAGCACAAACATCAATATCAGTACGGCGAAAATCAGTACATTATTCCAATTACGTCGGGACAGTTTTAGCATAGAAGAACCGGGTTGTGGTAAAGCAACAACGGCATAGTAACGTAGGCAGGGCGTAAATAGCAAAAACCCGGCGTTGGCCGGGTTTTTGTGTTCGATTACTTGATTTTCGCTTCTTTGAAAATCACATGCTTGCGCACTTTAGGATCGAACTTTTTGATTTCCATCTTTTCTGGCATGGTGCGTTTGTTCTTCGTAGTTGTATAGAAGAAACCGGTACCAGCAGAAGAGACTAAACGGATTTTATCGCGCATTTTTTATTTCCTTACACCTTGTGACCGTTAGCACGCACGTCGGCCAAAACCGCATCGATACCTTTCTTATCGATGATGCGCATACCACGGGTAGAAGTACGTAATGTAACAAAACGGTTTTCACTTTCAACCCAGAAACGGTGTGTTTGCAGGTTAGGCAGGAAACGGCGCTTAGTAGCATTGTTGGCGTGTGAACGACGGTTACCCACCATCGGACCTTTACCAGTTACTTGGCACACTCTAGACATGTCAATAGTTCTCCAAAATTACATCAGCTCGAGCTGTCATCACCCTTCCGGCCAAGAAGGTTGCCCCAAAACAAGAGGGCGCAATTTATACACGAATTAAGCCCGCTATTCAAGCGAAATCTTTCTCCGCGCGCAAGGATCTGAACGGGATCTTGTCCCGCTCATCACAGCCAGCCACGTTCAGCAAAGGAGATCACATCGGCATCGCCAACAATAAAATGATCTAATACTTTGATATCTACCAACATTAATGCCTGAACTAATCGTTCAGTAATTGCTTTGTCAGCCCTACTGGGCTCGGCAACGCCTGATGGATGATTGTGTGCCAAAATCACAGCGGCTGCATTATGCGCTAACGCCTGCTGAACTACAATACGTGGATACACCGGACTGGCATACTGAACATAGTTTATTTTTAGATCAATATGTACATATAAGCTAAAATGGACATAACGAGCCGTCGGTCTAATGCTTATGCCACATACAAAAACCACCATCACGAAGCTGATTATTTTTGAGCCAAAGCTAACAGGACTTGAAGAAAATAAAATCACGCTGAAAGAAGCAGAGACAACAGACTGCTATATCTATTACCAAGAACCAAGTGACGGTTATTTCAATGTCGATCAGTTCCACCACTTCCCTGCCTTACTGAACTCTGATGGGTCGCCATGGACACATGGTACGCTTTACTTACTCAGTAAACTGGAACGTAGCCGGACCCCAAGCTCAAAAACCCTTGAGAGTATTGCGTCTGACCTTTCTCAATTCAGAGAATATGTCCTCTCAAATTCATCTATTAATTACCTGATATCACCAAAGCGAAAACTACAACGTCCAACATATGCCTACAGAGCTTATCTTCAAGAATTACTTCAAGACGGACTCATATCCAAGAATACTGCATCAAGGCGAATGAGCAGTGTTATAGGATTTTACCGGTGGCTTGAGAAGCAACATGATACTTATTTCGAACATCCACTTTGGGATGATAAAGAGATATACATCCAATTCCACACCATTGAAGGCCTCTCAAAGATTAAGCAGTTAAAAAGCACAAACTTAGCTGTACGAGTCCCAGTAAACAAAGAAAGCTTCAACGAATACATATTAGATGGCGGGAAACTTAGACCGTTATCTAAAGTTGAGCAAGAGAACCTAATAAAAGCACTTATTTCAACCGGTACACCGGAAATGACGCTGGGATTCCTTATTGCTTTAACTACTGGCGCAAGGATTCAAACTGTTTTCACTCTTCGCTTAAAACATATAAATCATCTAGACACGACAGGACGAGGAGAAATACCTATTCTCGTGGGTATTGGAACTGGTGTTGATACAAAATTCCAGAAAAGAATGACTATATTTTTACCCACTTGGTTACTTGAAAAACTCAAAACGTATTCTCAGTCAGAGAGAGCGATAAGGCGGAGATCTCGTTCAGCCAACAATTTTTCCTGTGACAATGACCAATATCTGTTCTTAACGCAATCAGGCTCGCCTTATTACATAGCTTATAACGATCAAGCGATTACCGCATACAGACACCCTCCACGTGGCAATGCTGTAAGACAATTTATTGATGCTCAACTCATACCGACACTTATCAAACAGGGAACATACTTCGTTTTTAGTTTTCATGATTTAAGAGCTACGTACGGTATGAATCTCCTCGAAGAAAAGCTGAGACAAATTGAGGCAGGACAAACTAAGTTATTTGATGTGCTTATGCTTATCCGAGAACGATTAGGCCACAGTAAAATTCAAACCACCGAGAATTATCTGAACTATCGGCGGATACAGTCCATCGCTCTAAATACCCAAAGTAGTTTTGAAAAATATCTGCAGAGCTTAATTGAGACTACTTTTCATGACTGATAATTATATAAGCAGGGCCACCAAAGATTACACATTACAAGAATTTACAACAGATAGTATCACTCCGGTGGATATTAGAAATTTTCGATTAATATTCATAAATCCAAATAGAATAATTGATATTGGCAGCTTGGCATTCCTAGTGAGAATTAGGAAGAAAACACTAAATGGAATGGCTGATCTTGCTAATGTTTTAGTTGATTTATCGAGTCTAAATAGTCAACGTGAATATGCTATTCATAATCTAATAGAAGAAATCAAGACTAGGATAGTTATAGGGCAATTAAGAGAAACTACTGCACACAGCAAAATTAGAGACATTGTCGCCTTTACAGACTGGTGTGACAATAACGACTTCACAGGTGTAATGGATGATATTAAAAGCGGTATAAGCGCTTACAAAGCGTATTCTTCACATCTTAAACACGCTACAAAAATAAATGCCCTTTCATTACACACCGCAGCGACTTACCAAGAGAATGCTCTTTTTACCCTGACGTCTATATTTGGTATATCAAAAAATCAAGTGTCTCAAGGGATTAGGAGCATACGAAGAAGCCATCATTCGGTTAACAAAACTATCCCACCTTCAGAGAGCGCGGTATCGGATGTTTTAGCTCTATGCAAATCGTTCTTTGATGGAGCTTGCGACTTCGTGCTCAATGATCGCAAATTTCCTTTCAAAATCGCCCTTCCGAAGGAAGATATTTGGCTATTACCTAGTAAACCGAAATTTTGTGCAACCAAAAGACAACTTGCCACAAGAGAGGATTGGGGAGTTGGTCAATGGGCTTGGGACTTCGAAACCGGTACAATTAACAGTCATCATGACATAGTAGAAATATATAAATTATTTAAGCAAGGGAGAAAACCAGAAAATGCTAAGCAAATGATTTTAAACGCCAAAAAAGCTCTGGCATATGAGAATGAAAACCCCAAAACACTTACACGTCAAAAGATTGCTTCGTTAGCTAACAAGTGCTTTCTAGTCTTATTTTTTGCAAATACAGGGATAAATTTTACGCAAGCGAAAAACTTACGATGGTCCAATGATTACAACGTAAAAACATCAAATTTTGGTTTCAAATCCGTTAAATACAGGGCCCAAGGAAAAGAGATAGAAATCGTTATCGCATCACAATTCTTAGCTACCTTTAAAAAATACATCCAACTAAGGAGACTAATTCTCCAGGAGAATGACTACCCTTTTCTGCTTTTCATAAAAGAAGCAGGAAAAGACAAAACGAATCAGATACCAAGCGGAATATTAAGGCAAGTGACCCGAGACTTAAGAAGAGCATTTTATTCTGACCTTGAAGAGATAAATACACGGGAATGGAGAGCTAAAAAGTCAGATTTTCTTATCAGAACAACTGATATTCAGACAACTGCCATGATACTACAAAATAGCCAAGAGACAGTGATGCGAGCTTATATGGAAGGCAGCGAGCAAGACCACGCATCTGAGCTATCTAATTATTGGAGAAGACTAAACGAGATTGTTCATTTGGACAGGTCAAGTGACACAGGCGAGCCTACTTCGATAGGTAATTGCAAAAATCGAAACACTCCCATAGCTGAATCAACAACTAGCCCAATTACACCGGACTGCCGACAACCAGAGGGATGTCTTTTTTGCAACCAATATTCAATACATGCTGACGAGCAGGATTTAAGAAAGCTTCACAGCCTTTTATACGTGATAAAAGAATGTATGCCGCTAGCGAAGTCTATAGAGCACCACAATGCAGTCTTTGGCGAAATAGTCAAAAGAATACATTCAATTCTGACAACAATTAGTAACCGTTCTGAAGCTCTAAAAGAGCTCAATGAAGCGATTGAGAATGATGTCAACGCAAATGAAAATCTATCTCCTTATTGGGAAAATAAGTTGTCAATGTTGGTGGCTATAGGGGCACTTTAAATATGCTTGAATTTAAATCAAAATGGGATGTAGAAACCCCAATTGCCGAGCCAGATTCTTACGTCACTGATCCAGAAAGGGGATTAGAATCAGCTTATCCAGATGAAAATTTCATTGTTTCCCGCACAAAAACAGGTGAAGTTTTATCACGCTACAGCGACGACTATTGGGATCTAACTCCATATACGGAGCACTCCAGAGCATCCAGAATCATCTATTTCAAAAAGGCTTTACCAGATGTCGCAGAGTCTGGAGTTATACTTAGTGAGTATAAATGGATAATGTTTATGCTCATTTCTATTTCAAACTATGGGCGCGCCGGTTTCCTCAGTGTTTCGACAATTTATAAGCATTCAACCGTAGTTTCGTTCATTGCCCGCTACTGTTCATTAAAAAAAATAACGATTCATAATTTGTTCTGCGATGAAGGTCAAATGCGTAAGTTTTTTAATTCACCTGATACTGAGAAGCAGACAGAAAGAGTTTTGGCTGTTATTCGCTCAATCAGCACTATAGATAAGAATATTTCTGGTTTTGACATAGTTGATAGTCCAACACAGCTTTTTAGTCGAAAATTGCCAAGAGATCGTTCGAAACAGACAGTCATCATCCCGTCACGAATATTCTCATCAATCATTTCGTCTTGCCATGATTGGCTAAATGAGTTTATGCCAGTGAAAGATAGATTTTTAGAACTAGTTAAAAAAGCACATACAAGTAAGGCATATGCCCGCTCAAAAAACAGACAAAAAATAAATGTACCAGGCATAAAAGTTCTTGAAGATAATTTCCAAAGTGCTTGTCATTGCTTAGAACTCTCAAGTTACGTATCTAGAAAAGGAATTCACGACTTACATGATATTTCAAGACATTTACGGACTATACAGTATTCATGCAAGCTATTGATTCATATCTATACTGGCATGCGCAATAATGAAGTATCCAGTCTTAGATACGACTGTTTTCACAAAGAAACATCTGTTAATGGGAGAGTTTTTCGGATAGTCGGCGAAACAACCAAACTTATTGGCGTAAGAAAATCCGCACGTTGGGTTACCTCCCAAGAGATTGAGCCAGCGATAAATGTAGCAAGACAGATATCAAAAATAATCGCAGGCTGTATGGGTATAAATGATGATAATCACATATTGTTTTTACCCGTTTCAAACTTGGCATTTTCATGTAGCTCAAAAAAAGCCAGAAATTTTTCCCAGTCAGGCTTTTTCGATATTAATAGTTCGATATTCTCGATAGCCATCGAAGAGGGTGACATAAAAGAGCTGCAGCAGATATCTCCTAATGTTGATTGGTTAAGTGAAGCCCGTTTTCAAATTGGAGCAGTCTGGCCGGTATCGACTCACCAATTCAGAAGAACCCTTGCAGTTTATGCGGCACAAAGCGGCCTCGTATCACTAATTTCACTAAAGCGTCAATTACTGCGTATTTCGGTTTGTCCGGCCACCTGTTCCGGTTTCATCCGGCCAGGCATTTCGGTGTGATCCGGCCAGCATGATCTGACCTTCGTTTATCCTCTCTTTTTACCCGACTTCCTCACCCTGAACCAGTGTTTTTTTACGTTGTGACTCACCTGTTAATTCCAGCCGATGAGCGTTGTGGATCACCCTGTCTAACAGCGCATCTGCAACGGTCGGGTTATCCATTAGGCCATACCACTCTGAGACCGGTAATTGACTGACGATGATTGTGCTGCGTTGCTCGTAGCGATCTTCAATCACGTCCAGTAAATCGCTGATTTGCT
>NZ_AUDG01000062.1 GCF_000425345.1 Rheinheimera baltica DSM 14885 | reverse complement strand
TTTGGCGATTGATCTGATCACCGAACGCCATGAATGTTCCTTCTGAGTTCATCTTTTTGTTTTAGCTAATAATTTTGTGGGGATACCTCAGGGTTTAACCCCCTGTTTTCGTGAATAACCAGCACGACAGGCAATGGCCCTGCAGCTTGTTTTGGCTGCACCAGGTAACCACGACCCTCGCCATGACCATTGGGTGATGGAAATGTTTGATACCGTGCTGTAATGGCTGGATCATTAAATGACACCTGCTCAGCTAAGGCATAATTGGGCAACATACTATTGATAAACGTGGTCGCTAATGCAGCGTTTACCGCTAAACCGCTCATACCGGCAAAAAAAGCGCGACGACTCATCAAGCCATGAGCATATTTGTCATAAAGTTGGTAGGCTTCAGCTGGAAGCTGTGGTTGTTTTTGCTTGGCATTTTTAGTCATCATATTGCTCTTTTTGTTAGGTAAAAGATTTAGTGCAATACGGGTTATAGTACACAACAGATCGGCTGTCAGCGACAGCCGATGTTTTTCAGGCTATTGCACTACTTTTAAGGGGATTTTGATGTAGCTTACGCCATTTTCAGCCGCAATTGGCAACTGGCCAGCTCGAATATTAACCTGTACCGATGGGTAGATAAGCCTTGGTACGGCCAGGGTTTTATCCCGAGTTTCACGCTTTAACACAAACTCTTGCTCTGCAGTATCCGCTTTGACATGGATATTATGTGCTTTTTGCTCAGCAACGCTGGTTTGATACTTAAGTTCACGTCCACCGGGCTGATAATCATGGCACATAAAAATCTGTGTTTGCTCAGGCAACTGATAAATACGCTGAATTGAGCGAAACAACACATGTGCGTCACCGCCGGGAAAATCACAACGCGCGGTGCCTGAGTCTGGCATAAACAGGGAATCACCGACAAATAAATTATCTGCAATCAAATAACTCACGCTATCGTTAGTATGTCCAGGGGTATTAATCACCTGTGCCTTTAACTCACCTATGGCAAAGGTTTCATTCTCGGTAAACAGTTTATCAAAATAGTCACCTTTGGCTGTCAACTCGTCATCACCCAGGTTAAACACCACCTTAAAGGTTTGCTGTACTTTTTTAATGCCTTCACCAATAGCCACCGGTGCGCCAGTTTTTTGTTTCAAATAATGCGCAGCAGATAAATGATCTGCATGAGCATGGGTTTCAAGGATCCAGTCTATACTCAACTGCTGCTGGGCAATATACGCCAACATCGTGTCTGCCCCTTCAGTGCTAACTGCGCCGGCAGCGGCATCATAATTCAATACCGGGTCAATAATCGCAGCGCGCTTACTATGAGTATCAGCAACCACATAGCTAAAGGTTGAGCTGTCCTGATCAAAGAACATTTCAATCAGCACATTGTGCTGATTATTGGTATGAAGGACTGACATAAACACCCCTTAAATTAGAATCTACTAAATTTCAATTGCAGCTTAACGAAAAGCAGTCTAAAATGCAATTAAGTTATAAGCATATTCCACTTTGTTATATAAAGGAAGGATTCCATGCTAGCGTTACTTGGTGCGATTGTCATTGGTTTAAGCCTTGGTCTATTTGGCTCAGGCGGTTCAATTCTTACGGTGCCAGTGTTGTTGTATTTACTGCATATGCCACCGCAGCTGGCCATTGCGTCTTCACTTCTTATTGTAGCGGGCATTAGCTTATTTGGCTCTGTGCGCAATGGGTTGCAACGCTTGATCAGCTGGCGTCATGTTTTATGGTTTGGTATTCCCGGCATGATGGGAACCTACGGTGGTGCCTGGTTTGGCACCTTGGTTGATGCCCGTTGGCAGCTATTGGTATTTTCGTTATTAATGTTAGTTGCCGCCGTGATGATGTGGTGCAGTAGTACCGGTGATAATGCTGAAGCTAAAGCGTTTAAACCGGCAAAAATTGTTTTAGACGGCCTGATTGTTGGCGTGATCACAGGCTTTGTCGGCGTTGGCGGCGGCTTTTTAATTGTACCGGCCTTAGTATTGCTGGGCGGTTTAAGTATGCCCATTGGTATTGCTACCAGTTTAGTGATCATCGCCATGAAATCGTTTGTCGGCTTCGGTAAGTATTATTGGGTGATGTCTGAGCAAGGTGTGGTTTTTGATTGGACAACCATTGGTCTAATGATTGTAGCGGGTATCGCCGGTAGCTATGTTGGCGGCGCGCTTGGCAAACGTCTACCTAAAGCACAATTGCAAAAAGCTTTCGCCGTTTTCCTGGTTATCATGGCGGCGGTGGTTATTTATCAGTCGGTGTTGAAATAAACGCAAAGGAGCAACAAATGAAAACGTCTCAAGAGTTAGTTGCACAAGCCAAAGCCGCAATTAAAGAAGTTGGCATTAATGAGCTTGCTACCGCACTTAAACAAGATGCTGAAACGGTACTTATCGATGTGCGTGAACCGGCTGAATATAGCCAACAGCACATTACCGGCTCGGTAAATTACCCGCGCGGAGTGCTGGAAATGAATATTCATAACCACCCTAAAGTGGCCGCCACCGGCTGTGAACTCAAGATGGCCTTGCAGCAACTGGCAGATAACACTATTTATGTTATTTGCCGTTCAGGTGCGCGCTCGGCGTTAGCAGCGGAATCGTTACAACGTATGGGGTTCACCAAGGTGTTTTCAGTTGACGGCGGAATGCAAGCCTGGCTAGATGCGGCGCTGCCCTTTAAACAATAACCTGAGGACAATATGGAAAACTTCACCCCAATATCTGCATTACTTGGCGGCGCGTTAATTGGTTTGGGCGCGTTAATTCTATTGGTTTTTTCTGGCCGTATTGCTGGTATATCCGGCATTGCCAGCAGCGCATTGTTTAACGCTGAAGGACGCAGTTGGCGGCTGGCGTTTTTGCTGGGTATTGTACTTGGCCCATTACTAGTAGGGGCAATTATCGCTGATTTTAGTTTTAGCACACCCGAGCTTGGCTGGCAGGTAATCGTCGCAGGTTTGCTGGTTGGCATAGGTACAGGTTGGGGCAGCGGCTGTACCTCTGGCCATGGTATTTGCGGCATTAGCCGTTTGTCACCCAGATCGCTTGCTGCTACCGTTATTTTTATGTTTAGTGGCATGCTTATCGCCACGTTACTGCACTAATTGCCTGGGGAGTTCACATAATGCCTGTTGTTATCGCTTTACTAGCCGGAGTGCTAATGTCCGCCGGCATTGCCTACTCACAGATGATAGATCCAGCAAAAGTGTTGGGGTTTTTATCGTTAAATAAAAACTGGGACCCCAGCTTAATGCTGGTCATGGCCGGCGCATTAGCCGTTTACAGTGCCGGTTTTTGGCTGTTTGCCGGTAAAGGTAAACCTTTGCTGGCAGAACATTTTCATTTACCGACAAAACGCGAACTGGATAAACCTCTGGTTATTGGCTCCTTGCTGTTTGGCGCAGGCTGGGGGCTGGTTGGTTACTGCCCCGGTCCGGCACTAGCCGCCATCAGTGCTGGCAGCTTAGGAACACTAGCGTTTGTTGCGGCAATGGTTGCAGGCTGGTTTATCAGTCGAAGATTACCCATTTAACCCAGACTTGCGCCAGATCAACTGCAAAGTTACTGCTCAGGTCGCCGCCAACTAATGGCTATGATATGCTAATTTTACTTAACGTAAAATGGTGGGTGTAGTGACCTTATGAGCGGATTTAACTCAGTCTATCTGTTTGTTGAGAAAACCTTTTTTGGCACGTTAAGCCGAAAAATTGTTGGCAACATAAGCTTTTTAGCTATATTTTTTCTACTAGCATTGTATTTAGCCTACCCTGCTGATGGCGCTAACAGCAGTTGGTGGTTATTACTGCTAATCGGTTTAGCGGCTTTTGCTTTTACTATTGGCTACATGCACTTTCTTATAGTCCGGCCAGTAAAAGCTTTAGTGTTGGCGTTACATGATACCAACCGAAAAGGCACTGATTTACAGCACCGTTTACCAGCATTTACCTATGACGAATTTCGCACTCTGTCAGATGAGTACAACCAATTTGTCAGTCAGCTGGGTGTATTATTGGCTGATATATATCAGCAAGCGGGCGAAACACACCAAATAAACGAGCAAGTGTCTGGCGCCGTAAACAATACCCGTAGCCATTTACAAAACACCGAGCAACGCAGTGAGCAAATTCGCCGCGAAAGTGATCAGGTATTGCAGTACTTGTCAGATATTGTGCGAAACGGTGATCAGGTTGGCCAGGTGTCAGGCGTAGCTGTTGATAAAGCTCAGGTTGCCAGTACCCAAATGCATCAACTGAGTGGACAGCTGTCTGGTATCGTTAATTTATTAAATAGCTTTGGTAAGACCATCAACGGCTTGCATAAAAACTCTGAAAACGTGCGACAAATTTTGGTGATGGTAGAAAGCTTTTCCGATCAAACAAATTTATTGGCGCTAAATGCGGCCATTGAAGCGGCAAGAGCTGGCGATGCAGGCCGCGGTTTTGCCGTAGTTGCTGACGAAGTGCGCACCCTTGCTGCTAAGGTAAATGCCGCAACCCGGCAGATTTCCGGCTTTTTAAATGAAATGGAGCAATTGGTCAGTGAAACCCGTAACGAATCAGAAAGCCTGAACCAACAAGCACAACACGCCCAACAGCAAATAGCCGACACCAGCACCGAGTTCACGGTACTGCAGCAAGAACTTCAGGAAGCAAAAACCGGTATCAATAACATTAATCATAGGGTTTTGGAGCTGGAGCAACGATATCAGCAAACACATCAACATCTTAGTGCAATAGAACAAGTCACCGGTGACGCGTATAACCAAATGTCTTCTATTGATAAAGCGGCTAAAGATTTGCTGGCCGGTACCGCACGCACGCAGCAACAACTAAAGCGCTTTGCGCGCAACCAGCAGTAACTAAAAGCCCAGGCCAGCCGTTTCAGATGATTTAGTCTGTTCAGCTGGCCCTACTTACTTGCCGATAGAATAGCCAAGACTACGCTACCAGCCAGTACTTAAGCCCCTGCGCCTGCAAAAAAGCTTCGGCACTGGCGCCTTGCAATAAAGCGGTTGTCGCTAGCATACCGGCCAACAAACAATTTGGTGCAGCAACGGTAACCGAGCGCGGTGCATCAGTTACCGGCCAGCCCGTTTTGGGGTTTAGAATATGACTGTACCGCACGCCATCTTTTAATAGAAAACGCCTGCTATCGCCGCTGGTAGCTAATGCTCCGGTGGTTAAACCTACGGCGGAAATAGCGTGATCAACTAAGCCTGGGTTTTCAATACCGATATGCCACAGACTGCCATCATGGCGCGGGCGGCTACAATGCATATCGCCGCCGAAGTTGACGACAATACTGGGTAAAGAACTGGGAGTAAATTGTGCCCGAAGCAGCTGTAATACCTTATCAACCGCATATTCTTTGGCAATACCGCCCAAGTCCAGCTCCATCCCTGCTGGCAGCAATATTTGTTTCGGTTTTAACTGCACCTGATGCCAACCAATATGCGGCAGCAATGCGGCAAGCTGCGCCTGACTTGCCAGACGGTCGGAACCATCAAACTGCCAGGCGCGACGTAAAATACCGCTACTGATATCAAATAAGCCATCGCTTAATTGATAACAGGTATTGGCAAACGTCAGCAACTGGGCGGTTTCGTCATCCAGTTGCTGCCATTGCCCAGCCCCCTGATTAAGCTGGCTAAGTACACTGTCTGTACGATAGCGGCTGTACTTCTGCTCAATACGCTCAGCTTCAGCAGCGGCTAACAGGGTTAACTCACGGCACAGCGTCATGTCTGCTGTTTCCAGCAGTATTTCACATGGGCTGGCCATTGCACTAAATTGCCCTAACGTGCAATTTTTTCCGCGGCTAACCGCAACATCGGTCATCTTTAGCCTTACGTTGGTTAATCTTTAAAAAGAATAACTTACCTGAGCCATAACTGCGGTAACTTTTTCATATAAATCAACATTTGCCAATACACCTGGCGCGTCAGCACCATCTTGCTCTGGATTTTGTTGATATAAAGCGATGCGGAACGATAATTCGTTACCGGCCGCCAGTTTAGTACCAAACTTTGCACCTAAGGTATAAGTACTCATTTTACCAATGCGATAATCTGCACTGGCGTACTGTGGCAGCGAGTCTGATTGCTGTAAAAACGGCAGATAAAACTCTGCAGCACTTTGCTGGTAATAACGTAACTGTGGCTCAACATACCACTGCTCGCTCACAGGGAAACGCCATTTAACGTCTGCCGTGTGTGATTTTAATTCCCAGTCATCCCACATATAACGGTATGACGCATCCAGATAGGTGCCACCAAGGTGCAGTTTATTCTGCCAGTACACGCTGTGCTTGGTGCGTTTATCAGGCCGGCTTTCATACAGGTTTTGCTGTACTTCGCCATTGCTGTTTACCACACTAACCAGCTTAAACGGGTCAGTCATATAGCCATCGGCCATACTTAATGAGTAGTTAAACTGCATCAGCCAATCGCGGTTTATCACCTGTGTTAGCCCCAGCAACATATCCACGGTATCTTTGGTATCATCGGCTCGGTCGCGAGTAGCATCAAATGCAGCCTGATAACTGTCGTCGTCGGCAAAGTTGCTACGCAATAACATCGGAGCAAACCCTGATGCTACGCCACCCTCAGGTGAAATAGTGTCATGGCTATAAGCCAAGCCCATAGAAACTGTTGTATTTTTCTGGTTAAAGTCACGCGCAACTGAACCATTCACCCCTAAAGAAAGATAATCATATTCTTTGGATAAATGCCCGCCACCACTGACACGCCAGTTTGGCGCAAGTGGTTGCTCCCAGCTGGCATCTAATTGCACCCGGGTGTCATGGAAGGTGTCGTCCAGTGGTGTATCGCCTGGAGCGACGTCATAGCTGCCTTTCCCTGATGGGCGGGTAAAGCTTTGCACACCTGGCTGTGCTACTGCACCGGTCGCAGATGCACCGGTTAGCGCATCAACAACCAAACCCAGATTAAGATATTTATCATCACCAAAATCGCCGCGGGCAGATAAAATAGCTTCGCCAGCGCTCACACGGTCTGTTTCGTTATACAACAAAATAGCGCTGTTAAATTGCCAGTCATCCAGTACAGTGCCAGCCTGTGCATCCTGTCCCAGCACGGCGCAGCTTGCTGCCGCCAACGCAGCACTGATATTTGCCAGTTGTTTTAATTGCATCCGCAACCTCCACCTGCAAAGCTGCGCCCGCCGCTACTGCCTTCTTTACTAAAATAAATATGATCATCAAGCCTGTTGTCCAAAGGCGCCGCATTTAACGCCATTTCTTCTTTTGCCAGAACATCCCGCTCCCAGGGTTTAACACCCAATGAGCTACAAGCTGTTACCTGACTCAACACTAATACCAGTGCAGCACAGCCCTGCAATTTTGTTATTCTCATCCTATTTACTCCTCGGCCAACAACTGGCGGATATGTTCTTCATACTTAGCCACATCTGCTTGTTTAAAGCCTTGATGACGAAAGCGGATATTGCCTTTTTTATCAATTAGGTAACTGCTAGGCATGCCCATTACCTGATAGTCTGATGCCAAAGCACCATCCTGATCGTAAAGCACACTAAAATTGGCTGGAAATTGCGCTAAAAAACGGCTGGCTTCTGCCCGGTCTTGATCTTCATTTACTGCAAGTACCAAGAGCCCATCTGAGCCATATTGATGATGTATTTGATTTAACCAGGGAAAAGACTTGCGACACGGGCCACACCATGAAGCCCAAAAATCAACCAGCAGCACTTTGCCTTGTAGCTGTTGCATGCTGCTTACCGGGCTACCTTCAAGCACGGTAAGTTCAATAGCATTGCCATTACCCGCTACTAACGCACTACAAAACAACACTATTAACACACCAAACCGCATAGCACCTCCAACACTGTTTGCAACAGACTATCCAGCAATACTTAAGAAAAGCTTAAGGTTTACTTAATCTGCGCCGGTAAATGATACTGCTGCTGGCGATAGAGATAAGACGGTAACAACACCTGCGCCAGTGCCCGCTTAACCTGAGCATCATCAGGCACCTGCTCTGATAACTGTAAGTGTTTTTTCTGTGGGTCGTAATGGGCAGCCACCGCGGGCTGACCCGGGCGCAAAATAGTAACCTGCTGCGCCTGCATCAAGGCAAAGTATTGATCAAACTGCATGAATGCCCGCCCCGGACTGGTATCGTCTGCACTAAAGTCGCGCCCCATCAGCGGTGTTTTGCCGCTAATCCCCATTAGCGATAATAGCGTTGGTGCTAAATCAATTTGGCTGGCGACAGGTGTAATGCGTTTTGCTGTTATATCAGCGCCTAAAATCAGCGCAGGAATATGGAATTTTTCTACCGGCACCAAATTATTGCCATAAACGCGGTTATCATGATCAGCCACAATCAAAAACAGCGTGTCTTGCCAATAGGGCTGTTTTTTAGCTTCTTCAATAAACTTACCCAGTGCATAGTCGGCATATTTTACTGCGTTATTCATGGTAGCTTTAGGTTGTTCGTGCAAACTAATACGCCCGTCAGGAAACTCAAACGGCGTATGATTAGACGAGGTAAAGACCAGGCTAAAAAACGGTTTTTGTTGTTGGTGCATATCAGCCAAATGGCTGGCTGTGGCCGTGAATAAGTCTTCATCACTAGCCCCCCAACTGCCCACAAACACTGGGCTTTGCATTTGCGGCAAATCAATAACCTGATTGATATCATTGCCGGTAAAAAAGCTGCGCATATTATCAAAATGCGCCTCTCCACCGTAAATAAAACTGGTGTTATAACCTTGCCGGGTAAGCGTACTGCCCAGGGTATAAAAGTTTTGCTGTGACAACGACAACTTGACGGTGCTTTGTGCCGGTGTTGGCATAAAGCCAGATACCACTGCTTCAATACCACGTACAGAACGGGTGCCGGTGGCGTACATTTGCTCAAACCACCAGCCATCCTGTTTTAACTTTTCAAGCTCAGGGGTAACAGGTACACCTCCAAGTGACTCAACAAAGGTTGCGCCCAAACTTTCTTGTAAAATGATTACCAGGTTGAGCGGCTTGTCACGCTTTATACTGGCTTGGTGATGATGCAACGTAGGTAGGGTAGCATCACTAAAGCTATGGTTTTTTAACCAGGGCCAGTCTAGCGCCAGTGCCAGCATTTCATCATCGGGCATTTTGCCGTAAATTTCGCTGGATCGCGCCTCATGTTTCATATTGTAAAGTGCATATAGCACTGAGTAGGGCGAATTAATAATTAATGAATTTACCAGCGCATCACTGGTAATGGCAAACATAGCAGGGTTAGCTGGCCGATGCTCAGTGCTGGAACGCACCGCAACAAATACCAGCACCACAAACAGCGGCCAGGTTAGCCATAAGGTTTTGCCTGAATAAGGCTTTGAGGCTGCTGATACGCGTTTAAACAGCTGATGTAAACCCCATAACAGTAACGCGGTAACCGCGATACCGCCTAACAACATGCCTCGATAGCCTTGCCACAAGGTGCTAAAAACTTCTTTAGGGTATTTTAGGTACTCAATGTAAAGCCGGTTCGGCCTTATATCGTATTGCAAAATAAACTGTGGTGTTGACACTTCTATAAAAACGACTAAACACAACCCCAGCAAAACCCATACATGGATAAAACGGCGCCATAGCGCAAAGCGTTTCCCACCTGCTAATAGCGGCGCTAATAACACCGGAAAAATTAACCACAAACCGGCAAAAATCAGATCGGCCCGCACGCCCTGCAACAACATATAACCAAGGTTGCCTGCAGCTGTAACACGGTCAAACTGCCAAATAAATAGCCCAATGCGGCTTATTGACATCAATAACAACATCATCAGCAGCATAACAAACAGCACGTAATAAGGGCCTAACAATTGTGGAAAACGTGTTTTCATATAGGTATGTCATTGCCAATGTGTGTAAGTAAACTGCAATGCATACTAGGTAAATAACCTTAAGATTATCTTAAGAAAATAAATATAAAGTATGGGATAAGTATGGCAGCGAAATGGGGTAAACAGGTATAGCCTTATGATGATTAAACACATGAACAGTTTGCAAAAATTACCTCTGCTGTTACTCATGTATATCGCCGCAATGCTGCTGTTAGATGCTGGAGGTGGCGATGTATGGCTGGCAGCTAAACTTTATAATCTGCAAGGGCAGCAGTGGCTACTGCAAGACCATTGGCTAACAGAACAGGTGCTTCATAAAGGCGCCCGCACACTGAACTACGTGTTTTGTTCCGTAGTGTTGCTGTTAACACTTTATCGTCTTTTACATTACAAAAAGTATCCCGCTAAAGCGCGCCGTTACGCAGCCTTAAGTTTATCGCTGATTTTTTCGTTTGCCCTGGTTGCGTATCTCAAATCAATCACCAATATTGCCTGCCCGTGGGATTTGGCTATGTTTGGTGGCACATCAAATCAATCACCAATATTGCCTGCCCGTGGGATTTGGCTATGTTTGGTGGCACAGAACCTTATTATCATTTGTTGCAGGCACGTCCGTCTAATTTGCGTCATATTCAATGCTTTCCAGCCGGGCATGCCAGTGTGGGCTATGCTTGGGTGGCGCTGTACTTTTTTATAAAACAAACAGCGGCGCGATGGCGCTATGCAGGTCTGGCCGCAGGTGTATTTACTGGCGTAGTATTGGGCATAAATCAGCAAATACGCGGCGCGCACTTTTTATCACACGACGTAACTACCTTACTCCTTTGCCTGCTATGCGCCAAAATATGCTTTATGCTATTTGCACCTACCCGACGCCCAGTGGAAGAGACTGCCAGTCAGATACATTTCGGCCGTACTGAAAATACCTAGCCTATTATTTCGATATACAATCCATTTAAGCTTTACTTAATAATTCACTAATACACTGCAAGAATCTCCCTTAATTAGTGCAGTATATTATGCCTGCTAATACCGTTCTTGCGATTAAACATACGCTATCTTTTCCTAAGCGCCCTGCAGTTTCGCGCGGGTTTTCTACCCTGGCGATGGCTGTGTTACTGACTCTGGCATATAACCAAATTTTTGTGCGTAGTGTCTGGTCTTTAGGTGGCTGGAGCCAGGCGTGGCCACTACTGAGCCTGTTATTTCTCGTCAATGTGTTGCTATGTCAACTGTTAAGTATTGGCAAAATTCAGAAGATCTGGCTGTTTGCGCTTGTCATTATTGCCGCTGCAAGCCAGTATTTTATGCAGCAATACGGTGTGTTAATTAACAAAGGCATGCTTCAAAATGCGTTGGAAACTGACAACCATGAAGCTATGGGCTTGCTCAATATCGCCATGCTGCCCTATTTTAGTTATTACTTACTGCTTCCAGGTGCATTTTTGCTCTGGACTAAACACCGGCCGCAGTCATTAAAACGTGGCGTACTGCATTATCTGGCGATAATGATGGTAAGCACTCTGCTCGCTACCGTATTAGTCGTTAGCCAATATCAAAATTTCGCCCCGGCGCTGCGTGAACATCGCGACTTAAAACACCAGGCAGTACCGTTTAATGCTATTAATGCAGCGATAGGCTTATTAAAAAGCAACACTGCACAAAGTAACACTATCGAGTTTCAGCACTACGCCGAAGATGCCCGCCTGATAACCGGCGTAGGCAAACCACAGCTGGTTATTATGGTACTTGGCGAAACGGTACGAGCCGACCATTTAGGTATTAATGGTTATCATCGTAATACCACACCAAAACTGGCACAGCGGAAGCTGCTAAATGTAGGCGCCATAAGTTCATGCGGTACCGCAACGGCGGTGTCAGTGCCTTGCATGTTTAGCTACCTTAATCAGCAAAACTATAATGACGGCTTGGCAAAAAACTCAGACAACCTGCTGGATGTGCTGCAACGATCAGGTGTCACCGTAATATGGCGGGACAATAACTCTGGCTGCAAAGGCATGTGTGACCGGGTAACACAGGATAAAAGCTTTACTACAGAAGCAACAGACTGTAACGATGGCGAGTGCCCGGACAGCAACTTGTTGAACCATCTCAAAGACACTATTCTGAAAGCGAAATCGGGTGCGAAACCAATATTTATTGTGCTACATCAGCAAGGAAATCATGGGCCAGAATACTACAAACGTAGCTTGGATAATCAAAAGCTATTCTTGCCAGAATGTAAAAACAATTTATTAAACCAGTGCCTGCCAGAGCACATTATCAATGCCTACGACAATGCGATTGTCGCAACAGATGAGTTACTCAACAATACCATTAACTTATTGGAGGACTTATCAACCGACTTTAACACCTCGATGCTATACGTGTCAGATCACGGCGAATCACTTGGTGAAAATGGGGTGTATTTACATGGCTTACCCTACTGGATGGCGCCTGAGAGCCAAACCCGGGTACCCATGTTGATGTGGTTTTCACCGCAAACCATTGAACAAAACACCTTTAATACGAACTGCATCCTACAAAATGCAAAGCAAGCTGGCAGTCATGACATGTTATTTGACTCGCTGCTAAGCTGGATGCAGTTAGAATCGACCGCCATTCGCCCCGAGCAAGATATGTTCCGCGGTTGCTCGAGCATGGCATCCGACATTAGCAGTAATAAAACTGCGGCTTAGCATTGCCAATGTGCATCAGTACGTTAATATGAGCTGTCGTGTTTATTTACGAGTTGCTATGCGAGTTTTACCAGCATTAATACCATTGCTAGTTGTTTATTCTGAAGCTGTATTCAGTGCGGAATTGCGATTTGGCGTGCACAACTTCCCACCTTATTTTGTGCTAAATTCGCCTGATGACTGTAGCGGGGAAGCCGTAGAGCTCACGCGCCGTATTCTTGAAAGTGAAACGGTAAAAGTTACCGCTGTATGTGCAACACCGGCACGACTATATAAAATGCTGGAACTGGGTGAGGTAGATGCAACCATAAATATTAAACACACCAAAGCCCTGCCTCAAAACGTGAGTTTCGTCGCGCCACCTTATGCACAACTCTCTTTGGTTTTATTAACGCATGGTGCAGCAGTAGCACGTGAAAAACGCCTAACTGTTGCCGCCATTCGTGGCTTTGATTACCATGGGCAACGCCAACTGCTAGAAGAAAAAGGCTATAGTTTTATTGACTTACCCGACAGCATTAGTGCGGTAGAATTATTTGTTAAAGGCCGCAGCAGTGCGCTACTAACCTATGAAGCTCCGTTTAACTATTATTTGAAACAACATGGCAAGCCATTTGCTACGCACTATCAACGTTTCGCATTAGACGCCATTGATACCTATTATGTGGTGTCTAACCTGTCGCCGCACAAAGACTATATAAGCAATACATTACAGCGCTATGCGCTGTCAAAGCAATTGAGCTACTTCTCAAATTGACCCATCAAGTTTTTATTCAATATAAATAGATGCTAAAGCACAGTTATGGATGCTTAACTGAACAAACTTATGCTTAGTGGCACTAGAGGACAGGAAAATGGCGGAGCGGACGGGACTCGAACCCGCGACCCCCGGCGTGACAGGCCGGTATTCTAACCGACTGAACTACCGCTCCGCACCAATTGCACTGCAGAATTTCATTTGGGTATCCTGCTGTGCGGCGGGAATGATACGGATTAGCCTAAAGGCCGTCAACACCTTTTTTGCCGCATTTGCCTAATCCTTAATCATCCGGTAGCGTAAGATCCAGAATGTCGTCCATATCGTTGTTTTTTTGTACATCAGCCGGTTTTTTTTCTGCCTTACTACTGTTTTGCTGTGCCCCTGCAATGGATTGCGCCGCAGTGCTGTCTTTTTTCCGCCAAAACATTAAATAGGCCAACTGTTTGTCAGCTATAATAAACCAGATAGCAAACCCGCCACCAAACAAGATCACCATATTGGCTACAATGACTAAGGCCCAAGGAAACTCAGGTTCAGGTTCAGCCTCCGCCTGCTCCGCGGCAATCTCATCTTTAATGCTTTGGGGTAATTCTTCCAGCACTGGCGCTTCTTGCACTGGCCGGTTTACTACAAAACTGATCTCCGGCAGGTTAAGCATAAATTGGCGGCCGTCTTGCATCTCGCCATAGGCAGACACATCGAGAATATAGCTACCATGACCCAAGTTACGCAGTTGCAGTTCTCTTGGTGCCAGACCCGGCTCGTTCAGTGCAAACTCGTCTACTTCACCATTAGGGTACCTAACCCGCCCCTGCAGTAGTAAAGATTCAGCTTTTACACTCTCATCCGTAATACGAAACACCACCTCATGTGGCAGTGCCTCAACATTAGGGTGAGTTTCGTCAACCGCTAGCGACGATGTAATGTCAGCTATAATAGGGGCTGCTTTTAATACCACCGGGGCCTGTTCAACTTCCCGGCTATATAAAGGGGTGTTAACAATGTATTTAGGGATCCACTCGCCAGAGACAAAACGCAACTGAAATTCACCGGTAAAAATACCATCCCTTGCACGCTCATCGTAACCTTTGCCGTCATCCCTAAAATGTGCAACCTGCACCACACCGCGGCCGAAGTTGTCATAATCAGCATTGTTTGTACTGATAAAAATCACTTCTAGTGCCAGCACGTCACGAAAATCTTTGGCGTTTATCGGTTCATTGCCATTTGTTAGCCGTGCGGTTACTTTTATTGTCTCACCAACCAACATATTTGCTGGCAGCGGATCGACAGTGAGTTTTATATCTGTCAGCACTAAAATTCGGCTTTGCGGTAACAAACGGCCTACCGCTTGCCAGGGGCCAGGTGCCGGATTCTTTATTTGTATTAAATCAAAGGTACTGGCATCGTGCCAACGTACGTTTTGCTCTTCCGCAGTGCTAAAGTGAATTTTGCTGCCATCAGGCTTTACTAACACAACGGACGCTGAGCCGCGCTTGCGAAAGAGCAGCAAAGTTATTTCGTCAACATTTTCATCTATGCGAAAACGATTATCAAACAAGGGGATTTGGTTTTTAGTGGGCAGATCGGAAAGTAACTCAAATCCGCTGTCATAAAGCGCTTCGGCATCTACAGAGGCAGACACAAGCTCATCGTTGGTTTGCGAGCTTTGCGCTATCAACATAGGGCTACATAACAACAAACAAAGTAGTGTTATCAGTTTCGCCACAGGCAACTGCCTCCTTTTTTCTGTACCAGATCTAGCCGGCTTTCATGAGCCGCTAACTCTTCATCTGTCGCACGAAGTACTTTTAGCTGGCCTGAACGCTTAATAGCTGCTGGGCCTTGCCCCTGATCCTGCCCTTCTTGCTCGTTTGCCAAATTTAAACTGACTTGGCCCCCGGTCATTAATAAGTAAACATCTGCCAGGATTTCAGCATCTAACAAAGCGCCATGCAATGTTCGGTGGCTATTATTAATATCGTAGCGTCGACACAATGCATCAAGGTTGTTCTTCTGACCAGGATGCATTTCCCGCGCCATTAATAGCGTATCTAATATGGTGCAGTATTCGGCAACCGGCGGCAGTTGAGGGTGTAACATGGAAAACTCATGGTTGATAAACCCCACGTCAAACGCAGCATTATGAATAACCAGTTCTGCACCCTGGATGTAGTTGTAAAAATCCTGCGCAATTTCGCGAAATTTAGGTTCATGCCGCACGCGTTCGTTAGTAATACCGTGTACGGCGACTACTTCAGCGTCAATAATCCGTTCTGGATTAATATAAACATGAAAATTATTTCCGGTAAAACGGCGGTTTATTAGCTCTACACAACCGATTTCAACAATACGGTGGCCGTCTTTGGGGTTAATACCGGTGGTTTCAGTGTCGAGAATAATTTGTCTTTTGGCCATGGTCGTTTCGTTTTTTACAGCATTTGGGTTAGATTATACGCCGTTTTGGTTTGAGGAAAGGCTTTATGCGCAAATCTGTTGCGATATACACTGACGGCTCCTGCTTGGGCAACCCTGGACCGGGGGGGTATGGTGCCGTGTTAATATACAAACAACATCGTAAGGAGCTTAGCGGCGGCTATAAGCTCACCACAAACAATCGCATGGAGTTACTTGCGGCAATTATTGCGCTGGAAAGCTTAAAAGACAGCTGCGACGTTGATTTAACCACCGACAGTCAGTACGTTCGGCTGGGTATTACGCAGTGGCTGGCGGGTTGGAAACGCAACAGTTGGAAAACCAGTGCAAAGCAGCCGGTAAAAAATCAGGATTTATGGCAACGGCTCGATACAGCAGCACAAGCACACAAAGTAAGCTGGCATTGGGTTAAAGGCCATGCCGGCCATCCGGAGAACGAACGCTGCGATGTGTTAGCCCGTAGCGCAGCAGAAGCAAAACCCACCACGGTGGACCACGCTTTTGAACAAGCGCAGGCTAACGCTGGCTAAACAGGGCGCTACCAATTGCTTTTGCTACAACACTCGCTTTGGCTCATCACAGCAACTCGTTCGCTTGCGCTCACTCAGACACTCTGTGATGACCAAATCGAGGTTCTAGCCGCAATTGGCAAAGGTTAACTTACTCGCCTGACTTCTCTGTGCTAGCAGCCATGGCTATATTGGCAGCTAACATTTTTTCCAGTTCAGCAATAAAGTCTTTATCATCTGGCGACGTGCGGCTACCAAAATGCTTTACCGTTTGCTCATCGCCACTGACCAGATATTTGTTAAAGTTCCAGCTTGGTGTTTCGCCGGTTTTAGCAATAAGCGCTTTAAATACCGGATTAGCGTCATCACCCTTCACTTTTGAACTGGAAAACATCGGAAATTTAACACCGTAGGTTAGGTAGCACACTTCTGCCGTTTTCTCTGCATCGTCATATTCTTGTTTAAAGCTGTCTGATGGAAAGCCTAATACGACGAAACCTTTATCCTGGTATTTTTGGTACAACGCTTCAAGCGCATCAAACTGCGGTGTAAAACCACATTTACTGGCTGTGTTAACCATCAAAATGGTTTTGCCTTTGTAACTGTCACATAAATCGACGCTCTCGCGGGTATTTAGCTGCTGCATCGAGTGACCTAAAATATCACCACATTGATTCGCCATTACCGGGGTAGATAATACACCTGCACTCAATGCTATTGCTCCTAACCATGCTTTCATCATTTTTCTCCGTCGTTCGATTAATGAGAGTGAACTTATATCGCACTCTACTACGTGCTAAGTGATCAAACCGATCTATTCCGGCGTTATCGTGCGCGCTTAAAAGCGATATGACAACTTAAACCGCACACTGCGTGGTGCAATAGGATGCGAATGTGTATCTTCAACTCCCTCGGGCGCTTCTGCAGTTAAACGTGACGTATAATAGTAATCAATATCGTTGTCGGCACTGTCAAACAAATTAAGCACTTCAATAGCCAGTTGCCATTGTTGCCATTGATAGCGGTAGTCTGCATTTACCACCGTAGTTGGGTTGGAACGCTGCTGATTAAAACTTTCCAGTGTACGTTTACCAAAATGTCGCAGACGCACACTGGCCTGCCACGGCGAATTGGCTTTGTAAATTAGCCCCATGCCCAATACAACCGGCAATGCTCCATCGACATAAGCCCCCTCTTGCGCCACATTTTCTGTAAAGCGTGAGCGGGTAAGCGCTAACTCAGCATCAAGACTCCAGTTAGCACCAAACCAGTAATAGGCTGCCATTTCAATACCGTAGCGTTTTGATGCCCGCCCGGGTTCGTTCGTGCCGGCGTCACCTACGTACAATAGCTCTGAATCTACGTCCAAATACCATAGAGCCATTGAGGCGTTAAATGCACTGTAGTCAAAAAACCGTAGGCCTAATTCAGCACCGTTAGAACGCACCAGAAAATCTACCGGCGCAACAGGCTCTAGACTGAGTGGATCAACTTGTGTGGTAGCCCCCCTCGCATCATTTGAATGAAACCCCTGCCCGGCGCTGGCGTAAGCTTGCCACTTTGGTGCAAACTGATAACTTAAACCGGCTTTAGCTGACCAGATCCCGTCACTGGCACTACCGGTATTTTGGACCAGAGAACTGTCGACATCGGCTGAAAATATATCATAGCGCAAGCCCAGATGTGCTGCCCAGTCGGCATTAAGCTCTAATTGGGTTTGGCTGTATAACCCTAAGGAACTTTGCTGCAATTGATCCTGCCGCACGGTATTTAACCGCTGTCGTGCCTGTGTCTGATACAACCCCACTTCAGTAATATCGTCATAGCGTAGTTGTGCGCCTATAACATGCTCAAGCGCAAACTGGCCAACCCGATGATGCCAGTGATGACTTAATTCACCGCCATAAATCCAGCGCTTGTCTACTTGCTCAAACTGATCACCATTAACGGGATCGCTTAGGAAATAAGTAAAGTTAGACCACAAGTCCATATCACTTTGAATCGCATAGGCACTACCCTGCCAGGCATCGCTTAACCAACTGGCAGATAAGCTATAACGTGCACTTTCGCCGCCTACAGTGGTATCTAGTGAACCCAACGCATCTATAATGCCGGCATCGACCGCACGCTGTGGAATTTGATCGGCTGAATTCCAACTATTGTCGTATGCCATTAAGGTTACAGCGAATTGCCCGTCGCCAAGCGGACGGCTGTAACGCGCATTAACATTAACCTTACGTACATCTTCGTCGATATCTGTCCAAGGACCGTCGTAACGCTGTAGCTCAATACCAAACAGCACATCACCTGAGCCTTGCTTAGTGCTGCCTTTGGCCAGTAAGCGCTTATAGCCCTCCTCACCCAGAGCCAACTCTATCAAACGCGGGGTACGGTTTTGCACTTTGAAGCGTGCCGAGCCAGCAGCAGAAGAATCACCGTTTTCTGCATAGTAAGCGCCTTTTTTATAATCAATTTGCTGCACCAATTCAGGTATTATAAAACTAAGATCGGTATATCCCTGGCCATGGCCATGGCTGCGCATATTTACCGGCATGCCATCAACAAAGGTGCTGAAATCGGTACCATGATCAAGATTAAAACCACGCAGAAAATACTGATTAGCCTTACCACTGCCGCTGTGCTGAGTAACTACCATGCCCGGTATAAACTCTAAAATTTCACCGGTGCGCGACAACGGACGATCAGCAATTTCGCCGTTACCAATCACCCCCTCTGATGCCGAGCTAGATTGCCCAAGCAAGTCTGTCTGGTGCCCACGAACGGTTATTTGTTCAAATACATTGCCGGATAAACTATCCGCATGCGCGAGCATGCTGTTGGCTAATCCTGCGATTGCCAAACTCAAAGCTGATAAGCGAAAAACTAACATGAAAAACCCTTACATGATGGCTTAATTTGCCGGAAATATTAAGGTGTCGCTATCAAGCACCACGCGACGTCGATCCGCTGCTGTGTGCCAGAATAATAACGCTTTGTGGCTATGTTCAATGTCGAACAACGCCCGATATTGCAATTGCCAGGCTTGGTGTGTAGCGCACTGCACTTCAACCGCTAGCTGCAGGTAAAACTCACCCTGTATTTGCTGTAAAACCCAAGTGTCAGCGCGCTGAGGCGTAAGTGTGCATGCTATGTTGTCTGCGGTAAACTGCATGCGCATGGTTATGTATGAAATAAGAACGGCTTCACTGTCTAGCACCTGCTGCCAGCGCACTGTATTAACGTCAGGGGTCGATAACAACTTAGCCTGTGCTAAGTCATGTAAAGCGACTTGCCAGACAATTAATGGCTGACCATCACGTTCACTGACATCCAGATAGGCCGTACTGAACTTATGTGCCTGTACGTTATTCGCCAACAAAGCAGTTAATAAGGCAAGACATAAACATAACGTTTTCATAATCGCCCCTCTTCTTGCTGCACTGCACTTCGCGCGCGCTGTAATAACATCAGATCATCCGGCTCTTTCGCGCTGGCATAATTAAGTTGCGCCCAATGAAGTGCTGCTTGCGCATCGGGCTGAACCGCTAAAAAGTAATGCACCATGTCAGCGGCATGATCCTTATCACCACGTGCTATGCGTAGCATCATTCGCGGTTCTAGCTGCGTCATATAACGCTCACCCTGCTTAGTATTGCGTTCAGCCAATGCCAATCGCAGCAAGAGCCCGTCGGTTAAGCCATACTCTTGCTCTAGCGGCTGTAATCTGGCATACACGGCAGCAGACGCATCTTGCTGGAGACTTAAATCAGCCCATTTTAGGCACAAGCTTACCGGCGCCTGAGGCAGTGCGGGTTCAAGCCAGCCAATTGCCTGTTGCGGTTTACCTAACATTTCAGCTTGTTCTGCCAAAATGCCGCGCAGCCAACTATCCAATGCCACCGATAACGATTTCTGTTGTGAATAAAGCTGCTGCAAGGCGGTATAACTCTGTATGGCATTGCCGCGACGGCCTGCAACCTCATAGCTGCAAACGGAAAATAAAAATAACTCTTGCCACAAACGCGCGCAGGCTTGTTGCGCTGCCGCGGTATTGTTTTGCGCCAGATAAATTCGCGCAGCCATCAAGCTAGCATTGATATTGGCTGCATCGCGCTCAAAGACCCGCTGTAAACTTTCCAGCGCAGTGGCAAACTGATGTTGCTGTTGTTGCATATCAGCCAGCAATAACCAGTACGAGTCACTGTTTCTGCTGGTCGAACTTAATTCATCTAGTAATGCCTGCGCCTGATGAAACCAGTCATCAAAGCCGGGCTTACGAGCGCCCTGCAAATAATCGTGGTAGAACGACCCATTACTGAGCCGCCCCCACACAGATCCGGACGTGCGGAATTACCGCATCCGGCTCTTCAGTTATATATTCACTCGTGTAAAACACGCCCTTAATACCAGTCAACATGGATAATTCGCTTACCCACCCGTGGTTTCTCAATACCAAAATACATTAGCATCTGTTTGAAATTACTCCAATTATA
>NZ_AUDG01000061.1 GCF_000425345.1 Rheinheimera baltica DSM 14885 | reverse complement strand
CATCAGAATGCCTTTTTTAGACCACAAGTTAAAACGCCGGTAGATGGCGCTCCAATCTCCAAAAGTTTCTGGCACATCGCGCCATGGGCAACCGACCCGCATCCGGTACAAAATGCCTTCGAAAGTATTTCTGTGTTCCGGTTTGTCATAAATGCGGCCTGTTTTAAGCATCAATCTGATTAGCTTTGACCAGCACTCGTCTGTTAACATTGTCCTTGGCATGATGGGTTGTCATGGTTAGTTTTTGGCGAAAGTAATTGTACCAGCCCATCATGCTGTCTAATAATCCATCTCGAAAGATCAACAAGCCCTAGTATTGGTGTAGCTTTATATCCACAGCACGGTGCCACCGCTAAAACCTTAATAGCCTGTGCGGATAATGCGATGTATTTGGCAAAAAATGCTGGTGGTAACCAGGTTGTGCTTAGTGCTGGGAGGATTGAAACACGCTAGTGTCGGCGCTAAATCGTCTTTTTGCGTAAGCTCTGACCTAAGTGTTGAAAATAACGTAGCCACAACGTACTTAGCGTTGTAGTGATATGTTCATCAGGGTATATCCCCAATTTGGCAGCCTCGCTTTTTAAGGTGCCCGCGACTAAAAAGCTATTTTTAACAGGTTGGCACTGAAGCACTTTTTCAAAAGCGCGTGCTGCTATTTCTTCTGGCATGGCCAAATACAGTTGCTGGCGTTTTTCATCAAGCTGTCGACAATGGCGGAAAAAAGCACTCTCACTTTTACCATCCTCAGATAAGAATAATGCCATAAACGCTTGCTCAAGCAGGTTATTTAATGGATGAGGATGCACTGGTATGGACTCTAGCCAACAACGTGTAGCAAATTGATTGGCGGGCGGCAGCTGGCGAAACAATTTGCTGGCGATATAGTGATCAAACGCATGAAACCACTCATGGGCCAAACTACCGCCGCCGGCATTTTTTGCTAAGGCTAAAATACGGCCCTGTGGCTGGTAATGGGCGCAAACCCCACGCTGGCCACCTATGCCGAAAGTTAATGCCAGGCTGCCGTTGAGTGAAATAACTTGTTCAGGCACTTGCAACAATAACTGTAGGTCACAAAGCGCATCGAAAAACAAATTCGCCGCGTGTTGCTGCTCAGCGGCGTTAACCCAGCGGCCAATATGAATACTGTTAAAACCAAATATTTTAACTAAATCACCAAAGCTGACATCAGCACCGGCCCGGTGTGGCGGGCCGTTACGATAGTATTGTTTGCGCAGTGCGGCGGACACAGTTTTTAAACTGACGGCGCGCTGTTGGCATCCAGCATAGCCAATGCCAGCGCTTCGGCTACTTTAATGCCATCGATACCGGCTGATAAAATACCGCCAGCATAACCTGCGCCTTCGCCCGCAGGATAAAGACCTTTGATATTAACACTTTGATAATCGGCACCGCGCTTAATACAAATAGGTGAAGAGGTGCGGGTTTCAACTCCGGTAAGTAAACCGTCTGCTTTGGCAAAGCCTTTAATTTGTCGATCAAATGCCGGTATGGCCTCACGCAGGGCGGTAACGGCAAAGTCAGGTAATGCTTGTGCTAGGTCTGTGAGTGTAATACCAGGAGTATAAGAGGGTTTAACATCACCCAGTTCAGCAGAAGGCTTGCCAGATAAAAAATCACCAATTAACTGTGCCGGCGCATGATAATTTTCGCCGCCCAGTTTAAAGGCCAATGCTTCCAGCTGGCGCTGTAACTCAATACCTGCCAATGGATGGCCAGGATAATCGCGCTCAGGGTCAATACCCACCACGATGGCGCTATTGGCATTGCGTTCATGCCTGGAGTACTGGCTCATACCGTTGGTAACAACACGGCCTTGTTCCGATGCTGCTGCGACCACTGTACCGCCCGGACACATGCAAAAGCTGTAAACGGTGCGGCCATTATTGCAATGATGCACCAGTTTATAGTCGGCCGCTCCTAAAATAGGATTACCGGCGTTGGGACCAAAACGGCATTCATCAATCATTGATTGTTCATGCTCAATGCGAAAACCAATTGAGAATGGTTTAGCTTCGACATAAACGCCCTCGTCATACAGCATTTGAAAGGTATCCCGCGCACTGTGGCCAACTGCCAGCACCACATGTTTGCTGTTAAGTTGCTCACCACTTGAGAGGGTTAAACCTGTCAAGTGGTCATTGTCGATGTGTAGTTTATCTACCCGGCTGCTAAAACGTATTTCGCCGCCTAAGGCAATAATGTTAGCCCGCATTTTTTCTACCATTGCCACCAGTTTAAAGGTGCCGATATGCGGTTTACTCACGTACATAATTTCATCTGGTGCGCCGGCAGCAACAAACTCGCTCATTACTTTGCGGCCATAGTGTTTAGGGTCTTTTACCTGGCTGTACAGCTTGCCATCAGAAAAAGTACCCGCGCCACCTTCGCCGTACTGTACGTTAGACTCGGTGTTCAGTTCTTTGCCGCGCCAGAAGCCAAAGGTGTCTTTGGTGCGCTCGCGTACTTCTTTGCCACGCTCTAAAATAATCGGTTTAAAGCCCATTTGCGCTAACAATAAACCGGCAAATAAGCCACAGGGGCCAAGACCAATAACAATAGGGCGCTCGGTTAACGTGGCTGGCGCCTTGGCAACAAATTTGTAGCTGGTATCCGGTGCTGGCTTAACATGCTGATCTTTGGCAAAGCTGTTCAGTAATGCGGTTTCGTTATCTACTTCAATATCCAAGGTATATATAAGATGAATATCGGTTTTTTTGCGGGCGTCAAAGCCGCGTTTAAACACATTAACGCTGTGTAATTGCTCCGGTTTAATTTTTAGCTTTTCGACAATGGCGCTATTAATCGCATTTTCGTCATGGTTTAACGGCAGTTTTATTTCGGTAAGACGCAGCATAAGGGTTCCGTATCGGTGTCATTGCATACTGGCATCAAGCCAGTAGCTCACAAGATGGCGCTATTTTACGCCAAGCTAGCTTGATTGTCCGTAAAGGTTTTTTCAGCTATTTGATTTTTCTTTGTGCTGCAGTATGATCCTCACCTTAAAACGTCTGGAAACTGTGACTTTATGGCTTTTGTGGTACTGGATAATTGCATCAAGTGTAAATACACCGACTGCGTGGCGGTATGCCCTGTAGATGCATTTTTTGAAGGGCCTAACTTCCTGGCAATAAGCCCAACCATTTGTATTGATTGTGGATTATGTGAGCCAGAATGCCCTGCCAATGCCATAGTGCAGGAAGATAAGGTGCCGCCAGAGCAGCATGGCTTTATTCAGCTTAACGCTGAATTGGCAGACGTTTGGCCAAATATCATTGACGTTAAAGCGGCGCCTGCTGATGCAGATAGTTGGAATGGCGTGCCTGATAAACTGCAATATCTGGAATTGGAATAGCCCGGTTAGCGCTTAGCAGGTGGTGCTAGTACCATATCAAATACCCAGGGCCTTAATGCTACCAGTAATCCTACCCCTTTTTTATCTGCTGGCCCGGTTGCCATATCTAACTCTGCCAGTTCGGCAAACTGCTCGCTTAATTGGTTTAAGCGGCGCTGCAGAATACTGATAGAGGCACTGGATAACTCGGCTGTTTCCAATCGTAACCAATGTTCGGGGGCGGTAAAACTATTATCAATAAACATCATTTTTATCTGCTGTTCATAGCGCCGTCGCACCGGGCCATTTAGTCGCCATTGTATATCGCGTGCTACCAGCAACCGCACTTTGTTATGAGGCTGAAGTTCTATCAATTTCAAGCGGTCCAGTGTGGCCAGCAGCCGGATGCCTTTAAGCTCGTCCAGCTGGTACTGGCTATTAATATCTTCAAATTGCCAACCGTTTAACAGCAGGTACAAATACGTCAGTAGCGTTGGGTCATCTGCAAGCGCCTGCTCCTGCGGCATACTTAATTGCCTTGGCAGACTGTTCTTTGCCAATGTGCTGCTTTTCGCCAGTTCATACAGGTTGGTATCCAAAACCCGGCAAATTTGCTCCAGCCGGCTCAGGGTAAAATTCTGTTGGGCAAATATACGCTTAACGCTGGCCTCGCTTAATTGAAGTTGCTCGGCGAGCTGACGATAACTCATGCCTTTAGTTTTAAGGCTGCGCTTTAATGCTGTAATCAATTGACTGGTCTGGTTCATCAAAGTCGCCTTATCTGCCGCCATAGGTAGCGTAATATAATACTCTGTTTATTTGTATAGCATAATGTAATGCCTGTCAGCTAGTGTTGGCCCACAAACAAGCAGCAGGACTTATTTTTATGTGCCAAAAGCCAGAACACGTAATCAGGGTTAATGATGTGCATGCCAAACTCAATTCAACAGTTATGCAGCGCTGTATCCAGCCAGAAACCATAGCAGAGGTAATCAAGGCTGTGCAGCAAGCAAATAAAGATGGCAGCATGATAAGTGTCGCAGGTGGCCGGCATGCCATGGGGGGGCAGCAATTTGTAACTGGTGGTGTGCTGCTGGACCTGAGCAAGTTAAATCAGTTGCAGCATTTTGACGCTGAACTGGGGCAGGTCAGCGTACAGGCTGGTATTCAATGGCCGGACTTAATGCGTAAACTGCATGTTATGCAACATGGCTGTGCCAACCCCTGGGGTATAAGGCAGAAGCAAACCGGTGCGGATCGTTTAAGTATTGGCGGTGCAATAGCGGCAAATATCCATGGCCGGGGGTTGGATATGGCACCTTTTATAGCGGATGTTGTTAGCTTTGAGTTTGTTAATGCTGATGGCGAGCTATTGCATTGTAGCCGGCAGAGCAACGCTGAGTTATTCCGGCTAGTGGTTGGCGGCTATGGTTTATTTGGTATTGTTGTCACCGCAACCCTGCAATTGGCACCGCGTCAACAGGTTGTTCGTGAGGTTGAGCTGTGTAGCTTGGCTGAAATGATCGAGGCGTTACCGCACCGAAAAGCATCTGGATATTTATATGGCGATTTTCAGTTTGAGACTGCTCCTGATTCTGCTGGCTTTTTACGCCATGGGGTATTTTCCTGCTACCGTCCGGTAGAGACAGCCGCGATAGCGAAGCAACAACTCAGGTTGAGTAAAGCCAATTGGCAACAGTTGTTGTATCTGGCTCATACGAATAAAGCTGAAGCCTTCAAGCGCTTTTCCGAGTTTTATCTGGCATCCAATGATCAGCGCTACTGGTCAGATAGTCATCAGTTGAGTATTTACCTTGATGATTATCATGTAGCCTTAGACCAACAGTTAGCCCGCGGTTGTGCCGGTAGCGAAATGATTACCGAGCTTTATGTGCCGTTACCGGCGCTGGAACAATTTATGGCGGACTGTGCGGCAGATTTTCGACAACACAAGGTCGATTTAATTTATGGCACAGTGCGGTTTATCCGGCGCGATGCTGAAACAGCTTTGGCCTGGGCGCAGCAAGACTATGCCTGTGTCATCTTTAATTTGCATATTGATCATCAGCCTGAGGCTGTGGCTATCGCTGCGACACATTTTCGGCGCTTAATTGATATTGCCATCCGTTATCAGGGCAGTTACTTCCTGACATATCATCCTTTTGCGACTAAGCAGCAAGTCCTTGCCTGCTATCCACAGTTTGCTGAATTTTTGCGGCAAAAACGTCGCTACGATCCGGCGTTGCGATTTCAAAGTAACTGGTACCAACACTACAGTGCGCTGTTCAGTGAGGAATTAACATGAGCAATACCAGTTTACTTATTTGTGCCAGCCAGTGCTGGCCAGGATCGCCAGCTAATAGTCTTAGCCAGCAGCTGGCTAAGCAGGTTTTACAGCGCAGTGGCTGGCGTGGCCGAGTGCTACTGGCCCTGCAAGGCTGGCGGGGTGGCAGAGCTTTACTCACTGGCCTGTTGCAGTTTAGCTTGCCTGGAATTATGGCCCATTACGGGTGGCGAAAACAGCATATTGTGTCATGGATTGAACAACAAATTGAACAGCAAAATACCCAGCAGTTAGTCATTGTTGGTGCGGGTTTTGATGGGTTAGGTGCTATGTTGAGTGCAAAATACAGGCAACTACAGGTAGTAGAAATTGACAGAGTCGCTACCATCAATATAAAGCAGGACGTTCTGCGGCAGCTACATGCATTGCGGCCAAATCTGTGTTTGAAAGCGGCTGATCTTGGCCGTCGCAGTCTGGCGCAACTGTTAGCGGATACTGCCGAGTTTTCGGCAGAACGGCCAACGCTGATGCTAGCTGAAGGTGTACTGATGTACTTGCCAGAGACGGCAATTAATAACCTGTTACAGCAAATGCGGCAGAGTGTGAATGCTCCGCTTCAGCTTGTCGCCAGTCAGATGCAGTTAGACCAGCATGGCAAGCCCCGCTTTTCACAGCAGGGCTGGTTGGCCGATATGGCGCTGGCAATCAGCGGTGAGCGGTTCGTATCAGGTATAACGCCACAAGCGTTACCTGGTTGGTTAGTTAATCTGGGGTTTAACCTGCAACAGTTGGTGCCTGCTGAGCAACCGGAAAACAATGATCCCTGTCCGGGCGAGCTATTATTTTATGCCACTGCAAAGTCTGTACCCTAATGTTAACGTCAGGCTCAGTTTTGCTTCGAGTCTGGCGTATCGTGCTCTACTTTGTAAATAAAGTAGATAGCGTAAAATGCACATAAGCCAATTACAACGGCTAAGCCGGTAAAAGAAATAAAGATTACCGGGTCGTTAATAAACTGCTGCCATATATTCATAGCCAAATCCTCACACTAAATTGATATGCTCAGTGTAGATAACGGCAGTAAACTATTAACTGACTTAGATCAAATATTGGCTAGGGGTTTATGCCAGTTGGGCGATAGCTTGACGCAGATCAAATAAAGGCTGCTGATAGCTTATGGTGTTATCTGTAAGTAATGCGAGATAGTGATCAAGCAGTGGTGAGGTAACACGAGTTAGTGCAGGGCAGTGCTGCAGTAATAGCTGTTGTTCAAGTTTTTCCAGTTCTAATTCAGCTTGGAGCAGGGTCTGTTTTAGCTGCTGTTGCTGGGTGAGTGAGAGCGTTGCTAAGTGGCTTTTTCGGCGCAAGGCGCGCAATGGTTGGGTAAACTGGCGACTAAATTGCTCAAGTTCTGCAGTCAGCTGCAACAGTTGCGGCTGAGTGAGACTAAGTTGCTGTTGCTCCAGATAGCACAACAGCAACAGCAAATTGATATTCACGCCTAAGTTATCCTGCCACTCCAGACAGAGTGGCTGTACTTTTGGATACAGTGCCAGGCTGAACTGCCATAGCTGTTGCTCGGTTGGTGCTGTTGTTATGATGTTGCCGCTGTCAGCCATTGTTTTTCCAGAACAGCTCGGTTTGCTGCTCCAGTTCATCCTGTGCCATAAACCAGTCTTCTTCAATGCTGCTTAGGCTGCTGCTGGCGGTAGCTTGTTTGGCGAGCAAAGCAGTAAGCTCTGCTTTACGCTCAGCACTGTAAATATCAGCATCAGCCAACTGCTGTTCGAAAGTGGCCAATTGCTCGGTCAACTTTTGCTGCTGCTGTTCCAGCTTTTCCACTTTTTGCTTCAGTGGCCTGAGTAAATTGCGTAAGTCGGCTTCCAGTCGTTTCTGATCTTTACGAACAACATTGCTGCTGGCAGGTGTATCGACCTGAGCATTACTGGTGCTTTGCCGGGCATCTTGCTGCAGCCATTGATAATAATCCGTTAAATCGCCGTCAAACGGGGCCACCCGGCCGTGGGCTACAAGGTAAAATTCATCAGTACAACTGCTTAGCAGATGACGATCGTGCGAGACAATAACGATAGCGCCTTCAAACTCCTGCAATGCCATCACAATGGCTTCGCGCATATCTAAATCAAGGTGGTTGGTCGGTTCATCAAGTAGCAGCAGGTTCGGGCGTTGGTAGACAATCAGCGCTAGAACTAAACGCGCTTTTTCGCCACCAGAAAACGGTGCGCAGGCTTCCAGTGCTTTGTCGCCATGAAAACCAAAGCCACCGAGAAAATCACGTAGCTTTTGCTCGGGCACTAAAGGGTCCAGCCGCACTAAATGCTGCAATGGTGAATCTTGCGGGCGCAGGGTTTCCAGCTGGTGCTGGGCAAAATACCCCAGGCTTACGCCATTGGCATACCAGATATCCCCGCTTTGCGGCTGCATGCTGCCCGACAGCAGTTTAATTAGGGTAGATTTACCGGCACCATTGCGCCCTAACAAACCGATACGGCTGCCAGGGAGTAGTTGAAACTTAATCTGACTTAAAATGACGTGATCTGCATAACCAGCCTGCACATTTTCCATTTTCAGCAGCGGGTTTGGCAGCGATTTTGGCTCGCGAAAACTAAAACTAAAGGGGGAATCAACATGGGCTGGCGCCAGTATCGTCATTCGTTCCAGCGCTTTTATCCGGCTTTGTGCTTGCCGGGCTTTGGTTGCCTGCGCCTTAAAACGGTCGATAAATTTTTGCAGATGTGCGACTTGCCGTTGTTGTTTATCAAAATTAGCCTGATGTTGTGATAATTGTTCAGCACGCTGACGTTCAAATTGACTGTAGTTGCCCTTGTATAACGTTAAGGTTTGTCGCTCGATATGCACGATGTTATCGGTTACTGCATCAAGAAAATCGCGGTCATGGCTTATAAGCAACAAGGTGCCCTGATAATTACTCAGGTACTTCTCCAACCACAGCACGGCATCTAAATCGAGGTGGTTTGTTGGCTCGTCCAATAACAGTAATTCAGCACGCTGCATTAATGCTTTGGCCAGGTTTAAGCGCATGCGCCAACCGCCGGAGAATGACTTTACAGCTTTCTGCTGAGCATCACCGCTAAAACCAAGGCCATCGAGCAGAATGCCGGCTTTTGCTTCTGCCCGATAGCCATCCAACGCTTCTATTTGCAAATGTACTGTGGCTAAATCACTTTCACTACACTGGCTTCGGGCTTTTAATAGCAACGGGAACAGCTTTTCATCGCCTTGTAAAACATAATCCATGGCGCTGCAGTCCAGCGCCGGTGTTTCTTGTGCAACAGTAGAGATGACCCAACGTTCTGGAATATTAATGTTGCCGGCATCGGCATGCAGTTTTCCAAGCAACATGGCAAACAAGCTGGACTTACCGCAACCATTAGCACCAATTATTCCCACTTTTTGTCCTGGAAATACGGTAAGATCGGCGTTGCTAAATAAGGCCTGTGGGCCGCGGCGCAGTTCAACCTGCTGTAACTGAATCATGCTTTTACCTGTAATACTGAATTAGGCTGCTAATTTAACCGTATAAGGCTAACAAACCAAGGCTTGGCCTGTAAAATAGCTGCGACGAACGGATGGTGAATACAATGACAATACGTAAAAAGAAACGCTTTATAGCTGGCGCAAGCTGTCCAAAATGCAAAGCTGTGGACACGATGATGTTGTTCTTGGAAAACAATGTTGAAAAGGTAGAATGTGTTGAATGTGGCCATCAGATGGTACAGCCCGAAGCACAAATATCTAAAGCCAGCCGTGCTGCCGAGCAAGTTATAGGCGTTTTTAAGCCAGAGTAAATAGCACTCTGTTGTAAATGTCCCGTATTACCCTACTCTGTAAAAGCTTGGGCGGTGAAAAGTAACAGATAGCCAATTTCCACAATCCTGATAGTCCAATGGTAGAACTTCAGGGATGAAGTTCATACCAGAGTCATAGGGCGTCTGTTCGTTGCTTATCTTCTTTGCAAATGCTGTGGCTGTTTAATCATTATCTATGCAAATATTAATAATGCGGCGGTGGTGGCTCTTCTTCAGGACGAAGTATGCCTTGATCATCTGGCAAGTTACGTAACTTCTCTGCCAGTAACATAACTTGCTGATGTAAGCGTTCGATTTTTTTCTGGTGCTCCAACAGTTCATTGCTCAGGCAATTAACCGTATCTTCCTGAAAGGCCAGTTTGTTTTCCAACTCTACAATGTGTAGCTGCAGGTCTTTCTCATTTGCTGTCATGTTTAATCTCCCATACTTCGGCTATGCCACTGGAGCTTTCGCTAATAAGTTGATTGTTGTTTAAAAAGCTCACGGCATGCACTACAGCACTGGCAGGGCGGCTATCAGGCCTTACAGATACTTGCCATTGTTGTAGTTCCAGACCGGTTTGTACATCCCATAAAGCCAACTTACGCGTTGGTGCGCCTGTTGCCAGGTATTTGCCGTCTGCACTGAAATTAACCGCACTAAATACTTGTTGCCGGGCGTTAAACTGTAAAGCACTAACCAACTTGCCGGTTTGGATATCCCAAATTTGCGCCAAGTTTTGGCTGTCAGCGGTAAAGGCATAACGCCCTTGTGGATCTAACGCTACCTTGGTAACCCGGCTTGGGTGGCTAAAGCTGTAAATAATCTGCGCGCTTTGGGTGTCCCACAAGTGAGCTTTATAATCATTTCCGCCTGTTAGTGCATAGCGGCCATTCGGAGACATCGCGACACTGTTAATGCGTTCGGTATGGCCTAAAAACTCCAACCGCCTGCCGGATGCGAGCGTAATATGTTGTACGCCGCCATTACTTTTACCAATGAGAAGATGAGCCCCGTTGTCAGACACAGCTATATCCCGCACAGTTGCCGCGTCAAGCTGCCAAAAACCCTGGTTTTTGCCTGTTGCTATACTCCACAGCGCATAGGTATTTTGGTCAGCAGTAAAGACGTGACTGTTATTGTGGCTAATAGCCAGACTAAAGACTAAATTTTCGGCATTATCCTGATGCTTCCACTGAAATTTTAACGCATTATTTTTTACATCCCACAGTGCTACACCATCTTGAATAGAAGACACTGCAGCAAATTGGCCATCATCTGATAGTGCTGCCGCGTAACTCCCTTGAGCAACATGCGGAAATTGTTGCAAGGGGGCTTCTGAATTGAGTTTTTCACAACTCGTTAGCAGTAATAGCAGAAAAAAAGCAGGATATTTCATGTCGGGTGTTAACCTCCAGAGCACAAACCGTTAGTATAGGCCAGTTCATTGGACACTATTAAAACATACTTTTGCAGCGTGGCTGCGTAAATATTGGAGAACCGAATGCGCTTAGTTACAAAAATGTCTCTGGTCGCCATGGCCGTTATGACTCTTGCTGCCTGTCAAAAAGAAGCAGAGCAGAAACCTGCCGTACTAGACACTGATGAAGCAAAACAATCTTATAGTTTAGGTGTGTCTGTAGGCCGTTATTTGGACAGCACACTGGAAGACTATAGCAAGTTGGGTTTGACTGTAGATCGCGAATTAATTTTACGTGGCGTACAAGACGCCGTGGCTAATAAAGCTTCACTGTCGGATGAAGAGGTGCAGGCTATGATGACTGCGCTGGAAGAAAAGTTCCGTGAAAAACAAACCGCTATGGTTGAAGCTGAAGCAGCAAAAGCTATTGAAGCTGGTAAGACTTACTTAGAAGAAAATGCTAAGAAAGAAGGCGTTACGGTAACAGAATCAGGCTTACAGTATGAAGTGCTACAAGCGGCTGAAGGTGCTAAACCAGCAGCAACTGATACGGTAAAAGTACATTACACCGGTACGTTAACTGATGGCACCAAATTTGATAGCTCGGTTGACCGTGGTGAACCTGCTCAGTTCCCGTTAAATCGCGTTATCGCTGGCTGGACTGAAGGCGTACAGTTAATGAATGTAGGGTCTCGCTTTAAATTCACTATCCCAGCTGAACTAGCTTACGGCGAACGTGATATGGGCGTAATTAAGCCTAACAGCGTGTTGGTGTTTGAAGTTGAATTACTGGAAATTGTTGAGACAGCTCCAGCTGAAGCGCAATAATAAGTTTGTAAAAATAGTAAAAGCGGCGTCAGCCGCTTTTTTATTGCCCGAATACTACATAGAAACTGTGGTATCGGTATGCTTTTCGTATAACGTATCGATTAATTGATCTTCATATTCGAAGCGATCCTCCAGCGCCTGGCCCAGTTCCGATAATTCACGATCAAAGGCGCCACTATGTCGGGTACTAAGATGATCCGCGTACAAATCATTAAAGTTTAGCGCTAAATCGGTTGATATCGCTATCTTAGGATATAAGCTGTCTGCTAGCTTTCTGCTGTCAGTACCATTTACGGCACACTCCGATACGATACGTTCGTACACTTCGAAATGCCCTGCAGACAGATAATCAACTAATAACTGACAAAAAGACTGCACAGCTGCTTGATCTGGTAAGGTGGTACGTTTGTTGTCAAATGGTGGCAGGGCAGCAAGTTTACAGTAACTTACAATAAGCTGTTGACGCTCATCCAACCAGTTGTCGATGGCGGTAAGTGAGCCACCCCATTTTTGTCGCGCTGTATGCACACGAGTGTACATTGCCTTCTCCTTAGGTGCAGCGACCATGCTGCTGTAATGTCTAATTAAATGAATTTCGCAGCAAAGATCAACCGTTTTTTTATTGGTCAGCTCTGTGAACGGCATTATGATAGCCAATCTTGACAGGTTACCTCAGAGAAGCACTTATGATCAAACATAGTATTAGTTTAAGGCCGAATCAGCAGGGACTGTGGTTTGTTATTAACCGTGGCCGCATTTGGTTAAATGCCGTTGGTCAACTTCCCCAGGGTGAATATGGCAGTTTAAATTTGTCAGCTGAGCCTGAGCAGATATGTTGGTTGGGCCGGCGAGGGGCTGAAGAAGTGTATTTGCTTATTAATCACGATCATATCGCTAATGAAGATGAGTGGGTATCTGCACGAGAATTTTTGAATATGGAGGAGGAGCTGTTTCAGTTTGCTGCCAGAGCGGTGCAGGTTGCACTATTTTTGCAAACACACCGTTTTTGTGGCCAATGTGGTAGTGCAATGGCTTTGGTCAACTGGGAATTGGCTGCACTATGTAATAAGTGTGGGCATCGTTGCTATCCGCGTATTGCACCTTGTGTACTGGTGGGTATCGTAAAAGATGACAAAATCTTATTGGCACGATCAAGTCGGCACCGTATTGGTTTTTTCTCTATATTGGCTGGTTTTGTTGAATCGGCAGAAACGTTGGAACAAGCAGCAATACGTGAAGTGAAAGAAGAAGTAGGTGTCGATATTACCAATTTGCAATACGTTGGCAGCCAACCCTGGCCTTTTCCATATTCTTTAATGACCGGCTTTATTGCGGATTACGTGGCTGGAGATATTGTTTGTCAACCGCAAGAAATTGAAGAGGCAGACTGGTTTGCGCTTGATGACTTACCTGAAGTACCTCCCCTGCAAACGCTATCTGGGCAAATAATTGCTCAGATAAAGCAAAGAGCAGGCAAATAAAAATCTTTCAGAGATTTTTGCAATGCTAGGGACTTGCCTTAGTGGTTTGTGGCATGGATGGCAGACAATAAAAAAGCCACATAATGTGGCTTAACTAAACTGTATCAAGGTCCCGTTAAAACGAGCTTCTTACTTGTTATTCTTCACTAGCGCAGGGATGTTATAGCAGATGTCATTATTGAAGACAAGCAATGAACACAAAAAACCTGAACATAGCATTTACAGTGAAAATATAGGCGCAGCGCTGACACGATGCTAAAATGACTACAATTTTGTGAATGGCGGGCAAACTATGCAACTCAAAAATGATCGGTATCTCAGGGCTTTATTAAAACAACCGGTAGATCGCACGCCGGTATGGATGATGCGCCAAGCGGGCCGTTATTTGCCGGAATATCGTGCTACGCGGGCAGTGGCTGGTGATTTTATGTCACTTTGTAAAAACCCTGAGCTGGCATGTGAGGTGACATTGCAACCATTAAGACGCTATGCGCTGGATGCTGCAATTTTATTTAGTGATATTTTAACCATTCCGGATGCAATGGGGCTGGGTTTGTATTTTGGTGAGGGTGAAGGGCCAAAATTTCAGCGACCGGTGCGCGATTTTATCGATATTGTTAACTTGCCAGTACCTGATCCAGAACAAGAGTTACGGTATGTAATGGATGCTGTACGTACGATTCGACGTGAGTTAGATGGTAGTGTCCCTTTGATCGGTTTCTCTGGTAGTCCTTGGACACTGGCTACTTATATGGTTGAAGGCGGTAGTAGTAAGACATTTGGCATCATAAAAAAAATGATGTTCAGTGAGCCGGAAAGTCTGCATTTGTTGTTAGATAAACTAGCCCAGAGTGTAGTGCTTTATCTTAATGCACAAATTGCTGCAGGCGCGCAATCTGTGATGATTTTCGATACTTGGGGAGGCGTATTAACGCCGCGCGACTATCAAGAGTTTTCGCTAGGCTATATGCAGCAGATTGTTGATGGTTTAACTCGCGAAGCTGATGGACGTAAAGTCCCTGTCACATTGTTTACTAAAAACGGCGGAATGTGGCTTGAAGCAATAGCCAATACAGGCTGTGATGCGCTGGGTTTGGATTGGACCATTAATATTGGTGATGCGAAGGCCAGAGTTGGTAACCAAGTTGCACTGCAAGGAAATATGGACCCATCTATATTATTAGGCTCTCCTGAACGAATTAGGCAAGAAGTTCAAATGATATTAGACGGTTTTGGCCAAGGCTCTGGACACGTGTTTAATTTAGGTCATGGTATAACACCAGACGTAGATCCTGAACGGGTGAGTGTATTTATTGATGCGGTACACTCATTCAGCCGTATGTACCATATGAGCTCAGAGATTACCGAATAAATAAACAAACCCCGGCAAAGCCGGGGTGTTTTTTTAGTTATTGTCAGCTGCAGCCGTTTGGTAGTCAGCCAGTAGGTCTTCAAAGTTCTCTATAGTCCAGTTTCTTTTTCTGGCTTCTTCTACTGCTTGACGTAGCATTGACTCACCACGTCCTTGTTGCCCTAGTTCAATAAAGGCAACCCCTAGCGTTGACAATAAATTTGGATTATTAGCGTCAATAGTCCGCCCTTGCTCCGCCAATCTAATCGCTTTTTGCGGGTCGTGAAGTGTTGGGTCGTCAGACATAGCAAGTAATGCCGCGTACTCAGCAATAGCAGGCATATATTCCTTCAGCGCGGCAACTTCCAGATAACCAGCTGCTTTACGAGGATTGTAATTTACATTGTTGCTGTCGAGTAATTCCTGCGCCAACAAATAGGCAGCTTTCGGATCGCCACTGTCTGCCGATATTGCCAGCCAATTTACTGCCTTATTTTGGTCCCGATCACAACCGTTGCCAGATACAAGACATTGGGCAAGTTTATATTGGGCTTGAGGATACCCATTTATTGCCGCTTGCAGATACCAAGATAACGCATCGGTGTCAGTCACGATTCTATTCTCTATCAAAAGCCCATAAAGATACTGATACTTAGCCGACTCTGCCTTTGCGGCTGCTAGTATTGCTGCTAGATATTCCTCGTTCTCTCTATCAAATTTACGAGATTTACTACCAGAGGACGCTTTAATTTGGAAAGTATGCGACTGCATTTCCAACCTTATAGCATCTCCGTAGATGTCTTTAGGCGGCTCAAAGCGCCAACTTTGTACGGCTTCCTTCACATATTCAGTGATTGCATCAACGGGGAAGGATGCAACAATGTTGATATTATCTGTTATACCGTCTTCTGTAATATCGTAATGTACAACAGCCCAAGCGGATACGCCCGCTCTCTCGAAATAGTTGGGGAATTCGGGATCTTGCTGGCTAATAACTTTGACGCGGTTATTTTTTACTACATAACGATTAGCCGTGGGATATAGATTGCCGTCTAATGCATCTTTACCAAATTGTTTATTAAGGCTAGTGAATACTTCCTTACCTTCCATCCGAGAAGGTAGCTTCGTTCGCAATTCTCTATACTGTTTTTCTGCAAGCGGATGATTGCGTTCTCGCGCAATCAATGCCCACGCATATGCCAGATTAACATCGGGTTCAACGCCCAGTCCTTCAGCGTACATCCGTGACATTAAAAACTGGGCTTCCAGGTGACCCAATTCAGCCAAGGTTTCTAACTGAGGTTTTGCCAGGGCATATTCCTGCTGCTCGAACAGGCTTTTTGCCGTGGGGAAATCCGCATGAGCTTGCCATGATAGCGCGCACCACAACAGCATCAAACTGTACCGAAGCTGTACCATAGATAACTCCAAAAAACGTTTTATTTAATTATTATGTATTTGAGTTTACAACGATTTATCAAGCAAAACAAAAATAAATGTTGCAGCAAATAACTGTTTATTATCTTTATTAATATCAATGTGTTACCTAAAAAAGCCGGTTTAGCCCATTTAGAGCCGCTACCCGATAAGCCTCGGCCATTGTAGGATAGTTGAAAGTGGTATGAACAAAATACTCTAAGGTGTTTCCGCCATTTTTCTGCATCATAATGGCTTGCCCAATATGGACAATTTCTGCAGCGCGTTCACCAAAACAATGAATTCCCAAAATTTCTAGCGTGTCACGGTGGAACAGCAGTTTTAAACTGCCAACATTGGTATTTGCTATTTGAGCACGTGCTAAGTGCTTAAATTGCGCCCTGCCTACTTCATACGGAATTTTGGCTGCCGTCAACTCCTGCTCTGTTTTACCTACCGAGCTCATTTCTGGGATGGTGTATATACCAGCAGGAATGTCAGCGATAAGGTGGCCATCAAGATTACCCTTCACAATGGCTTCGCCAGCTAATCGGCCTTGATCGTAAGCAGCGCTTGCCAAGCTGGGATAGCCAATAACATCGCCAACCGCATATATATTTTCTACATTGGTTTGGTATTTGTTATTTACCTTAACCAACCCACGGCTGTCAGATTGAAGTTCCACTGACGCAAGATTTAGCATGTCAGTATTGCCGGTACGACCATTGGCAAACAAAAAGCAATCAGCCTTCATTTTTTTGCCAGACTTTAAATGTAATACAACGCCGTCATCGGTACCTTCGATACGGTCGAATTCTTCGCCATGGCGAATGGTCATGCCAGAGTTCCAGAAATGGTAGCTCAACGAGTCTGATATCTCGGTATCCATAAAAGACAATAATCTGTCACGGGTATTAACCAAATCCACTCTTACGCCTAAGCCGCGGAAGATAGACGCATACTCACAACCAATAACTCCTGCCCCATATATAATAATATGCTTGGGGTCGTGTTGTAGCGATAAAATTGTATCAGAATCATAGATACGGCTATGAGAGAAGTCTACTTCTGCTGGTCGGTAGGGTCTTGACCCGCTGGCAATTACGATTGTCTTTGCTGATAATTCAAACGTACTGCCGTCATCACTGGTGATACGCAAGGTATTTTTATCGAGGAATCTAGCCTCACCCTGATATAACTTAACCTGGTTTCTGTCATAAAAACCTGTTCTTAAACGAACCTGCTTACGAATGACACCTGCTGCATGCTTTAAAATTTGAGAGAAGGTAAGTTTGGTATGTTGATCATCTAGCTGGAATAATGGATTTTCTTTAAATTCAATTAGGCGGCTTACTGAGTGACGTAACGCTTTTGAGGGTATGGTTCCCCAATGAGTACAACCACCGCCAACCGACTGATAACGTTCAACCGCAGCTACTGTTAAACCACTTTTGGCCAGGTACATAGCGGCACCTTCACCTCCTGGCCCAGTGCCAATCACAATAGCATCAAAATCAAAGTTGTTTTTTTTCGGTAACGTCTTCTTTCCGCTCACGCAACTATTCTCACTGTTATTACTGCAGTTACTTTGAGCATATCAGGTATCAGCCACAAAAAAAGAGACTGAAGGCTCTTTTTTACTGTTAACTAAATGCTGTAACGAGTCGTTGCCAGTGTTGTTGCTGTATCTGCATATGGTGTTTAAATTCCCGATAACGCACTTTAAAGTCTGCAGCTTGGTATTGCGCAACTAATTCCTCTTTACGTTGTCGCAACAGTTGTTTCTTCAGCTGGTAGTAATCCTGCATTCTTGCTAATAGCAATTCATATTCGTGTTCGAGCACTTGCAACAGCTGCTCTGCGTTGGGTCTTTTACTTACGTTTGCTATGGCGCGCTGAAGTTGCATTTTAGCTTTCGCTTGCTCAATACGTTCTTCAGGTACTATGCGAAGATTATGGGTTAGACCCAGCCATGACGCTGTTTTAATAAACCACTTTGTTGGATCAAATTGATACCACTTCACGCCATTGCGATAGTCAGACTCAAATATATGATGAAAGTTATGGTAGCCTTCGCCGTAGGTTAATAAAGCAAGAAAGCCATTATCTCTAGCGGAATTTTGATCTGTATAGGGCTGCTTTCCCCATATGTGAGCGAGAGAATTAATAAAAAAGGTAAAATGATGGCTTAACACTAACCGAAGAAAACCGGCAGATAACAGCATGCCTAATATATTCCCGCTGACAACGCCCAATATCAACGGGATACCAAAATTGGTTGAAATAGTTAACCACAGATAATTACGGTGTTGCCACATAACAATGGGGTTTTTCTGTAAGTCACGGACATTATTATAGTCAGTTTTATTTACTTCAGAATTATCACGCAGCATCCACCCAATATGGCTATACCAAAAGCCTCGTCCTGCAGAGTAAGGGTCTTTGTCATTATGATCAACGTGGCGATGGTGTACACGGTGATCTGCCGACCAGTGTAAAGCGCTGTTTTGCAGTGCGAAAGCGCCCCCAATTGCATATAACCATTGTAGTGCTGGATGTGCATCATAGGTTTTATGTGCCCATAACCTATGATATCCCGCTGTGATGGACATTCCGCAGTAACCTAAGCATATAATAGTAGCTATGACTTCGGCCCAACCGAAGCCAATTGTGAATGCGTACCATGGTACGCCGATGGCAGCAACCAAGGTGGTAATAGAGAACACTAGGACGTTCGTCCAGATAATCGGTGCTTGTTTCATATAGGGCCGCTTAGCTTACAAGTGTTCGCTCATTCTACTGGCCGAATTATTCCGGTCAAGGTATAAAGTAAAGCTTTACGGTGAAAAAAGGGATATCCGTGTCCAGAGCAGAACAAAAAGAGCGTACGCGGCGAGCGATAATTAATGCAGCGTTTTCTCAACTTAGTGCTGACAAAAGTTTTGCCAGCCTGAGTTTACGTGAAGTTGCCAGAGAAGCTGGGATAGCGCCTACTTCATTTTATCGCCATTTCTCAGATATGGATGAGCTTGGACTTACGTTGGTAGATGAGGCGGGTTTAATGCTTCGACAGTTAATGCGTCAGGCACGGCAGCGCATAGAGAAAAATGGTAGTGTGATCCGTACATCTATTGAAACCTTTATGGAGTTTGTTACCGGGCACAGTAATGTTTTTCGTTTATTGTTACGAGAGAGGTCAGGCACCTCTGCTGCTTTTAGAAGTGCTGTAGCCAGAGAGATACAACATTTTGTTGCAGAACTGGCCGAGTATCTTCGTAAAGAAACAACCTGCCCGGACGGCTTAGCCAGAGCGCAGGCAGAAGCAATGGTTACCTTAGTCTTTCATACCGGAGCAGATGCCTTAGATGCGCCTGCAGATCAATATGCTTATTTGACCAGCCGCACAATTACCCAGTTGCGCTGGCTGGCCCATGGTGCATCCAGTTACGGCCGTAAATTAAAAGACTAACGTTTACTCAGCCAAACACCCGTTTCAATGTGATGGGTATAAGGGAATTGATCAAACACCGCTAATTTTACAATGTCATGCGTTGTCGTTAATGTTGTTAAGTTTTGAGCTAATGTCTCGGGGTTACAGGAAATATAAATAATATCTTTAAACTGACTTACTAATTGCACGGTATCGGAGTCTAAGCCTGCGCGTGGCGGGTCAACCAATACGGTATTGAGATTCATATTGGCTAAATCAATGTGCTTAAGCTTGCTTCCTTGTTGTAATGCAGCTGATACATCTTCAGCAGACATTTGTAGCACTTGTAAGTTGCTCACATTATTCAAGCTAATATTATACTGCGCCGATTTAATGGAAGTGCGAGATATTTCAGTTGCAACAACGTTGTCAAAAAAAGGCGTAAGCGCGATAGAGAAATTACCGTTACCACAATAAAGCTCTAATAGATCACCGGATAATCCAGCTGCAATGCCTTTTGCCCAGGTAAGCATTTTCAGGTTAACACTACCATTTGGTTGAGTAAAACTGCCCTCTACTTGCTGATACTGTAAAACCTGTCCATCTAAATCAAACTGTTCTGTAACGTAATCGGTGCTTACCATAAGTTTTTGCTTGCGCGAACGGCCAATAAACTTCACGTTATAGTTATCTGCCAGTGTGTCAGTGAGCTGCTTTGCTTGATCCAGCCAACTGTTGGTGAGAGGTCGTTTATAAATAAGTGACACAAGTAACTCACCTGAAAGAGTGGCAAGGTAATCTACTTGATACAATTTATATCGTAACTCATGATTAAACTGAATATGCTTTAATAACACTGGCATGAAGTCTGCGATTGTTTTACAAGCCACAGGGAAGTGATCTATACGAACCTTGTCTCGGCTTTGTGGATCAAACATCGCATGGTAGATGTCATCGGCATCATGCCAAATTCTAAACTCTGCTCTTAAGCGATAGTTTGAGGGAGAAGATGGGTACACTTCTGGTTCAGGGTGATTAAAGTCATTAAGTAGCAGTTGTACACTTGATACCTTATCTGCCAGTTGTTGTGGATAGTGCTCTGGGAAAACCTGACCTACGCTCATGTATCACTCTGCCAAATCAAAACCGCTATTTTAAGCCAGACTGAACCCAGAACCAACCTTCAATATCAATTGAGGCTTATAAAGACAAAAAAGGAAGCAAATGCTTCCTTTTTTAGATGTTAAACGCTGTTATTCGTCCGTGTCGTCGTTATCCTGACGCTCTTTAGCTTCACGTACCTTTAAGGTACGCTCTTGAAAATTAAAATCATTTAACTTCTGAATCATCTTAGTTCCGTCTTTGGCGGCAACTTCAACAAAGCCAAAGCCTCTGCGGCGACCGGTTTGTCGATCTTTCATTAAACGTACATTAATAACAACGCCAAAACGTTGGAATAACTCTTTCACGGCATCTTCGTTAGCACGGTAGGGTAAATTACCTACATATAAAGTGGTGGTTTCACCTTTATACTCAGCTACTGATTTTGCTTCAGAGCTTGGTTCACTAATATTTCCTTTTACATCTACTAACAGTGGCACAAGTATGCCAGCCGACAATACACCTATCACAACGAGAATTTCCTGAGCAAGCCCAAGTACAGGCAGGAAAGTAAAGCCCAAATAAACTAACACAGCGAGCGCTAGTGTGTACGGCAAAGAAACACGTAAAGTGGGTAACATAATAACATCCTAAGCACTTATTCTATTTATCGGAATGCTTTATCAACTTAAAGCAGCCTTATCTTAGCGGTTGGATAATAAACCGCAACCATTAACAGACAACCAATTTCCACATATTTGTTGCTAAAATATGCAAAAAGATGATTTTGTAGGCAATCAGACGCTAAAGGTTTGTTTTTCGTATTTTACCACTTGCACGAGTTTCAAAACGCCCTATAATGCGCGCCATGCCACGGGGTGCTGCAGTAAGGGTGCTTCGGGTGAGTTAAGACGGTTTGCAAAAATCTTTAAAAAAGACGCTTGACAGACTGGCTTAAATCACTAAAATGGCGCCCTCGCTTCACGGTGGTGTTTAACACGGTGAAACAGGAAAGAAAGTCAGGTGTGACGAATGTTTTTAAAAAAGAATAATCGTCACGCTTGACTTAAAAACTGGGAAGTGTAACATACGCCTCCCGCTTCTAAGCGAAGCACGCTCTTTAACAATTAGCAATCAATCATCTGTGT
>NZ_AUDG01000060.1 GCF_000425345.1 Rheinheimera baltica DSM 14885 | reverse complement strand
AATATATCAGTGCGTTATTGGCTGAGTGGGCTGAAAAACATGATGTTGAACTGAAGTTTATCCAGCCGGGCAACCCACAGCAGAATGCTTATGTGGAGCGGTACAACCGAACTGTTCGCTACGAATGGCTGAACCAATATTTATTCAGCAGTATTGCCGAAGTGCAAGATCATGCGACAGAATGGCTATGGTTTTACAATAATGAACGACCAAACACGGCAATTGGTGGCATACCACCGAAATACAAACAGGCTTTAATAACGCAACCTTCTACTTTTAGCGTCAATTAAAAATGGGTGTATTACCGTGGTAATAGTTCAATTGCAAAATCATAATCACCAGTAAACTCAGGGATGTTATAGGCAATTAATTGCTTTAAAGTGAACAGCACGAGAAAGAATAATGACGCTTCCTCTACGCCTAAACGCTTGCTACCTGGTGGCGATTTCAAATAATCAATGATAGTGGCTGCATCTACGGTTTTGATTTGTCTGAGTAGAATCTTGGTGGCCCACAAATAGTTATCTAACTTTGAGGCTGAATTTCTAGTGCAGTATCTAATACACAAAAATTTAAGAAGTTTTACTGTGGTGGCATCTCCAAAAAATTTCAATTTATAGTTTCTACCAGCAACCGTAATTTGCCATATTGGATCTTCAGTAACGACCAGTTTTGTCTCAAACGAACCAGCATTCATAATTTGAAAACGCGGCGGTAAAGTAAGTTTGTTAATCGCTTCCTGTTGCTCCAGCGAGAACCGAGATGAAGGGAAGTTTTGCTTTCTATGGTATTCTTTCATGAGGTTATCCAACTCATCTCATCATTTAAACCACCGTCTAACGGGTCTGATTGCAGTCGCATTAAATTAGTAAAATTTGCCTTTTCTTGAATAAACCTAGCAGCATATAGGTTAGGTACCTGGCTATCTACTGACCATCCACCTAACTTTCTCAACTCGTCTTTTGCTTCATCCATTATTCCTTTTTCTGTGAATGCTATCCCCGCAAGCTTAGTTGCCCGCAAAATTTCTGCACGTTTCATTTTATATAAAGCTGCCAGCGTATATGTCGCCCAAGTATGCCTAAACATATGTGGTGTCAGGCTGCTGATGTTCTCTAAAAATTGGCCATCAAAATATTCAGGATGTATGTTCTTGAACTGTGATGTAAGAATTCCACACGCGTAATTAATTGATTGATAATCGATAGGTTTGTGTGGCGGGGTGACAGTAACAAAGAGTTTTGCTCCCGAATAATTTACCGCTCTCACATGAGTAATGTAAGTACTAAGGAGTTTGTAGTCAGCAGCTTCAAGATCTAAGACTCTATGGGAGTCTCTTGTTTTTATGCTCAGTGTTTTACGATTATCTTCTTCTGTATTTGTTATAACTAAAGCATAAGTGCCACGAGAAGTCCTCTTAATCGAACTAGTTTCTAGTAGTAATAATTCACCAATTCTTAAACCGTAGTTTATAAGGAGTCTTAAAATTATGTAGTTTCTAAATTGTGTTTCAACTCGTTTGAACGGATTATCAGGATTGTCCTGCTTGTTTGTAGTAGGTCTTAAAATTTTAAATAAATCTTTGATCATCTCAGATGTAAGAGAAGAGTAGGTTTGGTGTGAGATGTTATTTCGTGAGCTTCTACGATAAAAAAAACGAAGATCGTCGCGTTTCTCATTGATACGCTTTGATATGTAACCGTGGATTGTTGCGACTTCAACTGGGCTTAAATCAAGATAACGATTGCTGACAAACTCAGAATTCAGGAAGCTGACAAACTGTAAAACCGCTCGAAGCCTTGTAGCAATAGTTACTGAAATGACTGAGCTTTCGTTAAAAACACAATTTTTTTTTCGGCTTTCTTGAATATAAGCTGAAAATTTATCGAATTCTTCAATGGCTATCTGAGGATTCGTTTTGGCATTCCAAAAAGAGTAGCAAAAGCTGCAGTTAAACCGAGACTGCCAATATTCGTAGAACAGCTTCACTGCTTGAAGTGAAGCTAGTTGAGTGTTTAAAGCTCTTGAAAATAGCTTTGAATATGAAAACAGCAATGGATACAGCAAAGGCATAGATGTGTGAGCATCCACAAGTAACGCTGTCATTTGGTTTTTGTGTTTAACGACTTGAATCGAAAGCATGACGGATCATCTATTAGCCATGTACTTATGAATGAATCTAGAAGCTAAAGATAATCACCGCAAACTTAAGAAGTTAAAAATCTCAACTCACTAATTTTTATGAGTATAGAAATCGATATGAACTTTAAACACACCTATAAGGAATTTAACATAATATACATTATGGGCCATTTAGTGTTAGGTGATGAAGCGTGCTTTTATGGCGCTATTTTCTGTTTTCTTACCCAATCAACATGTTGGCTTATGCTGCTATCTGCTTGTAGCTGCTGCAAACTGTTAAATTGCTTTGCCAGTGTCATTTCATCGTACAGCGTGTGAATACCTTTGTGGCATAACCTACACAGCATTACGCCTTGCTGTAACTGCGCTTTGTCGAAATGCTTTTTATAATACGTTCGCCGGTGCATTTTGCGTGGTATTAAATGATGAAACGTTAATGCGCATTGCCGTTCACACAACTGGCACTGAATTATTTTGCTCATGTAGTTTATCCCGCTAATCAGCGCTTAGCATCCGAGAACTGATTTAGTGTATTTACCGTATACCCAATTTAAATATATGTAGATACCTAATATGAAGATCAGCACTTGTCGGTTTATTGTGTCATTAGTTTTTGCCGTAACCGTTAGCCTTAGTGTATCTGCCAAGGATCTGGAAATGAGTAAACCTGTTCAGCTCGACTTTATTAACAACGACCATTTCAGCCGGCTATTTTTGGTTCATGACACGGTTATGGGCGGACGCTCACAAGGCAGCGTGACTAAAACTGCCGATGGCAATGCGGTGCTGTTTTATGGCGAATTATCGCTGGAAAACAATGGCGGCTTTGCTTCTGTTGAGTTTCGTTTGCAACAAAAGCTGCCAGCAAAAACGTTTACGCAAGTATCGCTAAACGCTGCGGCAGACAATCGCACTTATCAACTACGCTTGAAAACGCCTTATATTCCACAAGGTGTTGCGTATGTGACTGAATTTAATACCACCAGTGAATTGCGCGATTATTACTTTGACAGTGATGCTTTTGAAGGCCGATACCGCGGTCGTAAAATAACTAATCTGCCTGCTCTTAACTTTTACGATATTATTCAGATTAGTGTGATGCTAGCGGACAAAAAAACTGGCCCGTTTCAAATTGAACTTCATCACATAAGCTTTAGTACTGACAATAAGACACAGTAAAGCCGGTTATTGCTCAACCGGCTTAATACCCACCTGTGTTGCTTCGCCTATTTCATTAACCTGACGTACTGTTAGCAGTAAACTGTCCAGTTTTACCTGATCACCTATTACAACCCGGCGGTGGAATCGCTTAGCTATGTATTGGGCTAAGGTCTGTATTTTATCTTCATTACCAAAGTCTATGGTGTAGAAGCCATCTAAATCACTTAGGCTAACTGAGCCATTTAGCACAAAGTCACCAAAGAAGTTGCTGTTTGTCAGAACAGATTTTTCAGCGTCGTTGGCTAAAATTTCACTGATTTTAGTAACATGCATTAGTTTAGCTAACACCATTAAGGTGTCTTTAGCATTAAATACCGGTTTTTTCTCTGGCAGTATCCATTCGCCATCGCGTATTACGCCTAAAAACTGAATAGGCTGCTTAAATTTTAAATCCTGCCAGCTAAGAGCCAGTACCGGTGATGTATCGGTGACTTTAAACGCCAATACTTCCATCACATCGTTACTGGGTACTGCGTCAAGCGGCATGGCTTGATCCGGCGCAAGCTCAGCAGGCACTTCCAGTTTTAGCCAGCGTGCTACAGGCACAATGCTCCAACCTTGTACCACTAGTGAAACAATTACTACAACAAAGGCCACATCGAAATAAAGATGTTCATCTGGCATCCCCGCCAGCCATGGAAATAACGCCAGGATAATGGGTACCGCACCGCGCAGTCCAACCCAGCTGATAAACAGCTGATCACGTGCGGGAAAACGAAACGGAATTAAACTTAAAAATACGGCTATAGGCCTGGCAATAAAGATAAGTACAGCCGCCAGAATTAATGCGGGAACCAGGTGATTCATCAAATTACTTGGCACCACCAATAACCCTAGCATCAAAAACATGCTGATTTGGCTGATCCAGGCTAAACCATCATGCATACGCAGAATATGGATAATTTGCGGCAGCCTGGCATTACCCACTAAATAGCCCATTAAGTAAACCGCTAAAAAACCACTGCCACCAAAGGTGTTGGTTGCAGCATAGATAAAAATACAACTGGCAACGGCCAGTAGCGGGAAAAAAGCGAAACTTAACGGCAGTTTTCTGCATAAAAAGACGAACACACGCCCTGCCCCAAAACCCATAATACCCCCTACAGCCGCTTGCTGTAGAAAGGTTCGACCAACTTCCCAACTTAACGTTTGTCCTTCAGCCAATACGCCAACTAAGGTCAGGGTTAGAATTACCGCCATGGGATCATTACTACCCGACTCTATTTCCAGTGTTGAGGCAACACGGTCTTTAATACGCAGCCCTTGCGACTGAAAAATAGAAAATACCGCTGCGGCATCGGTTGAGCTAAGAATAGCGCCCAACAATAATCCCTGCAGTAGCGTCATATTAAGCAAATAGGCTGCAGCAACGCCGATAATACCGCAAGTGAGCACCACACCGACCGTTGCCAGCATTGATGCCGGTGCTAACGCGACTCTGAACCGTTCTGGATGGGTGCGCATACCACCGTCAAACAAAATGATGACTAACGCAATGGAGCCGATAAAAAATGCAACCTGGGGATTGTTGAATTGAATGCCTACCAGACCTTCTTCACCGGCTAACATACCAATAATAAGGAAAAGTAATAGCATTGGCGCGCCAAGACGCGCCGAAATTAAGGTTGCAATGATGCTGATAATAAAAAGAAAGCCGCCAACTAATATCGCGAGGTTTATACCATCCAACGTGTACCTCCTGATTAATTAAGCGATTGAAATCTCCCGAACTATGTCGTTTAAAGCATCTAATGGCACCGCGGCTTTAGTAATTGGCCGGCCGATAACCATGTAGTCAACGCCTGCTGACAACGCTTGTAATGGCGTCATCACGCGTTTTTGATCATCCTGGCTACTGCTAGCCGGGCGAATGCCTGGTGTTACCAAACAAAATTCTTTACCAAATTGTTGCTTTAATAGTGTAGCTTCCTGAGCGGAACACACCACACCATCAAGCCCGGCATTTTTGGTTAGCGAGGCTAATTTAACCACTTGCTGCTGCGGTGTTAGCATAATACCTAACTCAGTTAAATCGCTTTGCTCCATGCTGGTTAATACAGTTACTGCAATAAGATATGGTTTTTCAATGCCATAGGATACCAAAGATTCACGTGCAGCGTTCATCATTTTGCTACCACCACTAGCATGAACATTTACCATCCATACACCTAAATCGGCGGCAGCTTTAACTGCTTTTGCTACGGTGTTAGGAATATCATGGAATTTTAGATCTAAAAACACATCAAAACCGCGTTGTTGCAATGTGGTGACAAATTGAGGGCCAAAGTGAGTAAACATCTCCTTGCCCACTTTTAAACGACACAAGCTAGGATCAAGCTGACTAACCAAATTTAATGCGCTGGCTTGCTGTTCGAAATCAAGCGCGACAACCACTGGGGTTTGACAAGACATGTATTTTCCTTTAACTAACGACCGTCAATACCACTAATGGGTTCAACCATTTCCCATTGCTGACATGACGGACACAACCAATATTGTTTGCGGGTTTTAAAGCCACAATTGCGACAGCTGTATAACGATTTCTTGTCCAGATAAGCGTTAACCAATTCTTTTACCGAGGATAACACTTCCGCCGCTGGAGCAGACTGCTGCTGGCGGATCTGCAGCAATTGTTGGAATAATCGAATGCTAGGCTGTTGTTTTAACTTATCTAATAAAAACTGTTCAGCGGCGGTAGCTGATCCATGCTCTGCCAGCCAGCTGGCCAATAATACCACAGCGGTAATATTGTGGTGTTTATTAGCAAGTTTACTTAGTAGTTGGTACCACTCTTCGTCAGCTAATTCACACTGTTGTAATAATTGTAGTAAATCAGCGCTCCATTGGGGTTTGTGCTCAACAAGATACAATAAGGCTGATTTAGCCAAAGAGATGTCATGCAACGACAAAGCGAGTTGCGCTAACTCGTACTTTGGCCGAATAGCAGTTGGATAATGCTCTGTAAGCTGCAGCACCTGTTTAGTGTCTAGCTGAGACTGGCTTTTCAGCGCTTCAATTTGCATGTTTGCTTGCGCGATACGTAAAGACTTAGATGTTGTATTGTCTACCGCAGCACTATACTGGCTGGCCTTTTGCCACTCATGGGTTGCAATAAAAATGCTAAACAGTTGTTTAAGCGCAATCTCAGCTAACGCTGGAGACTTTACCAAATCAACCAGCAGTTTTTCAGCGCGATCATACAATCCTGCTGAAAAATAATCTTTTGCCAGCTCGAACTGGATCTGTTGGGCTTGCGGCTTAGGTAGTTTAAGTTGGTGTAGTTTCTCATGAATACGAATGGCTTTATCCCAATCGCCTTTGCGACGGAATAAATTTGCCAATGCCAGATAGGTTTCAATCGTCGCAGCTTCAATATCAAGCAGCTCAAGCAACTGCTCAATAGCCTTGTCTTCTTGATCGGTTAATAAGAAATTTAAACCAGACGATAAATTGCGGGTAATGCTTGCGCGACCCTTAAGTTCTTTGTGCTTGACGCTGTTGCGCCCCATAAACCAACCATAGGCCGCTGCTACCGGTAATAACAAAAACAGCAGCTCTAACATAGGTTAGTTATTGTCCGTTGATTTACGCAGCCAACCCTTTGCCTTGCGTTGTAATGAATACAGCGTTGCCAGTGTTAAACCCAGTACAATGCCCAACAACAGAAACAACACAGCTATATCAACAACTCTAAGCTGAATACTGATTATAAGAAGGTTTAAATCAGCTAATTGCTGATTAATAGAACCGAATAACACCCCTATTACAACCAGGGCTACTATTAATGCGATAAAAAGTAGTCTGCGCAAGGGACACTCCGATTACGCCTGCACACTCAATAAATTGAGGCTCAGGTGTTTGTTTTTACGCGGTCTCGTAATTCTTTACCCGGCTTGAAATGCGGTACATATTTACCGTCTAATTCCACTTTATCACCAGTTTTAGGATTTCGGCCTACACGAGGCGCTCTGTAGTGTAGCGAGAAACTACCGAAACCACGAATTTCGATGCGTTCATTGCCAGCCAGTGACTGTGCCATCTGCTCGAGGATTTCTTTAACTGAAGCTTCAACATCCTTGACCTGAATATGGGGGAAATCAGTAGCTAATTTTTCAATTAATTCAGACTTGGTCATAGACCCTCCGGCAAACCTGCTTAAGGATAAAGCAGGAGGTTTATACCTCCTGCTTTGCTAGCAATTAATCCTGCTTCTGAGCAGCTTTAAATGCTTCGGCCATAGCGTTACCACCAAAATCAGCTTCTTGTTGCTTGCTGTTGACAGTATCCATAGCTTCTTTTTCTTCAGCTTCGAATTTCGCTTTGATTGACAGGCTGATTACGCGGTTTTTGCGATCAACACCCATTAAACGAGCTTCAATTTCTTCGCCTACTTTCAGTACAGTAGTCGCATCTTCAATACGCTCACGCGCGATATCAGATACACGAACATAACCTTCTACAGCACCTTCTAACATAACAGTAGCGCCTTTAGCGTCAACGGCAGTTACTTCACCTTTAACGATAGCACCTTTTTTGTTGTCAGCAAGGTAACCGTTGAACGGGTCTTCATCCAGCTGCTTGATACCTAAAGAAATACGCTCACGCTCTGGGTCAACTTGCAGTACAACAGCGTGTACTTCGTCGCCTTTCTTGAAGTCACGTACGGCTTCTTCGCCAGTTGCGTTCCAAGAAATGTCAGATAAGTGAACCAGACCATCAATACCACCGTCTAAGCCGATGAAGATACCGAAGTCAGTGATTGACTTGATCTTACCGCTTACACGATCGCTCTTATTGAAGCCTTTAGCGAACTCTTCCCACGGATTAGCTTTACACTGTTTCAGGCCTAAAGAAATACGACGACGTTCTTCGTCGATTTCCAGAACCATAACTTCCACAGAGTCACCTAAGTTAACAACTTTAGATGGGTGGATGTTTTTGTTGGTCCAGTCCATTTCTGAAACGTGTACTAAGCCTTCAACGCCTTCTTCGATTTCAACGAAACAGCCGTAATCAGTCAGGTTAGTTACGCGACCAGTGATGCGAGCACCTTCTGGGTAACGTGACGCGATAGCTGCCCACGGATCTTCGCCCATCTGTTTCAGGCCTAAAGAAACGCGCTGCTTTTCGCGATCGAATTTCAGTACTTTAACTGGAATTTCGTCGCCAACATTAACGATTTCGCTTGGGTGCTTAACGCGCTTCCATGCCATATCAGTGATATGCAGTAAGCCGTCTACGCCACCTAAATCTACGAATGCACCGTAGTCAGTCAGGTTCTTAACGATACCTTTAACTTCCATGCCTTCTTCCAGTGTTTCTAACAACTGGTCACGTTCATGGCTGCTTTCTGATTCAATAACCGCACGACGTGAAACAACCACGTTGTTGCGCTTCTGATCCAGCTTGATAACTTTGAACTCAAGTTCTTTGTTTTCCAGGTGCAGAGTGTCACGCACCGGACGTACGTCTACTAATGAACCAGGCAAGAATGCACGAATACCGTCAACTTCAACTGTGAAACCACCTTTAACTTTACCAGTGATAACACCGATAACAGTTTCTTTGTCTTCACAAGCTTTTTCCAGGCGTACCCAGGCTTCGTGACGTTTGGCTTTTTCGCGAGATAACAGAGTTTCACCGAAACCGTCTTCAATCGCATCTAAAGCAACGTCAATGATGTCGCCAACGCTAACTTCGATTTCACCGCTCAAATTTTTGAACTGTTCAACCGGAATAGCAGCTTCTGACTTAAGGCCAGCGTCAACCATGACGACGTCTTTCAGAACGGCTACAACAGTACCTTTAACAATGGCACCCGGACGGGTTTCGATGGACTTGAGGCTTTCCTCAAATAATTGTGCAAAATTTTCAGTCATATTCACTTTTTCAGTTAAGTGCGCCACAGAACATCATGTTCGTATGGGGTTGCTAAATTTACCTGTTTAATTCCATTTAACAGGCTGTCCAAAATGCGGTTTTGGCCTGGTTCACACCACTGCTGGCAGTTTCATGCCGGCGTAGTTCAGTACCTCTTCCAACACTTGTTCAATCGATTTACTGGTCGAATCCAGTCTATAGGCATCGTCAGCCGGTTTTAATGGCGCGGTAGCACGATTCATATCGCGCTCGTCCCTAGCTTGGATATCGCTCAAAAGGTCGCCGATGTTAACATCAAAGCCCTTTTCTTTCAACTCTAAATAGCGCCGTCTGGCGCGCTCTTCCGCCGTGGCGGTTAAAAAGATTTTAACTTCTGCCTGCGGGAAAACGACCGTGCCCATGTCTCGTCCATCCGCCACTAAACCGGGGGCTTCAGCAAAAGCACGTTGGCGGCGTAATAAAGCTTCACGCACACGTGGTAATGAGGCAATTTTGGACGCCAAGGTACCCACTTCTTCGGTACGAATAGTATGAGAGACGTTTTCACCTTCCAGTGTTATACGCACATTGCCTTGCTCATCACTGCTGAACTGCACGTCAAGATGAGCGGCTAGCGGCTGTAACGCGTCTTCATCATCACACGCAATGTGATGGTGCATAGCTGCTAATGCCAGTACGCGGTAAATAGCGCCACTGTCGAGTAATTGCCAGCCTAAGCGCTGAGCTAGCAAACGACAAATTGTGCCTTTGCCTGAACCGCCCGGGCCATCAATGGTAATTACTGCTGCAGAGTGTGGCATCCTACCCCCTTATTACAACTGGTTAATCGGAATTTAAAACGGCGACATTATACAGCTTTTTGCGACAAAATCTGTGTTTAATTACGATAAAGCGAAGGAAAGACGCATAGTTAGAAGGCTACGCGTCTGGAAGCATCAACCTGATTAACAGGCTAATTGCCGGAACAAATCAAAATAATTAGGGAAGGTTTTTGCTGTGCAGTCCGGGTCTTCAATTGTCACCGCCGTGTCACTCAGTGCCACTAGCGAAAAACACATCGCCATACGGTGATCGTTATAGGTAGCAATGCTGGCGTGCGTCAGTGTAGTAGGTGGCGTTACTTTGATATAATCGTGGCCTTCCTCAACCTCAGCACCTACTTTTCTCAGTTCTGTTGCCATAGCAAAAAGCCGGTCGGTCTCTTTAACACGCCAGTTGTAGACATTACGGATCACCGTTGGTCCCTTGGCAAACAGTGCTGTCGTTGCTATCGTCATGGCTGCGTCTGGAATGGCATTATAATCCCTGTCCACACCGTTCAACTGGTTACGCGATACCTTTATATAGTCATCTCCCCATTCTACGTTAGCGCCCATTGCTTCTAAGGCATCAGCAAAATGGATATCACCTTGAACCGCATGTTTGCCAATTCCGGTGACTTTAATGCTACCGCCTTTAATCGCAGCTGCTGCCAGAAAATAGGACGCAGATGAAGCATCGCCCTCTACCAGCCAGTGTCCAGGCGAACAATAATGTTGCTTTCCTTTAACTAAAAACGTCTTGTAATCATGGTTTTCTACGGTCACACCAAAACGCTGCATCAACGCCAACGTAATATCGATATAAGGCTTAGAGACTAACTCACCTACAATCTCTATTTCACTATCGCCTTTTAGTAGTGGCGCCACCATAAGTACAGCGGTTAAAAACTGGCTGGAGATACTGCCATCTATTTGAATTTTGCCACCTTGCAGCGTGCTACCCACAATGTGTAGTGGAGGGTAGCTTTCATCGCCAACATAATGTATATCTGCCTGCCATTGGCGCAATGCATCAACTAAATGCCCAATAGGACGCTCATACATGCGAGGCTCACCGGTAAGAGTCACGTTAACATTTGACGCTGCTAGCGCAGCAGTTAGCGGACGCATCGCTGTGCCAGCGTTACCTAAAAATAGTTCAACGGTTTGAGACTGCTGAAACAATCCGCCTAAACCCTGAACTTCGCACTCAGTTCGGCTTTCTGACAACGCGTAACTAACCCCAAGTGCCGTTAGGGCATTTAGCATATGACGTACGTCGTCGCTGTCGAGTAAATTAGTGATCTTTGTGGTGCCTTTAGCCAAGGCTGCAAGCAACAATACGCGATTTGAAATACTTTTAGAGCCAGGTAAATGCACTTCACCGGATACTTTATTGATAGGGTTTAGTGTTAATGTCTTCATCCGTTTACCCGCTCAAATTCTTGCATAAAACCAACTAACGTTTGTACCCCTTCCAATGGCATGGCGTTATAGATGCTGGCACGCATGCCGCCAACCATACGATGACCTTTTAACGCCAACAGACCATGATGTTCTGCTTGCTCAACGAACATATCGTTTAACCGCTCGTCTGCCAGAAAAAAAGGCACATTCATCCAAGAACGATAAGCGGTATCGACGTCGTTTGAGTAAAAGTCACTTTTATCAATGTAATCATATAAAAAGCTTGCTTTGATTTGGTTACGCGTTGCCATTTCGGTTACGCCACCCTGCTGTTTTAGCCATTTAAACACTAAACCTGCCAAATACCAGGCAAAAGACGGCGGCGTGTTAAACATGCTGTCGTTCTCTGCCGCTAAGCGATAATCTAATACTGATGGAATAATACTTTCTTTTGTAGGTAACAAGTCTTCTCGTACAATTGCCAGCGTTAAACCAGACGGGCCAATGTTTTTTTGTGCTCCGGCATAAATAACACCATAACGACAAACATCAATTGGCCTGGATAAAATGGTTGAGGATAAATCTGCCACTATCGGGCTCTGACTATCAGGTAAGGCTGTAAACTCAATACCGTCAACGGTTTCATTTGGACAACAATGCACATAAGCAGCATTAGGTGTTAATTGCCAATCTTTGGGCGCAATTAAACTGCGGCTACCGTTCGCATCGGTTTGGCGAATATTTTGCACGTTTAGCTGGCCATATTTTGCTGCCTCTTCTACTGCAGACGTTGACCATGCCCCAGAGACGATATAATCCGCTGTTTGGCCTGCTTTCAATAAATTTAATGGCACAGCAGAAAACTGGCCACGGCCACCACCGTGCATAAACAACACTTTGTAGTTGGTTGGGATGTTAAGTAAATCACGTAAGTCTTGTTCAGCTTCTGCTGCGACACGAATAAACGACTTACTTCTATGGCTCATTTCCATAATAGAGCAGCCATGCTGCTGCCAGTTAATAAATTCGTGCTGTGCTTGCGCCATAACGTCTACCGGTAACATTGCCGGACCGGCGCAAAAATTAAATGTGGTCATGATTTACTGCTTGCTCCTGAGTTAGCGTGTTTATTCAACTGGCCTGGTTGTTTTTAAAGCTGCCGGTTTTGTAACCGATCTCAAATTATGGTCACCGTAGAAAGCAAAACGAGCGCATAAGCGCCCGTTTTGTCTGGGTGTTACTCTTCTTCATCCTGTGCTAACTGTGTATCAGTCAATTCAGGATTAGGTGTTTTTTCTGCTTCAGCAGCGGCAAGTTCTTCAAGGTCTTGGATCTCGTCTACCTTGGCTACCCCAACCACTTTTTCATTTTCAGCGGTACGGATCAATATAACGCCCTGGGTATTACGGCCCACTTCAGAAACCTCATTAACACGGGTACGTACTAAAGTGCCCTTGTTAGAAATCATCATGATTTCATCAAGCTCATTTACCTGCACGGCACCAACAACTAAGCCATTACGCTCAGAGACTTTAATGGAGACTACGCCTTGTGTTGCACGGCTTTTCGCTGGGTATTCATTTAATCCGGTACGTTTACCGTAACCATTCTCGGTGACAGTAAGAATTGGGCCTTCGCCTTGCGGAATAATTAGCGATACGACAGAACCACCTTCGCGCAGTTTAATACCGCGAACACCGGTAGCGGTGCGGCCCATGCCACGAACCTGATCTTCAGTGAAGCGCACGACTTTACCATCATCTGAGAACAACATAATTTCGTTATTTCCGTCAGTGATACCAACGCCGATTAACCTATCGCCATCATTCAGATTTACAGCAATAATGCCGTTGGAACGTGGCCGTGAGTATTCTACTAACGACGTTTTCTTAACGGTACCGTTAGCGGTTGCCATAAATACATATTTATCAGCTTCGTATTCACGTACCGGCAGGATAGCATTTATACGCTCTCCTTCTTCCAGCGGTAACAAGTTAACAATAGGCTTACCGCGAGCTGTACGGCTGGCCAGAGGTAACTGATAAACTTTCATCCAATACAGACGACCACGATTAGAGAAACACAGAATCGTATCGTGTGTACTTGCAACCAGCAGCTTGTCGACAAAGTCTTCGTCTTTTACGGTTGTCGCGGCCTTACCTTTACCACCGCGACGTTGCGCTTCGTAATCTGATAACGGCTGGTATTTAGCATAACCCAGGTGCGATAACGTAACGACCACATCTTCTTCCGTTATCAAATCTTCCATGTTGATATCTAACATGTTGTCTTGAATATCGGTGCGCCGTGCATCACCATACTGTGTTTTAATGGCTTCTAACTCTTCGCAAATCACTTCCATTAAACGTTCCGGGCTGCCCAGAATAAATAACAATTCAGCAATCAGCTCTAACAGCTGTTTGTATTCGTCCAGAATTTTTTCATGTTCCAGACCCGTTAACTTGTGTAAGCGTAAATCAAGGATGGCTTGTGCTTGTTGTTCAGTGAGGAAATATAAACCATCACGAATACCGAAGTGTTCTTCAAGCCACTCTGGCCTTGCAGCATCCTGGCCTGCCCGCTCAAGCATTGCACTTACATCACCCAGCTTCCAGCCGCGCTGAACAAGGCCAGCTTTGGCTTCTGCCGGGCTGGCAGAGGTTTTAACCAGTTCGATAATTTCATCGATATTCGCCAGTGCGATGGCTAAACCTTCCAAAATATGAGCACGGTCACGGGCTTTACGTAAATCGTATACGGTGCGACGCGTAACAACTTCACGACGGTGCAGCACAAAACACTGCAGCATTTCTTTTAGGCTTAGTAGTTTAGGCTGACCTTGATCCAGTGCCACCATATTAATACCAAACACGGTTTGCATTTGCGTGTTGGTATAAAGTTGGTTAAGCATCACATCCGTAGACTCACCGCGCTTAAGCTCGATAACAATGCGCATACCGTCTTTATCAGACTCGTCACGCAGTGCAGAAATACCTTCAATACGTTTTTCTTTGACCAGCTCGGCAATTTTTTCAATTAAACGGGCTTTATTAACCTGGTACGGAATTTCATTAACAATAATAGCTTCGCGGCCAGTTTTTTCGTCGGTCTCAACCATGGTTTGAGCGCGGATATACACCTTACCACGGCCAGTACGGTACGCTTCTTCAATCCCTTTTCGGCCGTTAATAATAGCGGCGGTAGGGAAATCTGGCCCAGGGATATATTGCATCAATTCATGCAATTCGATATCAGGGTTAGCAATTAAAGCTAAGCAACCGTCGATGACTTCGGTTAAGTTGTGTGGTGGAATATTGGTTGCCATACCAACAGCAATACCACTTGAACCGTTAACTAACAGGTTTGGTAGCTTGGTTGGCATAACAGCCGGAATTTGTTCAGTGCCATCATAATTTGGCACAAAATCTACGGTTTCTTTATCTAAATCGGCTAGCAATTCGTGCGCAATACGCGCCATCCGTACTTCGGTATAACGCATTGCGGCCGCTGAATCGCCGTCAATTGAACCGAAGTTACCTTGCCCATCAACCAACATATAACGCAGAGAGAAAGGCTGAGCCATACGCACTATCGTGTCGTACACTGCGCTATCGCCGTGCGGATGGTATTTACCAATAACATCCCCTACCACACGGGCAGATTTTTTATAGGCTTTGTTCCAGTCGTTGCCAAGTTCCTTCATCGCGAACAGCACGCGGCGATGCACCGGCTTAAGACCATCTCTTACGTCTGGTAAGGCGCGGCCAACAATGACACTCATTGCGTAATCGAGGTACGAATTCTTTAATTCGTCCTCAATATTAATAGGAACTATTTCTCTGGCCAGATCTGTCATAAAACGCTATTTTCCCTTTAAATCAAATAGATAACTCGCTTTTGTCGATGTTATAAAGCGCGAGACAACGCAAGATTCTATCACAGAAAATCACGCTTGCCATGCCTGAAATGCATAGCAAATTAACCCGTAGCATTGCTCTAACAGATCAAGGCTTTATAATGCACGCAAAAACGTGAGGCATCTGATATGACAACACAAGCAAAAGTGAATACAACCAATGTTGATCCAGGCGAAATTGCTAAGTTTAACGATATCGCCTCTCGTTGGTGGGATCCTGCCGGCGAATTTAAACCGCTGCATTTATTAAACCCGGTTCGGTTAACCTACATTAGCGACGAAATACAGGGCCTGTTCGGCAAAACGGTGGTTGATATTGGCTGTGGAGGCGGTATTTTAGCGGAAAGTATGGCTCGTTGTGGTGCAGTGGTAACTGGTCTTGATATGGCCTTAGATTCATTAAATGTTGCCCGTTTACATGCACTGGAAGCCGGTGTAGAGGTAAATTATCAGCAGACAACAGCGGAAGAATATAGCCAACGCTTCGCGGCGCAATACGATGTTGTCACCTGTATGGAGATGCTGGAACATGTTCCCGAACCAATGTCTGTTATTCAGGCATGTGCAGATTTAGCTAAGCCTGGTGCGACTTTGTTTTTTTCAACGTTAAATAAAACCTGGAAAGCGTATTTATTAGCAATAGTCGGCGCTGAGCATATTATGAAGCTGGTACCTAAAGGCACACACGAATTTAATAAATTTATCCGGCCTTCTGAGCTAATGCGCTACCTTGAGCAAGCAGGTTTAGAAATTACCGCCGCCACAGGGCTACATTTTAACCCCGTCAATAACAGTTTTAAAACCGGGCCCGGCGTAGATGTTAATTATATTGTGGTGGCAAAAAAACCAGCTTAATTTAAACGACTGGTTAAGTCTTTTACCTTATAAATAGCTTCACGCTATAAAAAATAAATTGATAGAACAAATAAATTTATCTGGAAAAAAAGCTTGCTTCGCGCAAGCTTTTCTCAGCACACTACTGCCAAGGTTAGCAGCTACTAACAGCAAGTTTAACCGGCTTTTTTTCACTCACGTCAAGCCTTGCAAAATAATCAGATCCACACTATCTTGTGATCACTTTATAAAAAGCACCTATATGTTGTGTAATTAAGCAACAATAGCTGCTGGTTAAATGGCCGTGCGCTACATGGCTCATAATCAGTATTAACAACAACCGAAACGGAAATCTGCAGCAATGACTCAATCTCTTTTCGTCACTAAACGTGATGGCCGCCGCGAACCATTAGACCTGGATAAAATTCATCGTGTTATTACCTGGGCGGCCGAAGGTCTATCACATGTTTCGGTGTCTCAGGTTGAGCTAAAGTCACATATTCAGTTTTATGACGGCATAAAATCGGAAGATATTCATGAGACAATTATTAAAGCTGCGGCTGACTTAATTTCAAAAGACAGCCCTGATTATCAGTATCTCGCAGCGCGCCTTGCCGTTTTTCATTTGCGTAAAAAAGCCTACGGCCAGTTTGAACCACCGCACTTGTATGATCATGTGGTTAAAATGGTTGAAAGCAATCGTTATGACCAGCATATTTTGGCTGATTACAATCGTGAAGAACTGCAGCAGATGAACGATTTTATTGACCATAGCCGGGATTTAAATTTCAGCTACGCCGCAGTCAAACAACTGGAAGGCAAGTATTTAGTACAAAACCGCGTCACAGGCGTAATTTATGAAAGCGCACAGTTTTTGTACATGCTGGTTGCAGCCTGTTTGTTTGCCAATTATCCCAAAGCAAACCGCTTAACTTATGTTCGCCGCTTCTACGATGCATGTTCACTATTTAAGTTATCTTTACCCACACCTATCATGTCGGGCGTGCGCACCCCTACCCGTCAGTTTAGCTCTTGCGTATTGATTGAATGTGGTGACAGCTTAGATTCGATAAATGCCACCTCCAGTGCCATTGTTAAATATGTCAGCCAGCGCGCCGGTATTGGTATTAATGCTGGACGTATTCGTGCTATGGGTAGCCCAATTCGTAATGGTGAAGCATTCCATACTGGCTGTATCCCATTTTATAAACACTTTCAAACCGCTGTAAAAAGCTGTTCGCAAGGTGGCGTTCGTGGTGGTGCTGCAACCCTGTTCTATCCACTTTGGCATTTAGAAGTAGAGTCGTTGCTGGTATTAAAAAATAACCGTGGTGTGGAAGAAAACCGGGTTAGGCACTTAGATTACGGCGTCCAATTTAACCGCTTAATGTATACCCGCTTAATTAAAGACGACTACATCACGTTGTTCAGCCCATCTGATGTACCTGGTTTATACGATGCGTTCTTCGAAGATCAGGAAAAGTTTGAGCAGCTATACGTAAAATACGAAGCTGATAACAGCATCCGTAAGAAGCGTTTAAAAGCGTTAGAATTATTTACTTTATTTATGCAAGAACGTGCCAGCACCGGCCGTATTTACTTACAGAATGTAGACCACTGCAATACGCACAGTCCGTTTAACCCCAAATTTGCCCCAGTGCGCCAGAGCAATTTATGTTTAGAAATCGCTCTGCCAACAAAGCCATTAAAACATGTCAATGATCCAGACGGTGAAATTGCCCTGTGCACCCTGTCAGCTTTTAACCTGGGGGCGATTGAAGATCTTAGCGAATTAGAAGAATTAGCTGAGCTGGCGGTAAGGTCATTAGATAGCCTGTTGGATTATCAGGATTACCCTATTCCTGCAGCATTCCATGCGTCAATTAACCGCCGAACCCTCGGTGTTGGCGTCATCAATTATGCTTACTATTTAGCTAAGAACGGGGTTAAGTACTCAGATGGTTCAGCTAATGGCTTAACACATCGCACCTTCGAAGCTATTCAGTATTATTTATTGAAAGCGTCGAATAAATTGGCTCAGGAATTTGGTGCTTGTCCAAAATTTAATGAAACCACTTATGCCGAAGGCATACTGCCAATTGATACGTACAAGAAAGACTTGGACAAAGTCTGTAGTGAGCCATTGCTGTTAGACTGGGAGCAACTACGTAAAGATATTCTGAATCATGGTCTGCGTAATTCGACCTTATCAGCATTAATGCCGTCTGAAACGTCGTCACAAATATCTAATGCGACAAATGGTATTGAGCCACCACGTGGTCATATCAGCGTAAAAGCCAGCAAAGACGGTATATTGAAACAGGTTGTACCTGAATACGAGAGATTAAAAGATCAGTACGAATTACTTTGGAATATCCCCAATAACAGTGGTTATATTGCCTTGGTCGCTATTATGCAGAAATTTATCGATCAGACCATTTCCGCGAACACTAACTACGATCCAAATAAGTTTGATGGCGGCAAAGTGCCAATGAAACTGTTGTTACAGGACTTGCTGTCAGCTTACAAACTGGGTGTAAAAACAATGTATTACCACAACACCCGTGATGGCGCATCCGACATTCAGGAGGATATTAAGCCAGAGCCGGAAGATGACGGCTGTGCTGGTGGCGCGTGTAAAATTTAACTTTTGAGTAAACGGACTGCTTAGGTAGTCCGTACTTTGTATTGAACCCCCAGTTAGGACGATAAGTGGCAATGGCGTACACAACTTTCAACCGCATAATGAATGATCAGATGAAAGAGCCGATGTTTTTCGGTAATCCGGTAAACGTTTCACGCTATGATCAGCAAAAATACGGTATCTTCGAAAAACTGATTGAAAAACAATTGAGTTTTTTCTGGCGCCCGGAAGAGGTTGACGTTAGCAAAGACAGGATTGACTACCAAAACCTTCCGGATCATGAAAAACACATATTTATCAGTAATCTGAAATACCAGACCTTATTGGATTCTGTCCAAGGCCGTTCACCCAATGTGGCGTTTTTGCCAATAGTATCTTTACCTGAACTAGAAACATGGATAGAAACCTGGGCCTTTAGTGAAACCATACACAGCCGCAGCTATACCCATATAGTACGCAACATTAGCGCCGAACCCCATAAAGTGTTCGACGACATTATGCTGAATGAAAAAATACTACAACGCGCTGAAGATGTAACCCGCTATTATGACCATCTGATTGATGGCATTAATTTATATCAGCGCTGTGGTGAAGGTACTCATACCATTAATGGTAATAGTGAAACCATTAGTCTTTATGAGTTAAAGCGCCGCTTGTACCTGTGTGTTATGTCGGTAAACGTGCTTGAAGCTATCCGGTTTTATGTTAGTTTTGCCTGCAGTTTTGCCTTTGCCGAACGCGAACTAATGGAAGGTAACGCCAAAATTATCCGGCTTATTGCCCGCGATGAAGCATTACATCTTACCGGCACCCAGCACATGCTAAATATTATGGCCGCAGGCGATGATGATCCAGACATGGCAATAATCGCCAAAGAATGCGAAGAAGAAGCTTACGCCATTTTCCGCAAAGCAGCAGAGCAAGAAAAAGACTGGGCAGAGTTTTTGTTTAAGGACGGCTCTATGATTGGTTTGAACAAAGACATTCTTTGCCAATATGTAGAGTATATTTCAAACAGCCGTATGCAAGCTATTGGTTTAAAGGCTATCTTCTCAACCACACAAAATCCTATTCCGTGGATCAATACCTGGTTGGTTTCTGACAACGTACAGGTTGCCCCGCAAGAAGCTGAAATTAGTTCTTACCTGGTTGGGCAGATTGATAATGAAGTTGACGGTGGCGATTTCGGTGATTTCGATCTGTAAGCCAAATGCCTACTGTTAAAGTAAGCGCTGATGTGGCCATTAATTTTGATGGCCAAGCCAGAACGCTGCTCGACGCACTAGAACAACAACGGTTACAGGTCAATTTTCATTGTCGTGAAGGTTACTGTGGTGCATGTCGTTGTAAGCTTTTACGCGGAGAAATTCGTTACATCAATGAACCCCTGGCTTTTGTTCGGCAAGGCGAGTTCTTGCCATGCTGCAGTATTCCTGTAAACGATATTGAAATTGAAATCCCGTGATTGTGTGGTATTTTTACTGCATTTGCTGCAGACTACGGTACGTGTATTGTGCATTGATCTTGAAGGAGATCATTGATGAAGGCCCTGTTGTTGCTCGTTGCATCCAGTTTACCGTCGGCAGACTTCTCCCATTATGAGCAATTGTTAGCCAAGTCGCAGTTTTCTGAGCTTGAACATCAGTTGGTCAAGCTGCCCGATTATAAACAACACGATAACTTACTGGTTGTCTATGCTAAGGCTCTGATTAGTTTGCAACGTTTGGAAGACGCTAATGACTTACTCAACTTCGCTGTTGAACAGTTTCCGCAAAATGTTGAATTAAACTATCTTGCAGGATTAAGCAAAATTCGTTTGGCAAGCAATGGCAATGTGTTTGCAGCAAAAGATCGCGCGCTTCGCGGCGTGGCGTTATTGCAAAATGCTGTTAATTTAAACCCGCAGTATTTTGCTGCACGTCAGGCATTAATAGATTTTTACAGTATTGCACCAGCCGCTGCAGGTGGTGACAAAGCACTTGCTGAAGCCATGACAGAGCAACTTGCCAAAGAAAATCCGGCACAAGCCTTGTTAGCCAGATCGCGTATTTTACTTAATGACAAAAAACCTACAGAGGCACTTGAACTATTAAACAGCATGATGCCTAACCCACCAACGGCGCGCTTACTCGCACGTAAAGCTCAAATTGAAAATGAATTAGGCGTGCATGCACAAGCATTTAAAAGCTATACGTTAGCAGCTCAATACGCTACCGATGCAACTGACAAATATAATGCACTTTACCATATAGGCCGCTTGGCGGTAATCGCCGATCAAGATGCTGATGAAGGGATTAAGGCGTTACAACAATATCTGGCATTTTACAAAGACAGTGAAAACAGAAGCCTGTATTGGGCAACATTACGCTTAGCACAACTGATGTATCGTACCGGTGATACTTTTGAGGCCACATTGCTTGTCAGCCAACTGACCAACGTGCAAGTAGAAGACGAAGAATTTAATCTTATTTTGGTAAGTTTGCTCAGTGCCTTAAAGCCGAAAGAACCTGTGCCAATACCTATATCGACAACAAACAATAGCAATTAAACATCAGTCTAAAACAGCAGGAGTGCTGCATTTTTGTATTAGCATCTCCTGCTGATGAGTGATGCTGAGGCCTACTTGCGGATCCCCTCAACGCTTAACTCCATTTGTACTGTTACCGAAGCAGGGCCTAAATCCATACTGATAGCAAAGTCTTTCAACGTTAACGTTGTAGTACCTGAAAATCCAGCACGATAACCCCCCCAGGGATCTTTGCCTTCACCCGTTTTTTCTGCAGCAATAACGACTTCTTTTGTCACACCATTGAGGGTGAGGTTGCCATAAAGGTCGAAGTTATTGTTATCTCTCTCAACAACTTTAGTGCTAACGAAAGTGGCTTTAGGGTGTTTGCCAACATTAAGAAAGTCAGCACTTCGTAAGTGTTTATCACGCTCAGCATGATTTGAATCAACGCTACTGGTATCTATCGTTAACTGAATTTTTGACTCGGCTAGCTTTGCCGCGTCATAGCTAAAGTCACCAGAAAAAGTATTAAAGCGGCCATAAAGCCAGCTATAACCTAAATGGCTAATTTTGAACTGTACAAATGCGTGTGCGCCTTGAGTATCAATAACATAGTCTGCAGCCTGTGCTGGCAATGTCATTAATGCAGCCAATGAGGCAGCGAGGAAAAGTTTCTTCATATTACTCTCCAAATTTTAAGGTTTACGCCCAAACATACGTCTGAGTGTATTGTCTTTATCAACAAAGTGATGTTTTAACGCTGCAGCACCATGCAACAATGTCAGCGCGATTAAGCTGTAAGCAACGTATTCGTGCACTAAGCCCGCAGTGTCAGCCTGATTATCAAACAAGGCCCCTGCTGCGGGTACATCAAACCAACCAAATACACTTATTGGCCTGCCGTCTTCTGTAGAAATCAGATAACCACTTATAAAGAGTGTCACCATACCGATATACAGCAAACCTTGCACAACAGATGAAATCTGTTTTTCCCAACGTTTATGCGTTGTTACTGCATTTGGCGGCGGACTAAAGTAACGCCAGGCCAAACGAAGGCAAATTGTTATGGCCAACAAAATACCAATACTCTTATGCCAGTATGGTGCAGTTCGATACCATTGGCTGTAATAGGTCAGATCAACCATCCAGAAACCAACCGCAAATAAGCCTAACACTGCTAAAGCGGTTATCCAGTGCAGTACAATACTTATTAGCCCATAACGCGATACGTCATTTTTCCACATGGTTTACTCCTTTCATTTACTAAGGATATAGCAATTTTGTGAAACTAAAATCGCAATTTTTGCCGACAAACATTCTAAATAATAGAATGGATGGTTAACGACAAACCATTTAATACCATAAAAAAAACCAGCATTATGCTTAATGCCGATCAGTTAAGAAATATTTTCCTGATCGGTTGACCGATCCTGTGTAGATGTAAGAATCCGATGAGCCATTAAGCCATCGGATTTTTTTATGGAACTGTCAGAAGCATTAGCACGCACGTCAATCAACCGCCTTACCGAATTTGCATCGCTGTCCGATGTTCTGGAACCCGATATTATCCAGTCTTGCCTGGCTTCCAACGGCGTTGCCACCTTGCGCAAACGCAAACTCCCCATGGATGCCATGATTTGGGCGGTGATAGGGATGTCGCTCTTTCGCACTGAATCGGTACGTCAGTTAATTAATAAGTTGGATATTGTGTTGCCGCAGGACGTGGATTAC